>CAMCLK010000009.1 GCA_945875585.1 Candidatus Kuenenia stuttgartensis | reverse complement strand
GCAGCAGTGGCTGGGGCACCGCAACAGCGCCATGGTGATGCACTATTACCATTTGAATAGCGCTGATGCGAAGAAGCTCATGTCGTCCATTCGGTTGTTGCCCAGGTCTGAACAGATCCCGGGGAACGGCTGATGTTGGGGGCTGGTCGAGGTTGGTTATGTAAGCCAGTGAGTTACTGGCACCGAGCCTCGAAAGCCTGTCTTTGTGGAGAGTGTGAGTGGCTAGAAAAGGGTCTGATTGGCCCACGATTGGCCCAGTTGCCATATAAGGCAAATCTTATGGTTTTAAGTTCTTGCTGTATAAGGGTTTAAGGCAGTGATTGAAAATAAACGGAGAGGGGGGGATTCGAACCCCCGGTGAAGTTTCCCCCACACAGCATTTCCAGTGCTGCACAATCGGCCGCTCTGTCACCTCTCCTGCAATACTCGATGCTAGGGGAATGACTGGCTTTCGTCAATTCACGCTCGCTGGTTGTTGAGTATGGATCCATCAGGCTTTACGATAAGGCTCCACAAGCCTCACAACCCTTATCACCGGAGTTTTCACCATGCTGCGCCTCGCCGCGCTCGCCCTTGTCTTTGTCGGCCTCGCCGGATTTAGCCGCGCCGCCAAACCCGAGCCGATTTTCAACGGCAAGAACCTCGATGGCTGGACCATCTTCGCCGATCCCAAGTCAAAAGTTTCCATCAAACCCTTGGAAAACTGGGTTGTGACCGACGGCATCATCGTCAACAAAGGGAAACTTCTCTCTTACCTTGGTACCGAAGCCAGCTACTCGAACTACAAGTTCCAGTTCGATTGGCGCTATCCCGTGGGTAGCACCCCCGATAGCAATTCGGGCGCCCTTATCCACATGCAGAAACCACTCAACAAGATTTGGCCAGTAAGCCTGGAACCACAGGGCAGGTACAAGGACCATGGCAAGATTTTCCCCATGGGAGTCAAAGTTACAGACAACGTTTTTGACGTGAAAGCCCTTGAAAAGGTGCGCAAACCGTTCGGCGAGTGGAACACCACCCGTATCGAATGCGACAAGAACGGCGGTGTGGTCGTGTTTGTGAATAACGAGCGCGTGGCTTCAGGCTCATCACCCCTGAAAGAAGGCCCCGTAGGCTTCCAAAGCGAAGGCCACGAGATCCACTTCCGCGCCATCACCATGGAAAAGTTGGACTGACGCCCGGCTTCACAGCCCCAGGTCGTGCCCGCTCAGCACCCTGGGGCCATTGGCTGTGATCAGATAATTGTGCTCGATACGTAAGCCACCCACTCCCGCCACATAGGCTCCCGGCTCGAGCGTCACCACGTCGCCTTCCACCAATATTTCCGTGGAACCGGGCACGAAAAACGGCGCCTCCGGATGCGACAGCCCTATTCCATGTCCCGCATGATGGGGAAACGCTTCCGGCATTCCAGCATCTGCAAATGCTGAAAATACAGCAGCATGCACGTCGTGGGCTGAAACACCTAGAAACAACTTGGCTTCGCCCCGACGCATGCCTTCCATTGCCGTGGCGTGCAGATGTTTTTGTGCTTTGGTGGGCACACCAGCACACAGAGTGGTGGTGAAATCGCTGCGGTACCCACCGATAACAACGGAAAAATCAACAATGACCAGATCACCCGGGCGAATGACCCTGTCTGTGGCTGGGCCGCCCTTGCGTGAAGGGCCGGGCGACACCGCAAAATCTCCATACACAATCACGGCATGGCCAGCCGCCAGTGTGCAAGCGCGATTGATGCCCGCATACAGCTGCAGCTCAGTCATTCCCGGCTCTAGGTGGGCGCGGGCCCATGCATGGCCGACTTCTCCAGCCCGGCAGCACTGTTCCAGCACGGCAATTTCATGTTCGTCTTTGCAGCGCCTCAGGTTGGCTAGGATTTCGACGCAATTGAAGAGACTGTCGGACCGGCCGGGAAAGTCGTGGAAGCAGCCCGGCCACTCGTTGGGTAGGTGATTCAACACGGCTTGCGAACGAAGGCCCCGCGCAGGCGTGATGCCGTCGTACCACGGAACGATGATTGCCTGATCCACGCAGGCCGCTCCGACCGAATCGGGAAGCCGATCGTCGTACCAGAGAGTCGTGCTGCCGTCGGTTTTCAGAGCCAGAACCCCGCCAAAGCCGTGGCCAAGTGAAAAAGGATCAACGTGAAAACCGGCTAGGTAACGCAAGGTATCGGGATGGGCGAACCAGAGAGTGGCATCAGAACCGATAGCGGTGAGCAGCCTTTGGCGACGGGCGCGGAAGAGGTATTGGGTATTCATGGCAATAGATTCCCGGCGGTGAGTTGCGACATGCAGACAGCCACCTTAAACTAAATAGTGTGGTAACAGAAGGATGGGCGGTGTGACATGATCCTAGCGGGATGGCTGCTGCTGGTCTTCTTGGCCGATACCGAATCCACGCCTGAAACATGGGTGCAGCGGTTGGGCTCCGATGATTTTGCCACGCGCGAATTGGCCGAGTCGGAGTTATCGCGATTGGGCCTTCCGGCTCTATCGTCCATTGAATTTGGTTTGAACCATGCGGATCCCGAGATTCGCCGGCGCTGCCGTAATTTGGTTCAGGGTCTGCGGGAAGCAGATCATCAAAACAAGCTTGGCAAATTCCAGAAGGGGACGGGCACTCTGCCGGGGTGGGATCGCTTTTGCACGTTGCTACCGAAAGAGCGTCCGGAAACACGTAAATTTTATGCAGATATTTGGGCCTCGGATCCCGGTTTTATCGAAGAGGTAGAATTAAACCCGGACCGAGCGGCCATCACCATTTTCGCCAAAGTCCAGTCACTGCAATTAAATTCGCCAAGGATAATCAGAGCCAATTCGCCCATGGTTAATCCGTATACGGTCAACGACGTAGCTGCGGTCATGTTTGCGGCGCAGCATCCGAAGGCGCGGGTCCAGTCTGACCGGTTACAGTTGGTCACCAGCCTTTTATACGGGCAGAACATTCAGGGCGCCCTAAGCGGTAAGAACGGCGCGGTAGTGCATGAGGGATTGCGAACCTTGGTGACTAGTTGGATGCGCTCTCAGGTTGATATTCAAGCTCAGATGCAGAGCCTGTACCTGTGCCAAAATCTGGAATTGAAAGAAGGAGTGTTGCTGGCACGCGACTTGCTTAAAAGTGGTCGATTGCAACCGCATGGCCGCGGTGTGGCGTGCAGCCTGATTGGCAGGCTGGGTACACGGGAGAATATACCCGATATTGCACCTCTTTTATCAGATTCAGCGCATATGAACAATTTCCAAGTGCGGCCAAGGGAAATGGGTACTGTTCAGGTCCGGGATGTCGCCCTGGCCATTCTAGTGCACCTAACTGGTCAATCTCACAAGGATTACGGTTTCGGTTTTGCCACGGCAGGGCAGGCTTTTCAGGTAGGTTCAACCTACAACATGGGTTTCCTTGCCGAGGACAAGCGACTGGAAGCCCTCAAAAAATGGGACGCCTACGCCCAAGAAAACAAACTACCTGGCAGGCCTTGATGGCGCCGGAGCCGAGCCCGCCACGCGCGGCGCTTCAGTAGTGAGCGTAGCCAGGGCAATGGCTGCACATAGTTTTTTCACGCTGTAATCATCTGCTGCGAATCGTTCCCGCAGGGCTTTGGGACGGTCGGCGCCGTAAGCACGTACCGGTTGGCCAGCCAGATGGTGAAACACCTGTTCCGCGAAGGCATCGTGCGCCTCGGGACTTTCACGCAGGAATTTTGCTAGTTGCAATGGATCTTTAAAACTGTGATTGATACCAGTCCGGTCGAGGTAGGCGCCTGAGGTATCCACCTGCTTGCCGTTGTCGAGAGTTCTTACCCTGCCAATCGCATCGAACCCTTCAAGAGTGAATCCTAGGGGGTTGATAAGGCTATGACACGAGATGCAGGCAGCTGGTTTTGTTTGTAGAGACACGCGTTGGCGTGTGGTGAGCGAAGGGTGCAAGTCTGGCGCAAGAGGAGCGACAGCCTCGGGTGGCGGTTTGAGCCCCACGCCCAACAAGTTACGCGCCATGAACACGCCCCGGTGAATGGGCGATGTTTCCGATCCGTAAGCATGCACTGCAAGAACATAGGGATGGGTTAATACGCCGGCGCGGCTTTGGTTGGGAAGTGGGAGGTCGGCCAAGGGAGCATCGACAGGCCGGGTGGCGCCGTAAAAGGTTGCTAGTTTACCATCGAGAGGCACATTGTGGCCTTCGAAAAGGGAACGATAATCGGTGGATTCGGAAGACCAAAACCGGTCGAGCTGCCATTCCAACGATTCACGCAGCGAAGCTAGGTGATCGCGGGTAAAACCGGGGAATCGAGTGGCGTCTTTGCCTAGGTCGCTGGCATGGTCGGTTCGCAACCAGTGCTGGAAGAATCGGGCCATTTTGGTACGGGCCCTAGCGTCTGCAATCATCCGGCGCGTTTCTCGCTCGAGAATATCGGGTTGTTTGAGTTTGCCCGCGGCGGCCAGATCATTAAGTGCTTGATCGGGCAGGCCATCCCACAGGGTGAGTGCCAAATGGGCCGCGATGGCATGGTTATCGGTTTGTCCCTCGAGTTCCGGATAGAGGAACCGAGGAGATTTCAGAATGGCAAGCACGGCTCGGCGTGTGCCGGTTTCCGGGTCGGGCGATCTGGCAAAATTTCTATCGATGTAGAGCGCCTGAATCTCCGGGCTTATGGGTCTGCGGAACGCCCGTGTTGCAAGCAGGCTACAAAATGCCTTGAGTTTGTCGGAACGGTTGGCATCGGCTGGTTTCGATTTGGAGAATTCATCGATCTTGTTCATGATTGCGGCTGTGGCTTCAAGCGCACCATCCGTTGCCGCTTGGTCCCATGCTTTTGAAATTGCCGATCCGCGTTCCCATCCAAGACTGCCGTCATCGGGAGGAAAAGCCACGGAAGATACGAAGACCGAAGCCGCGCTAGAAAACCTAAGTACGTGGGGTGGAACCAATCGGGGCGGCATGTCGGGGCGGCGCCAGAGCAAGGCAATGGATGAGCGAACAGGGGGAGACGGTTTGTCGGTCTTTTTGGAATCGTTCACGCCCTGTTTGGCCTTGGAGTATTCGAGGCGCAGCGCATGGGCCCTTCCCGCCAAAAGCCTCACACTTCCCTTGTATTCCGTGTCGGAGCCAGATTTTACCCAGGCATCGATGATTGGGGTCTGCACATCGTTGACCCACAGGCGCGTGGCATGCTCCGTTCGGATAATAAATTCGTAATCACCTGTTTCCGGGGCCACCACTGAACCCGTCCAGCGCATGGAAAATTCGTGTGGTTCAATTTTACCCGGCACAGGGCTCTCCACACCTAGCGGCAGGTTAACACCCGCATCGACACGTTCGAGCACACGGTCGCCATTTCCGAAACCACGGTTTTTGAAATACTCGCCCTTCAGACCTTCGGCAGGTTCCTGTTTGGGTCCGAAGCGGAACGAACCAAGCAGGTCGGCAAGTGACTGGCGGTATTGCGGCACGGTGAGACGTGCCAATTCAATGCGAGGGGGCTGATTGCGTTCGCGGGCGGCTGTTGAATAAAAAGTTCCATGAACGAAAGCAGCGACTGCTTTCGCATCAGTTTCTGAAAGGGTGTTCGGTTTGCCTTCTGGCATGGTTTCGCGGATCAGACGGGCCAACTGAGGCACAGCAAGGTCGCCTGAAAGCGATTTTTTGTACCGCTTGGTTCCCTCCCCCATGGCCCCATGGCACGACTGACACTGCGTGCGGTAAATGGAAGCCCCGTCGGTGGCACAGGGAACCATGAGCATGGCACAGAAAAACAGCATGACATGGGCTCCGCCTGGCAAAAATCTCGATTGTAATTATTAGTTTAACCGACCAAAGGCAGGCGGGAATCACCGACCACGATCTTTTTGCAAGTGCCGCATCACGCCTGCACACATGACAACGCCTACAGCCAGAAAAAGACCGGGCTGCCCCTCAATGTATTGCTGTGCCGCAGCCAGCATCGGTTTCAGCGGGCTGTCGTCGCAGGCGGCCATCACGCTGAGGGCGTTGTTGAGAAAATGCGCTAGCATTGCCAGCCACAGGCTACGGCCCGACAACGCAAGGCCGTGCAATAATATGCCCAATAGCCCGGCATACATGGCTTGCGCGGGAATGATGTGCATCACGCCGAACAGTATGCTGGTGAGGCCAATTCCAGCAACGGTGCCGTAACGAGCCACCAGCCCCCGGCCCAGAAATCCCCGGCAAAAGAGTTCTTCACCTAGGGCAGGCCCAACAGCAACAATGAGCACAGCCATCCACCACGGCCAAGCACGGATAAGAGATTCAAATTGAGCTAAAGTCTCTTTCCCGAGCATGGCATCACCCGGCTTGGGATTTGCGGGCAGAAGTGCCAGCAGGCTGTTGCCCACAAGGAGCATGCCTGGCACAAGAGCGCAGGCGGCAATGGTATCGGCAAGGCGAGGAATGCGATCAAGGTCTATTTCACGGATCCAGTTCCTACCTACAAGAACCCGTAACAGAATGATGCTATAAACCCACGAAAGCAGTTGGGCCAAGGCAAGCCCCATGGCAAGACCCGATGACATACCTGGTAAAATCAGGGGATTGGATTCACTCGCTTGCAGCTCTGACGCGCTGGGTGGAACCAGCAGCATGAGTGCGACAACCCAAACCACCGCGAGCATGGCTGCGGGAATCTGCGTGAAACCGATGTAACCGGCAATCCAGAACAGAGCCCAAGGCAGGCTGGGATGTGGCAACCGGCCCGTTGTGGGATATTCGCTCATGGGAAAAAACTCCGGCACGGCAGGATCATTCGTATCCGGGCCAACCGCACCATTTCATGAGATCGTAAAGCCAAGGCCTGCGCCACGGATTTCCAGACGCTGCCGATGCTGATACGACCGATATCGCCACAAGTAGCATGATGCACCAGCGGCCGGAGCGCGATCCCATCAGTGATGTGACGGCAGGCGTGGCAGCCAGAAGTAATAGCGGTGTGAGCCACTGCAACCAGCGGGCGCTACAGCAATTGCCCCCATAATTATCGCTTTTATACAGATAAAATGCCAACAGAATGATAGTAAGCATCATTGCCATGGCACCCAGCAAAGCCTGCAAACCCTGGCCAGAGCCCTGCTGGCGATGGCGTAGGCCCAGCCAAGCTCCGGGAAGTGCCAGCAGAAAGAACGGCGTGAGTGAAAAAAGTCCGTGGTGGCCAATGATTAGGTGCCATGCGTAGGAACCCAAAGATTCGCCAAGATTACGTCGCGCCCAGTCGATGCCTCGCTTGAGATGCCCCGGGTCGTACCAGCTGCTGCCTTCGTATTCGTACCATGGGCCACCAAATTCCGCATATGCGGGTTTGATTTGTCCCAAACTAATGACATTCAGGGCCACAAGGGCCACAAGTGGCGCAGCAAGACCAAGCAAATAGCCTGTTAGCGCGCCGCGTGGAGACCGAATCACCAATGCAAGACCTATCAGGGCAGCAAAGGACAGTGCAGGAAGTTCACAGGTGACGGCAAACCCGGCGCACAAGCCCGTAACCAGATGCCAAATCCAACCCGCAGGATGGTGTGGCTGCGCGAGCCAGATCCTAGCCATGCCTGCGGTGGCAAAGAGCACGGCAAAAGTGCCCGGGGTATGATTATTGAAAACTATCAAATATGGCTGGACCAGAGTGCCAAGACCAGCCATGGATAGAAGTATCAGCCGGGAAGCATCGGTGCCTGGAAGGCGCTCGAGCAGATCGCGAAAGACGGCTAAGTAAAGCCACCATGGCAGCAGGTTGATCAGCAACAAAACAAAGCGCGTGATTTCAAAAGGATGAGTCGAAGGCTTCCAGCCGAACAGCAGATGAAGCGGCTTGGCAAGGCCCGCCACAAGTGTGGGCAGCAGGGGTGGTTTGCTCGAATAGTATTCCAGTGTTTTAGGATCTAATACGCGATCAACCGTTCGCCACCCTTCCTCCTCGAAAAGGAAGCCTCGGTCGGCTGCCAGACGCAAACGATGGGCCGCTCCGGACGATGCCAGCGCGCCGGGCCAAGTGGTTTGAAATAGTGGCAGCAGTGCTGTTGCGCGAACAAGGTCGAGATCTCGACGGGCCACAACAAATGTGCCATTTTCCACAAGCGAACGCACAGTGGCCCAGCGGCTGCGGTCGTTGGAGCTGATAAACGGGGTGGCATCCGGACGCGCGGCGGGCCAAGCAGGGGTAAATCCTGGGTCGGCTGCTTTGCGAAATGTTGCGGGCTCGTACAGGCGTGTCACAAGAGCCATACGCCCGGCGACCAGCCCCACAGCGATGAGGATGATGAGATTTCCAGCCAAACGCGCCAAGCTGTGGTGGTGGGTATCGGTATGGTTGTGGTTGAACGTCATGTCAAATGTTCCAGAAGGTGCAGCCGAAGCTGATTGATGGCTTTTTTGGCGGTGCGCGAACGAACTTCACCGGGTGAGGCAAACCAGTGGTGTTCAAAAACCGCTTCGCCTCCATCCCAGGCCAGGGCAATCCATACCTGTCCGGGTTCTTGCCCGGGTCCAGCTTCTTCGGCACGGGCAATGCCCGTCGTGGCCAATCCAAGGTCCGCTCCCATGAGAAGACGTACACCATGCGCCATGGCGATGGCTGCCGCGGATGAGCGTGACCCGTGCGCCATGCGAGTGGTTTCGGGCAATCCGGCCAACACTTCCCCGGGCTGGCCGTGAGCAATGATTCCCCCCAAAAAAGACCGCCGTTGCCAATGGGCTCGATCAAGCATGGCTCCCACCTGCCCACCGGTCACTCCCTCGGCAATGGCCAATGTCAAGTGGGAGCGTTCAAGGACATCAGCAGTCGCCTGCTCCAATTCCTCGTCGTCGGCGGCATAGATCAGGTTTCCTAGACGTTCGCGAATGACCTCCTCAATGGGCGCAATTTGCGCGAGTGCTGCGGCGCGGTCGGGCCCTTTGCCGAAAATGCGCAATGTGATGGTGGCGTCGCTGGCGGTAATACCCACCTCAGGAACGTGATCCCGGCGAGTAAGGTCGGGAATTTTAGCCTCGATGGCCGATTCACCTTCGCCAAAGGTGTGGATACGACGCTGCACGAGAACCCCACGCGCCAGACCGGAAGTTGCCAGCCGAGGTGCTACTTCATCCTTGAACATTCCCACCATTTCACGGGGCGGACCGGGTAGAGCCGCGACAATGGCGCTGCCCACGCGCATCCAGATTCCGGGCGCGGTGCCACGGGCATTGAAAAGCACTTCCGAGCCTTGGGGAAACATAGCCTGAACACGGTTGCGTTCGGGAATTTGGCGGCCTCGGTTTTTGAAAATGCCTTCAATATGCTGCCACGAGGGCTCGTGGTACTCCAGCGACACGCCAGCTAGTTCTGCGAGGACTTCGCGGGTGAGGTCATCGAGAGTTGGCCCCAACCCACCCGTGCTGATCACCAAGCCTGCCCGCTGGGTAGCCAGAGCAAAACAGTCCCGATTAGCGGCACGATCGTCGGCAATCGTGGTGTGCCAACCCACTTCGATTCCATGTTCAGCCAGTTCCCTGCTGAGCCAAGCGCTGTTGGTATCGAGGTTTCGGCCGGATGTGAGTTCACTTCCAATAGAAATGATTTCAGCCTTGATCATTGAGTGTGTGCCCTAATGGAAAGTACTGTTTAAGATGGTGTCATCCTGAAACGAGGCAAGCAACGAATGCTGGTCATGCTTGCCGAAAACCCTCTCCGCAGGTAGGTCAATCTCTTGCACGGCGGGATCTGTTACCACCGGCGAGATCAGAGTTGTCATATGCACAGTTGCGTCGTCGGTTTGCAATGGGGTGATGAAGCCAAGGGCAAGATCGTGGATCTGCTTGGCGGGCAGCACGATATTGTCGTGCGGTTTAACGGCGGCGCCAATGCTGGCCACACCGTTGTGGTTGATGGAAAGGCTTACAAACTTTCCCTTCTCCCCACGGGCCTAGTCCGCCGGGAAATGACAGCCATTATTGGCAATGGTGTGGTGGTGTTTCCTCCGCGTCTGGCCGAGGAAGTTGCCAGCCTCGAGGCAGCTGGCCTGAATGTGCTCGACCGCCTGAAGGTAAGCGACCGGGCCCACGTGATCTTCCCGTATCACCAAGAAGAAGAACGACTCCGCGAAGCCGCTTCAAGCGACCGTATTGGTACCACAGGCCGGGGTATCGGGCCTTGTTATGCCGACAAAGTTGGGCGCCATTTGGCGGTACGTATTCTCGATTTGCTTGAGGTGGATCGCCTCGTTGCCCGCTTGCGCGAAGTAGTGCCTCGCAAAAATTCCATGCTGGCAGCCCTGAGCCCAGAAGCTCGGCAATTCTCGGTAGACGAACTGGTGGCGGAATACCGGGCCCATGGCGACTATGTGCGTCCACTGGTTGTGGATACGGTGGAATATCTGCACAAGGCGCGCCAGCAAGGCAAGCGTATGCTGTTCGAAGCAGCGCAAGGAAGCCTTCTGGACATCGACCATGGCAGCTTCCCATTCGTGACCAGCTCCAACAGCACTTTGGCGGGGTTAACCAGCGGCAGTGGTTTTCCAGCCCGCTGGCTGGATCAGGTCATCGGCGTGATCAAGGCCTACACCACCCGAGTAGGTGGCGGTCCATTCCCCACCGAACTCAACGACGGCCCAGACGGCATCGGCGAACGCATTCGCCGGATTGGCCGGGAATATGGAACCGTAACGGGCAGACCTCGCCGCTGCGGCTGGTTTGACGCTGTCGCAGCGCGAACAACCGCGCAGATCAACGGCACTGATACTGTTGCGTTGATGCTGCTCGACGTATTGAGCGGATTGCCACAACTGAAAGTGGCTACCTCGTATCTAGACCGTGGCGAGCAACGCGACTGGTTCCCGGCCGATGCCGTGACCTTGGCACGGTGCGAGCCTGTGTACGAAACGCTTCCCGGCTGGGAAGAAGACATAACAGGCTGCCGAAAATGGATGGAACTGCCTGTGCAGGCGCGCAATTACGTGCGCCGTGTGGAACAGCTGGTTGGTGTTCCGATCCGCCATGTTTCCGTCGGCCCCGATCGCGCGCAGACTCTGTCGGTAGAATGAGATAATTGTTGATGACGGGAACGATGTCGGAGGGGCATGTTTGAACCGGATCAAACCGATGGAATCCGAAAGGGCAGAGTATGCCCGAAGTGTGGGTCTCGACCCTCATCGGTTGCCCAACCATGTCGCGATCATCATGGATGGTAATGGCCGCTGGGCCCAGCAACGGGGACAGCGTCGTGTGGAAGGCCACAGCCATGGCGTTACGAGCGTTCGGACAACTATCGAGGAATGTTGCCGGCTGGGCCTCAGCCAGCTGACGCTGTATTGCCTTTCCAGCGAAAACTGGAAGCGCCCGCGGGAAGAGCTCGATTTCCTTCTGGCCCTGCTGCAGGAATATCTGGTTTCCGAACGGGAGATGCTGAGCCGCGAAAATATCCGCTTTCATGTGATTGGGCATCGCGACGGTCTGGGAGAAGCGGTCCTCGAGGAGATCCGCTTCAACGAGGAACTGACGCGCAACAACAGCGGCATGGGCCTGTGCCTCGCCATTAATTATGGAGCCAGGCAGGAAATCCTCGATGCGTGCAAGCGACTGGCATCGCAAGTGGTCCGTGGCGAACTTTCGATAGGGTCGATCGATGAGGCCGCGATGTCTGGCGCCCTCGAGACAGCGGGCATGCCCGATCCCGACCTGCTGATTAGAACAGCGGGCGAGATGCGGGTGAGCAATTTCCTATTATGGCAGATATCGTATGCGGAAATATGGGTCACACCGTGCCGGTGGCCCGAGTTTGACATTGGCACCTTGCACATGGCGTTGCGTGATTACGCAGGCCGTGAGAGGCGTTTTGGCGGTCTTGCCGCGCCAGGTGGTGTGGCATGAGAACCCGTCTGGCAACCAGCGCCCTGCTCTTGGCAGCCTTTGTAGGCACCCTGATTATTGATCACCAATTCTATCCGTATTGCCCATTCCTACTGGTTCTGGCCCTCGGAGTTTTCTGCACGTCGGCGTGGGAATTGGCGTCGCTGATACCGGAACCTTTCAGACCTTCCCGAATAGGGATGTCGGCTACTGTTGCCATTCTCCTGTGCACGGTTTGGGCCACGCGCGCATTTGGTTCAAAGGATGGCGCGGCAGCGAGTTGGCAGATCCTGTTAGGTGTTTATCTGGCGGTCTTGGTAGGCCACTTCCTTCTGTGCATGGCGTTTTACAAAGGGCCAGGGCACCATGTGGTTCACCTCGCTCTGCTCGGATGGGGAGGCGCCTATTTGGGACTTCTTCCAGCTTCTTTAGCTCACCTCCGCTGGCTGGGCGGGACAGAACATTCCCAACCCGGTTTGTCCGCCCTGATTCTGACACTTGCAGTTACCAAGGCGGGCGATGTGGGTGCTTATTTTGTCGGAAAGTATTCCGGACGCAATCAGATGGCGCCCCTCCTGAGCCCCCGAAAAACCTGGGAAGGGTTTGCCGGAGGTTTGGCTTTGGCCGTGATCGTGGCTGTGGTCCTCAACGAATTCCTGACACCGGGGCGCACACCTCTGCCTGGCCCATGGGTTGCCGCCATGTTTGGTGTTACCGTGGGATTGGCGGGAGTTCTTGGCGACTTGGTGGAATCGCTCATCAAGCGGGATCAGGGTTCCAAGGATGCCTCCACACTGCTGCCAGGGTTTGGCGGAATACTCGATCTGGTCGATGCCCTGCTGCTGGCTGGCCCGGTCGCCTATATTTGGTTTGTTTCCGTGGAAATGTTTGCGGCGAGGACAACGTGACCATGAAGGAAACAGTCGTTCCACTTGATAGCCGAGACGAAGCCCAGCTGCTTTTTGGCGGCCGCGACCAGTTTTTGAAGGAAGTAAGGCAGACTCTGGGTGTTCAGGTGATCGGTCGAGGCGACCAGATTCTCATCCGTGGTTCCGAAGAAGCCGTGGATCAAGCTGAAAAAGTGTTCAATGCCCTGCGCGCAGAACTGCGCAAGGTAGGATCGCTCACCATGGAAGGTGTGCGTGTGATAATGGAGAGATCCTTGGGAGGCGAAGGGCGCATTCTGACGCTGGTCCCCGATCGTCCCGAGCCACAGCCTGTGCCTGCTCAGCCCGCTTCCAACCCAGCACCGCACCACCACCATGGAGCTCAACAACCATCGGTTTCCATGGCCCTGAGGGCTGTGCGCGCCCGGACCGATGGTCAGGCGCGCTACCTCAAGGCCCTGCGTGAAAACGATATCGTTATTTGCTACGGGCCTGCCGGTACCGGGAAAACGTGGTTGGCAGTAGCAATGGCTGTCAGCCTTCTGCGCCAAACCCAAGTGAAGAAAATCGTGCTCGTTCGGCCAGCTGTGGAAGCAGGCGAACGGCTAGGATTTCTCCCGGGCGATATCGCAGCGAAGGTGAACCCTTATCTGCGCCCCCTGTTCGATGCGTTGAATGACCTGATGGACCCCGAACAGGTCAAACGCTACATCGAGAACGACATCATCGAGATTGCCCCGCTGGCTTTCATGCGCGGACGCACACTGAATCAGGCCGCGATTATTCTCGATGAAGGGCAAAACACGACTGTGGCTCAGATGAAAATGTTCCTTACGCGCATGGGACAAAGCTCCAAGATCATCGTTACAGGTGACATGACCCAAGTGGATCTACCACCTTCCACCCGCAGCGGCCTGCTGGATGCCGTTGAGCGCCTTCATGGGATCAACCACTTGGCCATTGTTGAACTGGGCGAACTGGATATTGTGCGCCACCCCTTGGTTCAGCGTGTGCTCGCCGCCTACGATGGTCCCCATGACCGAGAATGGCATGGGAACTAGGTTGCCTTTACACACAGGCTTCATAATCTTAAGAGTTATGTTGGGTGTCCTTGACCCAACGGCACCTTTTCAAGGATTACCGTTGGTATTGTCTCCCTCCATAGTCAATTTTTGTATTGTTTGCCCGAATTCATGGAATTAGCCACATGTCACAAACTCCCACCAATTCCCGATCAAACCAACGCATTCTTGCTCTGGTTGATGAATCTCACCTGTTGTCAGCGGCCCGAAGCCTCAACAAGAGCATCGACTGGATTGCGGTCCGCGAATACCTGCTCGACGAGGGTGATGGTTCTGAAGCCGTTGGCGAAATCGTGGTTTATGTTGGTTTGCCGCCTATTTTCGTACCGGAATTTCAGGAACTGCGAGCCCGTAAACTGCGCTTCGTCCACTGGCTGCGCATCCATGGTTTTCTGGTTATTACCAAGGACGGCGTTCCAAGTGGCGACAACCATTACAAGGCCGACGTCGACTTGCTGATGGCTGTAGATGCACTCGATCTGGTCAACCAGATCCGACCCGATACCGTGGTTCTGCTCACGGGCGATCCAGACTTTGCTCACTTGGGCATCAGTCTGCGCCGTCGTGGCATCCGGGTCGAAGTAGCCACCATCGAACAGTCGATTGGCGGAGAACTTCGTGCCTGCGCGAGCGCCATTCTGGATCTGAAGCCATTGCTGGCGCGATTCGACGTTCTGCGTATCGAAGGCAAAGATGGCCGCGAAGTACGTCCAGACAGCCCACGCCCGCTGACCGGTCAGGAAGTTCCTGAAGTCGAGTAACAACTCGTGGTGGAATGCTGGATCAGCCTCCTATACTAAAAAGTTCACGGTTGCGACACACGCAACCTCCGGGTGGAGATGGTAACCATGGCCGAAGGTGTTTTGACATTGACCAACGACAACTGGAACCAAGAAGTGGTTTCCAGCACGGTACCAGTACTGGTCGATTTCTGGGCTCCCTGGTGCGGGCCCTGCCGTGCCCTTGGGCCAACCATTGAGAAACTGGCCGCCAAGTATCATGGTAAAGTCAAGGTTGCAAAACTGAACACGGACGTGACCCCCGATATCGCTGTTCAGTTCAAAATCTCGGGCATCCCTGCCGTGCTTGTTTTCAATAACGGCGCGGAAATCAACCGGTTGGTTGGTGTGCAGCCACAAACAGCTTACGAGCGTGTTCTCGACGGTCTGGTATCCTGACCCTTCGACCGCAGCAAAATAGTAGGGGGTGAATGAACTTCATCCCCGATATCAATAAAGGCTGGACAGTGCTAAGAAGCATCGTCCAGCCTTTATTTTTTTCCTGCCTGCGGCAACAACTCAGTCGGCCTCGGTTCCCAGAACCTTGACTTGGGTGCTCAACCAAAAAGTGTCAGGGCCGTCTTTGAATTCACCCATGCCATAAAACGCCTTATATCCCTTTTCCGGGCTCTTCAATTCCACCTGAGCTGCGGCAGGAGACGATTCCATCAACGGAAGGCTCTCGCTCTTCCACTTGGCTTGACGGAAGTCGCGTGTCGGCGCTTCGGCTGTCCAAAGCTCCATGCGCTGGGCGGGACCGGTCATTGACAGCCTGACATTCTTTTCTTTGCCAGTATAAGTCCACTGGAAATCCGGCAAAGACGTCCCCTTGATGGTGGCGCGGCCAAACGCCGCGAGGCTGGCTAGCGCCCTGTCAACCTTCTGGGGAGCCGCGTCAGACTTTTCGTCAAGATTGTGTCCGGCATTGGGCACGATCAGCACGTGCTTCCTGCTGGGCAATTCGTTCCAGTAAAGGTTAAGCGCGTCGACAGTCCAATAAGGATCATTGGCGCCATTGACGATAAACTTTGGCTGCTTGTAGCGTTCGCGATAAAGATATGGATCCACGCTGCTCCAAAGCTTCTTGGCATTGGCGCCCGGGGGCAATGGAACAAGTTTGCGCTCGGTGTAGTCCTTGATCTGTTCGCTGGGAACCCCGAATGACTTGACCTGATGATCGAACTGTACCAGCATGTTGACGGTGTCGATAACCATGGGAGCCAGACCCACGATACGGGAATCAACGGCACTGGTAAGCCAAGTTGTCCAGCCACGCTTGCTGGCACCTGTCAGCACATATTTTTTCGCGGGCTTGGGCCAAGCCTTGGCGGTATATTCTTCCAGTACATCCATGCCTCGCATGACCGATTTCGCCATGGGAAACAGCAGTGGCAGGGAGCCGTCTTTACCGTCTCCTTCGAGAAAACGGACGAATGTTTCAGCAATCAGCCCATCCTCGGTTTTTCCGTAGAGAGGTTGATTGGGAATCTGAAATAGAACAGCGAGTGGCGCTCTCAGCCGGCCAGCAATGGCAATACCCAAGGCGCGCCCACCCCCACTTGGCTTGCCACCGGTATTGAGCATCATGATCGTTTCAGAGCCAGCAGTTCCTGCTGGTTCAAAGAGCAGCAAGTCGTGTTGCCAGGCAATTCCCTGCCACGTTTGCGACGTAAGTTTCAGGTGGTGCACCTTGCCAACCAGTGGAACGTCTGTGACAGAATCAAGGTTCCACTTGAAGGAACTGTCTTTGGTTGAAATATACGTGTCCAGAAGTGTGGTCGTTTGGCCACAAACCGCGAAGAGAATGCAAGCAATCATGTGATTGATCCAGAAGTGGCATGGGCGTCTGACAGATTGTATAGCGAAATGACAAAGGGTCGGCTGTTCCAGTTGGAACGGCCGACCCTTGCTCGTGGGCAACGAGCAGTACTTAATAAATATCAGGGCCCGATAGCTGTGCCGCCACGCTCGCCAGTCCTGATGCGAATGCAATCTTCAAGTGGCAGGACAAAAATCTTGCCGTCGCCAATCTTGCCGGTTTCCGGGGTTCTGGATCCGTGCACAAGCGCCTCGATAGTGGCTTCAACAAATGGATCGGTGATGGCGATCTCGATTTTCAGCTTCGGCAGAAGACGGGGCTGAATCTCGGATCCTCTGTAAACTTCCGTGTGACCGCGCTGCCGGCCGCACCCACGTACTTCTGTTACCGTCATCAGGTACACGTCAATGCTGTTGAGAGCTACCTGTACGGCCTCGAGACGCTCCGGTCGAATAATCGCAACAATCAGTTTCATGTTTCGTGCCTTCCAGTCAAAATCGGGTAGTGGAGGAAGAGAAAGGGGAGGGCCGGGTACTGACCGGCCCTCCGGTTACCAATTTAGGCTTCCACGCTGACCTTGATTCCAGCACCCAGCGAACGCTGGAGCAGCTTGGTCATGGCATCGCGTGTCGCGGAAGGATCACCGCTCGAAAACCGGAACTTGTTCCCCGTGACAGTGCTGACATTGGGATAGATGGCTTTGAATTCGCCAGAAACAGGAGCCGGGCCTTCCTGACAAAGATCCGACCATGCCTTATGGAGAAGCGTTGTGTTGACGCCTTCCACCGACAGGCTGAATCGCTTGCCACCCGATGGAGGCGCAATGGCAGGGCGAGGCATCGGTCCGGGACGATCTGCTGCTGTAAGCAAAGATGGCCCGATATCGAAACCAACTTCGCCGTGCTCGGAGGTATCCAGACCTTCCTCTTCAGATTCCAGATCCGTGGTGAAGTTCATGCCGGTGAGGACGTGAACCCCCAAGGTGAGTCCAGCGCTCAGAATCAGCGCGTAGACCAAGGCGAAGCAGGAAGCGTACACCTGAATGAAAAGCTGGGTGAAAGGACCCTTGTCATCCTTGGCCAAAGATTCCTTCTTTTCCAGCAATCCCTTGAGCTCGCCTGCTTCGGCCAACTTCGCGTCGGCCTCAGCCATGGCACCGTATGCTGCTTCCATCGGCCCCTTCAAAGCCTCTTTCTTCTTGTCCACTTTTTCATCAGAGAAAGCGGTCTTCGCGGCATCAAAAGCTTCGGCCGCCTTGGTTTTCGCTTCTTCAAGGGCAGGTGTTGCCTTTTCGATAGCGGCGACATCAGCGTACTTGGTTGATCCCTTCAGTTCAGCAATGCGGCTGTCGCGAACTTGGTAGGCAAAGTAACCATCGGTGCCTGCCGAGTTGACGGATGAGAAGCAGAAGATACCCGTCAAAACAGCGCCCAAAAATCCACCAACACCGTGCACACCGAAAGCATCAAGGCTGTCATCGTAACCAAGCTTGGACTTCATAAAGACCGCAAGGTAGCAGACCACACCCGCGATAGCTCCGATAGCGGCAGCGCCCGAGATGGTTACAAAACCAGATGCTGGGGTCACAGCAACCAGACCAGCAACAATGCCTGATGCCAATCCGAGCGCGGTGGGTTTGCCCCTCCAGAGCCATTCGACAAGCATCCATGTCAAACCGGCTGCCGCTGCTGCCACCTGGGTGGCTGCAAAGGCCGAAGTTGCCAGCGCATTGCTCATCACTGCGCTTCCGCCGTTGAAGCCAAACCAGCCAACCCACAGAAGGCCAGCACCAGTCAGCGTGAGAACCAAGCTGTTTGGGTGAACAGGCTGCTCGGGGTAACCGTGACGTTTGCGGAGCACAAGAATTGCGGCGAGAGCTGCTGCACCCGCGGCGATGTGAACCACAGTACCACCAGCAAAGTCGAGGGCGCCCATTTTGCCCAAATATCCAACAGCCGATCCGCCAAGTCCTTTGATAACATCAACTGGAACATCATAAAACCAGTCGAATGCCCAAACCATGTGAGCTAGTGGGCAGTAAACAAAGGTCACCCACAGAATCATGAAGATCACATAGGGTCCAAAGCGGATACGCTCGGCCAAAGCACCCGAAATCAGCGCCGGGGTGATGATGGCGAACATGCCTTGGAACATCACGTGTGCATAAACGGTAACGTTGTAAGCCGGAAGGTACTCATCGGTTTTGATACCGTTGAGGAAGAACAGCTTCCACGACCAACCGATAATACCGTAATCACCAACGGAAGGCCCGAAAGCCAGTCCGTAACCAAATGCCACCCAGTAGACTCCAACGATGGCCAAAGCAGCCATGCTTTGCATCATGGTGGCCAGCACGTTCTTCTTGCGCACCATACCGCCGTAGAAGAGTGCCAGTCCTGGAACCATCAACAGCACAAACGCCGAGGAAACCAGCATCCATGCGGTATCGCCAGCTTTCAAAGCATTGGTTGCTTTGCCGTCGACATCGCCAGTAGCCTTGGCGGCATCAGCGGATGCTTTTTCAAGATCCTTTTTAAGGGATTCGATCTTGGTTGCGGTTTCAGGGTCGGATTTCGGAGCTTTTGCTGCCTCGTCAACCATGGTTTTGGTAGACAACGCAGTGGCCTTGGCTTCCGAAGCGCTCTTCGCCACTTCCAGCAACTTCTTTTCAGAAGCCGCAAACTTGCCCGATGCAGTCTCAACAGTTTCCTTGACAAACCCCTCGAGCTTTTTCAGGGCCGTTGTGTCCTTGGCAGCAGCAGCCGAACTTCCCACTTCCTTTTGAAGGGCTGAAAGACGCTTCTCCAAGGCTTGGATTGATTTCTTAAGGTCTTCAGCGGCGGGTGCTGAAGATTCCTTCTCCTGAGACATGGCGGGAACCGCGCCTAACAAGACGCAACCGGCCACTAAGAACCAGAGCATACGCTTCATGAGTACAAACTCCTCCCGGGTAAATAAACAGGCAAGAGTGCACTGTGCATACCACGTGCCAAAGGCTTGAAAATCGCCTGCATGCCAGCAATTCCAAGAAGATGCGAGCTTTTCACCGGGAAAATAACCTGCGGGTAACAGCCCAACTGTTTCCACCAAAGGCATGGTCTGCTTAACAGGCAAGCACGGTAGGCACTAAGGTTGGGCACAACCCAAAACGGCGCGCATGCCAAGAGTCTCATTGGCCTTGGCGTTCTTCATGAATTGCACACATTCGAATCAATGTCTTGGGAATTGGCACGGGGAGTGCATCAACGCACTTGAGAGCACTCCGGAATTGATAGGTGCTGGTAGTGCATGCCTGTGTGAACGTTGGAGAAATCATGGTTTTGTAGTTCAAGCCTGGAAAAACAATTCCGGGCGTCATCAGCTAAAGGGGTGTGAGTCATGCTTCCTTTCGATGCAATGATCTGCCTTGCTTTGTTGACCGGACCGGATGATCCCTTTCCAGATGGCATCGCTCCCGCCCCATGGATTCAATTACTGCGAGAGCCACTAGCCGATTTCGCCGAATCCCTCGAGATCATGGATATTCGTGAGCGCCCGTACATTCTTGGACGGGATGATGATATTTCCAATGATGTTCGCTTGCTGCGGCGCAGGCGTATTGAGTTACTCAACGCACCCTACCTCTGTGTTAGCGATTTTTTGCCCGATTCAGACACATTGTCACGTAATTTGGCTTTCAACAGGCAATTCCGTCAGGAACTTGAAAGACGACATTGTGTGGATTTGGCGCAAGCCCATGTCTTACAAGCCGTGATGCACGAAACGGATAACCTCCACCGGATCTGGGATCTGGCACACGATTCCATGTGCTCGAGCTATTACATTGTATATCGCCGGCAAGCTTTGCGAAATCTGCGTGACCTAATAGGTGAACAAGCTATTCAGGCGGGCCTACTTCCACCGCACATACCAATTTGGCGGTTTCAATCAATCGACTGATTGGTTTTCTCGCAAACCGCACTGGCGTTTTTGAGCCTACTTCCTATACTCGATATGTCGTCTTGGCTTATTTTAAAGGTGGATAGAGGGATATGGCAGCAAAGACCGCAGTGAAGGATTCTACGTGGGATCGTTTGGTTGAGGATGTGATGCCTAGCATGGGCAAAACTCCAGAACTGATTTGGCGCCAAAAAGATGAAAACTCAACGGATCGGGTAGTTGTCAACCTGCCCCGCTCTGTAGTTGACCTTATTGATCTTTATGTTGGCCGCCGTGGCATGCGCGATCTGGTTGTGCAGGCAATTCTCGATTACCTGCATGTGTTTACCAACCAAATCGACACCAATGAAGAAGACCGGCCCATTTTGGCCTCTAGCCCAACGGGTACTGCCCTGAAGGTCCTTGCAAAACAGCAAGACCTTACGGAAGGTACACTGCTGCGCGTTGGCGCCCACATGCTGGTCACCCTTCTGACCCGCAATGGCGATGACCAAAGAGCCTTGTTGAGCCAGTTGCGCGAATTCTGCGAAGCGCGCGGCGGCAAAATCGGCGACGCCGCGGCCACCATCATTCAGGCAGGCTTGCGAGTCAGTCAGGTAGCACCTGAAGCCTTGGCTGCTGAATCCGAAGCGGAATTCAAAGCACTGTTCAAAAAGGGCGCGCGCTAGGATCTTTTTTGGCTCTCATGGATCTCCCATCGACTATGGTTATTGCGTGAGGCCATACTTGGACCCAGTGCCTTTGCCAACGGGATACACACTCAAGGCCGTGCACGCCATTGGCGCGCACGGCCTTGTGCTTTGCGCGCTGGATTCGTGCGGAATTGAAAGAGCCATCAAAACGCGCGGTTCAGGAGGGCAGTTTCCGGCGGATCTTTTCCGCAGGGAAATGGCCATTCAGGCCTCACTCGATATTCCCGGCGCGGTTCCAGTCCTGCACTCTTGGTCAGACAACATTGGCGATGGCATGGTCTTGCCATGGTTACCAATCCGCCTCTCCGAATTGGCGCCATTGCCCGCGCATGAACTGATCGCCATTTTTGAATTGCTGGCGCAAACCGTCGTTGGCTTGAATTGGTCGGGAGTGGCTCATCGCGATATCACCCCCGACAATATCCTTTTTGTCGATACTTCAGCCAGACAGCCATGGCTGGCCGACTTCGGCATGGCCGTTCATATCGGTAGCCCAATTCATGTGGCTCCAGCCATTCGCTGTACCAAAGGTTACGCCTGGCTCGATTCCCCATCACCAACCGACCCCCGTCAAGATTCGTTTGCCTTGGCAGTTTCCATGTGGTTTGCGTTGACAGGGGCGCTACCTCCCACCAAACCGACATCTGCCAGCCTTAGGAAACTGGCACGCCAACGCGGGGTATCGGTCCCACGCGCATGGATCTCCAGATTTGCCCGCTGGCTGACCCATCCACCCCAACCGCAGTCACTCCTTGCCGAAGTACGCCACATGCATGTCCTGTTCATCAATGGCAGTCGGCCAAATCAGTTGCGCTCAATACTCACAGCGGTGGTTTTCTGGACAGCCATCGCAAGCGTGCTGGCAGTAGCAGCATACACATTCTGGGCAATCTCCTGATATATTCGCGTGGTAATTCGCCCTGCATATGCTGAGAATCCGAATTTTTTCTCAAGTTGTCGCTTGCACCTGTTGATTGGTGAACTAGGCTCCAGCTAGAATGTGATTTCCAAAGAGGGAACGGCCCTGCTTAGTTCTCGGGAGTCTGGGATGCGACGCCCATTCCGCTGCGCTCTAACGATTGAACTTCTTGAAGCCCGGTGCACCCCGACGGCCTCTCAATTGGCACCATTGGTTCGCATACCTTCCTCAGCAGGCATCAATCTGAACGTGAACGGCAGTGCGCTGGTACGCGGTTCCATCGCTTCCTCTGAAGTCGATTATTTCATGATTGTGCCGCGCTGGACGGCCACTTACGAAATCCGGGCCAATCCGGCAGCGGGTGCGAATCTCGATCCTGTTGCCGCTCTCTATAATTTCCGCGGACAGCGATTGGCCCTCAACGACAATGCCACACCTGCTGTCAAAGGTAGCCTTCTCACTGTCAGCATGGTGGCTGGGCAGGCTTATTATGTCGGGGTAACAAACCAAAAATTCGACCGCGGAGCATACTCAATCTCCGTGCAGGCGCGACTTCCAGACGACGTTTACGATGCTAATAACATCAGCAACAACACCGTTGCGGCTGCGTCGGTTCTGGGCGATCTGGTTGGAGTCCGCAGCATTAACGGCCTGACTATGGCTGACAACTCCGATTGGTATAAAATCAATATCGTTCAGCCGTTCAATCGGGGCGCGTCTGCCCGGCTGACCACCAACGCCACGCAGGGCCGGCTTATTTTTGAATTGTATGGCTCGTCAGGCGCGTCCATGTCCACTGCCTCGGGCAGCGATAACATGCAGTCGATCGATCTCTCCCGTTTGGCCGCGGGTTCTTACTTCCTGAAAATTTCCGGGGTGCGCGGAGCCATCAACCCCGACTATTCCCTCCGGCTCGATGCTGGCCTTGCTCCACCACCACCACCGCCCGTTGTGCCCCTGCCCGAAGCCCCGCCCCCTACTCCAGCAGGTTCAACAGGCTCGTGGACCGTTCTTGTTTACATGACCTCGGGCGATCTGGCCGACTTCAGCAACGCCGATATCAACGAACTGGAAACGCTGGCAGCGGGATTGCCAACAGGTGTGCGCATTGGGGTTTTCTGGGACCAGTGGAACCAGGCTCCCATGGCAACCGGCAACGGCACACAAACCGCATGGGGTTCGTCTGGGCAGGCACTGATTATTCCAGACTCAAACCCAAACGTTGTTGCCACGCGATTCGATATTCTGGGTGAACGCAACAGCGGCGACCCCGCAACCTTAACTTCGTTCCTATCTTGGGGAAGGCAAGTCGCCCCCGCGGAACATACGGCCATTGTGATGTGGAATCATGGTAGTGGTTTGGGCGGAAGCAACTACGACTCCGAGTCCGGCGATCATCTCACCATCATGGAAGCCACCGCGGCGATAGCCACGCAGGGAGGATGGAAACCAGATATCCTTGCCTACGACGCCTGCATGATGGCCATGACTGAAAATGCCTATGGCCTCAGACAGAGCGCTAATTTCCTCGTCGCAAGCCAAGAAAATGTGGACGGATCAGGTTTCCCTTACGCTCAGGCGTTCGCGTCTCTGGCCAATTCCAATATCCTCCCGGCAGAGGTTGTCCGCAGCATGGTGGCAGCTTATGGTTCCGCCACTGCCGGAAGTACAGAATCCACCATGGCCGGCATCCGGCTATCGGGTATGGATGCGCTAGCCTCCGCCCTTCTGGCATTCACCACGCAGGCGGCGCAGTCCACCGCAACCGACCTCGCGGTTATGCGCCGTATCCTCACGGCTTCAAACGTGGGTATGTACACGGAAAATGCCTACCGCGACCTCCGTGGATTCATGAAAGAACTGGTAAGCACCGACGGGGCAAGCGCTGACCTGAAATCCATGGCGCGACAGGTGATGACCGCTCTGGAAAATACCATCGAGGCGCGCACAACAGATGCGCGAACCTCGGGAGGCCTCTCGATCTACCTGCCGCGCAACCCTGCTGAAGAATTGGCGGATTTTCAGAATCATGCCGTTTTCATGACGGCTACTGGCTGGGCAGGGTTTGTCAATCAGATCATTGGACGATCGCGTAATGCCCCTTTAGGCGGCGCTGAACGCGATCCCGGAGCAGGAGCCGGGGCTGGGCGCTCCAGAACACGCGGAATCGATCCAAAACAACTGCACGTCGTCCACGTTATCCCTGTATTTTCAACGCCAGCAGTTCCGCAAACCACCGCGGATCAAACCGCAGCAACCCAACCCGCCAACGCGGCGAAAGTTTCCGCATCCGACTGGGCTTTTGTGGCACTCATGCTGAGCGAAGACAATAATAGCCGGCAGTGGCTCGATTCCTGAACTGACCGGCCTATCAAAATTCAGGATTGAGCATTTTTTGCAACACTTCGTCCGGAGCAGGCGCATAAGCGCACGGTTCCATGGTGCTGCTCGCGCGGCCTTTCGACAGGCTGCGGATCTTATCCGCGTAGTCGAACAACCTCGCCATGGGAACAAGGGCTTCCACCACCCGCAGCTTGCCGCGCAATATGATATCGCGAATTTCAGCATGGCGGGAATTCAGATCGCCAGTAATAGGGCCAAGGTATTCCTCTGGAGTGGAAACCTCCAGTTTCATCACCGGTTCAAGTAGCATAATGTTCTGGCGCAGCGCCTTGGCCACAGCATCCGATGCCGCGACTCCAAAGGCCATATCCGTCGAAGTGGCGGGGTCGAAGTCTGCCTTGATGAGTGTGGCCGAGACACCCATGACAGGATATCCCAATTCGCCCGACTGCAAGGCGGAACGCAAACCTTCAATGGCGGCAAGCTCCATCGGTTCGGGCAGTGTGTCGTGCTTGAGAATGGAGCGGACGCGCACAAGTTCCTGACCCGCGGGTTTGGCAGGGGCATTCCGGCCCGATTTGGACTTTTTAGTAGGTTCCGGATCCGGTTCAGCCACAGGAGCGTTGGAGTATTGATCGAGCGGAATAGGCTCAAATTTAACCTTCACACGGCCGAAGATTTGGCCGTTCCCTGTCACCCGCTGACATTCGCCTTCGATTTCGCAAGCCTCGCGCAAGGTTTCCCGATAACTCACGCGCGGTTTACCGACGCGGATTTTCAACTGGAAGTCGCGTTGCATGCGATGGCGTTTGATTTCCAGATGCAGTGTGCCCATGCCAGACATCAGAGTCTGACCTGTTTCAGGATCGGTCTTAACGTTGAACGTCGGATCCTCGCGCCGCATGATTTCCAGCACATCGGCAAGCTTCTGTTTGTCGGCACCCGACTCGGGTTCAACAGACTGGCTGACCACAGACTCCGCAAAACGGATTCGTTCCAGCAGAATCGGTTGCGACGGATCGCACAACGTGTCGCCTGTCACGGCTTCCTTCAGGCCAACCACGGCGACAATATCGCCCGCGAGCGCTTCCGTCAGCTCGTCGCGTTTGGAAGGATCAGCTTCGGTGTGGTAAATTTTTGTGATCAATTCCTTGGTGTCGCGCGTGGCGTTCAGCGAGCGTGTTCCCGTCTTGAGAACGCCTGAATAAACGCGGACAAAGGCAAGTTCGCCATGGGAGTCGGCGACGATCTTGAAAATAAGACCGCAAAATGGATCTTTTGGATCTGTTTTGCGCGTTTCTTCCCGATCACGCTTCTTGGGTGATGTGCCCGAAACGGCGGGGCGGTCCAGCGGGCAGGGCAAATAGGCTATGGCTGAATCAAGAAGCAGTTGCACGCCGATATGCTCGCGGCCCGAACCGCACAGCACCGGTTGCAGTCTTCTGGCCAGCGTCGCCTCGCGCAGCAACGATCTCACCTTCGCGGGATCGGGCTCGCCCCCCTCAAGAACTGTTGTTGTAATAAGATCGGCTTTGTCGTCTTCCGTGAGGATATCGAACAGCGCGGCGCGCCTGGTCGCCACCTCGTCGAGCATCTCCTCGGGAATGGGCTCCAACTGAAATGTCTTACCGAAATCTTTCGGGTCGTACCGGATGAGCTTTTGGTCGATCAGATCGATCACCGCTTCAAACGGATGACTCGAATCGTTGGCTCCGCCGGCACCCACCGGAATGACAATAGGAATGGGCCGGCCGTCGAGACGCTCGCCTATTTCCGCCACTGCGTTATCAAAATTGGCGCCCACCACGTCCATCTTGTTGATAAAGGCAAGGCGCGGAACTGCATAGCGGTCGGCTTGCCTCCACACCGTTTCGGATTGGGCTTCCACGCCTTTCTGGGCATCAAACACCACCACGCAACCATCGAGCACACGCAGGCTGCGTTCGACTTCGGCTGTGAAATCGACATGCCCGGGGGTGTCGATCAGGTTGATGACGCACCCTTTCCACTGCAGGGGAATGCAGGCGGAATAAATCGTGATGCCGCGTTCTTGCTCTTCTTCGTCGTAGTCGGTCGTTGTGTTACCGCTATCGACCGCGCCAAGCCTGTGGATGGCCCCGGCGTAGTACAGAATGTGTTCGGTTGTGGTGGTTTTGCCTGCGTCGATATGGGCAATAATTCCCAGGTTGCGAACCCTGGTGAGGTCGAGAGAAGACTTGGCCATCACCGGCTCCGGCAAGCGGGTGCAAAAACAAATTCAGCCGGCTTACCCGCCCGCGCGGGAAAGGCCGGCTGAGCCGCCAGTGCGGCGTCATTACCAAGCGAAGTGGCTGAATGCCTTGTTGGCTTCTGCCATCTTGATGGTCTGTTCGCGCTTGGCGACAGCTTCACCTTCGCGGCGGAAAGCTGCCATGAGTTCTTCAGCAAGGCGCACAAACATTGGGCGGCCGCTCTTGGAACGGCAAGCACCGATGAGCCAGCGGATAGACAGGCTCTGCTGGCGAACCTTGTTCACCTGCATAGGAACCTGGTAGTTGGCACCACCCACGCGCTTGCTGCGCACTTCAACAGCAGGTTTGACGTTTTCGATGGCTACGTTGA
Organism: Candidatus Kuenenia stuttgartensis; assembly: GCA_945875585.1. GTDB lineage: Bacteria > Planctomycetota > Planctomycetia > Gemmatales > Gemmataceae > REEB421. The sequence goes on along the minus strand of CAMCLK010000009.1, from coordinate 80,991 downwards.
ACACTTCCAGAGGATCGATGCCAGGCATACGATTCTCGATCATGTCCATAGCCATGTAGAAAATGCGTGTGGAGGTGGCTTTTTTGCCATCCAACATCAGGCAGTTCACAAACTTGCTGACTAATTTGCTGCCAAACCGAGGATCGGGCATCAGCTTCGAGATGCTGGCGGTTCTCTTATTCATGTCGTTTCATCGCTCCCGTTGGAATCGCTAGAGGCTTACTTGCCCTTTTCCCGCTTGGCACCGTACTTCGAACGAGCCTGCTTACGATCTTGAACTGCCTGACTATCCAGCGCACCACGAACAATGTGGTAGCGCACACCAGGAAGGTCACGCACACGACCGCCGCGCACCAGTACGATACTGTGCTCCTGCAGGTTGTGCCCTTCACCGGGGATGTAAGCCGTCACTTCGATTCCGTTCGTTAACCGCACACGGGCGATTTTACGAATGGCGGAGTTAGGCTTTTTCGGCGTCATGGTTTTCACCTGAACGCAGACGCCCTTCTTTTGAGGGCAGCCTAACAAAGCGGGGTGCTTGGGCTTGCTGCGCTGAACGACGCGAGGCTTGCGCACGAGCTGGTTGATCGTCGGCATGATGCCTGGTCACCTGAGTACGTTGGAGATCAGCCCAAGCGTTCAGAGTGCCGCTTGGCAAGCCACTATATTAACAGTACCCCCAGAGTCGGTCAAGTTGGGGACGCGGAAGCGGAGGAATGACGCATGCCGGGATTGGTCACGCTGGTGGTTGTTCTGCTGATTGCCTTACTCGTTGCTGCCATTGCTGGCGGCTGGACCGCCTACCGCCATGCGCAGTATGCCAAACGCCCTGAATACCGGTGGGCGCGGGATGTTCTGTCTTATGAGTCACAGCTGCAAGGAAAGTGCCGCTCCCTTTTGGCCAATGTGCGCGCTGCCGCTGGCGAATATGCCACTGGTATTGGCAAAGTTTGGTCGAAAGCCACTGCTGAAGCGTGGGGAAGCCTTTCAGTCGATTCCTTGGCGCAAGAAGACAACATCGGGCCGGGAACCGTGGACAAGCTTAAAAGTGCTGGAATCCAAACGGTTCAGGCCGCGGGAAATCATTCGCAGCTGCAATCGATCGATGGCATCGGCCCTGTACGGGCTGGTTTGATCCGCTCTGCCGTGGCTGTTTGCAGAAAAAAGGTTTACGAATCTCTCCCCAAAGCGGACCAAGGTCCCGGATACGAAGCACGCCGACAGGTTGAAGGATTGAAAGTAGCTCTCGAAGATAGCACCGAAACCAAGCTGCGCGATCTATGGACCTCTCAAAGCCAATTGATGGATCTCCTTCCCGTCTCGGAACTCGCGCGCTGGTACAGGCGTCAGGTTTTGCTTTCGTTCCGCGAACCTCCGGTACTGCCCCAAGGACTGGTACCGTTTGAACCACCCACCGGCAGCAAAAAAGCACCCCCGACTCCCGCAAAACCTCAGGTGGTTGCTCCCACTCCAGTTACAAGTCCCGTTCAACCACCTGCACCGCCCCCAGCCATTTCGACCCCACATGTTCTGAGCAAACGCGAACAGTTCGACCTCGTCGTCCGTGTTGCCGTCGCCACCGCCTACGCCGACGGTAATTTTGCCAAGAGTGAAGAGCAGATCTTGATGGACCAGTTGCACCAGCAGTTTGGCAAGGATCCCGATCTGCAACCCCTTATTGCCGACTGCGCCCGCGCCGCCGGCAAACCACGGATGAACGACCTTTGGGCTGATCTCGAATGCCTGGGCATGGATCAGCGCCGACAACTCTACCGCCTCTGCTGCCGGATTGCCGATGCCGCGGGTTCGCGGAATACCAAGGAAGTTCAGTTTCTTGAAGAATTGCAGCGGGGCCTCGGCCTGACAGCTCAGCCATCGGCGGGAAATCCGATATCACCATCCAGCCAAAATAGTGAGATGGATCCAGAAAGCGCCCGTATTTATCTGGAAATCGACCTTCTGTCGCCTTTGTCTATCGACTTAGTGCGGCGCCAGCATCGGATGCTGCTGGAACGCATGGCGGTGGTTCGCCCCAACACCTTGGGATCTGAAATTGAAGCTATGCTAGGCATCCGCAAAGAGCGCCTACTTTCGGCCGCAACCATTCTTGCCAAGCATCTGGGTGAACCGCTGGAACCACCCGCGGCGCCCGCCACCGCCACTTCCAGCGATCCAAGGTACAATCCGGATCTCGATGCGGCGTTGGGGCTGTAAGTTTCTTACGACTATGAAATTGAGAGATTGCGCGCTGCAAATTCGATCGCGAACCTGCTTGCGCTCCGCCGGTTAACTACGGCAGCTCCGGTCGCGGGCTCCGCACCGCGACCTCCGTGCCTCCGTCAACCGCCTCCGCTCACTACCTGTTCACCACCCCGACTTTTACTTGGGGATTCCAGATGAACTCAGGGCCACGCGAAAGCCAAGGCCGATGCAGCGAAACGACGGGTCGTCCCTGAAGCGGACCGCAGACCGGCAGTCCACGGCACCGACGCCCCAACTGCCACCACGGAAGACGCGGCTCGAGCCATCTTCGGGGCCGCGGGGGTCGGTTGCGGATGCCTTGGGGTATTCACCGTAACAATCGGCACACCACTCCCAAACATTTCCATGCATGTCGTAAAGACCCCAAGCGTTTGCCTTCTTCAAACCAACGGCGTGGGTCATTCTTTTGGAGTTGGAATCATACCAGCCAAAATTAACCAACGATTTTTCATCACTGCCAAAGCTATACGCCATTTGGCTGCCCGCCCGGCACGCATATTCCCATTCCGCCTCCGAAGGCAAACGGTAAACCCGCCCGGCCTTTTTTTCCTCCGGTAATGCCGATAACCGCTGACAAAACTCAACAGCATCGCTCCAAGAAACTTGTTCAACTGGGTGGTTGACGCTATCCACTTCCTTCACCACGCGATTCGTTTCCGGATGCCGTTCGGCTACAGCATCTCCCTGAAAATGACTTGGATTTTTACCTATGATCTTCTTGTATTGAGCCTGCGTGACCTCGTGAATACCAAGGTGATAATCGCGGCTGATGGTCACTTCATGACGACGTTCATCCTCCTCCGAACCTTTTTCATCCGGCGGCGAACCCATCATTAATTTGCCTTTGGGGATTAGCACTAACTTCATGCCGATGGAGTTTGTCAAAACCTTGGGTTGGTTACCCGGTACATCGGGCAGATCATTACAACCCGACTGCAATACCACCATCAGGATCACGATCGGAGCAAACACAATGGAACGCATGTAAGTTCTCCTAAGCGACCAAGCTCTTAGCCACAAATGCAACAATATATTCATTCTTAATCGTATATTAATCTGATGCAAGACTTTACAAAAACTCTCGGCATATGAAACTTCAAACCCCTTTCCAGCCCCTCATAGCCATCAATCATCAACCACGTCCTCAAGCAGCGAAATGGCAACAATGTCGCGACGAAAAAGTATCAGCCGGCGGCGGTTGCGCTTGATGCCGGTCGAACGGCACGCCGCGACATAGTTTTCGCGCGATGTGTCGGTGTCGCGCAGGTCGTGCAGGTCCACGTTTTTCAGTTCCAGATAATCGGATTGAATGGATAGTAACGTCCCCAAACAGACGTATTTGCTGCCCAAATCGATAACAACCTTATGGTTCAACAACGTTTCCAACATATGCTGCCCCTTTGCATGATCTCCTTCACGTTGTAGTCTGCAACCGGATGTCTGACATGCCAAGATTGTAGAGAACGCCATGGCCTCTCCCGGACCGGCGCTCGCCGAGCGAATGATTGTTGACAAGTCCGATTTTCTGGCATTGGTCTCAGACCTTGGCCAGTGTCGCGAGTTTGCGTTTGATACAGAATTTGTGGGTGAAGATACATACATCCCGGTTCTATGCCTCATTCAGGTAGCAACACGAGACGCCTTATATCTCGTGGATCCGATCGCCATCCAAGACGTGACCCCGTTCTGGAAGCTCGTGGCAGACCCCGCGAATACCGTTATTGTGCACGGCGGGCGGGAAGAGGTACGCCTGTGCCGGCAGTGGTCGGGTACCCCCCCCGGAAACCTGATCGATCTGCAGATAACCGCCGGCATGTTGGGCATGGGCTTTCCAACGGGCATGGCTTCGCTTGTGCAGACCGTATTGGGACACCGCCTCAGCAAGTCGGAAACGCTGACAGAATGGCGGGCGCGGCCATTGACATTGGCGCAACGCAATTACGCTTATGATGATGTACGTTATCTGCTCGAAATCAACGATCGCTTGAATGCCCGATTGGCGGAACTGGACAGGCTTGAGTGGGCGCGCGAAGAACATGCTCGTTTTGTTGAATTGACAGATCCCGAAATTATTGCCGGCCGCGAAGAGCGATGGCGGAAGGTAAAAGGTTCGAGTCAGCTAGATCGCCGTCAGCTGTGCCTGTTGCGGGCATTGCATGCTTGGCGTGAAACCCGTGCCCACGAAGCCAACCGCCCCGTCCGTACCGTCATGCGGGACGACCTTCTTGTGGAAATTTCCCGACGACACCCCGGGCGTCCGGGCGACCTGCAAATGGTGCGGGGCTTATCAAAAAAAGATATCGATGGCATTCTGGCGACGGTGGAAGCAGCCGACGCGATTCCAGAAGACCAGTGGCCCGAGGTTTTGGAACGAGATTCAGAAGCAACGCACGTTCAAGCGCTTTCAGGGCTATTGCAGACGGTGTTCATGGCAATGTGCGCGGAAATGAAACTCGCGCCGGGCCTGACATGCACCATGGGTGAAATCCGCGACTTGCTGCGCTGCCGGCTAACGGGCCCAGCAGAACCCACCGAAGGGCTACTTATCACGGGATGGCGGCGAAAACACGTCTTGCCAAGGCTTCTTGCGGTTCTGGATGGTCGGGTGGCCTTTCGTCTCAACCTTGAATCCGACAAACACCTCACATGGTTTGAGGTAAACGGACAATAATCGTAGATGCATCATTGACAGATGCACTCCGGCGTTGTCACGATAGATTCATGGAAATCCGTCCATCGATTTCAGGCACTAGCAAAAAAGGCGCGACCTGCGTCTTTTTAGTCGTGATGTCGTTGTTGCAACTGGCGGGAAGCATTGTTGTTCCATCAGCAGTGGTAACCTCTCGTTCAGGTGGCACGGTACGCCTATGCCCGTGTGCCCCGCCTGAAAAACCCGTGCCTTGCTGCTGTGGCACTAGTTGCTGCTCCACAGAAACCGTTGATTTTACCAGTTCCAATGAAGCGGCGGCGCCTGCTCCTTCTCGTTTTGAACTTGTTCCAGCCGTGGCAGCCCGTGGTTGCCGCGGTGGGGATGAAGGCGTCTCTGCTTCCGGTTCATGCGGACCGTTATGGATTCAGATTTTTCCTGTTCCTACCCTTTCTTCACAACCGTCATTTTATTCTGTCTTAGTTATGGCGGCTCCCCAATCTCGTAACGATGTGCCGACTCCGCCGCCTCCTCGTGGTTGACCCCTGCTGAACTGAGAACGCCTCAATTAGGTCGTTCAAATTCATTCAAGCATCCGACGCACCTGCATTGCGGGTGTGTCGATACAGGGCATCAACAAACACTTACGGGGAGTCTAGAAACATGACACACACCACTCGATTGTGGCGCCGCGTGCGCCATGGCTTCACATTGATTGAATTGCTTGTAGTTATTGCCATTATTGCGGTATTGATTGGCCTGCTTGTACCGGCCGTTCAGAAAGTGCGCGAAGCCGCAAACCGCATGAGTTGCACCAACAATATCAAGCAGATTGTGTTGGGAGCCATCAACCATGAATCGACCAAGGGCTATTTTCCCGCACTTGCCGATGGCGCTCCAGCCGGGCAAATCAATGCTTCCTACGCCTTCGGCGTGCTAGCCAACGTGCTTCCTTACATCGAGCAGGCACAATTGCAAAACCTGATTGATTACACAAAACCAGCCACACTGAGCGGCTGGAGAGGTGATATCAACCCGTTACATGATGCCGCATGCTCCACGGTGGTAAAAACATTCCTCTGCCCCAGCGATGGGCAAAACCCGTTGTTTGCCAACCAATCGCGAACAGCAACGCCCGCCACGTTCACGTCGGCCGGGACGAATTATGTTTTCAACATGGGCAGTGGCACAGCATCTGCCGCGCAAGTCAACTACGATGCCCAATTCGCAACGGACGGGGTGTTTTGGTATGGCGCAAGAGTCACCTACAAAGACATTCTTGATGGCTCTTCCAATACCCTCATGACATCTGAATGCCTGCTCGGCCCCGGCCTCCCTGCTCCTGCCAGCAGCGCCACACCACCAGACGTTTCAGGGCGTCATTATGTGGCCCTGAATACAGGAACGTTTGCCTCCAACAGCGCCTTGCCGGGCGGTTGGTTGAGGGGTGGGGCACTGGTCACATCGAGACCCGCCGAGTGCGATACAGGCACACGCGCTTGGGGCGTGATGCGTGGCAGCACATGGTTTTGGGGTGGCCGCGACTGGAACAGCGTTTTCAACACGGGTCTGCTGCCAAACGATCCAGCGACGGATTGCGGTGCCCACGGCCGTGGTTGGTTTGCCGCCCGCAGCCGCCATTCAGGCGGGGTCAATGCAGGGTTGTGCGATGGTTCCGTGAGATTCATCACCAACACGGTCGATCCAATTGCGTGGCGCGGCATGGCAACGCGCATGGGTGGCGAAACCGCGTCCATCAACTGAACCGGGTCCAGAGGAGTTTGTAGCAATGCGATTTTTGTTGTTGTGCGCACTCCTGGCATCCGCCGGGGGTGCTGGTGTTTGGTATCTGCTTCCAGCCAGCTCTTGTCCAGACTGCGAAATTTCAGCTTCATCGTGCGCCAACCCCCAACCGTTGGAAGTGGCCCGTTTCACGTTGACCAAAGCCGACTTGGCACTTGACCGCGAACGGCCTGCATTGGCCGCGTCTCCCGAAGGTATGGTGCTGATCGCGTGCAATTCGCGCACCCAAGAAGATACCAATACCATTCTTGTTGCTGTCAGCCATGACAGGGGTCTTTCGTTTAGTAATCCTCGCCCTGTCTGCACTATCCCCGTCCACCGCCACATGATGAAAATGGGTGGACAGGATCGGCTGATGGAATCACAACCACTTCCCCGTCTGGCATGGGGCGGCGGTAAGTTTCACCTGGCTTGGTGCGAACCCGGTGACAAAGACAGTCCACGCCTTGTTGTCTGTACCACGACAGATGGCGCGACATTTTCAGAACCTGTTACATTGCATGGCAATGAGGTGCGCAAAATCCACTACACAGCTCTGGCTGCCGGTTCCGATGGCCAGTTGTTGGCCGCTTGGCTCGATAACCGTGGTTCAGGCCAACAACCGTTTGCCTCGTACAGACACTCATCGGAAACGCCCGTTTCCATGCGTGTCGACGCGGGCACAAACGGCAAAGGCATCTGCCCTTGTTGCGATATGGAAACAATGATATCTAATTCGGGTGACGCATGGGTTGCTTACCGTCATTCGGTAGACGAGTGCCGCGATATCCACTTGGCCCGTCGCCCCAAGGGTGCCGATTCCTTTCAACTGCTTGGGCCAGCTTCGGAGCGACGGTGGAAGTTCCAGTCATGTCCACACGACGGACCGTCGCTGGCGCAAACATCCACGTCGATTCATGTGGCGTGGATGGATGCGGCAGATCAGAAGCGGCAGGCATTTGTGGCATCAGGCGCACCGGAAGCCATGCCATGGGCAGCCAAACGATTGCCAACGGTGCACGACGGTGAACAATCGCAACCACGCCTTGCAGCAACGGGCGATGCCCTTGGGGCCGTCTGGCTTGAGTCGTTCCTCGAAGATGGAACACGAAGAACCGTTGTGGTTTCCAGTTTCAGCAACAGCCGCGCTGGATCTTGGGCCGAAGCCCGAACAGTTTCAGAATTGACTGGATCTCCAACCCGGCCATCGGCAGTCATCGATCCGGTCTCGGGAATGCTTGTGGCTTGGTTCGAGCAAGGCGAAACGTGTCGATCCATGGTTGTTCGGCGGGTATTGCCGGGTTCAAGCGGAGCCTGTTGCTGTGATTGATACCCGAATGGTTCTGAAATGTTTGTTCGCCCTGCTTGCGATTGTCGCGGGCGGGGGAAGCGTTTGGTGGTACCGTGCGCGTTGTAATCCACGGCCCGCAGAACGGCCTAAAATAACAGCCACCGCGGATCCAGACCGATTGTTCAATAGCCGCTGCTCCCAGTGCCATGGCCGCGCCGATGGCACATCGCTTGGTCAGTTCGCCTTGTTTCGTGATCCATGGCCAACGCTCACCCGAGAACGCTTCAATACGATTTTAGAAAAGGGAATACCCGGCAAAATGCTGCCGCACCCCGGTCTTTCCGAAGAAGAACGCGACCGGCTTCATGAAACGGTTCTTTCCCTTCAGGCCCGGTCACGGCGGTTAGACACCATTGTCGATGGGGCGGAAAGCAGCCACGGTTCCGAGATTCTGTCACGTGTGGAGGGGATTGATTCTTCAGTGTCAGGCCGACCAGCTATTATTTACTGTTTCTCTCCTGAATGCCTTGCTTGCTGGGGTAAACTTCCCGCCCTCGATGCTTGGGCCATAGCGCACCCCGGGGTCGATGTGGTAACCGTGTGTCAAGGTCAGGGAGCTGAGGCGATCCTTGGAAAACCCGGACTGACACAATTAAAACGCGTCGCCGATGCGACATCCCGAACCCGCTATGCGTGGGACACCGCGACCAGCCCCACCATTTTGCTGATTGACGAATTCGGGAGGGTACGCAGCCGTGGTCATGAATGGAAGATGCCAGGCCGGCCTGTAAGCCGGGTTCTGTTCCCGGGGCTCATCACCCCGAGTGACGGTCATTTCTCTAGTCCGACGGTTGCCCGTCGGCTCGTGCGACCTACCCGAGAGTATTAACGGGCCGGGCAGGCCCTCCCCTCCTATTTGGTCTTGCTCCCGGTGGGGTTTACCAAGCCAACCGGTCACCCGGTTGCTGGTGGGCTCTTACATTAAGCGGCTGAGCCGCCCCACCTTTTCACCCTTACCACCACGCGAACGTGGCCGGCGGTTCGTTTTCTGTTGCACTTTCCCTGTCCTTCAGCAACGCGCATGGGGTTTCCCCTATAACGTTGCCTTCGAACGGTGGCCGTTAGCCACCACCGCGCCCTATGGAGCCCGGACTTTCCTCCCCCCGACGGTCGAAGAATTCTCCGCCTCGGGCAGCGACAGTCCAGCCGACCCAGCATCTACATCATCCTATCACAGGACTTTGCTAGAATGTGCTCATTATGACAGTTCTCGATCCATTGGCCGTTTTTCCGCCCGAATGCCGCCAAGGCGTTGTGACGCTGGGCCATTTCGATGGCGCACACTTGGGGCATGCGGCACTGCTTGCTGCTGCGCGCGATTTGGCCGCACGATTAGGTTCTGGCGTGCCAGTTGTCGCAGTAACCTTTGAACCGCATGCCAGGGCCGTGCTACGGCCCGATCTGCCTGCCCCAGCACCATTAACCTTGTTGGCAGACCGCCTCGATGCCTTGAGGACGATTGGCGCCAACCATGCGGTTGCGATTGCTCCCACGGCGGAACTGCTCGGCCTTTCGGCACAGGAGTTTTTTGACCGTGTCGTTGTTAATGGCTTGGCTGCCCAAGGGCTGGTGGAAGGCCCGGATTTCTGTTTTGGTAAAGGCCGCTCCGGAACCATGCAAACCCTGAGCGAACTCTGCCAGCGTGGGGGACTGGAATTAATCGAGACGGCGCCCGTGACTCTTAACGGAGAAGCTGTTTCCAGCACGCGTATTCGCATGGCAATCGAGTCGGGCGATGTTTGTCTGGCAGGTAATCTGCTGGGCCGGCCTTACCGCCTGCGGGGCACTGTTGTCACGGGTGACCAGCGTGGCCGCACATTGGGATTCCCAACGGCAAACTTATCATGCGCAACTCTGGTACCCGGCCCGGGCGTTTACGCCGCAAAAGCTATTTTGGCCAATGGCCATACTTGGCCAGCAGCCGTGCATTTAGGACCATCTCCAACATTTGGGGTGAAAATACCCCGCGTTGAAGCCCATCTGATTGGTTTTGAAGGCAATCTGTACGGTGAACTTCTCACACTCGACTTTGTCGCCCGGCTTCGCGAACCAGCTCGATTCGCAAGCCCAGACTTATTGGTTCAACAATTGAACCGCGACATTGCCATGGCCAAAGCCACGATGGAGCCGTTGCCATGACCATCGATACCCGGCTGGAGCGCATCCAGCAGATTTGCGACGCGGTTGCTACCGACCATTTTGGCCCAGATGGCGGAAGGGTCGAAGTCGTTGGCATCGATGGCCCAGCAGCCATGGTGAGGCTCCACGGCGCCTGCGCTTCGTGCATGGGGCCCAATCGGGTGCTTTTTCTGGAAATCGAAGCGCACTTGGCACTGGAACGCAACGGGGTGGAATACCTCGAAACCTGTGGATGATCGCGTTGAACCACTGAAAGATCCGTTTATTCCGCCCTTGGCGGAAACTCGGTTGAACGCCTAGAAAAAATCACTCAAGTTTAGAGAGATTTCCAACCGACACGCCGCCACGTGGCAGATTTGTCCGTTCCCATTGGTGGCGGAGGGCATGTCATGGATCGCGCATGGTGGCTGGGACTGGTATTGTTGGTTCCAGCGTGCAAAACCACTCAGGGGCCAACTCCAACAGTAGCCACGCCTAAAATGGATCCGTTACTAGCCAGCGGTGGACTTCCTCACGACCCTTCAAGAGCGCAGGCCTACCGATCGGGTGCTTCAACACCTTCCTCGTCGGTAGGAACAGCAACAGCACTCAACAGTCCGGCACCGGGAGGGGAGTAACCCCCACCTGATAACCAAACATCATTTCAACGTGGCCAGATATTCCATGAGGTCGAGGAACTCGACAGGCGCCATGGCGCCTGCAAGGCCTTCGGGCATGCTGCTCTGCTTAAGCTGAACCCGCTCCTCGATATCGGCTACTGGAATGGCGCGTTTTTCTTTGCCATCGAAAAGCACCACTTCCTTCGGATTTTCAGATATCACAAGGCCTGAATAAATCTTGCCTTGGGATGTCGCGATGCGGGTCGATAGATATTTCTTGTCCACTTCGGCATTCGGGTCGATCACAGATTCCACCAGCTTGTAACGGTCTTTCAAACGAGTGGCAACCTGGTGCAGGTTAGGGCCAAACTCATTCCCTTCCCCATTCCCAACTTTGTGGCACGCCGTACAAGCACGCACAAACACCTCGCGACCCTTGTTGGAATTACCCTTGAGTGCCGTCAGTGCCGTCATGGCTTTGTTGCGCGTTTCCTTTGAAGTGTCTTCCTGACTGAGCAACGTCTTGAGGAAAGGCACCGCAACATTACCAGCCTTGGACGAAGCAAGAATATCGGCCAATACTTTTTGGCCGGGGGCATTTCCCTTGGCCAATTTCCCGGAAAGGTAATCCGCGCGCCATGCCGGTTCATTGGCTGCCAAAGCGTGTTCAACGGTATATTTCAACCAATTATCCATAGGAGCCTTGGCAATATCAAGAACTGCCGCCATGGCGTCTGATGAAGGATACAGGCTCAACGCGCGGGCCGCTTCAAGCTTCACGCGATCGTTTTTGTCTCCAGAAGCTGCTTTGAACCACGCCAACGCCTCTGGCATACGGTCGCGTTCATCGGACAGCACGCGAACCGCTGCCGCGCGGGCTTGGGGCGTCTGAGCTCCAAGCAAAGACTTGATCTGGTCGGGCTCAACTGCATGGTGTCCGGCAAGGACCCACATGGCTTCACAACGCAACCGATCGTATTCCTTGTCGTCGGCCTTGAGGCTGGAAAGCCAAGCCACAACTGCTGGCTTCACCTCGGTAACTGGGCGATCGTGCAGTTCGCGGCGAGCACGGTAGCGCGTGCGCCATTCAGGCTCGCGCAACTGTTCCAGGATTTGCGCGGCAGACTTGCCAAATTGTGTTACAGGCTTCAACAACGGCCTGCCCTTGGCCACAAGGCGGTAAATGCGGCCCCTCACATGATCGCGGCTCGGGTCGCGTTGGCTGTACTGCATGTGGCCCACCAAGGCGTTGGCCCAGTCGCCAAACCACAGGGCGCCATCCGGACCAATCTGTGGGTCGGCTGGACGAAAATGCTTATCGGTGGACTTGATCAGGTCGTCTGCCTTGTTGTCTTTCTTCACACGTTGGCCTTTGAAGCCCGATCCGTCGTCTCCGATGGTGAACCGAGGCATGCCGTTCATGTTGATAACACAGGCATAGGTAAACTGCTTTTGCACATCGTCGGGGAAGTGCCTGCTCACCAGCCATTCGCACCCTAGCGCCGGGCGCATGCCTTCCTGATTGAAAACAGTTTCCAAGCCCTTGCGGCCTGAGAACTGAGCTCCTGAAAGCGGCGTATCCCAATGGTGGTTGGCCGTTGTTCCATCGCCAACAATTCCCTGGCCCCACTCATCGAATACGTAGCACCACATGTTGTACTGGCCAGGCAGAGCAAACTGCCGAATCTTCAGCGTGCGCGGATCCATCACATAAGCACCACCCGTGCCAGCCGAGCGATGCGGCCCCCATGGAGTCTCGAGCGTGGTGCTGGTGGCGATGCCTTCAAGGGCATGAAGCAGACCAGCGTTGTTCCATTCAAACGCGCCACAGGTGTGGTGGGTATCGTCTGTGGCCCAACCATCGAGAAGGTGAACCACGAGATCCGCCTTATCGTCTCCGTCGGTATCCTTGAGGAACAACATGCGTGGCTGGTCCATCACCAAAACGCCGCCATTGAAAAATTCAAAACCCGTCGGGCAGTGAAGTTTGTCGTAAAAAACAGTGCTCTTGTCAGCCTGACCATCACCGTTGGTGTCTTCCAGAATGACGAGCTTGTCGCCCGGGCGCGGGTCGCCTGGCTTCCACTGCGGGTAGCTCGGCATGCACGAAACCCACAACCTGCCTTTGTTGTCAAAATTGATTTGCACAGGCTTGGCAATGTCTGGGAATTTTGTTTCGTCGGCAAACAGCTTGATTTCAAAACCGGGTGGAACAGTCGTATCCTTGATAAATTGCTCTGGGGTCAAATAGCGCAAGGTTTCGGCTTCGGAGTACTTTTGACGGGGATCACCAAATCGGGTTTCAGGAACAAACAAATCGCCTGTGCCGGAATCATCCGGCTTGGCCGCCACGGTTTTGCCTGCAGCAATGTCGTGACAATAGCGATCGCGAACCGCGGCCATGGCGCGAATCTTGGCGTATTCCTTCGGGAATGTTTGCGTATCGAATGTGCGACGGCCACCGTAGACATACCAACCATTCACCATGCGGTAGTCTTGCGAATGGAGCCATGACTTGTCATTGACGGCCGCGCGCAATTCCGAATATTTCTTGTCTGAAACTTCGGGAATTGTGGTTGCCTGAGCCCCCATCACGCCTTTAAGCAATAATGCCGCGACCAAACGATCTCCGGCATCGTTGAGATGGCAGCCATTGATGGTGAACTGCATGCCCGGCTTCGCTTCAAAAGCTTCCTGCGTGGCATCGAACAGTTGAACGAAGGGAATACCACGTTTTTTGGCGACCTCTTCAACTGCCAGACTGTAAAGCTTCAGATTGGCATTTTCGGCGCTTCCCGCGGGAAGTAGAGGATCTCCGGTGGGCTCAAAAGCCACAGGCGACACTAAAAGGAAGCGTGGGGCCTTCTTGGCATCTCCACGCGGGTATTTGCCTGTGTATTCGTCGATGAAACGCTCGTAATCATTTTTAAATTTGGCGATGCCGCCCGGCCCCGCGAACGATTCATTGAATCCAAAGAAACAGAGAAACATATCGGGTTTGAAGGCTGCAAGAGGATCATCGATCTTCGTGTAGTCCGCTGAACGCTGGCGGTTCGAAACCTCATCCGCTGGTCTAGCGAAATTCCGGAATACCAGTTCCTGCCCGATATTGTTCAAGTGGAGCAATGTCTCGAAGTGGCCGAACAGGTTCATACGCTCGGCGGTGCTGTTTCCAACCAAGGCAATGCGTTCGCCCTTGGCGAACTGTAGCACCTCTGCCGCGGCTGGTTTGGTATTACCCGCCTGAGACCCATCGGAACGGGAACCCAAGACAATGGCGATCGCCAGAGCCGTGAGAATGCCCGTTGTTTGGAGGGTTGGAGAAAAAATCGACAGCAAGCGATTCATGTCACGATCTCGGAGAGGAGGGAAAGAGTATTTCTGTTCCTGTTGGAGTCAGATGGCCAAAACGGATCGCACGTCTGATTCGGGCACGCCTTCATGCAGCACCACTTCACCCATGCGTCTGGGCAAGATAAACCGGGTTCGACCTTCCCGGTTTTTCTTGTCCCGCTTCATGATGGCAATCAGTTCATCGGGCGAAACATCCGGGGGAGTAATGGGCAGGCGTAGCCGCTCGAGCAGTCTTTCCTGCCGATTGCAGAACTCATCATCCACCCAACCAAGCCGCCGCGCCAGTCTTCCCGCACAAACCATTCCCGCAGAAACGGCTTCGCCATGCAACCAAGCGCCATAACCAAGGACGTTTTCAAAGGCGTGGGCGAATGTATGACCGTAGTTCAGGATGGCGCGCATACCAGTTTCTTCACGCTCATCCTGCCGCACCACTTCTGCTTTGAGCTCGCACGAGCGGCCAACAACACGGGAAACAGCACCGGGGTCCCGCTGCAACAGCAGCGGCACAGACTCTTCCACATAGGAAAAGAGGTCCGGGTCCAGGATTACACCATATTTGACAATTTCGCCAAACCCACTGCGGTACTCACGACCGGGAAGCGTCTCTAAGGCATTGAGATCGATATAAACCAACGACGGTTGGTGGAAGCTTCCAACCAAGTTCTTGCCTTCCGTCAGGTTGATACCCGTTTTCCCGCCCACCGAACTGTCAACCATTGCCAACAACGTGGTTGGCATCATAACCAAAGGAATGCCCCGGTTAAAAGTTGCCGCGGCAAAACCAGCCAAATCACCGATTACCCCGCCACCAATGGCAATTACCGCGGTGTACCTGTCTGCGGGAAGGCGGGCCAGCGCGGAATACAGTTGAGCCAAAGCTGGAATCGATTTAGTGGACTCTCCGAATGGCAAAACCTCGGCATCAGCACGCCAACCAGCATTGGCGAGTCGCTCCATCACAGAACGGGCGCGTGGAGCAACATTGGCATCGGCCACGACCAAAGCACGGCGGGTTTTCAAACGGGCGGACAATTGTTGGGGCAGATCATCAAGGCCCGTGGTGATGGCGATGGGATAACTTCGTGGCCCAAGATCAACCTGAACCACGCGGCGAATGGCGTCTTGGGACATGACGCTACTCCGATGGAATCAGTGAAGAACCCAAGTGATCGCGGTTCATGCGAGCGATAAAGTCGGCAGGAATGGATTTGGGACAAACCGCTTCGCATTCATACTGGTTTGTGCAATTACCAAAACCTTCCTCGTCCATTTTGGCAACCATGGCTAAAACACGACCGGCGCGTTCCGGTTGGCCCTGAGGCAACAGCCCTAAATGCGATACCTTGGCTGCAACAAAAAGCATGGCACTGGCATTTTTACAGGCAGCAACACACGCCCCGCAACCAATGCACTGGGCAGCATCCATGGCCCGCTCAGCGTCGTCTTTGGGAACTGGCAGGCAGTTGCCGTCCTGGGCTCCACCCGTGTTGACCGACACATAACCACCCGCCTGCTGAATGCGGTCGAATGCCGAACGATCGACCACAAGATCGCACATCACAGGAAAGGCGCGGGCACGCCAAGGTTCAATAACCACTGTCTGGCCATCGTGGAAATTGCGCATGTAGGTCTGGCAAGTGGTTCCGCGCGTGGGACCGTGAGCCCTACCGTTGATCATCATCGAACAAGATCCGCAAATGCCTTCACGGCAATCGTGATCGAAGGCAATCGGGCTCTTGCCTTGGGCAAGCAACCGGTCATTGAGGACGTCGAGCATTTCAAGAAACGACATATCGGAAGAGACACCATCGATGGTGTGCAATTCGAATCGGCCCTTATCCTGGGGGCCTGACTGCCGCCAGACCTTGAGGTGGAGTTTCATTATTTGTAGCTCCGCACGCTGGGTTTGACGAACTCGTACTGGAGGGCTTCCCGGGTGAGCACCGGGGCCTGATTTTCACCGTTGTAGCCCCAGGCTGAAACAAAACTGTAATCGGCGTCGTTGCGTTTCGCTTCGCCGTCTTCTGTCTGGTACTCTTCACGGAAATGCGCGCCGCACGATTCTTCTCGCGTCAAGGCATCGGTTGCCAACACCTCGGCAAAATCAATGAAGTCCGCAACACGGCCGGCATATTCGAGGGCCTGATTCATACCTCCGGCAGTGGCGGGCACGGAGACTTCACGCCAGAACCGTTCGCGGAGTGTGGGGATGGATCGGAGCATTCCTTCCAGCCCGGCACGGTTGCGGGCCATACCACAATGATCCCACACCATTTTGCCCAATTCGCGATGGAAAACTTGGGCAGAAACCTTGCCTTTTGTATCTTGTAATCGCTTCATGTGAGAGCCAACACGAGCCTCGGCCTCCGCGAACTCGCCGCCTTCCGTGCCAACGCCCGGCTTCACACCCGCGAGATAGTCGGTGATGGTGTAGGGAGCCACAAAATACCCGTCGGCCAATCCTTGCATCAAGGCGCTGGCACCCAAACGGTTGGCGCCATGGTCGGAGAAATTGGCCTCTCCCAGCACAAAAAGACCGGGAAGATTACTCATCAACCGATAATCAACCCACAGCCCACCCATGCAGTAATGAACCGCGGGGTAGATGCGCATGGGAACCCGGTATGGGTTTTCCCCGGTGATATGAGCGTACATATCAAAAAGATTGCCGTACCGTTCGCGGATGGCGTCTTCGCCCAAACGCTTGATGGCGTCGGCGAAGTCAAGGTACACGCCACGTCCGCCCTCGCCCACACCAAGGCCATTATCGCAGACCTCCTTGGCGGCGCGTGATGAAATATCGCGGGGAGCCAAATTGCCATAACTCGGATATTTTCGCTCGAGGAAGTAGTCGCGTTCTGATTCGGTAATCGTGTCGGGCTTGCGCGCCCCATTGCTCTTTGGCACCCAGATGCGCCCGTCATTGCGAAGCGACTCGCTCATCAGGGTTAATTTGGACTGATAATCACCAGTAACTGGAATGCAGGTCGGATGGATTTGGGTAAAGCACGGGTTGGCAAACAGCGCGCCCCGCTTGTAGGCGCGGAAAGTCGCCGTGACGTTGCATCCTTTGGCGTTGGTGGACAGGTAAAAAACCGGCCCGTAACCACCTGTGGCCAAAACCACCGCGTCACCAGAGTGACGCTCGATTTGGCCAGTCACCATGTCGCGGACAATAATTCCCTTGGCGACACCATTCACCAAAACAACGTCGAGCATTTCATGGCGTGGGTGCGATTTCACCCGGCCTTGGGCAATCTGCCTGTTCAGCGACGCATACGCTCCCAAGAGCAACTGTTGCCCGGTTTGGCCACGGCAGTAAAAGGTGCGGGACACCTGCGCGCCGCCAAAACTTCGGTTGTCGAGTTGGCCGCCATATTCCCGGGCAAACGGCACACCCTGCGCCACGCACTGGTCAATGATATTCCGGCTGACTTGGGCCAATCGGTAAACGTTGGCTTCGCGTGAACGGTAATCTCCACCCTTGATGGTGTCAGTGAACAAGCGTTCGACAGAGTCGCCGTCGTTGCGATAGTTCTTGGCGGCATTGATACCGCCCTGCGCCGCAATGGAGTGCGCGCGGCGAGGAGAATCTTGATAACAAAATGTGGAGACATTGTAACCGAGTTCGGCCAAGGACGCCGCGCACGACGCGCCAGCCAGTCCTGTTCCCACCACCAGAACATGGTACTTGCGTTTATTGGCGGGATTGACCAGCCGCATGTCCATCTTGCAGCGGTCCCATTTTTCGGACAGGGGACCGGAGGGTGATCGGGCGTCTAGCTGCATGGGGTGCCACCTCGTCGGGTCTTGATCGGTACTTAGTGCGGTTGGGATGCGGAGGCAGAACCACCATTGGCTGGGCTCCACAGTCGAGGAAGCTTGCCGTTCTTGGAATCTATTTCCGCTTTTTTCATTTCAATATCGGCATGGCATTGGATGAACCGTGCCTGAATGGCTATGGGGATCGAGCAGTTGCCTACCACAACAACCACAGCGACAACCGGGCCAGCCCACGCTGTGATGCGCTTCCAAAAGCCCCGATTGATACCCAGCGACTGAAACAAGCTAGATCCGCCGTGCCAAAGATGCATCCCCAGAACGATCTGACAGACGATGTAGAAACTCGCGATGTAAGGATTCTGAAAACCGTTCACCACCATAGAATGCACATCCAGCAAATGAGGGCGACCCGGTCCACCGATGGGCCTACGCCAGTCAGCACTGTGGTCGGTCACACCTGCGGTAAAATGCAGCAAGTGATAAACAACAAACAGCATCACCACCAAGCCTGTAAGCAACATGTGACGAGATGCCCAGTTGCTTGCCAACGGCTGATGGGTGGCATAAGCAATCGGCCGTGCCTTTTTGTTCTCATATTTCAGGCTGATGGTAAGTCCGATGTGAACCGCAAAAATGGTCAGCAAACCCAATCGGCTGAGCCAGATCAGGGCTCCATGGCCAGCTTCATGCAGAAATTCGGCGTAGGAATTAATTGCTTCGGGTGGCAGGAAGATCAGCAAATTGCCGGTCATGTGCCCCAAAACAAACACGATCATCAAGGCGCCGGTCAAACCGACGATCCCCTTGCGAACGATGGAGGAACAGAGCGGATGAGCGCAGGTCATCATCCAGAACCTCGAGCCAAAGTACCAAAACCGTAAAGACCATGTTCTTTTATGAACTGCTCAACGGAACGGGGTACCAAAAACCGAATCGAATGCCCATTCTCGAGCGAACGCCTGAGCCATGAGCTACTGATTTCAAGAACCGGAAGATCGTTCATAGTTATCACAGGAATATCGGATTTTAGCCGTTGACGCAACTCATCCGGAGATGGAACCACAGAACCCGGACGGGGCATCACCACAACCGATTCCACATTCTGCAAAAGTTCTGTGCATTTGTGCCAGTTGGGCAGGTCAAGCAACGTGTCGCTACCCAAGATTAGTGAAAATGTGTTCTCTGGATGACGTTCACGCAGCGCCTTGACCGTATTGAGCGTGTAACTGGGCTGCGGGAGCGAGCCTTCGATGGCCTCAGGGTGAACTGTTTCGTGGCCAGCCAAAGCCAATTGAAGCATATCTAGGCGCGACTGAAATGGGGCAAGAACCGCCTTTGGCTTATGAGGTGGGGCCGTTGCCGGGATGAGCCAGACCTGATCAAATCCGGCCCGGTCCCGAGCCATTTCAGCCATGGCAAGATGCCCAATATGCACTGGGTCGAACGAACCACCCAGTAAGCCAACGCGCATGTGTGGCTGATCTCCATAAGGCTCTGACAACGCCAACCGATTCGATTCGTGTATCCTATAACCATCAGGCTAGGTTTCCCGCCACTCGGGAACAGGGTCCACTGCTGGAGGTGGCGCTTTTGTGAGCATTCTGGTGACCGGGGCTACGGGCCTGCTGGGCAGTCACGTCGTCGAACAATTGGTAGCCCGGGGCGAACAGGTTGTCGCTTTGGCGCGAGATTCAAGCGACTGCTCTTTTCTTCGGAAATTGAACGTCCCCGTCAGGCGGGGCGACCTGCTTGATCCAACAACGCTTCCGCAGGCTTTGGCTGGTATTCAGCGTGTGGTTCATTGCGCTGCCAAAGTTGGCGAATGGGGGCCACCCGCTGAAATCCATGCGCAGGTTGCGGGTGCCTGCTCGAATCTACTCGCTGCCTGCCGAAATGAAGGCGTGAAACGTATTCTGCATGTGAGCTCTGTGACCGTTTATGGACACCCCCGTTTCGGACCCGGGGAATTTGACGAAGACCAGCCACTGGGCCAGCGGGTCAGTTCGAGTAATCACTACTGCCTCGCCAAAATCGCCGCCGAACGGATTTGGGAAAATTACCCCGGCGAAGTCGTTCGCGTACGTCCCAGCTGGATCTATGGTCCGCGAGACCGCGTAACGCTGCCGCGCGTGATCAATGCATTCACCATGCGCAAGGTCGCGCTGGTGGGGAATGGAAAGAACCTCCTCAACCTCATTTATGCCGGCGACGTAGCGGATGGGTGCGTACGGGCATTGCTGCATGGAAAGGCAGGACGGGCTTTCAACTTGACCAGCCCGGGTCAGGCAACCCTGCGGGAGTTTATGGACCTGATTGCCGACGAACTTGGCTGCCCCCGAGTCAAAATCCAACTTCCGCACTGGCTTGCGTACTTTCTTGGCTGGTCCAGCGAAGTGGTTGGTAAATTGAACGGCATGAAAAGGCCGCCCCATTTGACACGCTACAACGTAGGCCTTGTCACCCGGTCGTGCAGGTTTTCTATCCGCCGCGCTCAAGAAGAGCTTGGCTGGAACCCGTCTATGCTTCTTGCAGACGGTATCGATAAAACACTTCGGTGGCACTTGGCCGATCTTCCAGTTACTGCCCGCCTCGTTCAGCAAGCCTCTGGAGCAAAACAGCCATGAGTTTTGGAGCACGTCTCGACGAAGCGGTTCGCCGTGCCAGAACGCCGCTTTGTGTCGGCTTGGACCCGCGGTGGGAAAGCCTTCCCCTGGCCTTGAGACTGGCCCATGGAGATGGCAATCGTCCCCACGACATGGCCAATGCCGCGGCAGCCTACGAAAGCTTCTGCCTCTCCGTGCTGGAATTGGTGGCACCGTTCACGGCAATTGTGAAACCACAAATGGCGTTTTTCGAGGGTTGTGGTCCGAAAGGACTGAAAGCCATGCGGCGCATTATTGCCCGGGCGCGCGACATGGGACTGTTAGTGATTCTCGATGCCAAACGCGGTGATATAGCCAGCACCGCCACAGCATATGCCGAAGCCGCTTTTGGCGGCACCGCCTTTGGCAATGCCACCCTTTCCGTATGGCAAGCCGACGCATTAACCGTGAATCCGTACCTTGGCGAAGATGCGGTTGCGCCGTTCATTGCCGAGGCTCGCAAATCCGGAGCTGGATTGTTTGTTTTGGTGAGGACCAGCAACCCGGGCGCGGGGTTGTTTCAAGATCTTGTCTGTGACGAAGAGCCGTTGTGGAAACATGTCGCCCACAGGGTAGCGGAATGGAACCAACCAGGAGTTGATGCCTCCGGTTGGGGTGATGTTGGCGCCGTGGTGGGCGCAACCTACCCGGAGGAGTTGGCTTGGACGCGACAGGCATGTCCGCGCGTACCGCTATTGGTTCCCGGCTACGGCGCACAGGGCGCATCTCTTGAAAGCTTGAAAGCGGCATTCCGGGCCGATGGCACCGGCGCCGTTATCAACAGTTCCCGGGCGATTTTGTTCCCCGGCCCGTCCAATGCGCCCGACTGGAAAGACCGGATTGCTGAAGCCGCCAGCGATACCTCCGCCGCACTTGCCGCAATTGCGGGATTGTCCTGAAGTCGATGAATTGACACAAACGTCATGATTTAGCTTGCTCCGAATCCGGAAGCTCTCCCATGCTCCGAAGGATTTCTTGCTGCCTCAGCAGGCACGACTCTTTGTTGTTGCGGCTGACTCCGGGTTGGGACTCGGCCCAATTAATGGTCTCAAAAATCACCCGCAGACGCTCTTCCCGGTCCCACACACGGATCCGCTTGGCCTCCTCGGCAGCGAGCAGGGCGGGATCAATAGGTCGAGCAGGCTGAAAGTCCTGATCATTCATCAGATTTCTCCCATGGCCTTCCGTAATGCTTCAATTCGGGAATATTTGCGAGTACCAGACGGAAGAGCCAATTGGCAGGCGACCATGTCCGCATCGGACAAGCCGAAAAATTCCACTCCTGATTTGGTCTTCCCTTTGTAGGCACGCGCCTTGCATTCTGCCCAGGAAGCTAGCCCCGCAACCGTTCGGAACACATCGACACTGGCATGGGGACTTACAAGACAAAAAACACTCTGCCGGCGTGTCCAACCGGTTTGTTCTTTTACCGGACGCCAAGTTTCTTCAGTGGCACCCCATGACGCATCAAGGTCAATCATGGCCAACTCGCATCGGTCAAGGTTTATCTGGGTATCGTTGACCCAAACATCAATGTCAAATGTCAGAACTGGTTCATGCCTCAAAAGGAAATTCATCCCGCCAATCAGCAGGAAGTCCACTTGATTGCGGCCCAATGTTTCAAGCACCAGATCGACGTTCATGAACTCTATTCTAAGCTAAATTTATTCGTTCTGTAGTGAAGTTTATGTTGTTTTGGTTCATTTGGCCGAGACTGCCCAGCAATCAAACCATCATCTCAATGAATGGATGTGTCTTTGGTGTGTTCAAGGCAATCGCCAATCTGGCCTGATTGCCTACGGCCAATTTTGCGGATAAAGTCGTTGGGTTCCCAAGAGGCATTCAAATGACTGTGGCCATTACTCTGCTTTCCTTGCTTATTGCCCCCATGGCGACCGACCGCCCCAATGTGCTGATTGTCCTGTGCGATGATCTGCGATGGGACTGCTTGGGCTGTACGGGGCATCCCCACCTGAAAACACCCCACATCGACAGGATTGCCCGGGAAGGTGTCCTGTTCAAAAATGCCTTCTGCACCACCTCGCTGTGCTCGCCCAGTCGCGCCAGCTTGCTATCGGGGCGTTATGCCCACAAGCATGGCGTACGCGACAACTTCACCGAACTGCCCGCCGATCTGCCCACATTCCCAAAATCTCTTCAAGCAGCCGGTTATTCCACAGCTTACTTCGGCAAATGGCACATGGGCGAAAACAACGATAGTAAAAGGCCTGGATTCAACGCTTTTGCCACGCACAAGGGGCAAGGAAAATATTTCGACACTGAATGGAATATCAATGGCGAACGCAAAGTAGTGCCAGGATACTACACATCAGTAGTTACCGATCTGGCCATCGACTGGCTAAAAAACAAAAAAGCAGACCAGCCTTGGATGCTGATGGTTGGCCACAAGGCACCGCACAGCTTTTATGTTCCCGAACCGAAATATGCCCACGCCTTCGATTCGGTGAAAGTGGATTATCCCGAAAGCGCCTTTCATCTAGACGACAAACCCACTTGGATTCGGCAGCGACTGGACACATGGCACGGAATCTATGGTCCCCTTTTCGATTTCCGCAAGAAATTTCCAGACCGATCACCCGAGGCCGTACGCGACTTTCAGGCCATGACGCGATCTTACTGGGGTACTATCCTCAGCGTTGATGACAGTGTTGGCCGTTTGCTGGCGCAACTGGAATCACGAGGCGAACTGGACCACACGCTGGTGGTCTTTCTGGGAGATAACGGTCTGCTCAATGGCGAGCATGGCATGGTTGACAAACGCACCATGCACGAACCATCGATTCGTATTCCTTTGCTGGCACGCTATAAGGGATTCAAGCCGGGTACCATCGAAGACCGCATGGTTCTTACAACCGATCTGGCTCCGTCCATTCTCGATGTGTGTGGTGCCACAAGCTTGCCGGGAACACAGGGGAGATCGTGGGCTACGTTGGCCCGTGGCGACGCCACACGATGGCGCGATGCTTGGGTGTATGCCTACGATTACGAAAAGCAATTCCCCTACACGCCAAATGTTCGGGGTGTACGCACCGACCAGTACAAATATGTGCGTTACCCGCATGGAGACGGATCGCCCGACAGACATCAACCAGAACTTTACGATCTTGTAAAAGATCCATACGAACGGGTGAACCGCGCAGCGGACCCAGCCATGGCGCGCGTCCGCTCACAATTGGAAAAACGTCTCGCGGAACTCAAGGCTGAAATTGGACTGATTCCCGATCCAATGCCCATCGACATGGGTATTGGTCAAGCCCTTCCCGACCTTAAAATACGCTGATTCAAAGGAGAATTTGATATGCTTCACCGACGTAACGCCATGGCGCTTTCTGCGGGAGCCTGTCTGGCCGCGACCGCGGTTGATGTTCCTGAAAAGCTTCGCATGCGTCATTCGGTTGTTGGCTGGTGCTTCCGTTCGCACGGTGAAAAGTGGGACATGGACACCCTGTGCGTGAAAGCCAAAGCTGCCGGATGCGGCTCCGTGGAACTGATTGGGCCGGAAGACTGGCCAGTATTGGCCAAGCATGGGTTGATTTGTGCCATTGGGCCTTCCGGCACAGATAAGTCGTTCATGCGGGCATGGAACAACAAGGCACTGCACCCAGAGTTGCTGGCAAAATCCAGTGCCATGCTGGACAAATGCGCGGCGCAGGGGATCAAGTCATCGATTGGCTTCGTTGGTTTTCAATACCGGGATGCCAGCAACCCTAAAAGCGGAATGATTTCCCGCGAAGAGGCTGCACGCTCCTGCTTGGAAGGTTGGAAATTGTTGGCCCGCCATGCCGAAAAGGTCGGTGTGACGGTTTGCATCGAGCACTTGAATTCCCGGGTGTCCGATCATCCGATGAAGGGCCACCCCGGTTATCAAGGCGACGACATTGATTGGGTCGCTTCGCTTATTCGGCAGGTCGATTCGCCCCGATTGAAGCTTCTGTTCGATGTCTATCATGTTCAGATCATGCACGGCGACATTATTCGCCGGTTAGAATCGATGCGCGACATCATTGGGCATATCCACACGGCAGGAAATCCCGGTCGGGGTGAACTCGACGCAGGGCAGGAAATTGGTTATGCAGCAATAGGACGCGCTTTGGTGCGCCAAAATTATTCCGGGTGGGTGGGGCATGAATTTATTCCCACCCGCTCTCCCGCCGAAGGGATAGCGGAAGCGGTCCGCGCACTGGAAGCGTAAACGAGAATCAACTGGAGATTTGCTCATGCCGGCCTTACTGATTTCATTGTTTGCGCTGGCTGGCGATCCGTTGTCCAAGGAAGCCGTCAAGGAGCTGGAATCGCTGAAAGGCGAATGGGTGCTTGAACGACTGGATGCCAACGGGCAGATGAATGAAATCAAGCCCGACGATCGACCGGTAATCACCATCAACGGCACGACTTGGAAGATCACCAAAAACGACAATCCAATCCTTGTGGCCCTGATCGATCCAACCACTCAGCCAAAATTGATCGACCTGAAGACGCCCGATGGAGATGACAAGCACACACTACGAGAAGGAATATACCGAATAGAAGGCGACGCCCTGCATATCTGCCTGTTTGTGGGTGGAGGCCGAGAAAGGCCTGCCGGTTTCGAAAAGGCAGGGTCCGAGGAAACCGTTCTTGCGGTGCTCCGACGCAAGAAAGATTAGTCCCGCCTCTTTGCCAAACCACTCTAAAGCTATACTGATCCAGATGTTGCATCTGGTTGCAATCACCCTTTCTGTGGGATGAATCACCCCGAACCATTAGTTTAAACACCCCCCATTTCCCTCACACCATTTCGCATGGACTTGGCTTGGCCGTTCGGGTTATGGCTCAGCCAAAGCTTTCATGGGGGGTTGTGACAGATCATGGATCCGCAGGCATTTGTTGAATTGGTGCTCGAAGATGAAGGATTGACCGGCGACCTCGATGAGGCTGCCGCGTCCTGCCTTGTCGAGCAAATGACCAGTGCCGTGAAATCTCTGGTCGCGAAATCCGCCAACGAGGACGAGGCCGGAATCAAGGTTGCAAAAACCCGAAAGAACGGCCGTTCCCTCGCGCGCATCGCGGCGCATTTTCAGGATGGTGATACCGACCAAGCCAGACAGGAAGCAGCCGGCCTGGGCTGGGCATGGCCCAACAAGACGCTGGGAAGCGCCAGTGATCTGATCGTGGCCATGAAAATGCAGTTGATGTCCTAATAGATTAATTTTGAAGTGTTCGGGCATGGAGGCCCTCATGGCAAGGAAAAAGAAAAGCACCTTCGGCTGGATCTGGTCGTTAATCGCATTGGGAGCGGGTGGAACAGGCTACCTCACCAGTGAACAGATCCAGTGGCTGGTGTGGGGTGCTAAAAAAGTCCAGGAAGAGGTTGCCATCTTCAAGGGCGAATCGGGCCCTGACAACCAGTCTGCGCAACCGGTTCGGGTGTATTTCACCAAGCCTGAAAACAATGGTCCCGTAGCGGGCGACCCGGCTAGCATGCTGTGTGGCTACATCGACGAGGCAAAGGCAACTATCGATGTTTGCTGCTTTGAACTCGACAATAAAGTCATTGTCGCGGCACTGACTAAAGCCGTGCAACGCGGCGTGAAGGTGCGGTTGGTAACGGAAACAGACTATATTGGGGAAAGTGGCGTAACAGCGCTGCGGGCCGTGAATGTCCCCGTGGTGGACGACCAGCGCCCTAGCGCGCTCATGCACAACAAGTTCATGGTTTTCGACGGAAAAGCGATCTGGACCGGTTCGATGAACTTCACAGAGAACTGCGCCTACCGCAACAACAATAACGGCATGTATTTCGAGAATACGCGGTTGGCGGAAAACTATTCCACCAAATTCAAATGGATGTTCGAACAGCGTAAATTCGGTGGCGCGCCAGCCTTTGGCAAAATTCCCAATCCACTGGTACAGATCACAAGCGACTTTCCGGCGGAGAACTATTTCTCCACCCACGACAAGGGTGCCTCCCACGTGATCGACACGGTTAAAAAAGCCACAAAGTCTATTCACTTTTTGGCTTTTAGCTTCACGCATGAAGGCATAGGTCAAGCCATGCTCGAGCGCTCCCGCGCCGGCGTACAGGTTGCAGGGGTGTTTGAAAAAAGCCAAACCTCCAGTGGCCACACGGAATATCAGAAGCTGAAAGAAGCCGGACTTCCGGTATTCCTAGACGCCAACCCCCGCAATATGCACCACAAGGTGATCATTGTGGATGGCGAGGTTGTAGTGGCTGGATCTTTCAATTTCTCGAACAATGCCGACAGAACCAACGACGAGAATATGGTAATTCTGCACAATGCTGATATTGCCTCGAAATTCGAGGGCGAATTCCAGAAGGTAGCAGGCCTCGCTGGGTACACGCCACCCGCGGGCCAGCCAGCAACACCGGGTGTGAAACCGGAATCTGGTTTTCCGTTCAATCTGACAAGCTTTCCCAAATTCGGTGGCAAATAAGCGGCATCTACTGCTCTAAGAGGTCATATTTGTGCTGAATTACGCCTCGTTTATATTAGGCATCATGCTTTTGCCTGGCGCTTCAGCTCAAATGCCAGTTGCGGAGATTCCAACCGGTATTCCAGTGGACCTGAGCACACCGCGCAAAGCACTGGAAAGTTTTTGTTTTGCTGCCGAAGCCATCAAACTCAACGTCAAAGGGTCGATGATTGCAGCCCTGACGATGGTTGATTTTCCAGAAGGAATCGATCCCGACGAGAAACGCAAATTAATAGGAATGCTTCTTGAAATACTCGACATTATTTCACCGCCTTTCGTCAAGGCAAATGCGACAAACGATGGCAAGGTGTCGAATCTATGGTCGCTAGGGACGCATCGGCTGACGCTTGCCAAGGGTGCTGACGGATCATGGCGGTTCGACCGCGCCACAGCTATTGGATTGCCAGCCTTGCACGAGGAATCGATAAAGATTTGGAATCAACGCGAAACACAAACAAATCAATTGGAAGATCATCTCGGAACACCAACAGAGCTTTTTGCAACTTTTATAAAACGACTCCTTGCTGAAGACTACGAGGCCGCGGCACAATGTCTCGATTTGCGGGATATCCCCAGTGAACAACGCAAGTCAGAAGGTAAACGATTGGCATGGATGCTGGGACTCTCTATACAGCGTCTTGGATTTGTGTTTCCTCAGGATGTTCCAGTCGAGGCGTCGCGTCCACCATATCTTTGGTATGCGGGACTCGAAGGTTTCGTCGTGTCGGAAAGGATCAAGGTTGATGAAAAACCTGATCGATGGGTGTTCAACGCGTTGTGCGTCCAGCAAATCTCAAAATTATATGAAGCGGTCAAGGACCGCCCTATTGATGCTCGTTGGCACATTATTAAATCTGTCATCAATCCATTACAGGATCTCGAAGATCAAGCAGCGCCAATAGGGTTAGCAAAGGATTTTTCATCTCCCCGTAACGTGCTCTGCGCTTTTCTACGATCCATCGATGATGCCGAGCATGATGACAGCCATATGGAGACCGCGGCCTCCTTGCTTGATCTATCGTATCTTCCATCTGACGAAGCCCAAAGACAGGGCCCACGTCTGGCGGAAAAACTCGAAGTTCTATTGCGAAAGGTCAAACCCATCCTGGCCGAAATCGATGACCGTTGGACGTCCGCACCTGTGACGCTTGGCGACAAGGCTTTGAAAATACAACTGTCGAAAAGATCCGATGGTAGATGGTGCTTCAACCGTGATACTGTAGTGCGAATATCATCGATGTACGACAACTTGGCAGTTTCCGAACGAGGACCAACCGAACTGAGTGCTGGCCGCTCATCGCCTCGTGAAACGTTCGTCACGTTCCTGCGCGCCATGAATGAAAAACGCTACGCGGCTGCCGCAGCTTGTTTGGACCTTTCGGAAATACCGGTTTCGGCACGTAGCAATCTCGGTCCGGTGTTGGCAGCAAAACTGAAACTGGTAGTGGACCGAATCGGTCGGGTCTATTTTCATGAGATTCCATCAGAAGCAGAGGGGCCCCGCTACCTATGGCACCGTGGACCTTTGGGAAGAATCATCCTGTCGAGGCGCGCCGATCAACTAGATTCGGGCTGGCGCTTTTCCGACACAACAGTCCGAAATCTGGATACCGCCATCGACCTGATGCAAGACCTTAAGGTAGCCGACGATCTTGAAGAGCCTTTTTTGCGCGTGCCATCGTTTAAATCAACTCCGGGTTTGTGGATCCGCTGGCATATGCCGGAATTTCTGCGAACCCGTTACTTGGAATTGTCCATCTGGCAATGGATCGGCATTCCAGTTTTAATTGGAACTTTGTTCTTTTTCTTTTACTTGCAGCATTGGCTTTTCGATCCAATCGTTGCGCGGATATCAATGTCGGTGACAGATCACGATTCCAAAAAATTACGAATCAATTTGATAGGATTCCGCATATTCATTATCATTATTTTGACTTATTTTTTGTTGCCTTTCCTAGACCTACCCATCAGTCTGGCTTCTTTCTTGTATACATTCGACAAGTTTTTGCTGGCTGGTGTGGTGATTTGGGCTGGCATTGGCCTCGCCGATTTTGTCCGCTCAGTCTCCGCCCGCCATGGTTCTTCAACACGCCGGAAAGGCTTTCAGGATCTGATTGTTCCGTTTATTACCCGGCTGTTCAAAATACTGCTGATTATTGCCGCCATGATTTACCTGATTTCATGCTTTGACGAAGGGGCACTGCTGGGACGCTTTCTAGCAGGCCTTGGAGTGGTTGGACTGGCTGTATCACTTGCTGCCCAAGATTCACTGAAAAACCTTTTTGCCACCATGCTGCTGTTCGCTGACAAAAGCTTTGCCGTGGGCGACAAAGTTGTCATTGGCACACATGAAGGAACCGTGGAAGGTGTTGGCTTCCGAAGCACGCGTCTGCGTACCAAGGAAGATTCCATTTTAATCCTTCCCAACGCCACAGTTGCAGGGGGCAATATCAACAATCAGGCCATGCGGATTTACCAGCGGGTCATCACCCAGGTATTCCTCGACCCTGCATCACCACCCTCCGCACTGATGGAACTGCAGCAGCAAACACACAACATGTTGTCAGCACGGCCAAATATTGAAGAATCACGGCTTGAAGTAGGACTTCATGGCATCTCCGAGAAAGGTGTTGAGCTGCGCGTGGTGACATACGTGCGTGGAAAATCAGATCAGGCGAGGGATTTAAGAAGCGAACTGACATTAGCCATTCTTGAGAAGGCTCAAGCATTGGGCCTGAAGATCGTGATCAATTCACAAAGCTGAATGCTTGACTCTCTACCAAGCAAAGGTTACGGTAAATTGTTGTCATGTCTGGTAGAACCCCATGTGCACTCACCTTCCATCTGCGCGATGGTTTCTGACCAGCATTATTGCGATGCTGGCATTCGGTGCAGTTGCGCCCTCAGTACATGCTGGTTGCGGGGACGGCGTTCATTCGTGGCCAAGGGGTAGTTCCCCTCCCCCGGACCTGATTCAAGCACATCAAATACCAGCTATTCCTGTCCCGCCTTCCACGCCCCCGTGTCAGGGGCCGTCGTGCCGAAAAGCTCCAGCACCAGACAACCACCCAGCCACTAACCGGTTGCAAATTCCTCCAAGCGATTGCCTCAGCAGCACCGTCGGACTCACCATCAGTCAGGCCTCGCGCCTGCTACCACAAATCCCTCCCACCCTGTACGCCGGCGACGAGCATTTGCTGCCGCTTCTCGACCCCCCACGCTCCTGAATAACATTGCGTTTCCAATCTGTCAGAGCCAGCGGCATGGGCATGCGTTATCGCATGGAAACCCATAGCGAGTGGCACCATCAATAAATCCATGGTTTTGCTCAAGGCATCCGCCCAAGGCAATCCATTATATGTTCCATCGCACTATTTTAAGGAGATGCGCCATGAAGCGCCAAGGCTTTACATTGATTGAACTGCTCGTTGTTATTGCTATTATTGCCGTCCTTATAGGTCTACTTGTCCCCGCTGTTCAAAAGGTTCGTGAAGCTGCCAACCGGATGAGCTGCTCCAACAATCTGAAGCAAATGGGACTGGCACTGCAAAGTTATCATGGAGCCCAAGGGGCTTTTCCTGCTGGCCGCGACGCCCTGTCTTTATCTACCCATTCGTATCTACTGCCTTATCTGGAACAGGATGCCATTTTCAAGCAGATCGATTTCACCCAAAGCTGGAACGCTGCGGCAAACAACAACCCCAGAGCCATGACCATCAAAACATTCCTGTGCCCTTCCGATTCGTTCAACGCCATTCCGGCGGGCTGGGCGGGAAACAACTACCGAGTCAGCCAAGGTTCTGGCATCCTTTGGGGCCTACCACCAACGTTGAATTCCGACCCGAATTTTGGAATGCCAGCTCCCAATGGACCTTTTTACCTCAATAGCAAAACTAGGTTCGCGGACATTCTTGATGGAAGCTCCAACACCGCCGCCCTAAGCGAGCACCGCAAGGGTGATTACAATAATGGCATTTCCAGCGTTTCTGATACATTTTACCTAGGACAGGTCAAAGGTTTATACCCTACCACGGCTGACGAGGCCCAGACAATTGCGGACTCACTCGACACTAAGAATCTACTTTATCAAGGCATGTCTGATGTTGGCGCCCCATGGTTGTATGGATACCACTCCACCACCGTTTATTTCCATTCAACCCGCCCCTTCAGCAACTCCTGCATGTATCCGCCCGGGCGCATTGCCACAACAGCCGACAGCAACCACGCTGGCGGTGTGAATGTGGTGATGTGCGATGGATCGCTTCGATTTGTCTCCCAGTCAATCAGCCTGGCCACTTGGCGCGCCATGGGCTCTGCCACCGGCGGGGAGGTAGCCCAGTGATTCATTTTAGAATTGAATGGTTGGCGGGGTTGCTGGTGGTACTTGTTTCAGGCTGCGGCGGTCAGTCAACCATGGGATTAGCCACCACTCCGGAGGAGGCCAAAGCCACCATTACCACAGCTCTTGAGGCGTGGAAAAACGGGAGTCGGCAAAACGTGATGGCTCAAGCCAAACCTCCTGTGTATTTTCAGGACGATGTATTTGCCCGTGGAACATCACTATCCGACTATTCCATCGAAGGAGATGGCAAAGTGGTTGGGGCGGGTATTAGTTTTGTGGTCAATCTATCGCTTAAAGGCGACGGTTCCAAAGATAATAAATCGCGCAAGGTAGCCTATAGGGTTGTCACCCGACCAAATCGAGCCATCACCCGTGAGGAGAACATGCCATGATCGAATTAAGCATCGCGTGGTTGATTCTTGTTCAACAACCCATGCCGGTGGAGGCAACGCCAAGAGCCGCCTCCACACGGGATGAATCGAAGAAAGCCCTTGAGAATCACAAAAAAGCCACGCCACGTATTCCCATGCCACCTGCACCAGACGCCAATGCTGGAGGATTGTCGCGGGTCAATAACGGCCGATTTCGCGCTTACTACATTGCCGAGGAATTGCGCGAATCACTTTCCGGAACACCCCGTACAGCCACTACTGGCGCGGCAACTCCGGCAAGGCCAGCAGATCCAGCGTTCAGTCTGGACAATACATTCAAGGTAAAATTGTTCTGGATCAGCTCTCGCGCCAACGACTGCTTTTACTGACTCGGTCATCAGGAACACAAACTCGCGGTCGCGGGTTTGTCGGATGACGAAATTGCTTCTCTCGATGGCAACTGGGAAAAAATCCAACCGGCCGATCGCGCCGCTTTCGAATTCACTCTGAAGCTGACACGTGGCCCACATTTGGTGAATCGAAGTGACGTTGCTGCGCTAGGAAAACATTTCACTCCCATGCAAATCAATGAAATAACACAGTCTGTAGCAGGCTACAATTCGACCAATCGTTGGACAGATACCTTGAATATTCCCGCCGAGGAAAGTGGTGCGTTTTTCCGCCGGACTGATCAAACCAAACCCAATGTTGAACTCGACTCTTTCCTAACCCCAACTTCGGACCTGTTTGCAAAACAGAAATCAAGTTTAGCACCCATGAAAGCAACCGATTCTGCCAGGCCGCCACTCGAGCCGTTCGATGGCCTAGCCGCCCATCTCAAGTTGGTTGCACGGCGTGATCCTGTTTTGCCATTGGCACCGGGCGATGCTGAACCAGCTTGGGTCAGGCTTTTGAAAACTTTCCCGGTAGCCAACAAGAGCAAAATCAGCGTCCTTCAAGCAGCCGAAACCAAAGGCAAACTCGATTTGCGCTCCAAACTTCTGGTGGCTTGGACAACAGCCCGGCAAGATCGCGCATGGTATATGCTCGACCTGATTGCCAAACGCATGGCTGCTGCCGGAATCGGAATGGATGAATTGAAACGGATCGACAGCAATGCAAGCACCCTGTCCGACAAGGATCGGGCGGTGATCACGCTGGCTCAAAAAATGGCTGTTGCCCCATGGACCATCACGGATACGACTGTGGCAGCACTACGCGCGCACTTCAGCGATTTTCAGGTGGCTGAAATTGTCATGCACGGTTGCAACGCAGCCTTTTTGGACCGGGTCACTGAAACCGCTCAGTTGCCTTTGGAAAATCATGCCGCGTTAAGAATGCCCTGATTATTCAGGTGTTTTGGTAAACATTTATACTGATGATCGCGCCTGACAAGGCGAACCAGAAAGGGCAATTGCAATTCTTTTTCGCATTATTTCTTGTTGCATGACACAGGAAATAATGCCATTAATGAATAGTTCATTTTCGTTTGAAAACGAGGCTTGCCATGGTCAAGCATCGAGTTGGTTTCACGCTGATCGAACTCCTTGTTGTTATCGCTATAATCGCTGTCCTGATAGGTTTACTTGTTCCAGCGGTTCAGAAAGTCCGGGAGGCAGCCAATCGTATGGCTTGCACCAACAACCTGAAACAAATCAGTCTGTCACTCCATTCCTTTCATGGGCAATTCGGTGCCTTTCCACCCTGTGTTGGGCCGGGAATGGTGGAAAATCCTGGAACCCCTAGCGGCCCTTCGTGGCAATATCCAACGTCCGGGTTCAATGCCGCGGTTGGTTGGATGCGGCATATCCTGCCTTTTGTCGAGCAACAAAAAGCTGGTTACGACAACGTGCTGAAAACCTATGCCTGTCCATCAGATCCCCGTTCCGGAAAATTCGTGAATCCACTCGACAACCATGGTTATTCGAGTTATCTGGCTGTTGAAGGGTACAGCACTTTGGGAAATGAAGGCATTATGTACCTAAATTCAAAAACTGCCATTTCCCATATCACCGATGGGTCTAGCTCAACGATTGTGGTGGCTGAACGCCCACCACTGATGCTAGGTGCCAATTGGGGTTGGGGTTGGTGGGACAGTTACGACGAAGGCGATGTTGGAATCGGCCTACGCAATACCACACTGTTGTCTGGCGCAGGTACCAACTGCCCCGTGCCTGCTTATTTTGGCCCGGGCGCGCGCTCTGCCGATACGAATAGCTACATTGGCAATCCTTCTGGAACTTACGACGCCAATTGCCATGTCATGCACCCCTGGAGTTTCCATACGGGAGGAGCAACCATGGCTTTCGCGGATGGATCTGTCCGCTTCATGACGTATCAGGTTGGATCGGTAATTCCAGCCCTTGCAACGCGTGCTGGTGGTGAAATACCAGATCCATCACTGAACTGAGACTCACATGTACCATTCAATTGCAAGGTCATGTCTGCTCTTGGTTCTACTGCTGTGCATTACAGGGTGTTCCGGAAGTATGGCAGATTTGGAAGGAACTGTTTCTTACCAACGCAAAATCGTCGCCTCAGGTTCCGTTACCGTGGTTGGAAAGGATGGCGGCACTCATTCAGGCACAATCGGCCCAGATGGCGCGTATCGCATTACGGGTATCCCGATTGGTTCGGCTAAAGTTGCTGTTTCCAGCATCGACCCCAGAAAAACCCAAACCCGTTCCCGCAAAAAAGGGGATGCTCCCACCAAAGAAACCGACACTTCGAGATGGTTTTCCGTGCCATCCAACTACAGTGATCCTGCAACATCACCCTTGCAATTAGAGCTGAAATCGGGCACCAATCGGTGGGATATCGATTTGCGCTGATACAAAATCAGCCACAACAAACACAGCTTGATTCAATTTTGATGATTTATGGCAAAAGACTGGTGTGCTCCGCCAGCAACAACCATCGGCCCTTTCTCAGAATCCATACATCCGTGTACCGCTGAATTTCGTTCACCGGCTGGCCGCGACGCATTCCCTTGACGCGCGCGCGGCCTGTTTCAATAGCCGTATCTCCACTCACCGTACGAACCACCTGATCAGACGTTACCGACTCATAACGTGTGTCTGGTGAACCCAGCATGGCCAGCACAGCCTTCTTGTCCATCACGCGGCCTGATGCCGTGGTGAACACCACCTCTGGAGCAAGTATGGTGTCTAGCGCGGCGACATCAGCCTTGGAAACAGCCAGATCATAAGCCGCTGCAGTTGCCTCGAGGTTGGCCTTGGGATCACCAAGACAAACCAAGACAGAGACCAACAGAGTTATCATGGAACCAACCCCGCGTTACGCTATTTTGTTTTCGCCGCTTCAGCAATCAAGGCCATCGATTCACTCTCCGCCTGTTTCCACAGTCGTTGAAACTCCTTGAGCGGTTCAGCGTCGTCATTTTCAAAGCCTTGCAGTTGTTTCTGCCACGCCGCCACACGCAAATCGAGATATTTAGCATATCGATTAATCCGATCTCGGTGCTGGAGAACCACACTTGGCGCAACCATGTGAGCCTTGCGCGCGGCATCTTGTCCCGCGGGTAGGATCTCGGTTTTCAGAATGCTGATAATTTCATTATTACCAATTTTTGCGGACGTCATGCGGTTGGCCATGGCGTTGTTGCTGTCGATCGCTTTCTGCTCCAGTTGAGTCACTTCCGCCAACACCTTGTCAACATCCACCGTGTTGCCACGCAGGCTGCTGAATGCCAACAAACCACCAAGCAACGTCACCCCCGCAATCATGAACAACGCTGAATCGCGGCCAAGGCGCGAGGGGCTTCCAGTTACTGGAAATGGCTGAGACAGCACCAACCCTGCCATTGCCCCGGCTAAAAATCCGCCGACATGCGCGGCATTGTCGATACCGGGCTGAATGGCGCCATAGACGAGATTGTAAACAACAAAAATCAACGGCCCCTTCGAGTGCTCCTTGATCAAGTCAGCCGGAATACTGTCCGATCTTAACATCACGTAACAAAGAAGTGCGCCATAAACACCAAATACACTTCCTGAAGCCCCTATCCCCACAATTTGTGGATTCCAGGTGACACTGGCAATGCTGCCGGCCAGTCCAGCAAAGGTGTACATCAGCAAAAATCCGGCGGACCCGGTCAATCGCTCGACCAATTGTCCGACCACGGCAAGACCAACCATGTTGGCAAGAAGATGGATAATGCCAGCGTGCAAATACGTCGCTGTCAACAATCTCCAGACCTGACCTTCATTCACACGAATGCCCTTATCTCCTCCCCAAGCCAACAGGTCCGCCACCGTTGGTTTCATGGGATCGACGCCAGAAATCACCATCAGGGCAAACACCAGCACGTTGATGACAATCAAGGCGGGCGTGACCCAAGGGTAAGGCGTGCGTTTCTTTAGCGACTCCATGAACTGGACCGGAGTCATGCGGTCAGGTTCCAGAGTATGGTGATGGCCCAGATCAACGATATCGTTATTTTTGTCATCGGGAACAGGATCTGGAGCGTAGCCTTGGAACATGGGACAGCCCTCTCTGGCAGGAGTAGATGCTATTACAGATCAAGTGGACGGACATTGGGGTTGAAAAAACGATCTAGTGCGCTCTTTTCCGCGTCACCCGTTTTCAAACCCTCCGTGAACCATTTCAGACGTTGTGCCGAGGTGCCGTGGTTGAAACTCTCAGGGTTAACCCAACCCTTGGCGCTTTTTTGCAACCTATCGTCGCCAATGGCCTTGGCTGTGGTGATGGCCGATTCCACATCGCCAGGCTCAATGATCGATCGCACGCGTTCCACCCTGTTCCAGCAAACACCCGCCAAGTAATCCGCCTGCAATTCGAGTCGAATACCAGCGTTTTCGCCTTCACGTTTGCGGAACTGATCAACCATTGTGTTGTAACCAAGCAGGTTTTGCACATGGTGGCCAACCTCGTGGGCTATCACATAGGCCTTCGAAAAATCGGCTTTGGATCCCTTCAGCTTGGTTTCCAACTCATCGAAAAACGACGGGTCTACAAAAACTTTCCGGCTGGCCGGGCAGTAAAAGGGGCCCACGGCGGACGGTGCAACGCCGCAACCCTCGCTGTCGACCTTGTCTGTGAAAAGCACCATTGTTGGCTTCTGGTAGCGTTTGCCGTGAATTTCAAAGACTTCCGTCCAAGCCTTGTCGGTGTAACCCATGATTTTCTTCGAGAACTCAAGGGTGCGGTCGTTGCGTTCTACAGAACGGTTCTCGGCAGGGCGTTGAGGTACCGCCTTGTTGACGATAGGCCCGACCTTGTCGGCAATGAACTTGGCCTGCCGGATATCACCTGTGAAGTAAAAAGCCACGGCCATGACCAGAAGACCAATGACTCCGCCCCCGGCAGCCATGGGCATTCCCAAGCCCCGGCGATCTTCAACGTTGCCAGAATCCTGACCTTCTTCCCACTTCATGGGCATTCTCCATGCAACGGATCAATTAGACCAATGCGTACCACCGTACCTGAGTGCCGCAGATTTCCTTCCATGATAAGAGTTTGTTTGAAGATGTGTGGCACAATCAAAAAGTCACTTCACATCACGCCACGGGTACGAAACAGATGTTGATGGTTTGCTTCTTGCTGTTGAACAGTTCAACCGATTCGCCTCCGCCACAAACGGCTCGCGACTTAGTTTCTTATAATCGTGCGCAGCTGGAGCAGTTGTTCCGTCAGGCACCCGCCATGGATTCGTTTCCAGCGGGCGACTGGCGTGGCAAGGTACTTCCAGCACCAGGCAGCAGAAGCAACTCTTGGAAAAGCACCGTTCTGGGCATGGGGTGGATTGGAAAAAGATTCATCGTTGACCGCGGGATCATGATTAATCGGTTGCCTGTAGGCACTGCCATACGAGCGCGCATGGCCATTCGCCCATCGAGCCTTGATGGCCGAGACTGCCTGTATCTCGATTACGCTGGAGTTCAGGGGCTGCTGACACGATGGGTGGAACCGATCCACGACGAAGTGCGGGAAATCGCACCAGGTCTTATTTTGGGTTACATGCAGAATAGCCAAAAACCGTGTGATCCAACGCTGTGGTTTGTGCTGGAAAAACCCGCTAAACCCTGCCGAAATTCCAAGTAATAAAAAAAACCGGTGCCGCCCAAAGAGCGGCACCGGTCGGTTGATCAACAATCTACGAGGATGGCGGGACTCGAACCCGTAACCTCCGCCGTGACAGGGCGGCGCTCTAACCAATTGAGCTACATCCCCACGAATCAATTACCGTTGTACAGCAGTTGATCCGCTAAGATCATAACACGGTGGAACCTTTTGACAAGTCGCCCATGTCCGTCTTGGGCGAGATCGGTTCCGGTTATGCGCGGAATCCCGAACATGCCTGCTGCAACAAATGGTTCTGCTGGCACCTCCAATTCTTGGTTTTTGCTGGTTTCCATGACCTTCAACGGCCTGATGCTTGGGGCATTGTTGGTAATCGCCTGCCTTGTCTGGATGGCAGAACCACTGTGGGGCGGATTATTTCCCCGCGCCGATCTGAGCGAAATTTATCGCCCCGAGGCAGGCAAAGGCCGCAACAAGATTGCCATCATCCGTGTGGAAGGCGTTCTCGCCGAAGGTCTGCTTGGTTACGTTCACCGCCAAATCGAACAGGCAGCAGCAGATCCCGCCGTGCAAGCCATTGTGCTGCGCGTCAATAGCCCCGGTGGCACTATCACCAGCTCAGACGACCTGCACCGCCGTTTGGTGGCTTTGGCCAATGGCGATACCACCAGAAACGCCCGCCCTCTGGTAGCTTCCTTCGGATCACTGGCAGCATCAG
Organism: Candidatus Kuenenia stuttgartensis; assembly: GCA_945875585.1. Lineage (GTDB taxonomy): Bacteria > Planctomycetota > Planctomycetia > Gemmatales > Gemmataceae > REEB421. Next base: position 42,440 of record CAMCLK010000009.1, on the reverse strand, counting down.
GCGGCTATTACATCGCCGCCCCAGCCCAAACGATCGTTTGCGACCGATCTGGAATGACTGGCTCGATTGGTGTTTTTGCCGGGCTACCCACCGTGGAAGAGTTGGCACGCAAAACAGGCGTGGGAATGACAATCATCAAACAAGGGGAAATCAAAGATTCAGGCTCCATGTTTCGGAGCATGACCCCAAAAGAACGCCAAGTCTGGCAGGACCTAATCGACACCAGCTACAACCGGTTTGTTGCCGTGGTGGAAGAGGGACGTGGTATTCGTCTAAAACGCCGTCTACTTGAACCGTTCACCATCACACCCATCAAGGCTGGTCCCGCACCTCCTGGCCCCGATAATCGGCAACCGTACCAGCGTTATCTCGCCGATGGGGGCATCTACACCGCGGATCAGGCACTGGCCCACGGATTGGTCGATGCTATCGGCACACTCGACGACGCCATCGCTGAAGCCCGCCGGCTGGCAGAGCTCGATAGCACTTGTCGGGTGGTGGAATACGACAGGCCCCGTTCCCCAGCAGAGCTGGCACTGGGTGTGAGATTGCCATCAGCCCTGTCGGTGGCGTTTGAACCCCGAATCTGGGCTTTGGCCCCCGGTCATGAAGCCGCGGCATGGTTGGCACTAACGGAGGGTGGGCGATGAATGCAATCGTGGCGACGGTTCTTCTGACCATGTGCCAGCACCCAGATATCCGCCCGGGCCAAACGGGACTGGAAGTAGAACAAAAGCTGGGAAAACCACCTGTGATGGCGCGTCAGGTGATCAGCCTAGGCCGCATTCTGGAGCAATGGTGGTACCCCGAGCACAAGACCCGGGTGTTCCTCGACCGCCGCAGAGGCCGGGAACCGGTGGTAACGGCGGTAAGGGATCATTGACGCGTGCGAAGGAATGCAGGCTCGTAATCACTCGTTACTTCTTCAGCAACCTAACCCTGTGGTTTTCGCTGTCGCCAATGAAGACAGAATCGTCTTTGTCGACAAATACGCCATGCGGCCTAGCCAAACGACACTTAAGGGGATCGCCGTCGGGGCCATCGGCCTTTTTCCCATCACCCACCAGAAGTTCTAGCGTATTTTTCGAGACGTCGATCATGCGGATCGAATGAGATTCCGTATCCGCCAAATATATATTGCCTTTGGAATCGAGACTGACACCCTTGGGGCCGGAGAGTGTTGCGCTAAGCGCCGGTCCACCATTGCCAGTGAAGCCTGATTTTCCCGTACCCGCTACACGTTTCAGTGTTCCAGCTTTGGGATCGAGCCTTAAAACAGCATTGCCTTCCCGCAATGCCAGCCACAGTGTGCCATCATTGGCAAATGCCAAAGCCCGTGGACCGTTCAAGCTCGAATTTCCGATGGTCGTGCCATCAGGCGACGTTTTTTTCTCACCGTTGCCGGCCCATGTGCTAATGGTTCCAGCCTTCATGTCGATTTTCCGCACGCGGTGATTGAGAATATCGCAAACGAGAATATCGCCCTGAGGATCGAACGCGAGGCTGTGGGGTGCACTCATTTGGGCCTTGGTGGCCGGTCCAGCATCACCGGAAAAACCAGACTTACCTGTTCCAGCCACCGTGGAAATTGTGCCTGTTTTGCCATCCACCTTGCGGACAACATGGTTGCCTATCTCAACGAAATACAAATTCCCAGCGGTGTCCCAAGCCAGTTCATACGGTTGGTTCAGGGAAGCCTGAATCGCTGGGCCGCCATCACCCGCATAAGCTTTTTTCCCGTTGCCGGCGAAGGTGGAAATGGTTCCATCCTTGGCGACACGGCGCACGCGATGATTATCGACATCGCAAATGTAAATAAAGCCGTCAGGTCCACGCGCCACGGCAAAGGGGTTGTTGAGTTGCGCCTTGTCAGCAGGGCCACCATCGCCACTGAAGCCTTTGGAACCGGTTCCAGCAAATGTGGAAACAGTTTGGGCTGCAGCAGCGCTGGCATACAGTGCCCATAACAGGATCGCGAAACTGCGCATAGTCAGGCACCCTCGAGCCGTGATGGGTTATTGTCAAAGCGTCAAGATTTCAACAATTGACGGAGCACATAGGGCAAAATTCCGCCGTGGAGGTAGTAGTGCGCTTCCTGCGGCGTGTCGATACGCACCACAGCCTGCAAGGTTTTGTTACCGGCGCGCACGGTCACTTTTTGCCCGGGGGTGATTCCCTTGTCGAGCAAGGCGCTCAGGCCTTCTACGGCAAAGGTTTCCTCGCCCGTCAGGCCGAGTGAAGCCACCGACTGGCCGGGCAGGAATTCCAAAGGCAGAATACCCATGCCCACCAGATTGCTGCGGTGGATGCGCTCGAAGCTTTCAGCCAGCACCACCCGAATACCCAGCAACTTCGGCCCCTTGGCGGCCCAGTCGCGGGAACTACCTGAGCCGTATTCCTTGCCGGCAAGGATCATCAGTGGTGTGCCCTCGTTGGCATACCGCTCGCTTGCATCAAAGATCGACATAATCTCGTTTGAATCCAGATGGCGGGTCACGCCACCCTCGGTGCCCGGTGCCAGTTGATTGCGAAGCCGCACGTTGGCAAACGTGCCGCGCACCATGACCTCGTGGTTGCCACGGCGGGCGCCGTAGCTGTTGAATTCGGAAACCGGCACACCGTGGTCGGTAAGGTACTTCCCCGCCGGGCCATCCTTTTTGATATTCCCTGCGGGGGAAATATGGTCGGTCGTAATGCTGTCGCCCAGCAGCGCCAAAACCCTTAAACCACTTGGATCAGCAACGGCTGCCGGTTCCAGCCCCATGCCTTCGAAATAGGGAGGATGCTTAACGTACGTGCTTGAATCATCCCAGGCATAACGGTCACCGACGGGAACCGGCAAACTGCGCCACGATTCGTCGCCTTCGTAAACTTCGCCATATTCCTTGGCAAACATCTCGGATTTCAGAGCTGTCGCCACGGCATGGGATACTTCTGCCTGCGTTGGCCAAATGTCTTTCAGATAAACAGGCGCGCCATGCGAGTCTGCACCAAGCGGTTCCTTGGCAAAATCGATATCCACACGGCCGGCAATGGCATACGCAACCACCAGCGGAGGCGATGCAAGGTAGTTGGCCTTCACCTCGGCATGGACGCGACCTTCAAAATTGCGATTGCCCGAGAGAACCGATGCCGCCACCAGTTGCCCCTGTTCGATCGCCTGACTGGAAGCAACAGGCAACGGGCCGGAATTGCCGATGCACGTGGTGCAACCGTAACCCACCAAATTAAAACGAAGTTTGTCGAGGGCTTCCATCACGCCGGCTTCAACCAAATAGTCGGTCACCACCTTGCTGCCGGGAGCAAGCGACGTTTTCACCCACGGCTTGGTGGTCAAACCGCGGTCCGCTGCCTTTTTCGCCACAAGGCCTGCGGCCAGCATCACCGAAGGGTTAGACGTGTTGGTGCAGCTGGTGATGGCAGCGATCACCACAGCTCCGTGCCCAAGTGTAAAATCAGTTCCGTCGATGCTCGCCGTTCCCGTAGACGCAAGCGTGGGGGCAGCAACGCCCGGACGGGGCTTGGAGCGCTTCAAAATTTCAGGCAACGCCGCTTGAAACGACGCCGGAACATCAACAAGTCGCACGCGGTCCTGTGGACGGCTCGGCCCCGCAAGACACGGTTCCACGCTGCCTAATTCCAGCGAAAGGGAATCGGAGTAGCGCGCCGCAGGGGTCGAGGCATCGACCCACATGCCCTGCGCCTTGGCATAGGCCTCCACCAAAGCAACCTGCGCCGGAGAACGGCCGGAAAATGCCAGAAAACGCAACGTCTCGGTATCGATCGGGAAGATGCCGCACGTGGCACCGTATTCGGGGGCCATGTTCGCGATCGTGGCGCGGTCGGCAAGCGGCAAAGCCGCGAGGCCTGGGCCGTAAAATTCAACGAATTTCCCGACTACGCCCTTCTTGCGCAACATCTGCGTTACGGTCAGCACAAGATCTGTCGCTGTGGCGCCTTCGGGAAGTTTGCCCTTCAGTTCAAAACCAACCACTTCCGGAATAAGCATCGATACAGGCTGGCCCAGCATGGCCGCTTCCGCTTCGATACCGCCCACACCCCAACCAAGCACGCCAAGACCATTGATCATTGTGGTGTGGCTGTCGGTCCCCACCAGTGTGTCTGGATAGGCCCACGTTTCTCCCTTGATATCTCGGGTAAAAACCACACGCGCCAGATATTCAAGGTTTACTTGGTGAACAATGCCCGTATCAGGAGGCACTACTGCAAAGTCGCGAAGGGCCGTCTGGCCCCAGCGCAAGAAGATGTAACGCTCGCGGTTACGCTTGAATTCAAGGTCGGCGTTCGTCTTGAACGACAGGCCGCTGCCAAAATCGTCCACCTGAACCGAGTGATCGATCACCAGTTCAGCGGCACACAGAGGGTTGATCCGCTGCGGGTCGCCACCCAGCTTGGCCATGGCATCCCTCATGGCAGCAAGATCCACCACGGCTGGAACGCCTGTAAAGTCCTGCAGCAATACACGCGCGGGTGCAAACGCAATCTCGTTCTCAGACTTGGCCGCAGGATTCCATTGGGCCAATGCCTCGATTTCCCGTCGGGTCACCGTACTGCCATCTTCACTACGAACGAGGTTTTCCAAGAGGATTTTCAGGGAAAACGGCAGCGTGCGCGCGGCTGGAAAAGCGCGGTAAACCGGCTCCAGACCGTGGATGTGATAGTTGACCCCGGCTGCTGCAAGGGTGGTCTTAGTCTGAAAACTATTCATGAATTGGATTCCCGGTTCGATTTCTAAGGGAGGAAGCTTATCTTGTCACAACTGGCCGAGCATGGCAACGCTCAGCATGTGCCCGGTGTCAGTCAATTCAAAGGTGATCGCCATGTACCCACGATTTTGGTTAACCCTGCTGATAGTTCAAGCCTCGATATCCACTGCATCCGCACAGGAATCATGGCCCGGATTCAGAGGGCTTGACCGCGCGGGAGTTGGCAGCGAAGTTCCCGGCCTCGATAACCAGCCAACCGATGCCCTAACCCGCTGGAAGGTATCTGTGCCCGGTGCGGGATGGTCCAGCCCTATTGTTCATTCTGGAAAGGTCATTGTTACTTCTTCCACCACCGATTCCGTCGCTCCAGATCCGCGCAAGGGACTTTACATCCTCGATCTGCAGGGAAAGGTGCAGCCGGGCAACCGGCAGTGGGTTGTCACGGCACTCGATACCACTTCAGGCAAGCAACTATGGCGCGTTCCTGTGTTTGAAGGAACCGCTCAGGGCACCATCCACATCAAGAATTCCTACGCTTCGGAAACACCATGCTGCGACGATAAGGTGATCGTGGCCTGTTTCGGTAACCGGGGCATTGCAGGCCTAGACCACACCGGCAAAATCCTTTGGAAACACGATCTGCCCGTGCGCAAAACCGAAATGGGATGGGGGCCAGCGGCGTCTCCCGTGCTGCACAATGGCGTGGTTTATTGGGCAATGGATTCAGAAGACGAATCGGTTCTCTGGGCGCTGGAAGCCACCACAGGCAATACCGTGTGGAAAAAAAACCGGGCCGAGAAAAGCAACTGGGCCACCCCGTTTGTTTGGACTCATCCGGGCGGCGTCGAAATCGTTACACCGGGCAAGGGAAAGGTGCGCTCCTACGACACCAAGGGCGACCTGCTCTGGGAACTGGGTGGCATGTCGATGATTGCCATTCCAACACCGTCAGCGGGTGTGATCGATGGAAAACCTATTTTATTTGTCAGTTCCGGATACGTGATGGACATACGGAAGCCTGTTTTTGCCATCAAGCCAGGGGCTCGGGGCGACATCACTCTCAAGCTGGGTGAAAGTTCCAACGGATCTATCGTCTGGCGCAACGGGCAGGCGGGTTCCTATCATCCGTCTCCTGTTCTGATAGGCGATCGTTTGCATGTTCTGCTCGACCGCGGGCAAATGACCTCGCTCGATGCCGCCACCGGCAAGGCATTGGTCGACAAAGCATCTGTTGGAAAAGCGACCCATTTCACGGCGTCTCCCGTCATGGCTGGCAATCGCCTTGTCGCAGTTACCGAAGACGCCGAGGTTTTGGTGTTAGACCCTGCCTACCCGTCACGGATTCTGGCACGCCACGCATTTGGTGGAATGGCTTTGGCAACTCCAGCTGTAAGCGGTGGAGCGCTTTATGTCAGAACTCGGGACCAAATTGTGCAGCTGCGGGCACGCTGACCGTCTGGGCAGGGCAGATAATCAAGAGGATCGTATTAAGCACGCATGTTCGTGCTTGATCACGGCCACTTCTGAAATAAGATGACATCTCTGGTGGTTCCAAGGCGTCTGACCAAATCCTGAGCCTGCGAACCCATGGCGCCCCTCGAGCGTAACGTCGAGATTGTTTGTTGGTCCTTTTATCGCTGGATGGCCCACGCATGAGCAACGTCAAGGTGGTCGAGACGCGGAAGCTCACCAAGATTTTCCTCGACTTCTGGGGGCGCAAGAAGAAAACTGCGCTTCGAGCGCTCGATATTCATGTCGACGAAGGCGAAATCTTCGGCCTGCTTGGGCCCAACGGTTCCGGCAAAACCACAACCATTAAGCTGCTGCTCGGGCTTTTGTATCCATCCGAAGGTGAAGCCTTTGTGCTGGGTAAACCCACCACCGATGTGAAAAAGAACGAGTACATCGGCTACCTGCCCGAAGAGTCGTACCTCTACCGCTTCCTTAATGCCGAAGAAACGCTCGATTTTTACGGCCGTCTCTTCGACATCGAACCGCGTGTTCGCCGCAAACGAGCCGCAGAACTCATTGAACGTGTTGGTCTGGAACGCGACAAAAAGCGTCAACTCCGCGAGTACAGCAAAGGCATGCGCCAGCGCATTGGCTTGGCTCAGGCGCTTATCAATAACCCGAAACTGGTCATTCTCGACGAACCAACCTCGGGCCTCGACCCCTTGGGCGCGTATTGGATGAAAGACCTCATTCGCAGTCTGCGCAATGAAGGCAAAACTGTCATCATGTGCAGCCACCGACTTGAAGATGTTCAGGACATCTGCGACCGCATCGCCATCCTTCATGAAGGCGACCTGCAAGCCTACGGCAAGGTCAGCACACTGCTGCAAGACGCCGACAGACTTGAACTGCGCGCCAGTAATATCCGACTCAGCGACGCGCTCAAACGCGATCTGGAAGCGGTGGTCAAAGCACACGGAGGCACACTCGATGCCTTCGGCCACCCCACAACAACACTCGAAGATTACTTCCTCAAGGTTGTGGCGGAATCCAAGGCACGGCCTGGCCGCCGATTCCTTGCAGACGACACGGCGGTGCAGTCCCGGTGAACAGCATGAACCTCAACCTTCCTTGGGCTGCTCTGTCTCTCGAGCGGGATCCGCTTGAGCTGTTTCAGGTTCTCAGCGTGGGAAGCACGCTGTTCTACCTGTTGACAGTGGGTGGACTAGCATCCCTGTGCGCATTTCTGTGGTTCCTCGCCGGCGGATTCCGGAAGGTTTTCGCCCTTAAGGGATTCGCCAGACTCGCAGTGCTGCTGCTGTTGGCACTTTCGGTTCCGATCCTACTTCTCGACATTGCCAGCATTGTCGCCCTGTTCCGGCCTCTGTTCCTTCCGGCAGATGCTGTCATTAGTGCCAACGCCCCTTTGGTTGCCCGGCCAGGTTGGGCCGACTTCCCCCTCGCATTCTCCGGACTCGCGGCAATCCTGCTGGTTTCCGCCCCTTTCGTCGCTAACATTCCACGCCTGAGCCCACGACGCATTTTGGCGATCGCCAATCTCAGCTTCAAGGAAGCCATCCGCAAACGCGTGCTCTATGCGTTCACTGGCCTTTTGCTGATTGTCCTTTTCGGTTCATGGTTCATCCCGTCCAAGCCAACCGACGAACTGCGCACCTATGTGTCTGTGGTCTTTTATGCCATGACAGTCGTGCTCATTCTGGTAGGCGCTCTTCTGGCAGCTTCCGGGTTGCCCGCTGATATCCGCACCCAATCGCTGTTTTTGATTGTTACCAAGCCTGTCGAACGCGTTGAAATCCTTTTGGGCCGACTCATCGGCACCATGGCCCTCATGACACTCGTGCTGGTTGTTCTCACATCCGCCGGCCTCATGTACATCATCCGCGGTGTATCCCCCGACGCGGCCGAGGAAAGCCTGAAAGCCAGATTGCCGCTGTTTGGATTCTTGGAATTCAAAAACACCTCGAGCGCCGCCAAGGGAGATAACGTTGGTCGCGAATGGGAATACCGAGGCTACATCTCCGGTCCTACCCAGAGCGCTACGGGAATTGTCAGTCCGGAAGCTTCGTGGGTCTACCCGACGGTTCCTTCTGTTTTGGCAACACGCGACAAGGTACAGGCGGAGTTCACTTTCGATATCTATCGCACAACCAAGGGATTTGAAAATAGGGGTGTCGGTATCGGTTTGGTGATAACCACCCGCAACCACGACGCCGAAGCCATGCGCAGGGCACGAGAAAAAGACCCATCTCTTTCTCCAGAACAGATCGCCAGCGACCACGGCTACTTCCAGCCCGCCGGTTCGGTAACGTTCTTCGACTACGCCACCGGATCTGTCGATATCCCGGGCGCACTCTTCGCCAATGCCCTCAAAGGCGATCCCAAACTGCCAGCACTGACAGTGCGAGTGACCTGCAAAGAATCGACCCAATATGTCGGCATGGCGCGGTACGACTTTTACTTCCGTCAAGACGATGCCCGCGCCGGCGCGCAACCCGTCCGGTTTGCAGTCAACTTCTTCTTGGCTTCGTTTGCACTGTGGCTGCGATTGTTACTTGTGATCAGTGTCACATTGGTTCTGTCCACCGAGTTGAGCACTGTCATCTCGTTGCTGATGGGCATGGTCCTGATGATGCTGGCACACGTTCAGGAGTTTGTGCGGGAGCTTGTTGAAGGCAAGTCCGCGGGTGGTGGCCCACTCGAAAACATCAAGCGCCTTATCGACAACTCCGTGGCAGCCAAGCCGCTTGAAGATACCGCACTCAATACGCTGATCCAGCAAAGCGACAAAGTTGTACGTGAAGTGCTGGGAGCCTTGGCCCGATTTCTGCCCGAAGTGGACCGCCTTTCCTACTACCCCGAGTATGTAGGAAATGGCTTTGCCATTGGCGGAGCAGACTTGGCTTGTAATGCCATTCTGACCATTTTTTACATCCTGCCCTGGCTGCTGCTGGGGTTCTACCTGCTGCGCTGGCGCGAGGTTGCCGGGCCTACCTGATCCGTCAGGGTTTGGTCGAAAGTCGCGGTGCGGGGAGGCTGAACGATGCTGAGGCGAGAGGCGATTTATCTGCTGCTGGTGCTGGGACTTTTAAGCCTGGCCTGGTTGTGGCGTGAAGGTGTTGTTAAGCCTCAGGCGCGCAAACTGGCGTTGCTAGAAGAGGAAATTGGTAACGTTGAAGTTGCAGGGCGGGCCCTTGAACTGGCCCTGACTGGCTCCCGCGGTTTGGCAGTCAGCTACTTGTGGTTCCAAGTCACGGAACTCCAGAAGAAAAACCGCTGGAACGAAATGGAGCTGATCACGCGTTCGCTGACCAAGCTGCAGCCCCACTTCATCACCCCTTGGTTGTTCCAGAGCTGGAATTTTGCCTACAACGTGTATGCGGAACTCGACAGGCCGCGCGAAAAGCTCTACTACCTGTCTCTTGGCTGCCAAATGCTTGCTGAGGGCGAGAAACGTAACCGTTTTAATCCCGACCTTCGGTACAACATCGGCTTCTATTTGCAGCACAAAATCAATCAGTCCGACGAAACCAACATCAACCGCAGCCTGTTCCAATTAGCCAATGTGCACCCGGCTGAACGCGATCCATTGCGTTTTCAGGTATTCGACGACAAAGGCCAAGAAGTACGCTGGACCCGATTCGAGGAAATCCGCCAGCAGCAGCGACAGAAACGCCCGGAAGCAGAATGGCTGTTGCGTCTGCGTCTGGCCAGCCAATTGGGCCACGACACCATCTTAAAACTCGCTGATTCTACCGGCCCTGCTGACAAGCCAGTTGTTCCAGAAGATCTCCCCACCACGCCCCTTGAACTGACCATGGCGTGGATGGATCAGACAGAACAGGGTGCCACCGGGTTGCCATTGATCACGGGTCCGGGAGCATGGGGTAGTCTTGCCATCGCCCCTCTCCTCATGCAGCGGTATGTCAGCACTCCAGACGGTCGCTTGGTGGGCGAATCTGACTTTGCGCGGTTCCGAGCCGAACGAGACTCAGCAGCCGATGCCGCAATTGCTGGATATCGTCGATCCCGTAATGTGGATATGGCCAAGCTCCTTGCCATGCCCGTTGCTTCCACGCGGGAAGCTCAGGCAGCACGCCAGTTACGTCTCGATGCTCAGGGCCCATCCAGCCCCGAGGAAAAACTACTGGCGCGCCTCGATCGCGCTGAACGCGAACTCGTTCTTTTCTGCGAGAAGTACCCTGCTTTGGCTCGCCGGTTGCGCGAAGGCCTCCGCCCCGAATTTGTACCCGCAAGTCAGACAGCCGGAAAAGGCCGCCGCACGCAGCGTCGCACCCAGTTCACCTGCGAAAACGCGGACACACTTGTTCGGTTCCTGTCCGACAGCCTGACCATTCCTTCCGTTTATGATATTCGAAAGCACGTTCGATCTGCTCAAAACGAATGGCGCATGCCCGAAAACCCGGTTGCCGACATTCTTTCCAACCCGATCGAACGGTTCCCGCTGCTGCCGGTCAACCCAGACCGTTCAACAGACAAACTGGCCGATGGTAGCCCCGTCAACAAAGAATGGGATCCAGGCGCTCAGAAGCGTTACACCGACATTCGCGATCTGGGTGAAGATTTCGATGCATGGGCAGCGGCCTTGGCTTGGTACCGCTACGCGCTGGAACCAGTACCCCCACCAAGTGATTTGCCAGGCGACACCCGTCCTATCGAAAATCGGGTAGCTCAACGCAAACCAAAGAATCTGGCGACACTGCTCTTCCGCACGCAGCCCGGCCTGATGCAGGCCAGTATTGTCAAACGGTTGCAGCAGGAAGGTTGGTACGACCCGGATTCAGGCGACAACGATCCTGTACGCGAAGGAACAAACCTCGCTCCAGGCGGCGGTTACATCCTCGCTGACTGGATTCCCGGCCGGAAGCTCACTCTTGGCAAAGACATTGCCTGGATGGAAGCCGCCTTGGTCGAAACAGACCGGGTTTGGCGTAAAATCGCGCAGGAAAACCATCTTCAACTCGACCCGGTTGAAGAACTCAATCTGGACCGCACCGCCATGCTTTATCGCCTCACCTACATGGTGACCGATAACATGGAAAAGCCCGATACCCCGGAAAAACAACGGGCTTTCAACCAGATGCTGCGCGGATCACAGCCCAAACACCCCTTCCCCGAAGAAGGCTGGACCAGCGAAATGAAAGCCTCATGGAAGGCTCATTACTTCCTGAAGGAATTCGATATCTACCGGCAGATGAGCAACTTTACCAGCCATTACTCACGCGCCTTGGGCGAAATACACCCGGCGGCACGCATAGCCCGAAAACGTTTTTACGAAGCCGATACTCTGGCCCGTTACCAACCGTTGGCCAACGAACGCGACGCCCTGCGCATCTACCGCCGGCCCGATGCTTTTGTGGCTTGGCGTGAGAAGATCCTGCTGCGCGATGCCACACGTCAGGGTTGGTTGTCAGATACCGTGCTGCGCGTTTTGAGCGACTATGGTAAAGACGAAAATCTTCAGGAAGAGAGCTATACTCTTGAAATGCGCTACAAGCAACTTGCGGAAGAACAGGAAGAATCGATCCATATCGATGCCCGTCGCAACATTGCGACCCGGCTTGCCAATGTTCAATTCGCATCCAGCCTGCTCACCGCCACTGGGGGTGGAGCGGGCTATGCGGTCGGCGAACTTGGTTTGCTGGCAGGTGTAACCCGCCATCTGGCCAACCCGCGTGAAGCGGCGCCCTACCCTAAGCTTAGTCTGGTTGCGCCGATGCTCGATTACCTCGACGAGACCGACTTCCCACGCAGGCAACCCCTGATATCTGAAACAGCCAAGGGAGCCGTTGAAGGCCGCAACGGAGCCGTGACACAAAACCGCCCCGTACCGCCGGACTTGCCCCCACGATGACCCGCCGTGCCCCTGTCGTCCTGAGTGTATTGGCACATCCGGACGACGCCGAAATCCTCTGCGCCGGAACCTTGCTGCGCTTGGCTGCTGTAGGGTGCGAGTTGCACATTGCCACATTCACTGCCGGTGATTGTGGCTCCATGGAATTGGCGCCAGAGGCCATTTCCCGGATGCGCCGTTCCGAGGCGCTAGCTGCAGCCGAATTGGCGGGTGCCCGCTATCACTGCCTCGAAGAGTTGGACCTGTTGCTTTTTTACGCACCAAAGCCACTCCGCAAAACAGTTTCGCTGCTGCGGAGTGTCCGCCCAGATATCGTTTTGGCTCACTCACCCGCGGACTACATGCCCGACCATGAAATGGCAAGCCTGTTGGTTCGGGCTGCCTGTTTCAACGCCGCTGTTCCAAACCTTTTCCCTCGCGCTGGCGCCCCAGCACTCGACCATATTCCACATCTGTACTACTGCGATCCGATAGAAGGGAAAGACTCCCTCGGCCGCGATGTACCACCGGATATGGTTATCGATATTGCCTCTGTTCTAGACACCAAGGCCGCCATGCTAGCCTGCCACGCCTCGCAACGCGACTGGTTGGCCAGCCAACACGGAATGGACCAGTACATCGAAGCGATGCGCGCTTGGGCGAAGCACCGTGGAGCGGCCATCGGCTCCGCAGCAGCCGAAGGATTCCGCCAACATTTGGGCCACGGCTTCCCGCAAGACAACGCCCTGACAAAATTGCTGGCCTGATAGATCAGCACGCACGGGGAACGCCAATCTCCCGATTGGTGAAAATGGATAAGGGTACACGTATTCGAGAGCCCCCAACGTGAGTTGGGGGGTGCGCCAGCGACCGCTCACCCCCCAACTCACGTTGGGGGCTCATGATTACCACAAGTGTTCTTTTTTGTCGCAATTCCGGCACGCCAATCTCCCGATTGGCGAGAATCGATTAGGACTCACTTGCCCCAAACCTCCGCTACTCGCACGATTTTCCATATCGCGCCAGTCTCACCCCCCAACTCAGGTGGGGGCTCTTGAATACCAAAGGCAAGCCAGTCAGCGAGAGTCTAGCCCTCGAGCATGCGGTACCAACTTTTTGGCTGAAAAACCGGACAACCGGGCTGCTGGCTGATTCCGCTTGCCAAGTGCGCTCCGTGAGTTCAAACTGACGGTATATGATGAGATGATGATCCACGCCTTTGACAGACAATCCAGCAAGGACAACGCCGATGCCAGCGCGAGCAATCGTAGCACTGTTTGGAGCCCTGCTGCTTCTGGGCCAGTCGCGGGCTGATGATGTCTCGTTCAACCGCGACATCAGACCTATTCTTTCGGAATACTGCCTAGCCTGCCACGGAACGGGCAAACAGGTAGCTAAACTACGCCTCGACCAGCCCGAAGGAGCCCGCAAGGGCGGAAAATCGGGTGTCTCAGCCATTGTTGCCGGGAAACCCGCCCAGTCGGAACTGATCAAGCGCCTGCACACAGACGTTGAAACCGAGCGCATGCCGCCCGCGAGTACCAAAAAATCGCTGTCGCAGCGCGAAAAAGACCTGCTGAACTCGTGGATTGCCGCTGGCGCTCCTTACGAGGGCCACTGGTCGTTCGAGCCACTCAAAACCGTGGCTGTACCGGCAGGCGAAGGCCACCCGATCGACCGATTTCTGCAAGCCCGGCTGAAAGAACGCAAGCTCGACTTTCAGCCCGAAGCCAGCCGTGAGATCCTGATCCGTCGCGTGGCATTTACCCTGACCGGACTTCCCCCCACAGTTGCCGAAGTGGATCAATTCCTGGCAGACCGTGCAGCGGGTGCTTACGAGCGGATGGTGGAGCGTTATTTTGCCTCGCCCCGCCACGGCGAAGAAATGGCACGCCACTGGCTCGACATTGCGCGCTATGCCGATACCCATGGCCTGCATCTAGACAATGAACGGCAGATGTGGGCCTACCGCGACTGGGTTGTTGGCGCATTCAACCGCAACCTGTCGTTTGACAAATTCACAATCGACCAGTTGGCAGGGGATCTTGTTCCCGGTTCCACGCTCGACCAACAGGTCGCCACCGGATTTTCCCGCTGCAATGTGACGACCGGGGAAGGCGGCTCCATTTCCGACGAGTGGGTCTACCGCAATGCCGTGGAGCGCGCATCGACCGTTTACACGGCATGGCTGGGCCTGACCGGAGGTTGCGCGCAGTGCCACGACCACAAATTTGATCCGATCACCAGCCGCGATTTCTACTCCATGTATGCTTTTTTCCACTCGGCGGCAGATCCACCCCTCGATGGCAATGCCTTGTTGACGGCACCCACGGTAAAGCTTGAAACTGCCGAATTGAAGGCCCGTCGCGCAGCCCTTGCAACCGAACTGGCAGCTCAGGAAGCCAAGCGAGATGCGGCATCCCATTCTGCTGTGTATGTCGATCCAGCCACACTTCCCGGAGCAGGCAAGGCATCTGTCACCGAAGAGATCTGGTTTGACGATGTGTTTCCAACCGGCCGTGTATTCGCCAGTCCCGGTCATCCCACGAAATACGTGGATGCCAAAACTGGCAAAGTCCTGTCCGGATCGAAGGCGTTGCACCGCATCGATACAGGACTGGCGCAGGATGTTATTGAAGGGATGCCAGCACGCACCATTCCGCAGGGTGCCAAGCTGTTCGCGCATGTCTACATCGATCCCGTCAACAAACCAAAGACATTGATGCTCCAGTACTTCAAAGGTAACTGGTTGCACCGTGCCGTGTGGGGCAATTACGACGCCATCCAATGGGGAGCCCCCGGAACCACAGAAAAGGTCAATGCGGGTCCTTTGCCTGCCGTAGGGCAGTGGGTTCGTATCGAAATCGAGGCATCGAAACTGGGCTTGAAGCCGGGTGATCAGGTTACCGGCTTTGCCATGACTCAGTTTGGAGGATCGGTTTATTGGGACAAAGCTGGTATTTCTGGCACAAGCGACCCATCTGGGAATCCATCTTTGTCTCTGCGCGCATGGTGGAATGGGCAAAAAGGCAAGAATCAGCCCGGGGTGAAAGAACCTCTGGCAGGGTGGATCAAAGCCGGACCCGAAGCCCGCAAGAATCCAGTAGAAATAGCCCAAGTCCGCGACTATTTCGTGGGCCAAGTTTGGGAGGGCGCCAGTGCCGAACTGAAGGCATTCCGCGCCAAGGCAGGGGAGTTGTCTGCTTCCCTCGCCAAGATCGATGCCGATGCACCCGGCACATTCATTTATAAAGACCTCGACCAGCCTCGCCAAAGTTTCGTGATGATGCGTGGCCAGTACGACAAACCAGGCGACAAAGTCGATCCGAATTCACCGGCATTTCTGCCCCCGCTGGGTGTGAAGGACCGTCGCGCCAATCGCCTTGATCTGGCCCAATGGCTGGTATCGCCACAACAGTCTCTGGTGCCACGGGTGGTGGTCAACCGCTTCTGGCAGCAGATATTCGGCATTGGCCTGGTGAAAAGCAGCGGCGACTTTGGCACGCAGGGCGACCTGCCATCGCACCCCGGCTTGCTCGACTGGCTTGCCACAGACTTCCGCGATCGTGGCTGGAATGTACGCGATCTTCTCCGTTCCATGGTCAATTCGCGGGCATTCCGTCAATCGTCGCAAGCATCTACCGAATTATGGGCTCAAGATGCGGAAAACCGCCTCCTGGCACGTGGTCCACGCATGCGCCTCGACGCCGAGCAGGTACGTGATAATGCCATTTTTGTGGGTGGTTTGGCGCGCCTTGATCTCGGTGGCCGCGGCACCATGCCTTATCAACCACCCAATATCTGGGAACCAGTCGGTTTCACCGGGTCTAATACGCGGATGTACCAGCAGTCGAAGGGCGACGCTCTTTACCGCCGCAGTCTTTATGTATTCATCAAGCGTACCGCTCCGGCGCCGTTTATGAGTAACTTCGATGCGCCCAACCGGGAAACGGCCTGTGCTCGCCGCGAGCGGAGCAACACGCCCCTGCAGGCTTTGCAACTCATGAACGATGTGCAGCACGTCGAGGCCGCGCGTGGATTGGCGGCACACGTGATTGCCGGCGCACCCGACGCTGCCAGTCGTGTTCGCTTGACTTGGCGTACCGTGTTATCGCGGGCGCCCGAACCCGCCGAGGAAAAGGCCGTGCTGGTATTCCTTGAACGGATGCGGGCACGCTATGCGGCCGATGCGGCATCAGCAGGTAAGCTGGTGCGCACGGGTGAATCGGCTGTTCCAGCCGGAATACCTGAACCGGAACTGGCAGCGTACACCATGGTGGCCAACCTGGTGCTTAACCTCGACGAAACGATCAACCGCAACTGATTTAAGCACTCTGGGGATATTCCATGTCTTCTCCGATCCTCCGCCCGGATGACGCCACCCGCCGCGGCTTTTTCGCCGGTGCCGGCCTTCGCGCCGGTGCCATTGCCATGGGCATGCTGGGCGCGAGCCGTCCTGTCGCTGCCGCCAGCACATCCACAGGCCTTGTCAATCCTCCGCTACCCGGCTTTCCGCATCACAAGCCAACAGCCAAGGCGCTGATTTACCTGCATATGAACGGTGCCCCGTCGCAGATCGACACGTGGGATTACAAGCCGGTTCTGAAGGAATACTTCAACAAAGACCTGCCTGAAAGCGTGCGTCGCGGCCAGCGCCTTAGCACCATGACATCGGGCCAGCAGCGCTTTCCCGTTGCCCCCAGCAAATTCACCTTCAAGCGATCGGGCAAATGCGGCACATGGGCCAATACCGATATCCTGCCGTACACGGCTCGTATTGTCGATGACATTACCGTCATCAAGACCGTCAACACCAACGCTATCAACCACGACCCGGCCTGCACTTTTGTGATGACAGGCAGCGAAGTCCCGGGCAAAGCTTCCATCGGCTCGTGGCTCGCCTACGGTTTGGGCAGCGAAAGCAACAACCTGCCTGCATTTGTGGTGTTCACCCCGCGCTTTCCCGACGGTAGCAACGGCCAAGCGCTCTTCACCCGCATGTGGTCGAGCGGGTTTTTGCCTAGCAGTTATAACGGCGTGGCTTTGAGAGGGTCGGGCGACCCGGTCCTCTATCTCCGCAATCCCGAAGGTGTGGAACCCACCGACCGACGCGCCATGCTCGATACTCTCGGCGGCCTGAACACCATCGCCGCCAATCGGTACCACGATCCGGAAATTCAGAATCGCATCAACCAATATGAAATGGCCTATCGTATGCAGGCCAGCGTGCCTGAACTGACGGATCTTTCCAACGAACCCCAGCACATCCTCGACATGTATGGGCCAGCGGTGAAAAACCCGGGAAGCTTTGCCCACAGCGCCATCATGGCTCGCCGACTCGTGGAACGTGGTGTGCGTGTTGTGCAACTCTTGCATCGCGGGTGGGACCAGCACGGCAACCTGCCACGCGAACTGGGCAACCAGTGCAAAGACACAGACCAGCCCACAGCAGCACTGGTAACCGATCTCAAGCAACGCGGCTTGCTAGACGAAACCCTCGTGGTCTGGGGCGGTGAATTCGGTCGTACCGTGTATTCGCAAGGCACCCTCACAGCAGACACCTACGGTCGCGACCACCATCCTCGCAATTTCTGCATGTGGATGGCTGGCGGTGGAATCAAGGCAGGTCACACGTACGGCCAAACCGACGATTTCAGTTACAACATCGACAAGGACCCCGTTCATATCAACGATCTCAATGCTACTATTTTGCATTGTCTTGGGATCGACCATGAACGATTCGCCTTCAAATTCCAAGGTCTGGATCAGCGCCTCACTGGTGTCGAATCCCAGAAAGTCATCACGGGCCTGCTGGCCTGACAAGGAAACCCGCCCATGCTGATCGCGCTGCTGTTCGCCATGGCTCAGGCGTCAGTGACGCCCGTTTCAGCAAACCAACACCAAGTGGGCCCCCATCGCTTCACCTTGCCACCAGGCCATGTTGTTCGCCGCGTGACGAGCCAAGATCTTGTTGAACGCCCAATCAGCGCTGTATTCGATCGCAAAGGGCGTCTTTTTGTCACGGAATCGTCTGGTTCTAATGAACCGTCAGCCGTTCAGGCGAAAAAAGCCCCACACCGCGTGCTCCGCCTGACCGATACGAATGGTGATGGCGTTTTCGATACACGCACGGTGTTTGCCGATAACCTGATGCTCCCTCAGGGCATTGCCATGGTGGGCGATGAGGTTTGGGTGGGAGCTCCTCCACAAATTATTCGGCTCATAGACGCCAACGACGACGGCATAGCAGAACGCCGGGAAATCTGGCACAACGGTGGCACCCTGACAGGCTGCATGAACGATCTTCATGGCCCTATTTTAGGGCCCGATGGCATGATCTACTGGACCAAAGGCGCCTTTGCCAAACAGACACACGCAACCCTGGGTGGAAATCTAGTGACCCGCGCCAGCCACATATTCCGCGCCAAACGCGACGGATCGGGATTGGAAAGCGTCATGACAGGCGGCATGGACAACCCCGTGGGACTTGCATTTTCAGACATAGGAGATCTGTTTGTAACGTGCACTTTCGTGCATCATCCTGCCGGTGGTTTGCGCGACGGTGTGCTGCATGTCATTCCGGGCGGCCTGTACGGTAAGGATCATCCGCCCATCCATGAACCCGGGCACCTGTGGACCTCACCCGACCTGATGCCTGTTCTGGCCGATCTTGGCCCTGCCGCACCATGCGGCTTAGCCGTGGCCCGTTCAAATGCCCTTGGCCTACGCAACAAAGCACTTTCGTGCCAGTTCAATTTGCGCCGCGTTCAGGCACATACCATGCAACGCAGTGGCTCAGCACTGTCTGCCACCACCACCGACGTTATTGTTTCTGATTTTCAGGATTTCCATCCAACCGATGTGGTGGAAGACGCCGATGGTTCCCTTCTGGTGGTTGATACGGGAGGCTGGTACAAGCTCTGCTGCCCATCATCACAAATGGTGAAAGCTGAAGCGCTTGGCGCCATTTATCGCATCGAAAAAACAGGGACCACGCCTGTTGCCGACTCGCGTGGCATGCGCATCGATTGGAACAGCTCCGATAAGGTGCTGGCTGGTTTGATGGCAGATCCACGCCACGCTGTTCGCGAAAGGGCAGCCGATACACTGGTCAGCCGCAAAGCCATTACGGAATTGGCAGAAGTTGCCCAATCGGCCAGTATCCCTCGGGAAGCTCGTCTGGCAGCGGTATGGGCTCTCGGTCGACTGGATGGAAACAGTGCAGATGTTGCGCTGGAAATGGCAACGGCAGATCGTGTTTCCGATATTCGCCTGTCAGCATTACGAATGCTCGCGGCGCGTGGCGGAAAAGCAGGAACCGAATCTGCTGCCCGATTGGCGGTAACAGATTCTGATCTATCTGTGCGCAGGGCCGCCATCGAGCGACTAGCCGCTACGCGAGATTCCCGATGGGTATCTGCGCTTATATCGGCATTGGCCCAAACCAGCGCACCCGCAGACAGGGCATGGGAACACGCCGTTGTGCGCGCCTTAGTTCAGTGCGGTGGCAACCCTGCAAATCTTAAAGAAGCATGGAACAACAACATGAGTCGCCGCCTACTTCTTGTTGTTATGGATCAGTCTGGACAGATGACTTCTATCGATGCCGCGATGGAATTGCTCGACAAAGCCGACGCCAAGTCGATGGCTGTGGCACGATGGGTGCTGTCGCGGCATGCGGAATGGGATGCAGATCTGGCTACCCGTGTGGCTGGAATGAAAAACATTCCGATCTGGTTGGAACCAGCAGTTCTAGGTCGGCTGTCGTCGCGACAAGAAGGCCGGGCCTTGCTTGCGCAATGGTTATCAGGAACCGACCCTAAAAAGCGTAATCTTGCGCTGGAATCTATTAGGCAATCGACAGGGCCATTTCCAAACGAATGGGTTGCTCCATTAGCCAGTATGCTTGCCAAATCCAGCAGCACCGAACGCAGCGAGGCATTGAACCTGGCAGCGCTATTGGCGCGTCGAAAGGCACTGCCTGCGGCATGGGCAGAATCTCTGAAGACCATCGCCAACAATGAAAAAGAACCTATTGCGGATCGTCTTTTGTCCATGGTGGCATTGCCTCCCGACAATTCCATGGTAGCGGAACTGGTGCCACTGCTTCACCGCGACCGACCGCAGCAGGAACGACAATTGGCCCTCGAAGCCCTGACTCGCCTTCAACCGGCAGGCAATCAATGGGACCTGTTGGCCGGAACACTCGCATCAGCCAGCCCGACAGACATTGGCAAAATCCTTGATTTGTTTCAGGCCAAGGCGGGTGTTGCAGCAGGCATGGCGCTGGCCCATGCGCTTGAAAAATCTGAAATTGCTTCCTCGTTATCGATTCCAGCGGTGCGAACAATCATTAATGCTCATGCTCCTGCTGTGCGATCTACTGCCGATCCAATCCTTGCCAGACTCGACCCGGGTGCCGATGGCGAGAAAAAACGTGTGGCAAAGCTTATCACGGAATTACCAGCAGGTGATGCGCGCCGAGGCCATGCCGTTTTCAACAGTGCGAAAACCGCATGTGCCGCATGCCACAAAATTGGTTATGTCGGCGGAGATGCCGGGCCAGACCTCAGCCGTATTGGCCAGATCCGCTCAAGGCAGGATCTCATCGAAGCGATTGTCGCGCCCAGTGTAAGCTTTGTGCGCAGCTATGAACCTGTCGTGGTGACCCTAGCATCGGGAAAACCCGTGGCTGGCGTGTTAAAGTCTGAGACGGATGCCGAAGTCGTCATTCAGACAGGTCCAACGGCGATCGAACGATTGGAAAGGCGAAACGTGGAATCGGTGACCCCGGGTTTAGTATCGCTCATGCCTTCAGGGCTTGAGAAGCAGATCACAGCGCAGGAACTTGCGGATTTGATAGCCTTTTTACTTGAACGGCGCTAATTGAGCCTCACCTTATAATCTAATAATCCACGATAACGTTAAACTGATGGATGGTCATTCGCGTCATGACCATTGGATTTCGCCAAATCTTCATAGGCTACGCTCATCTCCAGAGATACAAAACATGCGGGAGGGTTGTACCCATGCGCCGCGGATTCACGTTGATCGAATTGTTGGTTGTCATCGCCATCATTGCCATATTGATTGGTCTGTTGGTTCCTGCCGTCCAAAAGGTACGGGAAGCAGCCAACCGGCTGAAATGCTCCAACAATATCCGCCAAATCGGCGTTGCTCTTGCAAACCACGAATCCGCAATGGGTTTTTATCCAGCTCTGGGTGATTACAGAAACGCAGGCGGAACTGTTTATTGGAGTGTGCCTGCACGGATTTTGCCTTACGTGGAGCAGGAAAACCTTCACCGACTGATCGACTTTAACAGCCCAATCAGCCAACAACCTCAGGTGGCCAAGGTACGTGTGCCCATTTACCTGTGCCCTAGCGAACCAAACGACCGCGAGCGACCTGACGGCGCATTCATCCACTACCCCCTGAACTACGGGGTGAACGCGGGGTCTTGGGCCATCTTTAGTCCACCGGTGGGCTTGGGAGATGGCGTTTTTGTTGTCAATCGGCCCACCCGTATAGCCGATATCACCGACGGTACCAGCAACACCCTATGCCTATCGGAAGTCAAAGCATTCACCCCTTATCTCAGGGATGGCAGTGTTCCTTCAACCATCATTCCGATCCCCTCTCTTCCCAGCGATGTGTCATCATTTGGCGGGGAATTCAAAACTGATTCCGGGCACACCGAATGGGTGGATGCGCGCACCCACCAAACTGGCTTCACGACCACCTTTACGCCCAATACAAAGGTCATTCATGCTTTGGCCGGTACCAACTATGACATCGATTTTAATTCACTGAGGGAAGGCCGCTCTAACACCACGCCAACCATGGCTGCCGTCACCAGCCGCAGTTACCACTCTGGCGGCGTCAATTCTCTTCTCATGGACGGATCTGTCCGGTTCGTGCGCGATTCTATTAGCATCAATGTC
The DNA here is from genome assembly GCA_945875585.1 of Candidatus Kuenenia stuttgartensis. GTDB lineage: Bacteria > Planctomycetota > Planctomycetia > Gemmatales > Gemmataceae > REEB421. Next base: position 20,445 of record CAMCLK010000009.1, on the reverse strand, counting down.
TGGCGAGGAATGGGTTCGCGCGCCGGTGGCGAACTATTTTCAATCGAATGAATGGTATCTGGCCAATTCCTTGCTTTTTTGAGTGGGAATCGTGGCCGCAGGACCTTGAAATACATTCCAGCAAACTTCGCTACAAACTTCCGGCTATTCTTTGCCGTGGCTAACATGTCAGGAACTGTTGATTTTGAGCCCCCCTTATTCCCTCCCATCGCACACATTCCATGAAAATGGTAGGGTAGCCATAGCAGAACTGTAGCCATTGGTCAGATACCGAGGGGGGATACTCATGCGCAGCGCACTGCCTGCTTTTGTCGCCATGATGCTCTCAGCAACTACTGTTCTGACCGCCGAGCCTCAAATATCGTTCGCAGTCAAAAACCGCTGGGTACAGTTCACGCTCACACACGACGACAAACCTGTCACCAATGGCATGGTGCGGGTGTTTGATGGTTTTGGCAACACCTTCGCGGAAGGGGAAACCGGCACCAATGGTCAGGGCGAGTTCCCGTTGCCATCTGGGCATCAGTTCCGGGTTGAAATCAAAATCGGCGACCGCGCAGCGGACCCGATTCCAGTGACATCGATCGGCGGCAACCGTATCGTTCCCGAACGGGTACTTCTTAGCTTCGGCCTGGCACCCTGCTGCCGGATCGTGTCGCGTGGTTTGGTCGAGCGGCCAACTACCGTTATTGATCCTCCTCCTGAACCTGTTCATCATAAAGAAAGCAGTTCAACGAGCTGGTTGCCAGCGGCAGGCGCCTTGGTTCTTTTGGTGGCTGGAACAACTCTGATATTAATGGCGTTCAGACAATCGATTCCCACCGAAAATACTCTGGCAAAGGAACCGTCATGACACTTCAGAACAACACTTCGCGCCGCTGGATATTGTTGGCGGCTGGATTGGGCTTGATGGCTGGCGGAATAGTCATGGGGTTGCGATCCTCCCTGAAACAGAAACAACCAACGGAAGCCTTGCCCCCCGAAGATTTGGCCCGCGCGGCAGCCAACGACCTCGATCGCCGCAATTACCGCCCGCTATCGGGTACGCTTGAAGCCTTGCTGGCAGATGCAAGCTACAAGTCGATTCCCACCCAGGCGCACCCACTCCTTGGCCTAGCCGCACCCGAATTTTCGCTGAGCCAAACAGATAACACTCCCATCAGCCTTGCAGAATCATTGAAAAAAGGCCCTGTGGTGCTGGTGTTTTATTACGGCTATCACTGCGACCATTGTGTCAGTCAACTCTTTGCCCTGAACAAGGATATCGAAATTTTTCGCTCCTTGGGTGCCACCGTTCTGGCCATCAGTGGTGACCCGATCGAAGAAACCCGCGAACGGTTCCGCATGTATGGCGCGTTCGATTTCCCGGTGCTTTCAGACCCATCCAATACTGTCGCTGCCAAATATGGCACCTACGCGCCATCTGTGAAAGCGGGTGAAGATGGCAACCTGATGCACGGAACATTCGTGATCGACAAAAATGGCCACGTCGTTTGGGCCAATCGCGGAGATGGACCGTTCACAGAAAACAGGACGCTGCTGGTTGAAATCAAAAAAACAACGACCACACGTTAACAATTTGAAGTGTTCACACACTCCTACGTCTTTCACCATTCACAAGATCCAGTGAATCGGCGGTAAGACCCGTTGAGGCGAACGACCAGAGCACAAATAATCTTTTCGACCTATTAACAACTCTCACGCCGGCTTCAGTGCAATGTGCTGGTTTGGCGGTTGTAACCTTTTGGTGACCTGATCCAGTGGTCGTTCCGCATTGGCGTGCGGTTCTACAATAAGGTAGACTGTCTCCACCTGCCTGAGATCACACATGCTCGCAATGTTCACTTGCTTGGTTTGCTTTGCCGCGCCGGCTCCTGCCGAGGTGGTCGGGTCGTTTGTTTCCGCGCATTGCCTGTCGTGCCATTCAGGCCCTAAAGCCAAAGGCAGCCTAAGTTTAGAGAAAATGGACAGTGCCGCGGTGGTGAAGAACCGCAAGGCATGGATTCAGGTTCTGGAACGTACTCACGGTGGCGACATGCCCCCGGCCAGCAAGCCTCGCCCAGACCCCAAATCGATCGAAGCGTTCAGCAGTGCGGTGGAAGCCATCTGGGACGTCGCTGACCGCGCGTCGCCCCCAGACCCGGGCAAGGTGACAGCGCGCCGGTTGAACCGAGTGGAATATGCCAATACGGTGCGTGATCTGATAGGAGTTGACTTCAATCCTTCAGAAGACTTTCCCGCCGACGACATCGGTTACGGTTTCGACAACATTGGCGATGTGCTCTCCCTACCACCGATATTGCTGGAGCGGTATCTGGCCTCGGCTGAAAGCATTGTGGACAGGGCGATTGTGCTGAATCCGCCAAAACCTCCTGTTCGGCACATGAGCGCCCGGTACCTGGAACCAGCCCAGCCGAAAGACCTGAAGCGGCGTGAATTAACCAAAGACACCCTGCACACCCCCTTCAATTTGAACCAGGAAGGCAAGTACACCTTCCGCGTGCGCGCAGCATCGAAAGCGGAATCGGGAATCTGGCCAAAGGTTTCGTTGATGGCCAACGATACCGTTTTAAAAACAGCGGAAGTAATCACGAAAGACGACAAGGCACAAGTAATCGAAATTGAAGCGACCCTGCCTGCGGGACCCACACGTTTCTCGGTGCGGGTCGATAATGCCGGGTCTGGTGAACGCGCCCTTTTGGTGGAATGGTTTGAAGTAACAGGCCCAGCTGACACGCGCCCACCGTCTCACCTGAAACTGCTGGCCACTACCGCAACAACCGACGAGCAGCGCTTACGGGAGGTATTGGGTCGTTTCACCCGTCGGGCCTACCGCCGCCCTGTTCGTGGCGACGAACTCAACCGGCTTGTGGCCATGGCTCAGGCTGAATCAAAAGCAACCGGCCGTTGGGAAGCGGGTGCGAAAATTGGCATTATGGCGGTACTGGTATCGCCGCATTTTCTGTTCCGTGTGGAACGCGATGACCGCCCAGCGCGCGCGCAAATGTATCCAGTTTCTGATATTCATCTGGCCAGCCGGTTGTCGTACTTCCTCTGGAGCACCATGCCGGATGAAACCCTTCTAGCCTTGGCAGAAAAGGGTCAGCTTTCAGGGAAGCTTGAAGAGCAGGTAAAGCGGATGCTGGCCGATCCAAAATCATCGGCTTTGGTCGAGCAGTTTTTCCCGCAGTGGTTGCAGCTAAGACGTCTCGATTCATTCGCGCCCGATCTTACTCGTTTTCCTGTCTTCAATGACCAGCTTCGCAAGGCCATGCGGGAAGAGGCTATGAAGCTGTTTGACACCATCGTTCGCGAAGACCGCCCAGCCACCGAACTGGTCACCGCCAACTACACATTCCTCAACCAGCGCTTGGCGGGCTTTTATGGCATTGCCGACACCGCTGGCAACGCCATGCATAAAAAACCGACTAAGCCGGGTGGAAAAGCCATCACGGGCGAATCGTTTGTGAAAGTGGACACCACTGGCTGGCCGCGCGGGGGCGTGACGAACATGGCCGCAGTGTTGGCGGTGACGTCGAACCCAACACGCACCTCGCCAGTGAAGCGAGGCAAGTGGGTTCTCGAACAGTTGCTGGGCGCCCCGCCACCCCCACCACCGCCCAATGTTCCAGAGCTGAAAGAAGGTGGTGAAGCTCTCAAAGGTACGTTGAAACAACGCATGGAGCAGCACCGCAGCAATCCATCGTGTTCCTCATGCCACCAGAAAATGGACGCACTCGGCTTTGCCTTTGAATCGTTCAACGCCATTGGCGCCTTCCGCGACAAAGACGAAGGCCAACCGATCGACGCCACCGGAGAACTTCCCGGTCGAGTGAAACTGAACGGCCCGCAAGCCGTGAAGGATTATCTTGGAGCCAACCGCGACAAATTCATGCGCGCACTTACCGAAAAACTGCTTATTTATGCGATGGGCAGGGGCTTGGAGCCGTACGATCGCCGGGCAGTGGACACGATTCTGAAACGCTCAGCAGGTAAGAACGACCGATTTTCCGAAGTGGTTTTGGCGATTGTAGCCAGTGATCCTTTCCGGTTCCGCCGCGGGGAAGAACCCAAAAGCACCGAACCATAGAATTCAGACACGGGAGAATGTAATCATGACTCATAGCATGGTGAACAGAAGGCGGATTCTGACAGGCATGGGTGCCACCGTGGCGCTCCCTTGGCTTGAAGGCCTGACCAGTGCCGCGGCACCGGCAACTCCACCCAAGCGTTTGGCATTCATGTATGTGCCCAATGGCGTGCATATGCCCGACTGGCGGCCCGCCGCACCGGGAGTCATGACAGTTCTCCCTCCTACCCTTCAGCCACTAGAAAAACTCCGCGATGATCTGGTTGTTTTGAGTGGACTGACAGCAGACAAGGCCCGTCCACATGGCGACGGCGGCGGCGACCATGCCCGCGCGTTGGCGGCATTCCTCACGGGAAGTCAGGCGCGCAAAACAGACGGCACCGATATCCGCGCGGGACTTTCTGCCGACCAAGTGGCGGCCAGCCGCCTCGGGCACCTCACGCGTTTGGCCTCGCTTGAAATCGGATCAGAAGCAGGCGCCATGGCCGGCAACTGCGACTCGGGCTATAGCTGCGTTTATTCATCCACCATGTCATGGAAGTCGGCGACCCAGCCATTGCCGAAGGAAGTCGATCCCAAGTTGGTGTTTGACCGCTTATTCGGGCAGTCGAACGACCCGCGCCGCAAGGAACGCGACCGCGTGCGCAAGAGCGTTCTTGACCATGTTCTGACAGAATCAAAATCGTTGGCAGGCGGCCTGGGCGCCTCCGACCGACGCAAGCTTGATGAATACTTCTCGTCGGTTCGCGAAATCGAGGAACGCATCGCCCGCGCCGAGAAATTACCACCCGCGCCCAAACCCGAGTTTGGACGACCTGCCGGGGTTCCAGCCAGCCTGCCGGAGCATCTGCGCCTGCTGTGCGACCTTCTCGTGCTGGCATTCCAAACCGACAGCACCCGCGTAGCCACGTTCGTGCTGGCCAACGAGGGGTCGAATCGGCCTTATCCATTCGCGCAAGTATCTGAAGGTCACCACGACCTGTCTCACCACGGCAACGACAAGTCCAAGCAAGAGAAGATCAGCAAGATCAACCTCTTCCACACGACTCAACTCGCCTATTTGGCTGGCAAAATGAAGTCGATCCGCGAAGGCGACGGTACCCTCTTGGACCACTGCCTCCTTGCATACGGATCCGGCAACTCCGATGGTAATGCCCACAACCACGATGACCTGCCTATTGCCCTTCTTGGCGGCAAATCGGCTGGCATCAAGGGGGGCAGGCATCTGGTCTTCTCCAAAGAAACACCCTTGGCCAACCTCTGGCTGGCTATGCTCGACCGAGTTGGAGTAGGTGCCAACCGTTTGGGTGACAGCACAGGTGTACTCGATGGCCTGATCGGCTGATTCGGTCTGGGGAATCAGTCCATGGTTCCGTTCGCAGTCGCAGGAATCTTGCTTGTTTGCGGTGCCGACCCTGTGTCGTTCACCCGTGATGTGCTGCCTATACTTTCGGACAAATGCTTCGCCTGCCACGGGCCCGATGCCACTAGCCGCAAAGCCGATCTGCGTCTTGACGATGCCACCTCGGCGCGAGATACGGGTGCCATCGTTCCCGGCAAACCGGAAGAAAGCGAACTGCTGAAACGCGTTCTCTCCACCAACGCCAACACACACATGCCTCCCGCCAAATCGGGAAAGAAGCTCACGCCCCAAGAAACCGAATTGCTGCGCGCATGGGTTGCCAGTGGTGCCAGATACGAGAAACATTGGGCTTTTGTACCCGTGGCCCGCCCCGCAATTCCTGCTGTGCGCAATCAGGGATGGGTTCGTAACCCAGTGGATTCCTTTGTTCTGGCCCGCTTGGAAAAGTCCGGCAAAACACCATCTGCCCTTGCCGATTCATATGTGCTGGCCAGACGACTGGCATTCGACCTGACCGGTCTACCACCATCGGAATCCCAAATAGCCAGTTTGGCCCGCAATGCATCGGCTACTTCGATCGGCAAATTCAGCGACGAATTGATGGCCACCAACGCCTTTGCCGAGCGCATGGCATGGGACTGGCTCGATGCGGCACGCTACGCCGACACCGACGGTTTTCAGGGAGATGCTGATCGCACCAACTGGCCCTGGCGCGACTGGGTTGTGAACGCATTTCGCACCAATATGCCATTCGACCGCTTCACACTGGAACAGTGCGCGGGTGATCTGCTGCCAGGAAATGGTCCGGAGCAGGTGCTCGCCACAGCATTTCATCGTCACCACATGACCAACGGCGAAGGCGGCCGGGATCCTGAAGAGTCGCGGATTGATTATGTGATCGACCGAGTCAATACCGTGGGCACGGCATGGTTGGGACTGACACTTGGCTGCTGCCAATGCCACGACCACAAATATGATCCCGTATCTCAGGCAGATTATTACCGCATGTCGGCGTTCTTCGATTCCATCGATGAAGACGGCAAGGCAGGCAAAGCGGCTAAACCGTATCTGAAGTACCAGTCTCAACACGTGGCGCGGGGAATTGAAGCGGGCCAACGGTTGGTGGATGAAAGAAAAGCAGCAGAGTCCCGTACCCGCGCTGAAGCCATGGCACCGTTTACCACATGGTTGAAGACCGCGCGAGCGCACGTTGGCGCGGGAAAACGCGCCTGGCAACCAGCAAACCCGTTGCGTGCCGAATCGGTGGAGGGCACAACCCTCAGGGTTGTCGATGGGTTTGTGGTGGCCAGTGGCAACAACCCCAGACAGGACGACTACAAAATTGTATTCCGACCAAGCCTGCCATGGGTTACCGGAATCAAGGTTGAGGTTCTGCCCGGTGAGCATGGTGTGGGAAGAGGGGCCGATGGCCATGTTATCCTAACCGATATCAAAATAACCGCCCGTTCATCCGCCAAACAGCAGGCACGCGACGTGGTTATCGCCACCGCTGTCGCCGACTTTCAGCCCGACACGAAAAAGCATGGCGGATACGGCAATGTTCGCGACACTCTCGACGACGATCCGCGCAACGGATGGGCAAGCTTCGATCGCGATGTCAAGGAACCTCGCACCTTGGTCTTTGCACTGAGCGAACCTGTTCAACTGGACCCTCACGAACATCTTGTCGCCGAACTCAGACAGCGATCCACCATGGGCGACCGCAATATCGCCAAAATGAGATTATGGGCAACCGATCAGGCGGGCGAAGCTGCGCGAACATTGGCAACAGCACCGATCGACGAACTCGCCAAAGTAGGCAGTGGCGAGATTCCAAAAAAACTGGAAAACAGACTTTTTGAGCAGTTTCTGGCGACCTTCGTTCCACACCGGCAGGCGGCGGCAGCATTGGCGCGCGCCGAGAAGCAACTGGCTGAAACCAAAGCTGCCCAATCGGTAGATGTGATGGTACTGGCCCAACGCAAGGAACCGCGCAGCACGCATGTGCTGGTACGTGGCGTGTGGGACAAGAAGGGTGCCAAGGTTGAAGCAGGCGCCATACCCAGCATGGCGCCGTGGCCCAAAAACACAGCACCTGACCGCCTTGGATTGGCCCGATGGTTAACATCACGCGAAAACCCACTCACAGCGCGCGTGGTGGTCAACCGCTTGTGGCAGCAATGCTTCGGCGCTGGACTGGTTCGCACACCCGAAGACTTTGGTCTTCAGGGCGACGCACCTACACATCCGGAATTGCTCGACTGGCTGGCCTTTGAATTTATGGATTCCGGTTGGAACCTGCGGCACATTTTAAAACTGATCACCACCAGCGCCACCTACGCCCAATCGTCGAATGTTTCTGCTGAAGCACTCGCCCACGATCCGGACAACCGATTGCTGGCACGGCAAACACGCTACCGATTACCAAGCTGGATGATCCGCGATATCACACTGGCCGATTCAGGCCTTCTGAACCCTGCCATGGGAGGCCCGCCGGTTCGCCCACCTCAGCCTTTGGGCGTGTGGGAAGATATTTCCATGGGCCGCAACCGCTATGAAGCTACTGAAGGACCCGAGCAGTACAGGCGCACCCTCTACGCATTCTGGCGACGCTCGGCAGCGCCGGCTTTCTTATTCGACAGCGCTCAGCGTCGGGTCTGTGAAGTGCGTTTTCCGCGCACGAACACCCCCATGCAGGCCCTTGCGTTACAGAACGACCCGGTCCGTCTGGAGGCTGCCCGCGCCTTGGCATCAAGGACATTCATCAACAATCAATCCGATACTGAGGTGGTAGCTGCCATGTTCCGCCGGATATTGAGCAGACCGCCCACGCCCGCAGAATCTGCCGTGCTGGTGCGCGAACTTGTCCGAGCCAAGACGGCCTTTTCAAACATGCCCGATGCCGCCGGCAAATATCTGAACAACGGTACTTTCTTAGCACCCGCGTCGATCGACAAGCTTGCCTTGGCTTCCCGCGCCGTGGTCGCAGGCATGATCTTCAATCTCGATGAGGCGTTGAGCCGTGAGTAACGCAACCGCCGATACCTTGCTGGCCAGCACACGGCGCCATTTTCTGGGCCGTGGCGCGGGCATCACTCTTGGCGCGGTCGCACTCGATGGGTTGATTGGTTCGTCGATTCGGGGCGAACCCATGGCCCCACCCCGACAAGGTCGGGCCAAACGCGTGATATTTTTGACTCAGTCGGGTGGTCCTTCACAACTGGAACTATTTGACCACAAACCAGATCTTGTAAAACAAGCCGGAACCGAACTTCCAGCATCGGTGCGCATGGGGCAACGCCTGACGGGCATGACTGCCAATCAGAAGCAGATCGTTATGCCCAGTCGATGCGCATTCCGCCAGTACGGCCAATCGGGGGCGACCATTGGCGAGTGGCTGCCACACATGGGCCGTGTGGCAGACGAGATCTGCTTTATCAAGTCGATGACGTCGGAACATATCAATCATGCCCCAGCCATGACTTTCCTTCAGACCGGGCACCAGCTACCCGGTCGGCCGAGTATTGGCGCTTGGGTCAGCTACGGCCTGGGCTCTCCCAGCCGCAATCTTCCTGATTTTGTTGTTCTCGTTTCAAAGATGCAGAGGCCAAGCGATCAGCCTTTGTACGACTACTACTGGGGCTCGGGTTTTCTACCGGGACGATACCAGGGCGCCCGATTCCGCAACGCCAGCGAGCCAGTTCTATACTTGCAGGATCCGGATGGATTGCCATTGGCGGTTCGCAAAGGTTCTCTGGATGGCCTTTCAGAATTGAACAGGATGCGCGCGGCGCAGACAGGCGACCCCGAAACGCTCACCCGTGTCAGGCAGTACGAAATGGCGTACCGCATGCAAAGCAGTGTGCCCGAGTTGACCGACCTTTCGGCCGAGCCCGCGGAAACATTCGAGCTGTATGGGCCCGACAGCCGTCGGCCGGGCAGTTATGCCGCCAACTGCGTGCTGGCGCGGCGTCTGGCCGAGCGTGGCGTGCGCTTCATTCAGTTATTTCATCCAGATTGGGATCACCACAGCCGGTTGCCTTCTTGGTGCGTCGCACGTTGCCGCGATACCGACCAAGCCACAGCAGGTCTGATCACCGATCTGAAACGTCGTGGTCTTCTCGACGATACTCTGGTGGTATGGGGCGGCGAGTTTGGCCGTAGCCCTGTTGGTCAAGGGGACTGGAAGAGTATTGAAGCCGGACGCGATCACCACCCCCGCTGTTTCACGATGTGGATGGCGGGCGGAGGGGTAAAGGCTGGCCATACCCACGGTTCCACCGATGATTTCAGCTACAACGTAGCGCGCGATCCGGTATCTGTGCACGACCTACAGGCGACCATCATGCATCTACTGGGCATCGATCACACACGATTGACGTACCGGTTTCAGGGCCGCGATTTTCGGCTAACCGATGTGCACGGATCAGTGGTCAATGGCGTGCTCGCTTGAATGCCATAAGTGGCTCGCATTGCCTCACGCTTCAAATCTATATCATGCCAGCTGACTCCATGGGGCTTGTTTCATGTCATCGCCATTCAATCATGCGCAGCGCCGCGACCGCCTGCGCCAGCGGTTGGCAAGCCTGAACCTCGACCTTCTTCTCATCACCCGCCCTGTCAATGTGCGCTATCTCACAGGGTTCAGCGGCGACAGTACGGCCTTACTCTGCTTACCCGGCAAAGACCTTCTGGTCAGCGACGGCCGCTATAGCGAACAACTGGCTCGCGAATGCCCGGAAGTCGATTCATTTATCCGTCCGCCCTCTGTGACGCTGGTGATGGCACTTGCCGAGGTGCTTCGATCCACTAACGCCCACAGGATTGGTATCGAAGCCAACCACGTAACAGTGGCCGAGGCGGAAACGTGGCGCGAATCGGTACCACAGGCCTCGTGGAAGCCATGTCAGGATGCTGTTGAAACTCTCAGGCGCGTGAAAGACCCAGCCGAGGTTGCGGCCATTACGCAAGCCATCGGCATGGCAGAAAGATCGTGGGAAACCCTGCAACCACTTTTGAGCCGTTTGGAAACCGAATCGGAAGTCGCAGCGGAACTAGAACGCCACATGCGCCGGGAAGGTGCTGTAGGATCAGCCTTCGCAACCATTGTGGCGGCAGGTGCCAACGCGGCATTGCCTCACTATCATCCCGGAGCGGTGTTGCTTAATGGTGCCAGCCAACTTCTGGTCGATTGGGGCGCCCAAGAAAAACACGGTTACCGGAGCGACCTGACCCGAGTTCTGGCTTGGCAGAAAGTGGACGGAATGCCTGGGCTTGATGAGGCATATACGGCCGCTGTGGCTGCGCAAACAGCAGGCGCCGCAGAATTGAGGCCCGGAAATACCGCCGGCGATGTGGATCGTGCGGTACGATCAGTTCTGGCCACCCACGGCGTGGAACACCTATTTGTACATGGCAGCGGCCACGGAATCGGACTAGACATCCACGAGGCGCCATTTTTTCGACCAGGAAATGCACAAGAGTTGCAAGCAGGCATGGTCGTAACACTGGAGCCGGGAATATATTGTCCGGGAAGACTGGGAATGCGTATCGAGGACGATTATCTGGTAACGCCTGATGGCGGTGTGCGGCTTAGCCGGCTACCGCAAGGTATGAACCCAGGCATAGGTTAAGCAAGTAAGGAGTCTCCTGTGGCAGAGGAAAGCGGTCCGAGCCCATTCGATGTGCGCACTGTGCGCGATCTGGTTGGCCTGATGAGCCGACACGATCTGGCTGAACTTGAACTGGCGGATGGCACACGCTGCATCAAGCTGAAGCGTGCTATTGCTGCTCCCATGCCCATCCTTACAGCCACCCCGGTGGCCATGGCGCCCGTTGCCCACGCGGCACCAGTAGCCGCTGCTCCAGTGGCTGCTGCAGCTATTGAGCCTGTTAAGCCTGCCCGGCAACTGCTCGAAATCAAGAGCCCCACACCGGGAACTTTCTACAGTTCTCCCAAGCCAACAGACCCGCCATTTGTGCAGGTTGGTAGCAAGGTGGGACCTGGCACCATTGTCTGCATCATTGAAGCCATGAAAATCTTCAATGAAATCCCCGCCGACTTAACCGGCACCATTGTCGAGGTCTGCGTGGAAAGCAAGCAACCTGTTGAATACGGTCAGGTGTTGTTCCGAATCGATCCGGCAGCCTGATATTTCGGCACATTCACAGATTGAGTACCACCTTCATGTTTCAGCGTATTTTGGTAGCCAACCGGGGTGAAATTGCCCTGCGCGTTATCCGCGCCTGCAAAGATATGGGCATTGAGGTCGTCGCGGTATTTTCCGAAGCCGACCGCGGTGCCCATTACTTGTCACTGGCAGATCAGGCCATTTGCATCGGGCCAGGGGTGGCTTCTGAAAGCTATCTCAATATTCCTAGAATCATCTCCGCTGCCGAAATCGGGGATGTGCAGGCCATTCACCCGGGTTACGGCTTCCTCTCTGAAAACGCTCATTTTGCCGAGGTATGCCGCTCGTGTAACATCGAGTTCATCGGCCCGCCCGAAAAGGCTATGCGCCAACTGGGCAATAAAAACGAGGCCCGCAAGCTGGCCATGGCGGCCAATGTGCCAGTCGTGCCAGGCAGCGAAGGATTGATCACCCGCGAGGAAGACGCGCTGAAGCTGGCCCATGAAATGGGCTATCCTGTGCTGATCAAGGCGGCGGCAGGCGGTGGTGGCCGCGGTATGCGCGTGGCGCATAACGATATCAGCCTGAAAACCGGTCTGGCATCTGCAAGTCAAGAAGCCGAAAGCGCCTTCAAGGATGGGTCTGTCTACCTCGAAAAATACATCGAACATCCACGCCACGTCGAAGTTCAGGTGCTGGGTGACAAGCATGGGAATGTCATCCACCTGTGGGAACGCGATTGTTCACTCCAGCGCCGCCACCAGAAACTGGTCGAGGAATCGCCCGCGCCGCGCCTACCAGAATCGGTCCGTCAGGAACTGTGCCAAGCCGCCGTCAGGCTTGTCAAAACCGCAGGCTACTACTCCGCGGGCACCTGTGAATTTCTGGTGGACAAGGACAATCGGTTCTACTTCATCGAAGTCAACGCCCGCATTCAGGTCGAACACCCGGTAACAGAACTGGTGACCGGTATCGACCTCGTCCAACAGCAAATCCGCATCGCTGCGGGCGAAAAACTATCTCTCACCCAAGATCAGGTTGAACGGCGTGGTTCGGCCATCGAGGTCCGCATCAATGCCGAAGATCCTGCCGCTGGTTTCCGGCCATCGCCCGGCCTCATTACTGCTTGGAAGCCACCGGGAGGCCCCGGAATCCGCCTCGATACCCACGTTTCAGCCGGTTACCGCGTGCCGCCCAATTACGATTCATTGGTAGCCAAGCTGCTGGTCCACCGCCCCACACGCGATGAGGCCATCGACACCATGCGCCGCGCTCTTGCGGAGTTTCATGTCGAAGGCATCAAGACCACCATTCCGATCCTTCGCGATATTTTAAACGATATCGCCTTTCGCGAAGCAAAAGTTGATACCACGTACATCGAGCGGACGTACCTTAAGAAGGAAGCCTGAACCTCACGGGAGCAAACACCATGATCGCCTGGTTGGTCCTGACCATTTGCGGGGCCGACGCCCCGGCAGACATGGTGACAGAAAAACTGGCCCGCATCGCGAAACCGTCGCTTTTAGCTGTGCGCTCGCAGGGGCGTGACGGAAAATTCCAGTCCCTAGGCACCGGCTTTCTGGTGCGACCCGATCTTGCCGTGACCAACCACCATGTCATTGGCGACGGCCGCGATTTTGTTCTCGAAGACTCTGCCGGTGGCACTCGCAAAATCCTTGCTGTGGAAGCTGTAGACCGAGACGCAGATCTTGCCCTGCTGCGGCTGGAAGCACCTTCTGGCAAGGCACCACCGGTTCTTGAATTAGGCGACTCCACCAAGGTGGCGGAGGGCGCGCCCCTGGTGGCACTCGGCAATCCGCGGGGCCTCACCTTCAGTGTGGTGGCTGGGGTACTTTCCGGCCGGCGCACCATTGAAGGCCGCGATATGCTTCAGGTGGCCATGCCCGTGGAACCGGGAAACAGCGGCGGGCCACTGCTCGACCGCGAGGGGCGCGTGGTGGGTGTCATCACCAGCAAATCGTTGGTGACGCCTAACCTTGGCTTTGCTGTGCCCGTGGAACGCATCAAACCGCTGATTGCCAAACCAACACCTGTGAAGTTTCAGGCATGGCTCACCTTGGGTAAACTCGACCCGGAACGCTGGCAACCCCTCACCGATGCGCGATGGACCCGTTCGGGCGGCACTCTGCGTGCCGAGGGCGGTTCGCAAGGCTTTGGCAACCGTTCATTGTGCCTGCAAAAAGCCGATATGCCCAATCTGCCCTGCGAATTATCCGTGCGCGTGAAACTGGAAAATGAGTCGGGCGCTGCTGGTCTGGTATTTTGCTCCGATGGCAAGGACAAACACTATGGCTTTTATCCATCTGGAGGCGGACTTCGGCTGACCCGGTTCGACGGGCCCGATGTTTACTCGTGGAAAATCTTGGCGCAAGCCCCATCACCAGCCTACCGCGCGGGTGACTGGAACTGGCTGTCGGTCCGCGTGGACAAAGAACGCATTATCTGCCGGGTGAACGATACCGTGGTGTTTGATGAACCCGACACTACCCTGCGTGGTGGTCGCGCCGGACTGGCCAAATTCCGCGATACCGTTGCGGAATTCCAATCCTTCAAGATAGGCAAACAGGCTATCAGGGTGATGCCTACGGAAACTGAACGTGTCGCCGCGCGCAAGGCGGCAGGCGACAAGGCGCCCTCGTCTGCCGCGCTGAACGCATTAGTGAAGATCGGCCCCACGGCGGAAGCAGCCCTACTGGAAGAGGCGCGTGATCTCGATAACCGCGCCAAGCGTTTGCGCGAATTGGCAGGGGCCACCAAGCACCGCATGGCCCTCGACGCCATTGAAAAACATCTCAAAACCCCTGAAGGCAACGGATGGTTGGCGCGTGGCGCGTTGCTGCTGGCACGGATCGACCGCGATGATATCGATATTGATGAGCGTATGGACGAATTCGAACGCCTTGGCAAGCGCGCCCAGGATGCCACCAAGGGTGCCAAAGATATCGCTGCGAAACTCGACACCTTTCTGTTCGATGACCTAGGGTTCCACGGCGCCCGTACCGAGTACCATCACCATGCCAACAGCGACCTGGCGTCGCTTCTGGACGATCGCGAGGGTATCCCTTTAACACTCGCCATGCTCTATCTGGAAATCGGCTGGAAGCTCGGCCTGAAACTTGACGGCATTGGCCTGCCTGGGCATTTTGTGGTTCGATTGAATCCCGAAAAGGGCAATGCGGTTTATATCGATGTCTTCGACCGGGGTAGGCGCACCGACGCCTCGGGCCTGCCACGCTTGGCAAACCTGCGGCCGGGTTCAGAATTGCCGGAAGAAACACTGAAGCCCATGTCACGCAAGGCGATGCTGGCGCGCATGGCCAGAAATCTGGCGGGCTCTGCCGGCCGGGTGGAAGACGACGCTGGGCAGCTAAGGCATCTGGATGCCCTTTTGTTATTGGATCCCGAAAGCGGTTCAGAGCGCGGGGGGCGGGCGATGCTGCGGGCGCGCACCGGCGATTTCACTGGAGCATTGGCGGACATTGATTACCTTCTGGAGCACCCTCCCGAAGGGGTAGACCCAGACCAACTCGCGGCACTCCGCCGACGTTTGGCAGAGCAGGCGGAAAAAGCAGGTGCCTCCGGTTCTCGATAAAATCGAGTTATCTGCTACGCAGGGAATACCCATGGCTGACCAGAAAACCAAACCTCACGATGGCGATGTGAATGCCTTTGTTGATTGTTTGCACATAAGTTTTGGTTGCCATTTGGAGACTCTCTTGACGGGTTTGCCATGCTTTCCGCTTCCGCCCCGCCCCTTGCGCCAACGCGATTGCATTAGGTTTGAGATTCGGCCAAGAGATATTCCGCCGGTCTTGCGCGAAGTTCTTCCAAGAAAAGTATTGACACCCCATTTTGATCGTTTAGAACTTCATTGCGAATCTGAAGTGCATTCATCCATTCACGGATTTTGGCGCAGTCTGGCTTCCTTTTTCGTTCCGGGGAAGTGTGTTGAAGCGATCTTTTTTCCATGGGATATTCTCCCCCCGACTGGGATCGCTGGTGACGATGCTCTGCCTACTGCTGTTATTTGCAGGCATGGTCGATGACAGTGTGCTTTACCGGGCAGGCGAATACTATTCGACCAAGGCCGTATCAGCATGCACAAGTAATCAGTCTGCAGTTCAGAACAGTTCGCTGAAGCTAAAACCCTTAACCGAACAAACAGCTTCCCCGCTGGCAAAAACCCTGTACAACGCGTACGGGTTCGTGTTCTGCAAGGCACTGAAGCTGGCGTGTTTTAGGGCAGGCACGCCGATCGAGACGGAAAACGGCCCGCAGGCGATTGATACGATCCGGCCGGGCGATCAACTGTGGTGCCGGGATGATGATGACCCGTCGGCACCGTTGCAACTGAAGCCCGTGGAGCAGGTATTTGAGCGCTGGCCGCGGGTGGTGGAAGTCCATTTACCAGGCGGCGTGTCGATCGGCACCACGGCTGAGCATCCGTTCTGGGTGGTGGGTAAAGGCTGGGTGTGGGCCGGAGACCTGGTTCCGGGCGACCAACTATTGGGCGAAGACGGCCAAGAAGTGACCGTTGAAAGCATCGCACAAACCGAGCTGTTTGAAAAAGTCTACAATCTCCGCGTCGCTGACAACCACACCTACTTCGTCGGATCCGACGGGTGGGGCTTTAGTGTTTGGGTGCATAATGCGAGATGTATAGTAACTCCAAACGGCTATATATTGGAAATAAGCAGAAACGCCAGTTGGACTGTTTCTCAATGGAAAGCAGCTCTTGAGAAGGTGGCTGCAATAAATAGAGCAGGTGCAGATGGCTTATTAACGGTGGTCAAGAATATCGTGCGGGGTCGTGGCCAAAAAGATTTTCGCGCATTGAACCCAGGAGCTAGAGGCCGACACGCAGACCACGTCATCGACTTACAGCTTGGGGGTAAAGATATCGGGGAGAATATTCGCTATTTGAACGCCTCCGTTAACACAAGTATGGGTGCATCGATCAAAGCGGCTATTGCTGATTTGGAAGCAGGAGCGAAGATACTAATGGTGAGGTTTATATGAAATATGACAGTTTTTTACGGTGTTATAAGCTTACAAAGCCACTTGCAGGAGATCCGCCCATGATGCGTGATACTATGGCAAAAAAAGGTATCATGCAGCTAAAGATAGGCGTCTACAACAATGGCGTATATACAATCGTTTCCCGCGATGAAGCGAGCGCCTTATTAGCACTCGTTGAATCCGTTTTCGAAGGAATGGCAGGCAAAATTGATATTTTTGCTGTAGACTGGATGGGTCGAATTTTTGCAACAGATGCGACAACTCTTGATGCAACTGGTTTGAACATTGTCACGTGCTTTGATTTGGCAGAACCTAATGGCTTCTATACAGACGCAAATTTCGATGATTTTCATAATCAAGTGGCTGTGGATCGTCAGGAATCATTGTTCAATATGGACCAATACGAGGAATGGATAAAAGGCAATGCGTCCCCGAGCGATGGAGTCAGTTGTGTTGGCTATAAGATCCCGCTTTTTTTGGGTGGAGAAGATGCCGTCGAAAATCAGGAACTGTCAGATCGTTCTGTTTATTTGCACATTCTCGCGGAGCTGCATCGGTCAATGACAACTGATTCCACTGAAAGCAAATAATTGTCCGGCGGGACGCCGGTCCCACTGGTCGCGCATGGGGAAGCCCAAAACGGTTGGATTTGATTGATTGGTGTGACCAGCGTCCCGTCGGTCTTTTTCAATCAAGGACTGTTCCATTGCCATACTTTTCAAACTGTCGAATTGAAATGTGCAAGCAGAACGCTTTTTCAGGTTTCGGAAGTATAATCAGATTCTCAAGTGGTGATCAAATGCAGAAATTTCCCAATTCCAAGGTGTTTGCAGTGGTATTGACCTGGATACAGGAAGATTATACTGTCAAATCGCAATTCAGCGACAATTACGATTTTCTAAATAATCTGTTGCCGCGCTTGGGCGAAGGCAGCATCATCAAAAAAACTGCGAATACCAGAACAGCGCTTGAAAATTTAGGTGCGTTTTTACTAGTCAAATATCAGACTGCGCACAATTCCGTTTTACTATTAAATGAATGGCATTTAGGCTACTTTCTATACGTTCTTGAAATTCGCATGAAACAAAAAGTAATCGAGATGCTTGCGGATGATTTTAATGATTCTAATAACGCCCGTGTGCTTTCCGAAAATATATTTTATTGGCCATATATCGATAAAAACAACACCCACATCATGTTGCTTGATCTGTCCAGGGAGAATTTTATCGATTCTTCGACATTGGCAATAGATTGGATCCAGATGGAAGCCCGTTTGGGGCCACTGATCCCGCGACCATTAAAACCATTGCCAATCACCATTTTTTGCCTGCGATTGTTGGCAGCTTGTTTGCTCATTGACCTGACAGGAACTCCTTACCTTGTTTCTGCAAATCCAATCTATGACGCCGTTCTCAATGCGTTGACAAGTTGTGGAAAAGATTGGGATTTAGCTTTTGCCAACCTGGTAACTTACTGCCAAAGAGAATCGGTTTGGGATGATAGGAGAGGCAAATATGCCGATCCAGACTATTACGTGCCTTATTTTGTCGCCATTTATCCCGTGGGACCGCTAGCAGCTTTAGCGGTGAGAAAGAAATTACTCCCGAATAGCGATGACACAATGAATTTTGATTACAGGCCGTTACCGGAAAAGACTCCCGATGCTTTAGCCGAAAACGATTTATACAACACGGTTCGCGAACGAATAAGGTCGTGGGCTCCTGATTTTAAATTTCCAGAAACGTGATTTGCCTGCTCAATCACCCATAAGTTCCCAAGGCACATTCCGGCCGTAACCAAACGATTCGTACCTGCCAAACCCCAGTACATTCCCGTAGTTTGTCTTGGCATCGTCGGTGCATTCGAGGTTGTCCAGATGATACCGTGCAGGGGCGAGGGCACCACCTGTTTTGAGTTGGGCCACTTGGTCGAGAATGTCGGCGTGGTTGCTGGCATGGATTCCCTCAAGAATGACTCCCCAGCGGCCGTCGGCCCCTAAGGTTGCGCCCGTCGCCTTCAGTTCTTCCACAGTATCCGGGTCCAATTTTCCTTCTATTGGAAAAAGCATCCGCTTGGACTTGCATTGGAAGGATACAGAATGTGGGTGATCGAAACCGCGCAGCGCCAAAGCGAAAAGCTCTTCAAATCGATGCTCTGGAGGATAGAGTCCAGCAATTTCTTCGAGTTCGATGGAAATAAACGTGTACGGCACAGCAGCAATGGATTTCTGCAGCATCGCGGCATGTTCTTGAAGGTTTCCAAGCCAGGGTAGTACTTTTTCCAGATATGGAACCGCCTCGTTCAGACGGACTAGGGCCTGAACTCGAGAAGTTATCGGAGCAAATGCAGCAATCTTTCCGCCATCGATTTCGAATGTTTTTCTTATCAAGTCGCCTTCGCGGAATAGTGCCAGCCACAATAAGGGGATACAGTCAACCGATGTGCAGATTAGTTGTTGTTCGGCGTTCATATCTTCATCGGCTGCGGATGGGTATATGGTCTCCACATTCGAGGTAGATAAGTAAGCACGATTGGGCATTTGACCTTTCCTATTCAGTTAAATGAACAATTTAGTTACCAAAATATACTTCAGCTGGTTATTAGTGTCGATAGAAATCTTTGTTGTTGCGCACACAGATAACGTCCGCCATTATGCGCACATTTGCGAAGTGATCTCCGTGAGGTTAGTGATGGCAGTAACGAGCTATCCAATCTTTTCACACCACGGAGATCACGATGAGCAGGTTAAATGAAAATAGGAAGTCGGGCAAGGTATTGGATGCGATCCGGATTGATGCAGGTCAGATCCGCGGGCACTTGGATGCGCTGGTGAAATCATCGGTCGAAGAGACGTTAAACGGTCTTCTGGATGCTGAGGCGGACAGTCTTTGCGGTGCCGGCAAATACGAAAGGAGCCTAGAGCGTGTGGACACCCGATCGGGGAGCTACAGCCGAAAGCTTCATACCAAAGCAGGGGGGGTAACGTTAAAGGTGCCACGGCTGCGAAGTTTACCGTTTGAAACGCAGATCATCGAGCGTTACAAGAGGCGAGAAGCCAGCGTTGAGGAATCAATGGTTCAAATGTACTTGGCTGGGGTAAGCGTTCGGCGCGTGGAAGATATCACTGAAGCGCTGTGGGGCATGCGTGTAAGCCCGTCGGCAGTCAGCGCATTGAACCAAAAGGTGTACGGACAAATCGAGGCGTGGCGTAACCGGAAGATCGAAGGAGAGCATCCGTATGTGTTTCTGGACGGGATTTGGTTGAAACGCACGTGGGCAGGCGAGGTGAGGAAGGTCGCGGTGCTCGTAGCCATTGGCGTCAATGCCGAGGGACACCGAGAAATCCTGGGCATTTGCGAGGGGATGCAGGAAGACAAAGAAAGCTGGCTGTCATTTATCAGGCATCTGAAGTCGAGGGGGCTTTCGGGTGTCCGGCTGGTGGTAATTGACAAGTGCTTGGGGCTGGTGGAGGCGGTGAGTCAGTGTTATCCAAAGGCTGACTGGCAGCGTTGCGTTTTCCATTTTCACAGGAACATTCTGGCCAAGGTGTCCCGGGAAAAAATGGCAGAAGTAGCTCCCATGCTCAAGGCGATCCATGCCCAGGAAGACCGGGAAGCAGCTATGGAGAAAGGCGCCAGCGTGAAGGAAAAACTGTTGGCCATGCGACTGGGGGCGGCGGCCAAAATATTGGAGGCAGGTTTGGGGGAATCGCTCAGTTACATGTCATTCCCCAGGGAACATAGGATCCGGATCAGGACAAATAACGCCATGGAGAGACTCAACCGGGAGATCCGAAGGAGAACAAGAGTTGTCGGAAATTT
>CAMCLK010000008.1 GCA_945875585.1 Candidatus Kuenenia stuttgartensis | reverse complement strand
GCTTGATCTGTTCGTTGCCTGCCGCAACATCAGCCTCGGCTTCGGCCAGTTGGGCACGGGCCAGTGTGCCGTCGAGCTCCATCAGAATGGCCCCGGCGGCTACCTGCTCGCCTTCTTTAGCCACAACCTTTGTCACACGACCCGGTTGAAGTGGATAAAGAGGAACAACACCGCTACCAGCATCGACGAACGCCACACACACAACACGTTCTTCATTGTCAGGAATAACGGCTACCGTTGATGGACCATCGGTACCGCTGCCAATTTTGAGCGGGGGGATCAGTTTCAGGAGCTCGGGTTGGGTCAGGAGCAGGCCAGCGACGCCTAAAACAAGAATCACAACTCCAATAAGAAGCGGTTTACCACTGCTTTTGGCCGTTGTGCCCGGTTGAGCCGAGGTCTGACCTGGTCGGCGCAAAGGCACGATCCGGGGCGTGGTTGATTGACTCATGGTGCAATCCTTGGCCTGAATGTTACAACATCCCCCGGGCCGGGCAAAATTTCGCCCGGTTCAGGTAGGGGGAGCACTGCTTCTTCGGGATGACTCATATACCCGTAACTTTGCCGCACCAAATGGCCGTCTTCCATATGGAAAACGCGGTCGGCAAAAGGCACAAGGCGTGGATCGTGTGTAACACAAACCACGGTGGCGCCTTCTTCACGGGTCAAATGGCGGAGAAGCTTGACGACCTCTTCGCCATGGGTCCAGTCCAAGGCACTGGTAGGCTCATCAGCAAAGAGGAGGTTCGGGTTTTTGATGAGCGCGCGGCCAATCGCAACGCGCTGTTTTTCGCCGCCCGAAAGCTCTGAAGGCCGAAGATGTCCCTTGCCGCCAAGACCAAGGCGCTCGAGAAGGCCATCCGCACGCAAACGCGCTTCTTGCTGGCTGAAATGGTTTCCCCACGTGGCGACCATTTCCAACTGCTGCCGGGCCGACAGTGCAGAAAACAGGTTGTAACCCTGAAAAATAAATCCGCAATGATCGAGGCGGAACTGCTCGCGTTCAATATCGGTTAGCGACCAGATATTTTCACCCAAACAGTAAACAGAGCCGCTGTCGGGCTTTAGAAGGCCAGACAATATAGCGAGCATGGTGGATTTGCCACTGCCCGACGGGCCCATGATCAGCACAAACTGGCCAGAGAGAACCTCAAGGGAGACATGATCCACAGCAAGCGTGAACTGAGACCCGGTGCCAAAGCCCCGGGTCAAGTTATCTGCCTGCATGATCGTTTCGCCCAACCTCAAAGGCTCACCCTCATTGTATAATCTTTCAATAACACCAGACGATTGGTTGAGACTACCGCAAAAGTAGCGCGGGTTCGACATATTTTAGGGAGCGAAGTGCGTAAAGTCCTGAAAGAACGGCCATCACAAGCGTAATACCGGAAACGCTTGCCACCATTCTCCAGTCTAACAAAACCTGAACACCGTAAATATCGGCGACTTTAGAGAGTCCGTAGATTGCGGGGAATGAGAGAAGTACCCCGACTACGCCGACCCATGATGCCTGCGTCATTACCATCACGGACATCCGCCAACGCGGGATACCCATAGCTCTCAGCACAGCAAATTCACGCAAAGACGCTGCGGTTGCCGCATAAAGAGTCTGGCTGGTCACCACAGCGCCAACCAGAAGACCCAGTACCGCAGCGTAGCCCAGTGCAAATCCAGCTTTGGTTTTGGTGAGCCAGTGCCAGCGGGAACGGAATGAAAACTCATCAGCAGCAAACACGGATATATCGGTGCCATGCTGGGCACGCAGACGTGCTACAACCTTGGGTGCATCCGCTGGGTCGTGGCATTTGCCAAGAACATAAGTGATTTGCTCGGGCATGAGCCGCAGGAGCGATCGTGCCGTGGTGACAGAGCACATGACGTAAGGCCCTGCAAGGCTTTTTACACCTTTGGTGAGGCCCACCACGCGCACCCGGTTCCCAACAATTTCGGCCGTGTCGCCAATATTCTTGAGACCTAGCCGTGAAAGGTCAGATTCATCCACCACAATGGAACCGGGTTCTGTCAACTGGTGGTGCAGTTCCGGGGTGAGTTGCTTGATGCGGCCCAAGGAAGAATCGTCGAGCCGGCACCCCATCACCATACATAATTCCATACCGCCATTGGGTTTGGCCCAATAGGCGAAACCTTGCAGATATGTTTCACAGCGATCAACTTCAGGATTGGAAGCCAGTCGATCGACGGCCTGGCTTTCGCGGATGGGGCGTCCAAGGTCCACACTCAAGGCTTGCGGTGCGCCCAACCAGATGTCGGCTCTGCTGTTGTCGATAGGAATGCTGACAATCGCAAAAAGACCCAGAAGCAATCCAAACTGAAGGCAACCCAACAGAGAGCTGAATCCCACAGCCAATATGGCCGGGAAATAGCGCTGGCGCTCGTACCACAGAGTGGTCAGTGAGTAACCCATGCTTCTATCCTACAATGCTAGTCACACGAAGACCAGCAATACGATGTGCCTAAATAGCGCTTGCTTGCAATGGCAAGCCTGCGCCGGTCGGTCAAGTGATTGCTGGCGGGGTCCAGCCGGGCACATCACATAGTACTGGATCGATGTAAACATGGTGCCAAAGTTGCGTGGAAACAAGTCCTGCCAAACCCATTTCAATGGAAGTTCGCCTTGGGTCGTTTCGCCGCATGGTGGGATAAGCCGCACGTGCCGCCGCCAAACCTTTAGGATCAAAATAACCAGTGCGCTTAAGTGACTCTTCCGACAGCAGCTGGGAAACGTACCGTGGTGCGCTTTCAAGGTGGAAAGAGTCGAACGGTGCCCTGAACATGGCTTTGCGCCTACGGGCGATGTTTTTCGGCAACCAGCGCTCTGCCATCTCGCGCAGAATGTGCTTCTCCCGCAAACCCTTGAATTTGTAGTCTGGATGAATGTCAGCCAGGAACCGGTAAACCGATTCATCGAGGAATGGATAGCGGGCTTCCACGGAGTTACGCATGGCAATGCGATCTCCCTTGGCGTTAAGCAGCAGACCAGGAAGGTGGCACCTTCCAGACATGTATAGTTCACGATTCAGCGGGTGAATTTTTCGGAACCGTTCCAGTGGTAGTTCAAGGTCCGAAAATGGATTGTGCGCAAATGCTGTTTCCAGCATGTTGTCGGAAAACAATCTCAGTTTTGACATCCCAACCAGCCCGTAGATGTCGAGCCAGCCGTTGTAACCGCCAATCGAGTCCCTTACCCGCCTAGCCATTCCCGCTGGAAATTGCCGGCCTGATGACGTGCCAAGGAACAGGTCGCGAATGGTTGTGCTGAAAGAAAGACCCGTCAACCTGTCAATGAACGATGTAACGCGAAACGTTTTGTGCCAAGGGTAGCCGGCCATCCATTCATCGGATCCCTCACCAGTAAGTGCAACTTTATAGCCCTGCTGGTGTACGGCGCGTGACAGCATTAGTAATGCCGCGCACGACGTGTCAATGACGGGTGATTCCGCCGCTTCAATCAATTCCGGGTATGTGTCGAGTGCCTCGCTTGGCCCGAAGTCTACCACGAACGGCTTGCAGCCGAGCATGTTGGCTGTTTCCATCGCGCGTTCAGTTTCATCCAAATTCGGATCTGTAATGCGAATGGTGAATGACGGGATCGGCCTGCCAAGCACCTTACAAGCCATGGCGACAACAATACCAGAATCAACGCCGCCAGAAAGGTAGCTGACAACAGGTACATCGGCGCGCAAGCGCCGTTTTACTGCTGAGAGCAGAACATGTTCGAACCGGTCCACCAGTTCTGGCAGTGGTGCCCGAACTTCGTCGCCTCGGTCGGGGAAGTCGAGATCAAAATACGATCGGCGCTCGACCAAGGCCTCGCGACCGGCTGTGATGTGTATATCAAGCACTTGCCCGGGCCTGAGCGCCTGAATTCCCTCAAAGCAGGTGCGTGGTCCAGGAACGCCAAAGAAGGTGAAAAACGAGCTGATCCCCTTTAGGTCAGGTTTGGCTTTCACCAGACCTGAAGCAAGAATCGCTTTGATTTCCGAACCGAATAGGAGCCAGCGGCCTCCGTCTTCTTCCTGAATGGTCCAATAAAGAGGGCAGATACCAAAACGATCCCGTGCGATTAGCACACGGTCGTTGCGGGAGTCGTGAACAGCAAAGGCGAACTGACCACGCAACTTATCCACTAGGCGGTCGGAATGATCTTCCCACAGGTGAGGTATCAGTTCGGTGTCGCAATGTGTTCGGAAAACATGTCCACGGGCCTGAAGTTCAGCTTTGAGCTCGGGGTAGTCGAAAAATTCGCCGTTGAAAACGGCCTGAACGCGGCCGTCTTCGCTGCGCACAGGTTGCTGACCGTCTGCCAGACCAACAATACTGAGCCTTCTGTTGGCAAAACCGATTCCCGGTTCATACAGGAAACCTTCTTCATCTGGCCCACGGTGAATGATGGCACCAGCCATGGCCCGCAATCGGCCCGGCGATACCTGCCGCCGACGGCCCGAAAGGTCGATCATTCCAGCAATTCCGCACATGGCAAGGCTCCGAAGTAGGGGCGTCAGGTGGTGGCGTAAAGCTGGCGCACCTTGCGCGCCAGCAGGCGGCGGACAATTCCAGGGAAAAACCGACGAATCAGCAGCATCCAGCGGGCATCGCTGCCAATCCACGATTCTCGCGTACCTTTGCGCAAAGCCCCCAGCAAGACGGAGGCGACGCGGGCAGGCGGCATCCCGTCGCTGAATTTCAAATCAGCCTTGCCTTCGATCCGGGCGCAGTTGTCGAGAAAGTCTGTGGCGGTTTTGCCGGGTAGCGCCAGCAGCACATCAATATCGAAACGTGCAAATTCTGTCCGCAGCGATTCGGTCATACCCACCAAAGCAGCTTTGCTTGCCGAGTATTCACTCCACGAGGGAAGTGCGCAACGTCCGCATCTGCTGGAAACATTCAAAATGGCTGGGGTCCGTCCATGGCGCAACATTGGCACGGCAGCACGGATCAATTCAATCGGCGCAAAAAAATTGGTTTCCATGATCGAGCGGAAAGTGGCTTCGTCACCACCCCTGACGTGGTTCCAAGTGCCTTGGCCCGCATTATTGACCAAGCCATCGAGGCCACCCATCTTGTCTTCAGCGAATGCCAGCAATTCGCTACGGAATACCGCGTTGGTGATATCGCCGGGGAGTGTCTGGCATTCGCCATTATTGCGTGTTGCTTCGGCTGCCAGTTCCAACAGGGCGTTGTTGTCGCGGCCGGTGGCCAATACGCGCGCTCCGGCTTTTGCAGCTTGCAGGCTCAATTTGCGGCCAATGCCCCGAGATGCCCCGGTGATGAGCACCCTCCATCCAACAAGATCGCGTCGCACGGTATCGCCCTCCAGTTCTTTAGACATTCATTGAAACCTCGGGTGGGGCTGGCGCGCGATACAACTTTGCCCCACTTGCCAAGACGGGCCTATTGAGTGGCACTTCCAGCCGTCATAGTCCGCATGACCGGTCGTCAAGGTTGATTCAATGGGGGTTTGGGGGCACTAGGGCGCACATCTTTGGGGCTAGGACGGTGCTCATGGATGTGGGGTGTCGATCTTAATGGCTCAGTTTGGATAATCAGATTGGAAACTTTCAAATCTGCGGAAACCATCTGCGCTGTTCCAACGCGATATTCAGCCTGATAAGAAAAGTCAGTCTTTTACTTCAAAAGCATGCAGTTTGATCTGGAACACCTTTAACGGCTTGAACTGACTGGGTGTAATCTGTGGCACTGAGATGGAGCGCAATGGTGCCAATCGATTTGCTGAAGATTCGACGGATGGTTTTGCTTGGTCAGTAGGCGGGCTCTGGAATACATGTGCGCGAACAGCATTGGAATCGTATGTTGGTTCTTATTCAACAAGGTATGCCAACATGACGACACGCATTTCTTATGCAGGATACGCCTGCTTTTTATTGATGATTCTTCCGGTTGGGGCTGGAGCCCAAAATTCCGAACGCCCTGACATTTTAATTGCTGATTTCGAAAGTGAAAATTACGGCAAATGGGTGGTAGAAGGTAAAGCATTCGGTAAAGGGCCATCACGTGGCACCCTTCCCGGGCAAATGCGTGTGGATGGATTTTTGGGAAAAGGGTTAGTGAACTCATTTCTGGGTGGAGACGACAGCACTGGTTCTCTCACATCGCCGGAAATCCGCATCGAACGCAAATGGATTACTTTCCTAATCGGCGGCGGAAAGAATCCTGAAAAGCTTGCATTGCAGTTGCTGGTAGATGGCAAACCAGTTCGCGTGGCAACTGGCGCCAACGATCGGCCGGGCGGAAGTGAAGCGCTGCTTCAGGAGTCATGGAACGTTGCCGAGTTCTCGGGCAAAACTGCCGTACTGCGTATTATCGATCGAGCCCAAGGGGGCTGGGGCCACATTAATGTGGATCAGATCGTTCAAACCGATTCTAAACCCAAGGGATTAGTGAAAAATGCTGCCCGCACGTTTGTCGCGACAGCGCGTTATCTGCAGATACCAATCAAAAACGGCGCTCCCAAGCGTAGCGTGACACTTCTGGTCGATGGGAAAGAGGTGGTGCGAAACGATATTGAACTGGCGGATGCCAAGCCCGACTGGTGGGCTCCAATGGATGTGAGCGCATGGAAAGGGAAATCGCTGACGCTGAACGTGGACAAATTGCGTGAGGATTCCACGGCATTGAGTTCGATTATTCAAAACGAAACAATAATGGGTGGTGAAGGGGTTTATAGGGAGCCGTTGCGGGGCCAATTCCATTTTTCCCCTCGCTTTGGTTGGAACAACGATCCCAATGGTATGGTGTTTTTTAATGGGGAGTACCACCTCTTTTTTCAGCACAATCCGTACGGTTGGGGCTGGGGTAATATGCATTGGGGCCATGCCGTCAGCAAGGACATGGTTCACTGGGAAGAGCTGGGAGACAAGCTGCTGCCCGACACCATGGGCCCAATGTTCAGCGGCAGCGCAGTGGTCGATTGGAACAATACCAGTGGCTTCGGCAAGAATGGCAGGCCGCCGCTGGTTCTTGTTTACACAGCAGCGGGCAATCCAACGGTTCAGGCAATTGCCTACAGTAACGACGGACGCAACTTCACCAAATATGCGGGAAACCCTGTTCTGAAACAAATTACAGGCGGCAACCGCGATCCCAAAGTCATTTGGCATGAACTGACGAAACAGTGGGTGATGGTGCTCTATGTAGGCCTGCCTGGTGACCGGCATACGGTTCACTTCTTCACCTCGCCTAACCTCCGTGACTGGAAACTTGTTAGCACTGCAGCCGGGGTTGCTGGTACCCCTTACTTGTACGAGTGTCCCGACTTTTTTGAATTGCCTGTTGATGGCGATCTGGCCAAGAAGAAATGGGTGCTTCTGGGGGCTAATAGCGCCTACAGTATTGGCACGTTTGATGGTGAACGGTTCTCGCCGGAAAATGTCAATTTACCTGGGCATCGAGGCCAAGGTTTCTACGCGCCTCAAACTTTCAGCGATATTCCGTCAAAAGACGGACGCAGAATTCAGATTGGATGGTTCCAAACGGAGACGCGGGGGATGCCATTCAATCAGTCCATGACCATTCCACTGGAATTGAAACTGGTCAGTACTCCAGATGGCCCGCGGATGACTTACACACCAGTTAGGGAACTGGAAGTGCTGCGTAGGAAGTCCAACCGGATAGCGTCTTTGTCGCTCAACCCGGGAGATGCCAATCCGCTTTCAGGTGTGACGGGAGAACTTCTAGAATTGCGCACTGAATTCGAGCCGGGCAAGGCGAAAGAAGTTGTTTTCAACGTGCGCGGAGCAACCATTGTTTGGGATGCTAAGACTCAGGAACTGGTTGTGAACGGGCATCGGGCGCCCGCGCCTCTCCGCCAAGGCAAACAACGCCTGACGATTTACTGCGACCGCACAGGGCTGGAAGTTTTCGCAAGTGACGGACTTTGCTACGTTCCCAAGCCTTTTATACCCAAGACAGATTCATTGAATGCGCATGTTTCAGCAACAGGCGGACAGGTGAAATTTTCGTTTCTGGAGGTTCATGAATTGGCATCTGCTTGGGGAAAGGCAACTGTGGTTGAGCCAAGACGAGGCGTACCCGCAAATCCAATCAATCAAAATAAATAACATACCCTTCTGGTAGGGGACGGGGCCTTATACCTCTGACAGTTGCAGCCTCGACGCGATCGTGGGATCGGCTGGAATGTACACCCGTTCGCGGGGTGTCGTGATGGCTGATACCCCACGGGACGATAGCAGCAACCTCTGCTCCGCGACAAACGCCGAAAGGTCGATGACTTCGATCAATTCGCGCTTCCCGAACGCCTTCAGCACTTCGCCCCGCAAACCTAATTGTATGGCTCGCCTACTCAGTTTCTCTCCAGAGGGATGATGATCTGGATCCCACTGGAGTCGCACGGAAGACCGGTCAACGGCCCGTGACCAGTCTGCTTCGGTGCCGAACCTATCTCGATCCCAAGACGATGGCACAGCATCCGCGAGCAGTGAGTCGAAAAACGCCCGGCTGATCCTCAGGGCCAGCGTGACCTCCTGATTCTCCTTTATTCCCCATCCGGAGCGGTACATCATCCACAGGAAGTTTGGCTTTACCCAACTCATTCTTGAGTAACTGAAATCTTTACCGAACGACTTATGTTCTACAGCGAAATGGCCTGTTGTTGGGCGGTATGCTTGGTACACAATCACAGTTTCTTGGTCGAACTGCGCGATGATATGGCGGCCTTCCTGCGGCCAGACTTCTCCTGTTCAAAATACGGTTCCGCGATCAAAGGCATAGGAATACCCGTGAGGCCAAATTATGTAACGAGGGATTAGATTTGTTTTATTGTGAGGAATGATCGGGTCAATCATATCGGATAATTGGACAGCCAATGCAGTTGGCAGAAGACTGCCGGGCTTGCTTTGTGATCCAATCAGTCACGACTTGAGGTTTGAACACTCAGTATCGTTCGTTTCAATAAAATGCAATGATCTGGCAATCGCAGATGGCCTTCCGCCTTATGTTCGGTTGGAATGACTGGTCTCGGAACGGCTTGTTATTAGAACGCAGTGATGTTTTTGCTCGAGTGGCACGCATTAATGATTGACCCGTAGCTTTGGAGAGTTATTCCCACATGCCAGTGCAACCGGGCGAAATACACCAGCGCTGGTGGTGGCCATGGGGGCGCCGGCGTGTGCGTATGGTGTTTCCTTGCCCGGCTTGTTTCCACCCGCTGATGGCCTTGGTGGAGCCAGACCTTGATCTGGAGTGCCCGATTTGCCGGACCACGTTTCGGGTTCCTGCGCCCCCCGCAGCAGCGCCGCCTCCAACAAAGAAAGTATTTAAGCCGGATCAAGGTTACGGCATCTGGGCGCAGGTTCTGTTTGCGCTTGGTTTGGTGACCGTGGTCATAGCGATCGTGGCAGCCTGCTTTGGTATCACTCACCTAGCGATTGGTTGCATGGTGGTGGGCGTTTTGGGAGGCGTGAGCGCTCGCTTCCGCAATTTTTTGCGAAGGCGTTCCAATGCGGATGTCCCAAAGCTGAATCGTCTTGCTGTCATCCACGAATCGATTCAAGCTATTGGTGCCATAGTACTTGGAATTTGCGCGTTGCCTTGCATCGGGTGTCTGCTAGTTCCATTTGGCGTTCGCCCATTCTGGTGGGTCTCGTTATTTTAATTGCATCGACGATTGCCGCGTGCCTGCTGGGCGTCTTTTGATCCCTCCGGAGACGGAACATGATTGTGCCGGGTTTGCTGCTGGGTATCGCGTTGGTTTCGCCTCTGCAGGAAAGCGGCGTTCGGCCCAAAGGGCTCGATGGCCATGTTCTAAATCTTGATTTTGAAGCAGGAGACCTGCGCGATTGGACTGCCACCGGCAAAGCGTTTGCCGGCCAGCCAATTGAAGGCGATCTGGTGGCCAAAAGGCGCGCCGATATGCGGAGCAGGCATCAGGGAAAGTTTTGGATCGGTGGATTTGAACGTTTTCAGGACCCGCCTACTGGCACCCTAACCAGTGCTCCATTTGTGGTGACTCATCCGTGGGGGAGTTTTCTGCTGGGAGGTGGACCCAATCCGGAAACCCGCGTGGAAATCATTCGGCAAGACTCTGGAGCCGTGGTGTACCGGGCCTCGGGTGTTGAAGATGAAACGATGGCGCGCGTGGTGGTGGATTTGAAGGAACAGGTAGGCAAGGTCATTCGTGTCAGGATTGTCGATGAGCACAAGGGGCATTGGGGGCATATCAATTTCGACGATTTCATGCTGCATGCCACCCGGCCTGCGGGTGAAACCCGCAAGGCCGCTTCGCCAGCGTTAGCAGCCGATGTTCTGACACATGCTGGATTGAAGCCCCTCGACGCGGCCCGCGCCATGACTGTTCCGGAAGAATTTACCGTTTCGTTATTCGCTGGCGAGCCGGACGTGCACCAGCCCGTGGCCTTGTCACTGGATGACCGTGGCCGCGTGTGGATTGCGGAAGCGTTTTGCTATCCCCGTAAACGTCCCGATGCCGAGGCCAACGATCGGATTGTGATATTTGAGGATACCGATGGCGATGGCAAGCACGACAAACGCACGGTTTTCATGGACAAGCTGAATCTGGTGAGCGGTTTTGAAGTGGGCCACGGCGGCGTATGGATTGGCGCCACGCCACACTTGATGTATGTGCCGATTGATGCTTCAGGCGACAAGCCCTCCGGGCCGCCACAGATATTGCTCGATGGTTGGGGCATGCAAGACACGCATGAAACATTGAACACGTTTTCATGGGGGCCCGATGGCTGGTTGTGGGGTTGCCATGGTGTTTTCACCCATAGCCGTGTTGGTAAACCTGGAACCCCAGACAACCAGCGCACGGCTATCAATGCCGGGATCTGGCGCTACCACCCGACCCGTCACGTGTTTGATGTGGTGGCGCACGGAACCTCCAACCCTTGGGGGCTCGATTTCAACAGCCGGGGTGAAGCGTTTATTGAGGCGTGTGTGATTCCACACGCATTCCACATTGTGCCGGGGGCCCGTTACCAGCGCCAAGCTGGTCCGCACTTCAACCCGCACACCTACTCCGACATTCCGACCATTGCCGACCACCGACACTATTTGGGTGCCAATCCCCACAGCGGCAATAACAAATCGGATTCCGCCGGTGGCGGGCATGCGCATTGTGGAGCGATGATTTACCTTGGTGGCACGTGGCCTCAGCGCTATCACGATGGTTTTTTCATGGGGAATATCCACGGCCGCAGGCTGAATATGGATATTCTCAAGCCTGCCGGATCCGGGTATGTTGCCTCGCACGGCCCTGATTTTCTCATGGCCAACGACGCATGGGCCCGCTTCATCAACTTTCGTTATGGCCCAGACGGTAACGTTTATATCATCGACTGGTACGACAAGCAGGCCTGTCATACCGGTGCTGTAGACGCGTTCGATCGTACCAATGGCCGTATTTATAAGGTCAGCCATCGTTCCGCTCCGTTTGTGGCAGCGAACCTTGCCACAGCCAGCACAACGGAACTGATCAAGCATCAGGAACATGCCAACGATTGGTTTGTGCGGCATGCGCGCCGCCTGTTGGCTGAACGTGGCGTGGATGCCGCCGGACGAACGCAATTGCAATCTCTGGCGTTGAAACATGCCGATCCACTGAAGCGCCTGCGCGGTGTCTGGGCCTTGCATGTTACGGGTGGAATCGACTCAACCTTGTTGGATGAGTTGCTCAAAGACAGCGATGCCCATGTGCGTGGGTGGAGCTTGCGTTTGGCGGCGGAGAGGGGCATGGACGCGTTCATGCCCGCCAAGCTCGAGCGACTTGCCAAGTCTGACCCATCACCAGTTGTCCGTCGCGAAATTGCCGCTCTAGTCACCCGCGTGAAAGATCCGGAGTCCCGTGGAATTTTGGCGGGGCTGTTGTCTCATCACGAAGATGCAGGAGATCCGAACCTTCCGTTTTTATGTTGGTATGCGCTTGAACCTTTGGTTGCCATCGATCCATCTGCCTTCATGGCGTTGGGCCAGCATGGATATGGGTTCATTCCGTCGTTCACGGCGCGTCGCCTTGCAGCATTGGGTTCACCAGAAGCTTTGGCTGCTTCAATTTCAGCAATTCCCGGGGCAAAAGGTGCATTACGCAAGGACCTGCTGATTGGGTTGGAAGAGGGGCTTCGCGGGCGTCGTGGCATTAAACCACCCGAGGCATGGAATCAGGCGTTTGATGCCAGCATGACTGATCCAGACCCGGAAACCCGCGAGCGCGCCTTATCGCTTGCAACGCAATTTGGCGACGCACGCGCATTGGTGAAGCTGCGGGCGAGATTGTCTGATGCTAAAGAACCAAGCCCCGCTCGTTTGCGGGCCTTGGAGGCCATTGTCGCGGCGCGCGATACGGCCAGTCTGCCCAATGTAATAGCCCTAGCGGGAGCTGAAACCACCGATATTAACTTGCGCGCTGCTGGCGTCCGCGCCTTGGCGGCTTACGATGCGAATGAAGTACCTGACATTGTGTTGAAAGCCTGGAAAACGATGCCGGCGGCGCTTCGCCGCGATGCGGTAGCCACACTGGCATCGCGTTCCGCGTGGGGCCTGAAATTGATGGATGCGGTTGCTGCTGGAACAGTGGCCACGGCTGATATCCCTGCCGAAACGGTTCGCCAGTTAGGTGATCTACGGGATCCGAAACTACTAGAAGCAATCGCGAAATCGTGGGGGCAGATCCGTGCCACGCCTGCGGACCGTAAGGCGCGTATAGCCAAAACCAAGGCACTTGTCAGCAAAGCTGGTGCCTTCGATTTGGCTCAGGGGCGCGCCATCTATCAGAAGGTTTGCGCCCAGTGCCACACCATGTACGGCACTGGCGGCAAGGTAGGGCCTGAGTTGACCGGTTCAAACCGTGCTAATCTCGATTACCTGCTTGAAAATATCCACGCGCCTTCAGCGGTGATCACCAAAGAATATACGGTTTCGGTGATTGAGATGAAAAACGGACGTGTTGTTTCCGGTATTGTGAAGGCCGAAACACCCCAGACGCTATCCGTTGTCACGGCCAATGAAGTGCTGACTGTTCCAGTGCAGGATATTGAAACGCGCAAAGCTTCTGACCAGTCGATGATGCCGGACAATTTACTCGACAGCCTAAAAACCGCCGAGATTCGCGATCTGGTTGCTTACTTGCGTCATCCGTCGCAAACTCCCATAGCAGCCACACCTCAAACCTTGACGCTGTTCTTTAACGGCAAGGATTTGTCGGGCTGGACCGGCGAAGCAGGAATGTGGCGGGTAGAAAATGGCGAGCTGGTTGGTATTTCGAAAGGGCTGAAGCGCAATAGCTTTTTGGCATCCGACCTGCGAATGGATGATTTTCGTCTGGAATTCGAAGTAAAACTCTCGCCTGATTCGGAAAACAGCGGTGTGCAGATTCGCAGCGCACTGTTGCCAGATGGTGAAATGGCAGGGCCACAGGCCGATATTGGCAAAGGCTGGTGGGGCAAGCTTTACGAGGAGCATGGCAGAGGGCTGTTGTGGTCCAAATCGGGTGAAGCCCATGTGAAGCCAGGGGCATGGAACCGCTACGTGATTGAAGCCAAGGGGGCACGCATTCGCACGTGGATCAATGATCAATCGTGTGTCGATCTGACCGATGGAAAAATCAGTCGGTCGGGACAGATCGGTTTGCAATTACACTCGGGAGGCCCGCTTGAAGTGCGTTACCGTGGCTTCAAACTTGAGTTGCTAACCCCGTGAGCCATCACGAAGCTAGCGACGGGCTGGAATTCACCAGGCCAATCAAGGCTGCAAGCGGCGCCAGTCTTTGCCATCTTCTGGTTATTGGTGGCGGGCCAGCGGGACTTGTTGCAGTTGTAGGTGCCGCAGGTCTGGGTGCCAAAGTTGTTCTGGCGGAAGAACAACTTCTGGGTGGCGATTGCTTGCACACGGGGTGCGTTCCTTCCAAGTCCCTGCTGCACGTTGCCAGACATCTGTCTGGATCCATTCCTGTTGTGAAGGCATTCCAAAACGTGCGGGCCCGCCGCGCCGCTATGGCTGTGGCCGACCGGGTGGAGCGATTCTCGGAACTGGGGATCGAGGTGCTTGGGGGCCGTGCTGAATTCACAGGCACAGATACCGCCCGTGTTGGAAACCACGAAGTGCGGTTCCGCAAAGCCATCATTGCGACGGGTTCGCGTCCGCTCATACCGCCTATACCGGGCCTTGATAATGTTCCATACCTGACCACCGATTCTGTTTGGGAATTAAAGAGTGATCCGGGGCGGGTTTTGGTGCTGGGTGGTGGCCCAGTGGGGTGTGAACTATCGCAGGCACTCGCACGCCTTGGGTGCCCTGTTACGTTGGCGCATTCAGCGGATCGATTGCTCAGTCGGGACGATGTTGAAGCCTCGGGTGTTTTGTTCCGGTCGTTGGCTGCCAGTGGCGTTGTAGTCAAGCTGGCAACCGCGGTCACAAGTGTTGCGCGTGAAGCAACGGGCACCTTTTTGGCCAGCACAACCACCGGCTCCATTGCCTTTGACACATTACTATTAGCGACGGGCAGGCAAGCCAACTTTGAAGGAATAGGACTCAAGCAGGCGGGAATATCCACCATGGCCGATGGGCCTCCTGTGAAGGGGGTTGATGGAATTCGAGTTGATGCCTACCTCAGAACTAGCAATGACCGGGTTTTTGCAGTGGGAGATTGTGTCGCGGCCGCACCGAGGTTCACCCACGCGGCGGATGCCATGGCGCGACTGGCGGTGCGCAACGCGCTGATCGCCACACAATGGCCGTTCGGCTTGCTGCTGGGCGCCATCTGGGCGCCGCATCTGATCCCATGGTGTACCTGGACAGATCCGGAGGTGGCTGGGGTAGGGGAGATCAATCCGCCGGGAGCCACCCTCCACAAAATTGATCTGGAGAACAACGACCGTCATGCACTTGAGGAATCTGGCCCTGGATGGGTGAAAATATGGACTGACAAGAAGGGAATGATTTCAGGCGCCTCCATTTGCGGACGAGTTGCTGGTGAATTGATTGGAATAGTGGCCTTGGCGATGCGTGAGGGATGGCCGTTAAAGAAGCTATCGGGTTGGATCGTGCCGTATCCTTCGCGAAATCAGGCATTATCGAGAGCGGGAGACTCGGCAGCACGGCAGGCACTCACACCCGCTGTTTCCGCTTGGCTTCGATGGTGGCTTGGTAAATGTTGATGCGTGCGGCACTTTAGAAATGTTTTCACCGCGAAGCTGAATGTTCCAGACAAAAACTAAAAAGAAGTAGGGGGAAGCAATCGCTTCCCCCTGCAGTTAAGGCGCGTCAAACGCTTGAAATTCTTACTTGAACATCGGTGCCTCTGGATTGCCCCGCGATAGCAGGTACGCCAGAAGATCGAGGATCTCGTCTTCCTTCAATGTATCGATCAGACCGGCTGGCATCATGGAGTTTTTCGCGGGGGTGACCGATTCCACCTTCCGGCGATTGATGCCTGTCAGATCGTTAGGATCCATCATGTTGGTCATGACCATCATGGTGTCGCCGTTCAGGTTGACAATACGACCGGTAACAAGCTTACCGTCGTCGGTTTCAATCACTACAGCCTCATACTGATCGGAAACGGTTTTGCTTGGGTCGATGATCGACTCCAGCAGGTCGCGAGGTGAGAAACGGCCAGCCACGCCCGTCAGGTCTGGGCCTTGGGCACCACCTTCGTTACCGTAGCGGTGGCATGAAAAGCAGGTGGTTTGGCCAAACAATGTGCGGCCGCGTTCAAAATTGCGGCCACCCGTCAAGCCGGATGCCAGTTTGCTTTCAATATCGGCCATGGCGTATTTCTTCACCAGAGGACGGGCTGGTCCCGTTGCCGGCTTGGCCACGACATCCTTTTTCTCAAGGCGGACCTTGAATTGCGCTTTTTCGGCATCTGAGAAGGTTGCTACCGTGTCGCGCTGGATGTTGTCTAGAAAACCGCCAAAACTGTTGCCTCCCCGGTAGCCCCGCGCCTTGATGAGCCAGTCAACTTGCGCGGTCCGAAGTTCTGGTGTCCATCCGGTTTTCAGCATGCGGAGCGACTTGGCCAGATCCATCTGTTCTTCCTGCGTGAGTGACTTGGCCAGTTGCGGCACAATCCGCTTGGCGGCATTGGGTGCCTGAAGGAAGACCAGTAACTGAGCCAGATCGCCATCCACCAGCCTGCGGCCAGACGGAAATCGAGGTTCGAACAAGGCCGCAAGTTTTTCGCGGGTGGCGCTGTCGGGCGCGCCCATGCGCACCAGTGCTATGGCATAAATGCGCAGTAAGTCAGATTGCTGTTGTTCAGACAACGAGTCCCAGCGGGCTTGCAGGCGGTCAAGTGCCGCAAGTAAAGCGGTTTTGGCATTGGCATCGGGTTCAGGCATACCGGGCTTGCGGTGTGCTGGATCCGAGGCGCTCGCCCTCGCCAAGGCGAGCAGGGCACCAAGAGACTTGCCGGTATCGGTTTCCGACAGAGCCTTTTCGCGCCAGGTGGCGATCTCCTGATGCTCCAGGGCAATGCGCGCGGCGCTGCGAAGCACGCGGTCGGAATCGCCTAGGTGTTTCCATGCCAAAGCAACAGCAGCCGGATCCTTGACGCCATGGAACTTTTCAAGGGAAAGGCGCTTGGCGCGTGCTGTTTCATCGACGCTGCCGCCATTGGAAGGCGCGGTCGATTCTGTGCCCACATAGCGGACCCGGTAAAGGCCCGATTGTGTGCGGCGGCCACCCACTGTGAAATAAAGGCTGCCATCTCCCGGATGCACAATGACATCGGTCAGGGGCAGTGGCGAACCACTCACGAATTCTTCCAGCTCACCGGTGTAGCCAGCGCCATCGGGCATGATGTGGGTGGCGTACAGTTTGCCATAGCTCCAGTCGCAAATGTAGAAGGCATCCTGATACTTGGCAGGGAACTTGGTGCCATAACCAAAGCAAACGCCCGTGGGGGAACCAGGGCCGACATTGACCACAGGGCCCATGCTGTCGGGGTAGTGCGCTGGCCATTTGCCTGCGCCATTGCGCCAACCGAAATCAACGCCTGAAAGAGATTGGCATACACGGGTAGGGCGGTACCAAGGCGTGTTGACGTCCCATTCCATGTCGGCATCGTAGGTGAAGAGGTCGCCTGCCTTGTTGAAGCCTGCGTCGAACTGGTTGCGGAAACCAGTTGTCAGGACCTGCCAGTTTTTGCCGTCGGGGCTTACCTGATAAATGGTACCGCCTGGCCCGAGCACGCCTGCCATGAAGCCGCGGCCATCGGGCATGCGTGGTAGAAGGTGGTCTTCGCCCCAATGAGGAGGGACTTTGGTGGAATCGAAGTCCATCAGCTTGGTCTGGTTCCCGCAGACCACCACCAGCGACTTGCCATCTGGTGTCAGCAGTACGGCGTGTGGCCCGTGTTCGCCGGCGCCACCTGTGATTGGCTTGAGGAGTTCGACCTTGTCGAGGATGTCGTCGTTGTTGGAATCAGTCACGC
The DNA here is from genome assembly GCA_945875585.1 of Candidatus Kuenenia stuttgartensis. Taxonomy (GTDB): domain Bacteria; phylum Planctomycetota; class Planctomycetia; order Gemmatales; family Gemmataceae; genus REEB421. The sequence continues at coordinate 94,590 of CAMCLK010000008.1, read as the reverse complement.
GGTATAGACCAGAGGCGTAATCCTTGCCCCGGTTGACCACCACATAAAGCGCGTCGAACGCCCACAAAAGCCCTTGCGCTTCGCCGATTTTGGCAGGAATTGGTTCTACTGTGGTATCGGCTGCGGCCTTGCCTGGGATTACTCTGTAAAGCGACCCGTATTGATCGGAAACGATCAGCCTGCCTTTGCCGTCCACACATAGGTTGACCCATGAGCCTTGTTGCTCTTTCGGTACCGAGTAGAGCAGGTCCACCGCGAAGCCTTGTTTTACCTTCAGCTTATTGGCTGGGGTGGCTGTGATTTCCTTACCTGTTACAGCAGGTGGTTTCTTGGGTTTGGGGGCTTGCCCGGGCAGCAAGGCGACTGCCGCAGTGGGTGCGAAAATGACAGCGTTTGCCGGCACGCTCGAAATAGTCAGCATTAAGGCTGGCAGTATCCAATCTCGTAACAATCGCATGAGGCGTCTCCGTGGAAAGGGCAGATGTTGTTCTTTTAACCGATAAGTGGATGTGACCGCAAACCGTGTCACATAACAAACGCGGAGCCTTGGCGGCCCCGGGTGTTGGTAAAGTTAGGCTGAATTCAAGAATCGCTTACTTCAGGTTCTTGATCTTGATGTCCTTGAACTGCACCACCATGGGTGGGCCAACATGGATTTGCAGGGCCAATATTCCGCTCTTCAGTGCTTTAGGCGATTCATCGTCGATAGCGGCGGTTACATTGCCGTTGATGCTGTGGGTGAGTTTGCTCCCGTTGGCAACAATCACATACTCGTTCCAATCATTTTTCTTGATCGATTCCTGAATCTCGGCCGATGACTTTTCGGTCTTACCGAGCACTTCCTTTTTGTTGTCGGCGTTCCACTTTACCCGTTCGCCGCGAGCGCACATGATACCCCGGCCACCAGCGACGCTACCTTCGTCGTAAAGGATACCGCTGTAGGTGGTGCCAGCTTCGAAGTCGGCTTGGTAGCCACCAACGCGTGGGCCGAATTCACCATTACCCAGCAGTTTGCTTCGGTACTGCACGCCAGAGTTGCCCCCTTGCATCTTGTACAAGAATCGCAGTTCAAAGTTGGCAACCTCGCCACCTTTCCACACGAGGAAGGTGTTGTGTTTCAGCTTGTTGAAGGGTTCGTCGCCGGTGACGCCTGTAATGGCGCCATCCTTAACACTCCACAGCTTCGGATTGCCTTCCCAGCCATCGAGGTCCTTGCCATTGAACAGCGAGGTGAATTCCTGAGCCTGGGAGGAAGCGGAAAAACCAACGAACAGGGCTAAAACGGCCCACAGATTCATGCGCATGGAGAGTCTCCGGTGGTAATTGACAGCCCCTATTGAACCGCTGGCAACAGACTGGCGCAAGTATGGCGTGCAGATCGTGGTGTTGGTCTTGAATCGCAACGACTCAAAACGCATGAAAAGATTGTTTTCATTGGAAACGATCTCTTGGGTGGAGCATGTGCGATGCAATCGATCGGTGATGCAAACTACAAAAGCATCTGGAAACTGATCAAGGTTCCATTGCTGGCATTTTTGATTTCGCGCGCGATTTGCTTTATGGCGGGAAGCCTTTTTGTTGCCCATGCATCAATCGAACATCTATTTTGGCGTATGGCGCCTCAGCAACCGTGGATCGATTGGACCGCTCGGTTCGACACGGGTTGGTATCACGGGATCGTGATGAACGGATATTCGTACGCGCCAGGAGTTCAGTCCAATGTCGCATTTTTCCCGGTCTTTCCATCTATTATTGCCATCTTGAGTAGATGCGGCATTCCGCCTTTATATGGGGCATTGATTATTAACCATTTGGCTTTTTTCGGTGCTCTGATCATACTTCACATGATTGCTTTGAAACATACGTCCAACCCCGCATGCGCGGATAACGCCTGTTGGATGCTCGCCCTTTTTCCCACATCATTTTTTTTCAGTTGTTACTACACGGAAAGCCTTTTCCTGATTTTGATACTTGGTTGCTTTTACAGTATCGATAATAAAAGGTGGGGATGGGCCGTTTTACTGGCGGCATTGGCCTCGGCAACTCGGATTCCTGGGGCATTCCTTTACCCTGTCATTCTTCTGGAGTGGCTGCGTGTGGGGGGATGGACCCTGTTTAGCATTGGCAGGCGTACGGCTTGGATCAATCTTATCGGCTATGTCCGAACCAACTGGAAAACGTTACTGCTAATTCAATTAAGCCTTTCGGGCCTTGCAGCTTTCATGGTTTTTTTGACCATCCGATTCGGTGATCCGTTGGCGTTTTATAAATCGCAACAAACGTGGGGGCGGCCGTGGCAAGGGGTATTGCGAGTCACTTGGGACGGCGTGTGCCATTCGCCATTTAAACCTGTTCAATTCATGAATCTAACCAGTTTGCTGGTTGGTCTGGCGCTGACATTTGTTGTTTATCGTCGCATGGGGGAGGGATATGCCCTTTTTTGCCTTATTGGACTGCTGTTGCCGGGAAGCACAAGCCTGTTGAGCATGTCGCGTTTTGTTTTGGTGATGCCTCCATTGTTCCTGTGCGCGGGCGCACTGATGGGGACTTCGGTTTGGAGATTCCCATTATTGATGGCAATGACAGGGTTGTTGGTTTGGTTTACCGGCAGGCACGCTGTTTGGAGTTTTGTGGCGTAAAACGACTTGAGGCGAAGGAATTACCAGCGTTCGGTGGCGTCAATAAGCCAGTTAATGGCAATCATTGCTTCTTCTCCCCTTCACCAGCTTGGGTTGTGCTGATACACTTGGTGTTTCGATAAGCGAAGACGGCATGGTTGCCTCTTCCAATGGCGTTACGACATAGGTGGGCCATGCCCAAGCACAAAAGTCACAAAGCCTCGCGCAAGCGTTTTCGGGTTACCGCTACCGGTAAACTCAAGCGTCTGCAGGCTGGTAAGAAGCACCTCAACAGCCACAAGTCTGCCAAGCGTAAGATGGGGCTGCGCAGTCCCATTGTCAGCGGCGGAACATTGGCCAAGAAATACGTGCGCGCCATGCTGGGTGTCAGCTGACGTTAACGCCTGCGTTCATTCAGACTTTTACAGGTATCGAGGTCAATCATGCGCGCTCGTAGTGGCAAAACAGTCCTTCGCAAGCGAGCCCGGCTGCGTCGCCTGACCAAGGGCTTTCGTGCCGGCCGTCATCGCCTTTACCGCCAGTCGGCCGTAGCTCTTTTGAGGGCACGTGCTTACGCTTACCGCGACCGTCGGGTGCGCAAGCGCCAATTCCGTCGCCTGTGGATCATCCGCATCAATGCGGCTTGCCGCATGCGTGGTCTTCGCTACAGCGAACTGATTTTCGGTTTGGTGGCAGCCCGTATCAGCCTCGACCGCAAGTCGTTGTCTGAATTGGCGATCCATCATCCGGACGCCTTCACTGCGGTGGTCGAATTGGCCAAGAAGGCCATCGCCGCCTCTAAATCCTGACGCTCTCCCATGAGCGATCTTGAGCAGCTTGAAGCACAAGGGGTGGCAGAACTTGCCACCTCTTCTGATGAACAATCTCTTATTGCATGGAATCAGCGCTGGTTTGGAAAAACCGGCTTAGTTCCGTTGGCATTGAAAAAATTGACAGAGCTACCCGGCCCTGAGCGAAAAGCTTACGGGCAAGCGGTGAACAAGCTCAAGGAAATTCTTTCAGCTGCATTTGCCAAGGCTCAGGCTCTTGCCAAAGAGCGTGCCCTTGAGCTTTCCATTGCTACCGAGCAACTCGATCCCACTTTGCCTGGCAAACCATGGGAATCAGGTAGTCTGCACCCTGCCACGATCACTATGCGCCGAATTTTGGCGGCATTCGGTGAACTCGGATATGAGGTTTACCACAGCCGCGAGGTTGAGGACGACGAAACCAATTTCGGCATGCTCAACATGCCGCCTCACCACCCCGCCCGCGATATGTGGGACACATTCCACACAACAGATCCGGGCTTGGTGCTGCGCACACACACATCTCCTGGCCAAATCCACGCCATGCGTGAGCGTGCTCCCAACCCACTGCGCGTGGTTCTTCCCGGACTGGTTTATCGCTACGAGCAGATTACAGCCCGTAGCGAAATCATGTTTCATCAGGTTGAAGGTCTCTGCCTTGGTGAGAATATCGGCCTGACCGACCTGCTGGGAACTTTAGAAGCCTTTATCCGTCGGCTTTTTGGCCCCGACCGCAAGGTTCGTGTCAGATCTAGTTATTTCCCGTTCACGGAACCAAGTATCGAAGTGGATATGGATTGCATCCTCTGTTCTGCCAAGGGCTGCCCTGTGTGCAAGCGCAGTGGCTGGCTAGAGATCTTGGGCGCAGGAATGGTTCACCCTGTTGTGCTGCGAAATGGCGGATACGATCCCGACAAACATGCTGGATTTGCTTTTGGCCTCGGTGTGGAACGCATCAATATGCTTCTTTACGGCATCGAGGATATCCGGGCATTCTGGTCTGGCGACCTTCGCTTTTTACGCTCGTTTTAATCTTGTTGAATGCCCGAAGCCGGGCGGGACCTGACCATGCACGTCTCGACACGTTGGCTGGCGGACTACGTTGACCTCCCTCCCGTAGTTGAACTGGCAGCCATGCTGTCCGTTGCCGGGCTTGAGGTTGGTTCTGCCCGCACCGTTGGCGTGGAGCCTTTTACCGGATTGCGCCTCGATGATCCGGGACCTGCTTGGGACCGTGAACGTATCGTCATTGGCAGGATTGTGGGTGTAGACCGTCATCCCGATGCCGACAAATTAAAATTGCCCCGGGTTGCCTACGGGAACGGCCGGGAGATGGCACTGGTGACAGGTGCTCCCAACATTGCGGCGGGCGATTCAGGCCAATGGTGTGTGCTGGCCCTTTCTGGTGCCAAGGTCATTGACGGTCACAGCAAGGAAAAAGTCCTCAAAGAACTAAAGCCAACCACTATTCGCGGTGTCCCCAGCGATGCCATGCTTTGTTCCGCTTACGAGCTTGGTTTATCGGAAGACCACGATGGCCTCTTGTTTCTTGATTCAGGCACAGCCACCGAGGGTACACCAGCTGCCGACGCCTTGGGCGATGTCATTCTGGAAATCGACATCCTTCCGAATATGGCGCGTTGCTTGGCTTTGACCGGACTGGCTCGGGAAGTAGCCGCCCTTACAGGGGCAAGAGTGCGTGAACCCGATACCACGATCCCTGCTTCCGCCGCGACATGCCCCGTTGAGGTTGTCATTGCGGCGCCCGATGCGTGCCGTCGTTATATGGGCATTGTCATTGAAGGGTTTCCCGGCGGGGTGTCGCCAGAGCGAGTCCGGCGATTACTGACTCAGTCCGGTATGCGCCCGGTAAGTAGCGCGGTGGACATCACTAATTTTGTGATGCTTGAACAGGGCCAGCCACTCCACGCGTTCGACCTCGACAAACTCGAGGCTCGCGCCGATGGAAAGCCCGTTGCCATCGAGGTTCGTTTCGCTCGGGCAGAAGAAAGCTTGCGCACGCTTGATGGCAATGTTCGAACACTTAATTCCGATATGCTAGTGATTGCTGATGCCAAGGGGCCGATCGCCTTGGCTGGCGTCATGGGCGGTTCTGAAACCGAAGTGGATGCCGGCACGCGCCGGCTATTTGTGGAGTCGGCGCAATTCGATGCGGTTGTGGTGCGCAAAACGTCGCGGGCTTTGAACCTCTTCAGTGAAGCTGCCACGCGTTACACCCGTGGTGTGACGCCGGTTTTGGCAGCCCATGGTTTGGGCCGCGCGGCGCGATTGTTCATCGAGCGCGGGGCCATTGCGGTGTCTGCTCCCGTAGACTGTCATCCCGTGCCCGAGTTGCCGCGCACTGCGCGATACGACTGGGCATTGGCCACACGATTGGCCGGAGCGGAAATCCCGCGCGATAGAACCCGATCCATATTGTCGGCACTCGAATTTGAAATTGAGGCGGAAGATGCCAGCGGCCTGACCGTGCGCATTCCTTGGCACCGCCTCGATGTTCAGGAAGGCTTGCATGATATCGTTGAGGATGTTGTGCGATTGTACGGGTACGGCAATCTGCAACCACGCCTTCCAGCCGAGGCACCGCCGCCTCCTCGGGTGAACTTGAGGCAAGTATTTGAAGACAGGTTGAAAGACGCGTTGGCCGGCTTGGGCCTGCGCGAGGTGATTTCCTACGCGCTTACATCTGCAGATGCGGAACGTGTGATTCTTGGTGACCAATCAGACGGGGCTTCCGTATCGTTGGCCAATCCTATCAGCCCTGAACGTGCCATTATGCGCAGAAGCGTGTTGGCAAGTCTCGTGGCAGCGGCGCAGTCCAATGCTGCCCGTGGTGAAAGCGTCAAGATATTTGAGCTGGGAACAGCATTTTTGCCCGTATCTGGCCAGCGATTCCCCCGTGAGGCACGGCGTTTGGCCATTGCGTTGTCAGGGTTGCGGTCTGCTGAATCAGCTCACGGCGCAGCTCCAGCGGTAATGGATTTTTACGACCTGAAAGGTGTTGCTGAGAGCCTGCTTGCGGCCTTGCGAGTTGGCGCGGTTCAGTTTGTGCAGGGAAACCACGAGGCTTTGCACCCGGGTAAGCAGGCTTTGGTGACTGGTGCAGGTGGCGTTGAAATCGGAGTGATCGGTGAGCTCCATCCCCGCCGAGCAGTAGCGTTGGGTGAAACCCCCAACCGTATTCTGGTGGCTGAGTTTGACGCGAGTGTTCTTGAAACGCTTTACCAATCCACATTCCGGGCATCGGCTATTCCCCGATTTCCTGCGGCACGCCGCGACTTGGCAGTGGTTGTGAAGGAAGCATGTGCGGCAGGCGAGGTAGAGTCGATACTCCGGGAGTCGGGTGCACCGCTGCTTGCCGCGGTCAGATTGTTCGACCTTTACCGCGGAGATCCATTGGGAGAAGGGTTAAAGAGCTTGGCCTATGCCCTTGATTATCAGGCCTTGGACCGAACATTGACAGACAAGGAAGTGGAGCAGGCCCATACGCGCATTGAGTCGCAGTTGCGTACCAGATTGAGCGCGAAGATTCGCGGTAAGGACATTGCCTGAAGTTTTGGCATGTTATGGTGGGTTGGAATCATCTTCTTGTGATCCATGGATGGATCTGATCCTGTCGGAGTTCTTCCTTGAGCAGCGGTGGCGGTGGGCCTGATCGCAACCGACCAGCCGAACCTTCGGCTTCAGGTGTGGTTCATCCGCAGCGTTTCCTTGCAGCGATTGTGAAAAGCAGGCTGATGGAGCGTGAAGAACTCAGGCAAGCCCTGCTCAAAGTACCCGCATCATTTCGGGATGATACGCGCCGCTTGTCAGACGCTTTGACAGAACGTGGGGCGCTGACGCGCTTTCAAGCAGGCAAATTGATGATGGGGGTAACAAGGGGCCTCAGGCTTGGCCCATATGCCCTCCTGGCTCCCATTGCGCGAGGAGGCATGGCCACCGTTTACCTGGCTCGGGACGTTGGTGCCAGCCATGAGCTTGTTGCAGTGAAAGTTCTTCCTCCAGTACAGGCGCAGGAATCGAGGCATCTGGCTCGGTTTCTCAGGGAATGCCAGCTTCATCTGAGCGCTGTACACCATTCGGGACTCTGCAACTATGTAACGCATGGCGAGGAAGCTGGTATTCATTACATGGCCTTGGAATATGTTCCCGGACAAAGTCTGTACCGGATGGTGAATGAGCGTGGGCCATTCGATGCGCCACGCGCTGCGCGTCTGGGTGCCGAAGTGGCCCGTGCCCTGGGTGCCTTGCATGAAAGCGGTATTGTTCACCGCGATCTTAAACCCAGCAATATTCTGGTGGCTCCATCGGGCCGCGCCGTGGTGATTGATCTGGGCTTGGCGTTTTTGAAGGGCGAAAAAGACGTGCCGCTCGATGTGGTCGGTGGCCCCGGTTACATCGTTGGCAGCATGGATTTCATTGCTCCGGAACAAACGCTCGATTCGTCTGCTGTAGATGGTCGTGCTGACCTCTACGCGCTGGGTTGCACCTTGTTTTTTGCGTTAACAGGAAAAACACCATTTCCAACGGGGGGAACCAGCAAGGAGCGGATGGCCGCGCACCGGAATCAACCCATTCCGAGGGTCCGCGATATTGTGCCGGAGGTTCCCGAGCGATTTTGTCAGTTAGTGCGCACGTTGATGAGCAAAAATCCCGCGGAAAGGTTTGGTTCGGCGAAAATTCTGGCGGCGGATCTGGAACTGCTGGCTGCTGATTCGCGCGGTTTTTTTCCGGAACCTCCCAATGGCGATTCCATCCGGGCAGTTCTGGAAGAACTCCAGATTCACCGTCCCGGTGAAGTAACGGATGTAGAGGAATTGGTGCTACGAGATCCTCATGGACCGGAGTCGGAAATCCAGACAACGCAGTTTCTACCGGCAGGTTGGACTTCCGCAGAAACAGTGTCGTGGACAGACATTCCGCCCTTAAAAGCGCCACTGCCTGTGGCGGTACCGGTAAGCGCGGATCAATCGAACATGGCAGCTTGGGAAAAATGGGTGCTGATAGGCCTTCTGACCTGCTGTTTTTTCCTGTTCGGTGCAATCGTTTTGTTGCTGGCGCGAGTTTGGTGAAAAAACCGTTGCGCAGGATTGCCTCCGTTCCAGCCGGACGTTAATCTAAACATGACAATCTGGTGGGTATCTTATCCAGAGTGGCAGAGGGTCAGGCCCTGCGAAGCCACAGCAACCGGTCGGAGTAGGTTTTCAATAGCCTGCGAAGATGCTGGTGCTAATTCCTGCCCGGGCGACCGGGGGAGATAAGACTGCGGCGTAAGCCGGTGTTCTATTCTTCTATGATTGGGCTGTTGGCCCGATCCAATTTCTGGTGTTAGACGCCTCCCGGACCGTACCCAAGGGTGCTGCTTCAGGGGGTTTGGCACAATGACAGTTGCGCAGCAGTGTGATTCCGGTCGTGGTTTTGCCACAGGCATGAAGTGTCGGGTGTGCGGCAAGCTTTGGCCCGTTAGCACGACGAACTTCTGCGAAGACGATTTTGGCCCGCTGGAAATCGATTATAATTACGCGGGAATTGCGGCCGAAGTAAGCCGTGAACGCCTGGAAGCTCGCCCACACACCATGTGGCGCTGGCGGGAATACCTGCCCCTAGATAACGACCCAACCGTGGGAGTTCATACTGGCGGCACACCGCTCATTCGCGCTAACCGCTTGGCCAAGGCTTTGGGCCTGACAAATTTGTGGATCAAGAACGATGCCGTGAACTTTCCAACCCTGTCATTCAAGGACCGGGTGGTATCGGTAGCCTTGTCGAAAGCCAAAGAATTCGGCCTTAAAATTGTGGGTTGCGCCAGCACGGGAAACCTTGCCAACAGTGTCGCGGCCAACGCGGCCGCAGCAGGGCTGACGAGTTTTATTTTGGTGCCCTCCGATCTGGAAAGAGCCAAAATTCTCGGCACCAGTGTTTACGGCGCCACGGTGGTTGGCGTGCGTGGCACATACGACGAAGTGAATCGTCTGTGTACCCAAATCGCGTTTCACCATGGTTGGGGCTTTGTGAATATCAACCTCCGGCCGTTTTATGCCGAAGGTTCCAAAACCATGGGTTTTGAAATTGCCCAGCAGTTGGGATGGCGCACGCCACGGCACGTTGTCGCCCCGATGGCGGGTGGTGCCTTGATTGGTAAAATCAATAAGGCCTTCCAAGAATTGAAGATCACCGGTCTTATCGACACCCCTGAGACTTCGTTCCATGGCGCGCAGGCTACCGGGTGCAACCCGATTGCTGGCGCTGTTCAGCTTGGTTTGAACCAGCACCGCCCAGTCAAGAAACCTGATACCATCTGCAAGTCGCTGGCCATTGGCGATCCTGCCGATGGTTTCTTCGCCATCAAACTTATCCGCGAAAGTGGCGGTTGGGCGGCAGATGTGTCCGACGATGAGATCCGTGAATCCATGCTTCTGCTTGCCGAAACTGAAGGTGTTTTTGCTGAAACTGCTGGCGGGGTGACGGTAGCCGTCGCGCGCAAGTTGGTTCAGCAAGGGCGCATCGGTCGCGACGACGAAACTGTGATTTGTATTACTGGTAATGGCCTGAAGACGCAGGATGCCGCGGCGGACATTCTGGAAGCTCCGGCTGTGATCAACCCGACCATGGCTGATTTCCAGGCGCTTTTGGTTCCGAATACCACGCAAATGGTTCGGAAGCGCGATAAGGTTTTAGTTTAAGCCGTAATTTTGAGTGGATTTAAGGACAAACGACCATGATGGTAGCAATTCAAATTCCACCGCCTTTGAGGCCCCATGCGGGTGGCCGTGATGTGGTGTCTGTCGAAGCAGAGACCGTTGAAAAGGCGCTTGAAGCCCTTGTTCTGGCGGAACCCGGTTTGCAGGCGCGCCTTTACCTGAACGGCGCCTTGCGGCCATTTGTCAACGTTTATCTTAACGATGAAGATATCCGCTATCTGGACGATCGCTTTGCGACGGCCCTGAAGACCGGCGACAATCTGGCCATTATTCCCGCCGTTGGCGGGGGTTGAGGGGAGGTCGCCAATGGGCGGCAAGAAATCAGGCGGCAACCACCCCGACGACAACAAGGCTCACAAGTCCGTTCCCATTAATCGTCATCAGCACGACGAAGATGAAGATGAGGGGGACGGTGGAGACAAGGAATTCAACGAACCGGAAGGCATGGCTTCCTTGCCGGAGATCCCAGAGGATCTCGGTATCGACCCCATGTTGATAGCGGTACTTGAATCGGTTGTATTTCTCAGCGGTTCAGAAGACGATCTGGTCCATCCGGATGCGGCAGACGCTGTCATTGATCGTATTCTCACCGTTTTGACCCGCCTCGATCCGACTCGACGCGCTCGGGTTCTTGAAGATCTCAAAACGCTGCGTGGCCACGTCAGCGGGCCCGACTGGCCGGCAGGCATGGCGGAATTCGTGGATTATTTTGCGGAGTCGATCAGCTCCGGAGGGGCGGAATGACCGGATCTTCAGACAGGCTTGAACGGTACAGCAGGCAGATGCGCTTTGGCGAGCTCGGCCGTGCCGGGCAGGAAAAGCTTTTGGCCTCGCGCGTGTTGTTGTGCGGCGTTGGCGCCCTTGGCACGGTATTAGCCAATACGCTTGTGAGAGCTGGTATTGGTTTTGTCCGTTTGGTGGACCGTGACTTTGTTGAATCGAGCAACCTGCAGCGTCAGGTTTTGTTCGATGAGGCCGATGTGGCATCTCACCTTCCCAAGGCGGAAGCCGCCGCTATCAAGCTGCGCGCAATCAATTCCGAAGTGGTGATCGAGCCGGTTGTGGCTCACATCGACCGATCTAATATTGGCGCTCTTTCCGCTGACGTGGACATGATTCTCGACGGTTCCGACAATTTTGAGATTCGTTATCTTATCAATGATATCTGCGTTCGCGACAACAAGCCGTGGGTTCATGGCGGATGCATTGGTAGCCATGGCCAGACCATGACCATCATCCCCGGCAAGACCCCCTGCCTGCGATGCGTGTTCGAGGCTGCTCCCGGCCCGGGTGAGGCGGCTACCTGCGATACCGCCGGGGTCTTGGGCCCCATCATTTCCATCATTGCCAGTTTTCAGGCCACTGAAGCCATGAAAATCCTCGGTGGAAAGCCTGAAGCCATCAACCGTGATCTTGCCTACGTGGATTGCTGGGACAACGTTCTCCGGAAGATCAAAATCTCCCGCTTGCTGGAAGTGCGTGACTGCCCTTGCTGCAAACAAAGAAATTTTGAGTGGCTGGAAGGTAATCAAGGTGTTCAGACCACCAGTCTATGCGGCAGGAATGCCGTTCAAGTGGTTCCAGCAACTCCAGCCCAGCTGGACTTGGCATCACTCGCCACCACTATCCGTGGTCAGACCGAAGTGCACCTGACCAGATTCTTGCTGAGATTCAGTGCCGACGACTGCGAATTCACCGTGTTCCCTGATGGCCGCGCTATCATTAAGGGTACACCCGAGGAAGATCGGGCCTTGGCACTTTACGCCCGATACATCGGGCACTGACCATTCCTGACGATCCTACTTTCACATGACGATCTACCTCGACAATGCGGCAACCACCCACCCCAAGCCCGAGGTGGTTTACAGGGCGTTGGATCATTTTGCACGATCCGAAATGGCAAACCCCGGGCGCGCTGGCCACCGCATGTCGTTGGCTGCCGAAAGGGTGCTTGATGACACCCGGCACCGGCTGAATCAGTTTTTTGGTGGATCGTCGCCCGAACGGTGGATCCTCACTCTGAATTGTACCGATGCGCTGAACATTGCAATCAAGGGCCTTGTTGCTCAAGGCGATCACGTAATTACAACGAACTTGGAACATAATTCCATCAGTCGGCCGCTGCGCGCGATGGAAAAAGCTGGGCTTATCAGCCTGACCCGGATCGAAGCCGACCGTGACGGTACTCTGAGGCTCGAGGATCTTGAAAAGGCTTTGGAACGGCCAACCAAATTAGTAGCACTTACCCACGCCAGCAATGTCTTGGGTACGGTGCAGCCAATTCCAGCCATTGGTGCGCTGGCTCGTTCACGTGGCGCAACCTTTCTTGTGGATGCCGCACAGACCGCGGGGGTGCTTCCAATCAATGTTGCCGCTGCAAATATCGACCTTTTGGCATTGGCAGGCCACAAAGGATTATTCGGTCCTGTAGGTACCGGATCTCTTTATGTGGCGCCCGGCATCAACCTGCGTCCATGGCGCGAGGGAGGCACGGGAGGCGATTCTTCCAGTGAGACCCAGCCGACGCTGATGCCTTACTATTTGGAAGGCGGCACCCCAAATGTGCTGGGCGCTGCTGGATTGTCCGCCGGCTTGAAATGGCTCACCGAATTCGGTGTCGATAAAATCCACCATCATGAGGTCGCATTGTCCCAGAGGCTTGTTGCTGGCCTTCGTGGTATTCCGGGCGTTGAAGTCTTTGGTATCGACGACTGGACCCGTCGTGTGGCCACAATCCCTTTTCGTCTTGAAACATTGCCCGCAACCGAACTTGGCGGGATTCTCGATCAGGCATTTGATATTGCGGTGAGGCCAGGTCTTCATTGTGCCCCCTATGTTCACAAGGCTTTGGGCAGCTACCCCGAGGGGTTGCTGCGAGTCAGCCCAGGTCCATTCAATACCGAAGAGCAGATCGACATTCTTCTGGGTGCGATTCGTGAAATTGCAGCATGAAAACCCATTTTGTAACGGTAATAGCCCATGATTGACCGCCATCAGTTGTTGGAAGCTTTGGAGCAATTTCGTAGCGGCACGCTGGATGCTGCAGCTGTACTGGGGCTTGTAGAATCGGGTGGTAACACGGCAGAACTCGGTTACGCCCGTCTCGACCTTGCCCGCCAGGCACGCTGTGGCTTTCCCGAAGTCATTTTGGGGCAGGGCAAAACAGCGGAATGGATTGTGGGTACCGCAACCAGACTCAATGCAGCCGGCCAGAACTGTCTTGTAACCCGTCTTCCAAGCGATGCTGCCGGGCCTCTTCTGGAAGCTCTTCCACTTGGCGAACACGATTCTGTTGCCCGCACCTTCTGGTTGCCAGCCGGGCAGCCCAATTCACCGGTTGGGCGGGTCGTCATCTTGACGGCAGGCACCGGTGACCTTCCCGTGGCCCGGGAAGCTCTAGTGACAGCGCAGGCGTTGGGAACCTCAGCGGAACTTATTGCCGATGTTGGCGTCGCTGGTTTGCATCGTTTAATTGCTGTGCTGCCCCGCCTGACCGATGCTGATGCCGTTGTGGTGGTGGCAGGGATGGACGGCGCCTTGCCTAGCGTTGTGGGCGGTTTGGTGGCCTGCCCGGTATTTGCAGTTCCAACTAGTCTTGGGTACGGCGCATCGTTTCAGGGCATGGCTGCACTGTTGACGATGCTCAATGCTTGTTCCGCCGGCGTTGCTGTTGTGAATATCGATGGTGGTTTCAAGGGAGGCTATCTCGCCGCCCTTGTGGCCACTCGCAGGTCGCGTTAACCCGCCAGATTATTTTTGCAAGTCCATGGTCAGATCGGACATATCACTCTGGATGTCCTTTGAGATAACCAAATCTTTGTCTTTAGATCCTTTGGGAGCTCCCAAAGGAAACATTCCCGAAGACCCTGTGATTTTGTATTTGCCAGGGATCACTTTGACTGAAAACGCGCCGCCATCTTCGACCTTGGCGAACACCGGATCGTTTTTGCCTTCTGGTTCGAATCGAACCATGGGCCTCACACCCGGGGGCAGTCCGGTCATCGGTTTCCCGCCCATAGTAATGGTACCGGAAACCTTGACGCGCTTGGCCTCGGGCGCCCCGCATCCAGTTAAACCGACAAGGAAGGCCAGCGGCAGTACTAGGAATAAGCTCAAGCAGAATCGCATGAATGATGCTCCTGAAGCGAGAGGCTCCCGTGGCAATTCGGGAGCCTCTTGAAGGAAATGAAACAGTGGCGATGTCAACCAATCAGGGCAGATTGGCCACTTCGCCCCCATTGCATGTCCCAATAGCTTGGAAAGCTGCTTGGGAGACGGAGAAGGTCACAAAGCGAGTGGAACCATCTGCCATGGCAACATTCAATCCGCTGGAGTGGCTGCTACCAAAACGATTTTCGCCACTGTTGACTCCGGATTTGCGGTCAGCCAAGGGAACCACGTTCGAAGGGCGGACAACATCCCAGTCCCACCCCGAAGAGTATCCTTCGTTATCGTCGCTTTGGTAGCCACCCACGTTGGCCAGATCCATACGCTTATCGCCCAGCACCATCGTGTTGCTGGTCCCATCTGTAATGTCGCTGATTTTGCGGCCTGACGGGCCGTAGCACACCACCCCGTCGTTGCCCGTGCCGCAACTGGTGGCATAGTCTGTTGGACCATGGCCAAAAGTTCCGGCTGGGGTGTACCAGTTACCTTGTGCAGGCAAGGCTGCTGGAGCACGACGGCTAGGGCAGAAGTAGGTTTTAATGACTGCGGAAATGGCATTCTGCTGGCACAAGGCTACTGTGGTGCCTCCGCCGCCTTTCCATACAGCGTCTTGTTCAAGATAAGGAAGGATCTGAAAGCCCCAGCCGCTCAGTTGGCTCGAACCGGTGGCAGGGCTGCCAACACCAATAAAAGTGGGTGGATCTGTCCAGCCATTACCACCGCTTGGAAGGCGCCCAACGCTGTCGTGGTGGCTTTGGAAGGCAATGCCCATCTGTTTTAAATTGTTCGCGCATTGCATGCGGTTGGCTGCTTCCCGGACCTTCTGGACGGCGGGAACCAGCAGGCCGATAAGAACGGCAATAATGGCAATGACCACAAGCAGTTCGATCAGGGTAAACGCACCCCTAGATCGATGCCCTGGTCCCTTAAGAGGGAGAGGCATGACTCAAACTCCGTGAAGATATGATAAAAAGTATGAGACTCCGTGAGTCTAATCGGCTGAAATTAAAGTGTCCAGCATGGTGATTGATGAAAATTCGATCGATTATCAATTTTCATTTATCCAACAGAATTGGATAAAGCGGTTCGAGGGATGTTTGCGGGCAGAGAGGGTGAGAAGAAAAATGAAACGGAGACGAATCTGATGATTCGAAGTCTGAAGATGGCACGACTTGGTGCTTGAAGAATAAAAAGAGGCCCCTCCCGGATTCGAACCGGGGGTAGCGGATTTGCAATCCGCGGCCTTACCGCTTGGCTAAGGGGCCTTGGTGTAGGATCTTAACGGCTACCATCGCTGCGGTCGAGGGAGGTTGGTGCTTGTGGAACTATCGGCTGATAAAAATCTCGGAAACCCCATGCGTCGCCTGCTCTGCCATGGCAGGAATTCAGGCATGCGGCCCGAGAGGTTAGAGTGTCAAACCTCCCAGATCATTCGCCTTGGCCGTCATCCAGATAGTGATTTGGTGTTTGTCGATGATCAAGTCAGCCGTCGCCATGCGGAGATCTCACCCAGAGGCGATGAGTGGGTTCTGCACAACCTGAGCACAACCAACCCTATTTTGGTGGATGGCTTGCAGCTGACAGGCGAGATGGTGCTTGGAGCGCGCCACACCCTTACCCTTGGAACCACGTCGGTTCTGCTCGAAATTGAAACCGGACCTGGAGGTTCATCGCGGACGAAAGCGGAGGCTTTGGCAGGTCTGGTTGAATATCTTGACCGGCTCGAATTGATCACCGATGCGGAATCGATGGTAGAACTCACGCTGCATGTTCTTCATAAGCATTGCCGTGCCACATGGACAGGTTTTCTGGGAAATGAAGCTGAAGAATTGCGTGTTCGAGCTCAATATCCCGAAAACCTCGCTGGGAACAGTTTTTTAAGCCGTGAGTTGAACCGTCGGGTACTCACGGAACTGAAACCTGTCTGGCAGGCATCTGTTGGAACGGAAGGCGATATCAGCGAAAGTCTCAGGCGTGTTCACGACAGCCTTGGTGTTCCGTTGATTGATAGCCGTGGTCCCCAACCACGTACTTTGGGGGTGGTTCACCTGTACCGTCAGCAAGATAAATTTCTCGAACGCGAGACACACTTTGCCCAGATAGTCGCCCAAATGGCATCGCACTGGTTGAGTAACCATAGGGATCGTTCAGCCCTTGCGGCGGCTTTGGAACGCTTACGCGCCCGATCGGGGGTAACCGACCAATTGGTCGGAACAAGCCCGGCCATTAAGGAATTGAAACGGAAGATCGAGAAGGTAGCGGTCAGTGGTTTGGCTGTTTTGGTGCGTGGCGAAAGCGGAACCGGCAAGGAGTTGATTGCTGCTGCCATTCACCGCTTAGGTCCGAGGGGGTTGGCCCCACTGATTGCTGTGAATTGTGCATCCATCGATCATATGCGGGCCGAAAGCGACTTGTTTGGACATGAAAAAGGTGCATTTACAGGCGCGGATTCCCGACATGCAGGCTATTTTCAACAGGCTCATGAAGGGACTCTTTTTCTAGATGAAGTAGGTGAGCTTCCGCTGGATTGCCAAGCCAAGCTGCTGAGAGCCCTCGAAAGTGGTGTGATTCGCCCCATGAAAGGGCGTGAACTTCGTGTGGATGTTCGCTTGATTGCCGCTACCAATCGCAATCTGGAAGTGGAGATAGCGGCAGGCCGATTTCGTGAAGACCTTTACTACCGCATTGCGCCGGTGGTTATTGAGGCTCCGCTTTTGAGAAATCGCGTTGGCGATATTCGACTGCTGGCACAGCATTTTCTTGATCGTCTTGCTTTGTCTTGCCATCGGGTTGTGCGGTTATCGCCAAGGGCTTTATTGGCACTTGAAGCGTATTCATGGCCGGGCAATGTTCGGCAGCTGAGATCGGTAATTGAAGCTGGATTTCATTTGGCTGATGGCGACGAGATAGTGCCCGAGCACCTGCCTATGGCAACTACCACTGTGCGTTCAAGCGACGATTCACTTAACCTTGAGGAAGCAGAAAAAAGGATGATGACATTGGCATTGGGGCGGACGGGAAACAATTTGTCCCGCGCCGCAGAGTTATTAGGTATTCATCGCGAAACATTGGGCATCCGGGCACGCAAGCTGGGACTTTTACCCAGAGCTTGATGCTTGTGGTATCGCAGCCGGTTAAATGCCTGTCCCACCTAGGCAGCTTTTCGGTCAATTGACTTGGATAGGCAACGGTTCTGAAACAATGGACTCTGCCAAGGGCGGAGTCTGTGCTTGTTCAATGGCGTTTAGAACTTCCTCACGGTGAACCACTACATCGCGTGGAGCTTCGATACCCAGCCGAACCTTATCTCCACGAATTTCAACGATTGTCACCTTGATGGAACCGTTGATGACGATGGTTTCATCTTTTTTACGTGACAGAACCAGCATGAAAGTAATCCTTCCTGGACGCTCTCCGGACGGAGGCGATGGCGAGCAGGCTACGCAATATCAAACATCCGGTTGGCGCTGGAATCCCACCCTCCAGGTGGGAATTCGATCGAAGGGTGCCAGTTTGCTGAGGAACTGGAAGCATGAACATCGACCACGTCCACACCTAACTACATTTGAACAATCAGGCAGGCATCCGTCAATCTGGTGTCTTCAGATTAGATCGATCAGCGCGATTCCACGACAGAGAACGGTACCCGTGAGGTGGTGACCGGCTTGCCGGGCGCAAGCCTATCGGTTGCTGTGATCTCCAGTGCGAATTGGCCGGGGCGGTTGGGCTGAAATGGGAAACGGATCAGGTGAAACCGGCGGGCTTCATCTTCTGGTACGGAAATCTGTCCCGTGAAAGGGCGCATGGATACGATTTTCCCTGCTTCATCGATCACCTTAATCATCACTTCCACATCGCTGCGGCCTGTTTTGCTGTCGACCTGAAATTGCGACACAACAAATGTCAGCAGAAAACTTTGTCCGGGTGCACCGAGTGGGGGTGCGGTGTCTCCCGAATTGGCATACATCCAGCTGAGCCTTATCAGGGAAAACGAACGGGGAACAATTTCAAACGTTTTTTCCAAAGTACCTGTCCGGCCGGACAACCGGTCCGTCACTTTCATGCGAAACACATACTGGCCGGGTTTCAGGTCTGGGTCGGTGTCGGCGAATGCAAATGTTGGAACGAGGCCGCCACCCAGTGGGCACAGTGCCTGCGATTCACGTAGGCGCATGTCTTCCTTGGGGAAGAGGATGGCTCCTTTGGAATCCAGAAATTCGACACCTAAAGCGTAGCGGCAAAGCCCCTCGGGGGTCGCTTGAAGATTGACGAGGTCGAATGAGAAGAGAATCAACTCGCCGGGCTGGAACCTTTGTTGGTCTTTACGGGCTGGGCCTAGTAGCCCCAGAGTTGCCCTGACATTGCGGAATTCCACCGCTCCTCCGGTTGGAGGTGCCATTGGTTGGCTAGGAAACAGTACCGAAACCAAACACATGGCAAGCATTGGAATCCCTCGACTGTTCCATTATCGGAAGGAAACGACTGTTGCCTTCAGCCGACCCATTACACGCAACACGGGTAGTAGGGGGGCTAGGCTTGGGGCATCTGCCCAGGTTGTGTCTGTAACCTTGACATGCCCCGGGCCTATGCGACCTTCTCCCAGAGTTGCGTCAAGACCACGCCAAGCGCCATCGCAATAGACCTCGGTCCACATGTGGAAGCCCAGTGCTGGGCGACCAGTGGGGCGATCAACGATGTAAACCAAGCCAAGGGCTGTGCGTGAAGGGATCCCACGCGCCCGACAAAGCGTGGCCAGCAGCATGGCGTGTTGCCGGCAGTCGCCGCGCAGTTCGCGCGCAACCTGACCGGCGGTGGCGAAGCCGATACCGCTGGTGGTGCTCATCTTTTCGTGCACCAGCCTTTCCAGTGCCCTGGCAATTTCCCACGGTGTTTTTCCAGAAGATGTGGCGGCCATGGCCACCACGACCTTGTCGGTGGAATCGAGGAAAAAATTCGGAGTCAGCGCCGCTGGGCCTGCGGCTGGAGAAGGCGTTCCTAGGTCGCGTTTGACCAGCAATTCGAATTCGGAGCCTTTCAATTGACCGGCAATTTGTCGGTCATCGAGCGCGATCGATGTTCGCGGATTGGCATCGCCAGGAAGATTTAAATTGTAGGTGACTTCACTGCGGTTATGGATGTCGGGTACGGGCCTATCAAGAAACACAAGGGTCTGCGATCCGAGGTCAGGTAGTGCTGCTCCGCCGGAGATGTCTTCGCGCCGCGCAGAGGCCTCCGGGACCCTGTACATGGTGATCGGCCCAAGCCCGGGCATATCCACCCGTGAGCGCACCACCTCGCCATTGGAAACCCACTGATCCAAAGATGGAAGCGGGGTGCTTTGCCCACCGACGGTTACCGGGTCGCAAATGATTTCGCAACGCACCAATTCCTTAGGTTCAGGTACCAGTTTGCCGTCGCGTTCCACCAAAATATCGGTTTTTTCTAGGCCAACCGTGCGCCCCCTGAGAATGGTGGGAACCTGTAAAGACAGTTCGAAAGTGTCCATTTTCCAGGTATTGCCAGCGACCGAGGATTTTTCTTGCAGGATCTGGTTCTGCTTCCAAGGGCCAATAGCCGTTTCAGGGATTTCCACACGCCTTTCAGCCGCTTGCCCCTGGCTTTTGATAACCATGGCTGTGCCATCAACGGAACCGGTGGCACGCTGGTTGCCTTGATCGAGGTACTGAACAATCTCCATGCGCACGAGCT
This sequence comes from Candidatus Kuenenia stuttgartensis, assembly GCA_945875585.1. GTDB lineage: Bacteria > Planctomycetota > Planctomycetia > Gemmatales > Gemmataceae > REEB421. The sequence goes on along the minus strand of CAMCLK010000008.1, from coordinate 74,568 downwards.
TGCCAGTGGATTCTTCAACAGTGGTCTGTTCCATACGCATGGGAACCACTTGCCCGTACCGTTTCACGCGCAAATCCATGTAGAGACGCGTGCGAAATCGCTCAGGGGTGGATGGCAACCGATGGACAGTCGTATGGACATTACCGGCTCGGGAGCCATCGAGGTAATACGCAGCATCCCAAGCATCGAGTACGATTTCGCCGGTCTGTTCTTGCTTGGTTTCTGCCGGTTTGGACCAACAACCAGAAATGCCCGGAAGTGCCGATATTAGGAGCAGGAAAATTGCCGCGGGTAATGCCCGTGGCAAGTAAAGTTTCAGAGAAATAGCCATGCTCCGCACTCCACGCGCTCCCTACTTGTGCCCTTTCCGGGCGGATCAAGCCTTCCGCGAGGCCACATCCTTGATAGAATAGGACTTCTGTTTACGAATGGTTCACGGGGCATGTCATGGTGGTAACTCTCTGGGCGGATTGGATCACCTTCATTCTGAACAGTTTGATCATTTTCTTGAGCGTCATCCTGATTTTCTTCATTCTTATCCAAAGCGGTAAGGGCGGAGGTTTGTCTGGCGCTTTTGGTGGTCCTGGCGGTCAGAGTGCGTTTGGTAGCCGCAGTGCTGACCAGCTCACGTGGTACACCGTTGGCCTTGCGGCAGTTTGGTTGCTGCTGGTGATGTTTGTGGTGGCTTATGTGCCACGAACCGTGGTTCAGGATCAGCCTTCCATTGGCGAAGTAAAGGAACCCACCGGCCCGACACCCCTGGTTGACCCCGGCGCGGAAAAATGACACATCCCCCAGCCATGCTGATCAGCATGACGGGCCACGGCGAAGCGCGCCGCCATGAAAATGGCGTCATGCTTGCCGTGGAAGTTCGTTCTGTGAATCACCGTCATCTGAAGCTCACCGTGCGGGGCCCAGATTGGGTTCAGGCTCGAGAAGCCGAGGTTGAACGTGTCGCGCGCCGGTTTGTGAAACGCGGCAGTGTGAATGTAAATATTGATATTCGTTTCGACCGTGATCTGGCACCCGGGCGCATCAATGTCGACGTTTTAGATGCCTATGTCGAGCAATTGGGGACGCGCGTCGAGCGACTTGGACATGGTCGATTGGACCCATCCTTGATTGCTGCCTTGTTGACCCTGCCTGGTGTAACGACAACAGAAGCGGGGGATTCGGTCGACCATTCTGCCATTTGGCCACAGGTAGAGGCGATTCTTGATGAGGCCATGAACAATTTGATGACCATGCGCCGATCGGAAGGCATGGCCATGCGGCGTGAATTCGTGCTGGGACGCGAACGGCTGATTGCGGAAGTGCGTGCGATATCAGAACGCGCACCGCGCATTGTTGAATCTCATGCGGAGCGGCTGACGCAAAAAGTGCAACAAGCCCTCGCCCATGCCGGCCTCGACCCGCACCATTCCCGTGGTGACGTGGTTCGGGAAGTGGCACTTCTGTCGGAAAAGCTGGATATTGCCGAAGAATTGGTTCGTTTGAATTGCCATTTTGACCAATTTCTCGCATTGCTGGACGAACCTGATTGCCCCGGTCGCAAGCTAGATTTTTTGCTTCAAGAGATGTTGCGTGAAACCAACACCATTGGAAGCAAGTCGGCAGATGTCGAAGTCGCTCGCCGGGTGGTTAACATCAAGTCTATTCTGGAACAGGTTCGGGAGTTGGTGCAGAATGTCGAGTGACACGTCTGCGCCGCTTTTTGTGCTTTCGGGTCCAAGTGGTGCGGGAAAAACCACGCTGCTCACCGGTTTGATCCGCAAAACAGGCTGGCGTATTCGGCAGTCGGTTTCAGCGACAACGAGGCCGCCACGCGCGGGAGAGTTGAACGGAATTCATTATCATTTTATGGAACGTGAGGCTTTTGAACGGGAATTGGCTCAGGGTGGGTTTCTGGAACACGCCGAGGTTCATGGCAACCTTTATGGCACTCCGGCCCGGCTAGTGGATGCCAATGCACAGGAAGGAATGGCCACGGTTCTAGCCATAGATGTTCAAGGATTTCGCAAAGTACGGGACTTGCGGCGGATTGATAGCTCGGTTTTCATTGCTTTGCCGGTCGAGGAACTCGAGAACAGGCTTCGACTTCGCGGTACTGACTCAGACGAAGTTATCGCCCGACGACTTCGTGCTGCCGCTTTGGAGTTATCGTGCGCCCATGAATATGAGCACACCTTGATCAACGACAATTTGGTCGAAGCAATTGACCGATTAGCCACGATTTGGGGAAGGTTCTTCACACAGGCTTGTTGATTCTGGTTATGATACTCTTTTGAAGGAGGATTGGGCATGCACGACGACCTGAAGGAAGAGGCTCTCATCAACATGGTGGGTGGACGCTTCAAGCTGTCCACTCTCATCCAGAAGCGTATGGCAGAATTGATGCGCAACGCTAGGCCGCAGGTGGATTACCGCGGTCCTGATCGCTTGGGCCTGATCATTGAAGAAATCAAACAGGGCAAGATTGTGCTCGATACCAGCACTGCCATGAAGCAGAGTGTCCTGGGGGCTCAGGAAGCAGCCCGACGTGCCATGGCGGGTGATATTTCGGGCGACTTGAGCGCTGATTGACCAACGGTTTCATGGGCGCTTTCCGGGTGGATTTGCATTATGAGCGATAATCCCGACGGTTTTTATTCTGATCAGATGGTTTCTGGCTACCGCCGGTTGAGTTTGCTGGCAGTTGCCAGTTTGGTTCTGGGCTCTGTGACAGCACTTGTCATGGGGTTTGGTTTTGCCATTGCCCTGTTCAGGGATGTCAGTTTTCTTCTTCCTACCGGATATATGGGACTTGGATTCGTCCCGCTGGCGGGCTTGTTGTGTGGGTGGGTCGCCATCCGCACGATTGCAGGCTCACAAGGCGCGATGTCCGGCCGAAATCTGGCTTGGATAGGACTACTCCTGTCTGGAGGGTCGATGATGCTGTACGGGGCTTACCATGGAGCCACCGTACTTGCGTTGCGCATTCGCTCCGAGGGTTTTGTGAATGAATGGATGGCGTTGATTGCGAGTCAGGATCCGGAAAAAATCGATCGAGCTTTTGTGTTCACGCTCCCGCCCGGGTCGAGGCCATCTTTAGAAGGCGACCGTGCCGATGTGCGAGCCAAGCTTGAGGTGGATCACAACCGGCCCAACGATCTGACCAGCACAGGCCTCTACACGTCATTTTTGAGCAGCCCACTTGTTCAGCTACTTTCCGAGGTGGATGCCAACGCGAAATGGCGTTTGAAATCGGTAACCGAACCGGAATATATCGATAACGGATATTTGGTAGGCTTGGAATTTGAGGTGACTACCTCTCAGGCGCGGTTCAAACTCGGCGCCAGGCTGCATGGCTCAATGGCGAATTTGCCCCCTCTCAAAAAGTGGCAAATTCGCGAGCACCAGATCACAAGTTCAGTTGGGCGCGGTTCACCCGACCTGGAACCCGCTGGAAAAGCACGGGCGCTCCGTGTGGAAATGGCGCGAAGGGCTGGCGCGGAATTCATCGATGCGATGGATCCGAAGAAACGTAACTTTCCTCGCGCCTACAGCCTCACTATTCCCGGTTCTCGCATACCGCTTGTGAAGCCCGATAACCCGGCCATGGCACTCTATTTCAGAACAATGGATGGATCTTCTAGTCCATGCCTTATTGAAGCCAAACCACCTGTGTTTTGGTGCTCCGAGGATGTACGCAAAGAATTTTTCACGTACTTCAAGGCGGCTTGGGATATCGATTTTGCCGGCCCGCCATTCCCCTGGATCAGTATTCAGCCGGCTCCGCTTGCTCCATCAAGTGTGCGTGATGGCCGTATTGCAGTCCGGTTGCCTGTGAAGATCATGATGCTGCCCCGTTACACTGGGTTGGCCGAATTGGTTATGAGTGCTCCTGTTGATCGCGCCGACAGCAAGGAAGCGTGGTTGGTTGAGAAACTGGTAATGGTTTCGGCCCGCCTGTCTCCGCCGATGCCGGAGTTGGAAAAAGCACCACCCGAGGCCATGAACATGCTTCTGCAAAAACAGAAGCCCCGCTGACTTGTTCGGGTGCCCTTAAGGATAAGGCCCATGTTCACTGCTGGCTGCCAGTTTCTCCTACTCACCCTTGTTTTTACACCTGCCGATGCCACTGGCGATTTCATGGATTCGCCGGGCATATCTTTTATTGAAATCAATGTGTCTCAAACAGAAAAAAACGCGCTTCAGGCAAATCCGCGAGCTTATGTGCGCGCCCAAATGGCCGAAAAACAGTTGATTGGATACCGTATTGGCGCCGTGGGCGCTTCTGTGCCTTTGGAAGTAGGGCTGCATTTAAAAGGCTCCGCGGGAAGTTTTCGCAATTTTGACGACCGTCCGGCGCTGACTATCAACATGGACAAGTACAAGAAAAAGCAGAATTTCCATGGTATGGACAAATGGCATCTGAATAATTCGGTGCAGGATGGAGGGTATCTTCACGAATCGATGGCCCGCTGGTTGTTCATCAAGGCTGGCTTGCCAGCCACCAGAGCGCGGCATGGTTGGCTCAAGCTGAATGGGCGAGATCTTGGCCTATTTGTGCTGGTGGAGGGGTTCGATAAGCCGTGGCTTAAGCGGCAATTTGGTCGAAATGACGGTAACTTTTACGATGGTGGTTTTTGTCAAGACCTAGATGGGGGCAAGAAACTGCTGGAAGGAACGGGAACCGACCAACCGGATTTGAAAAAGGTTTGGGCAGCCATGGGGGAAGGGGATCCGGTCAAACGCCTTGCCAAGCTTGATCTGCTTGTTGATATCGACCAAGTGTTGGCTTTTGCGGCCATGGAAAATTTCATGGCGCATTGGGACGGGTATGTGAACAATGTCAACAATTACCGTATTTATTTCGACCCCGCCCGCAACGGAAAAATGATTTTAGTGCCATCGGGAATGGATCAAATGTGGGGCGATCCTAATTTTAATATTTTCGGCTCCCGCGGGGCTTTGATCGGCAGACTTTTTGAATGCCCCGGCGTGCGTGTCAGGTACCAGTCTACTTTACGGAAATTGCACCAAGTGGTGCACGATGTTCCCGCATTCAATACGCGTGTCGATGCCTTGGTCGCGGGGGTTAAGCCGATGGTCGATCTCAAAGGCCAGGCTGAAGACTTGAAGCGCCGGTTTGCTGCGCGCGCTCTTCGTGTGCAGCAACTGTTGTCTGAAATTCCGGAGACTCCGGAATTTCAAGGTCAGTCACCTTTGCGCATGAAAGGTTTTTCTGTCAGCGCGGAACAGGGACCCTTGAAGGCTGAAATTGCACAGGAAAACAATCTCCCGCTCTTGCGGATTAATGGCGGACAAGGTGTTGCCAGCTTTCGCAAAGTGGTCGCGCTTGAACCTGGTGTTTACCGGTTTGAGGCGCAGACCAGAACGCGCAACGTGATCGGCCGCCAAGAAGCTTACACAGGCGCAGGGATTCGGCAATCTGGCATGTCCCGGGCCAACAGCTTAGTGGGAACTGTTGGTTGGACTCAACTGGTGCATGAATTGAAAGTGGAGCAGTCTGGACCTGTTACGTTGGTACTTGAATTGCGTTGTGAAAGTGGCGAGGCGGACTTCAACGCTGATTCAGTGACCTTGACCAAGGTCCGATGATTGTAAGCTTATTCTTCTGAATCGGATGGGGATTCTGTACTTTCGGTACGGCCACCAGAAGGCATGCGGTACCTTTCTCCCAACCAACGCCCAAGATCAATTGTTTTGCACTTCTGGGAACAAAAAGGAAGTGCCGGCCATTCAGCGAGTGGGCCGGGCATTTCTGCATTACAAACGGGGCATTTTCGCGTAACTGGGTTTGTTCCCATTAGTCGGATCCTTTGCCGCCAGACTTTTTCGACGCGGATTTGGAGCCACTGTCTGATTTCGGCGTTTCGCTTTTTGTTTCAGGTGGCGGGCTGGAATCTGCTTTGGCAGCAGACTTGTAACTGTCACTGCGGTAGTCGGTTTCGTAAAAGCCAGACCCTTTGAACAAGATCGCGGCGCCTGTGCCGAACTGTCGTTCCAGTTTTTTCTTTTTGCATGCGGGGCATGTCGTCAAGGCTTTCTCACTGAACGACTGAAACTGTTCCATCGTGTGCCCGCAGGCTGCGCAAATGTATTCGTAGGTCGGCATAGATTCAATCCCCTGACTTGGCGGTTTGTGGCGCGGCAACAGCAACAGAAGCAGGACGCAAGACCCGGTCGTGATGCATGTAACCGGATTCAAGTACTTCCAGAACCGTCATAGGAGGATGGTCCGCTGACGGAAATTGTGTTACGGCTGTGTGCCGGGCGGCATCGAAAGGCTGATGCTTGGCATCCATTCGGACGATACCATGCCGCTTAAGCTGGTCCAGAATCTGCTGCAGTACCATCTGCACGCCGGTTGCCAATGGACCTTGGTCGCCAGCCTGCCGCGCGGCCTGAATGGCTCGGTCGAGATTGTCGATTGCCGGAAGAAGGTCGAGTGCTAGAGGCGATTGGGCGAACCGACGTTCTTGAAGCAGGTCGCGTTGTTGACGCTTTTGGTAATTTTCAAATTCAGCCCGGATGCTTTTGGCCAAATCCCGGAATTCATCCCGCTGACGGGCAAGCTCTTCAAGGCCCGCGGATTGTTCGGTGCCGGGTGCATCTGGTGTTTCGTGATTGGTTGGATCGCTCATGTGCGGCCTCCGGTACTGGTGGATGAATCGGTGGAACGCTGATTGTCTGAAGCCGGAGTTCCCGCAAAAAAGTCTTTCACTCGGTCGAGAAAGCTTTTGCGTTGCGGAGAGACATCTCGATCTTCGATGGCTGCAAGCTCACGGAACAGTTCTTCCTGACGTGGTGTCAGATTGCGCGGAGTTTCAACGCGCACATGAACCACAAGGTCGCCCGACCGTTTGGTTTGCAGGTTAGGCAAACCTTTGCCCGGCAAGCGTACCTTTTCACCGTTCTGCTGTCCGCGCTCCAGTCGAATGGGGTTAGGGCCATGAAGGAGAGTGGGCACCATGATTTCGCCACCAAGCGCGGCTTGGCTGAACGTAATGGGGACCTCGCAATGCAAATCGGAACCTTCGCGCTGGAAAAATGGATGCGGCAATACCTGATAAAACACATACAGGTCGCCCGGTTCTCCACCCGGGCCGGCTTCACCGTAGCCGGAAATCCGGCCACGCATGCCGTCTTCAATACCAGCAGGAAACTTCACTTCGATATTTTGTCGTACGTCAACCTGAGCGGATCCACGGCACGTCCGGCACGGATCGGGAATGGTTTCCCCCCGACCACCACAGGCGTGACACGGGCGTTGAATGCGAAAAAAACCCTGCCCCTGAAGCAAAACACCTTGGCCATTGCACGTTCGGCAGCGCGCCACACGGGTTCCGGGTGTGGCGCCGGTGCCTGAGCAGTCGCGGCATCCTTCTTTGCGAGTCACTTCTATGGTCTTACTACCACCACGAGCGGCTTCAGCAAGGTCGATTGCCATATCAAGCCGAAGGTCGCGCCCGCCCTGTCGACGTCCTTGCTGAGCCCCGCCAAAAATGGAGCCAAAGAGGTCGCCAAAGGCGTTCATCATGTCTTCGCCACCGCCACCGCCGGGGCTTTCACCCATACCGGCATGGCCATAGCGGTCGTAGCGCTTCCGCTTATCCGGATCGCGCAATACTTCAAACGCTTCTTGAACTTCGCGGAATCGAACCGCGACTTCCTCGTCCCCCGGATTGCGATCCGGATGGTATTCGAGGGCAAGCTTTCTGTACGAAGCCTTGATCGCGCCATCGTCAGCGCTTTTAGATATACTCAATACTTCGTAATAACACCGCTTGGATGGCATGTACCGCACCGCGCTGGTCGAAGCCCGGGCATAAAGCGACCCCGGAACCCGGGCAAGGGTTCCGGGGCCGTAACGACAGGTTAGCGAATTGCGCCAGCAACCTTGCTGCCTGGCTCATCTTCATCCACCTTCGTGATCATCACTTCGGTGGTAAGCATCAAACCTGCAATGCTTGCTGCATTGATCAGCGCACTGCGGGTAACACGTGCCGGATCAAGTACGCCAGCAGCAATCAGGTCTTCGTATTCCTTGCTTGATGCGTTGTAACCAATATTGCTGTTCTTCTCGCCACGCAGGCGAACTTCGTCCACAACCACTGGTCCGTCGAGGCCGGAGTTACCAGCGATCGTCAGGATTGGCTTAACCAAGGCGCGGGCCACAATCTCTGCGCCGATTTTTTCGTCGCCCTTCAATTTCGCTGCAACGGCTTCCACTGCATCGATTGACCGAAGGAGAGCAACACCACCGCCAGGAACCACGCCATCCGCTACTGCGGCGCGGGTTGCATGGAGGGCGTCTTCAACGCGACCCTTGGTCTGCTTCATTTCGGCTTCGGTTGTCCCGCCCACGCGGATAATGGCAACACCACCGGTGAGCTTGGCCAGACGTTCGGAAAACTTTTCCTTGTCGTATTCGCTTTCCGTCTGAGCCATCTGCTTGCGGATCTGTTCAATACGCTTTTCAATCCGGGCTTTGTGAGCAGCATCAAGCTTGGAGTTGATGATGGTCGTGTTTTCTTTCTCGACGGTCACCTTTTCCGATTGGCCAAGGTGCTCGATGCGCACGTTCTCGAGCTTCATGCCCAAGTCGTCGCTGATGAAAGTACCGCCTGTCAGTACGGCGATGTCGCCAAGAATGGCTTTGCGCCTATCGCCGAAACCAGGAGCCTTGACGGCGCAAACCTTCAGCACACCCTTAAGCTTGTTGATCACTAACGCCGCAAGGCAATCGCCTTCGACATCTTCAGCGATAATCAAAAGCGGACGTCGGGTTCCAGCGATCTGCTCGAGCAGCGGAAGCAGTTCGCGGACATTGGACAGCTTCTTCTCGTGGATGAGGATCAGCGGATTTTCAAGATCGCTGGTCATCTCGGGAGAGGTGATGAAGTAGGGGCTGATGTAGCCCTTGTCAAACTGCATACCTTCGACAAAGTCGAGGGTGGTTTCGGAAGTCTTACCTTCTTCAACCGTAATGACACCATCTTTGCCCACGCGCTCGAAAGCATCTGCCATCTTGTCGCCAATGTACTTGTCGTTATTGGCACTGATGGCTGCGACCTGAGCAATTTCCTTTTTCGAGGAAAGCTTGACGGCGATCTTTTCGATATGGCTGACAACGGCCTCGACAGCCTTGTCGATCCCGCGCTTGACACCCATCGGGTTGGCACCAGCGGCAATGTTGCGCAGGCCTTCCTGATAGATGGAAAGTGCAAGAATGGTGGCGGTGGTGGTACCATCACCAGCCACGTCGCTGGTCTTTTGTGCGACCGCGTTGACAAGCTTCGCGCCCATGTTCTCGAATGGATCGGGAAGGTCGATTTCCTTGCTGACCGTCACACCGTCCTTGGTCACGGTTGGGCCACCAAAGCTCTTGTCGAGGATAACGTTGCGGCCGGTTGGCCCCAGCGTGATACCCACGGCATGTGCCAGCTTTTCAGCGCCCTTCAGAAGCTTTTTCCGGGCGTCCTCGTTGTACATCAATTGCTTGGCCATGGAATTACTCCTTTGTTCGTGTGGATGTTCGGGGTTACTTGGTCAGACGGGCCAGAATGTCACCTTCGCGGAGGATCTTAACATCCTTACCGTTGACATTGACGTCGTTGCCGCTGTACCGACCGTAGACAACAACGTCGTCCTTGGTCACGGTCATCGGAATGAGCTCACCAGAATCGGTGCGCTTGCCTGGGCCGACTGCCAAAACCTTACCACGCTGTGGCTTTTCCTTGGCTGCTTCTGGGATGTAGATACCGCCTGAGGTTTTTTCCTCAGCTTCGAGTGGCTCAACCACCACGCGGTCTTCCAAGGGACGAATCGACGAACCGTTATCCTTATCCTTCGCCATGTCTCGAAACTCCTCAATAGTGTTAGAAAACTAATCTGTTATTGGTGAATCGTAACGGAGAGGCAATCACATCATGCCTTCCATGCCGCCCATACCACCCATGCCGCCCATACCGCCGCCATGATCATGATGATGATGATCACCGCCACCTGGCTTCTTCTTCTCGGGAATGTCCGCAATGATCGACTCAGTTGTCAGAAGCAGCGCCGCTACCGATGCGGCGTTTTCCAAAGCACTACGTGTCACCTTCACCGGATCGATCACGCCTGCTGAACGCAGATCGTGGTACTTGCCTGTGTCAGCGTCAAAACCAATAGTCTTGTCCTTGTGGCGGAGAATCGAGTTCACCACAACGGATCCGTCAAGGCCCGCATTTTCCGCGATCATGCGGCAAGGCATTTCAAGAACCTTGAACAGAAGCCGGCCAGCCGGTGCTTCGGCTTCAAGGAACTCCATCTTTTCGAGAACCTTCCGTGCATGCAGAAGCGCGACGCCACCGCCGGGAACAATGCCTTCTGCAATGGCGGCGCGGGTTGCGTGCAAGGCGTCTTCGTAAAGCGCCTTGCGTTCTTTCATTTCAGTTTCCGTGGCGGCGCCAACCTTGACCTGAGCCACGCCACCGGCGAGCTTGGCCAGACGTTCCTGCAGTTTTTCGCGATCGTATTCGCTGTCTGTCTTGGTGATTTCTTTGCGAATCAGTTCGCAGCGGCCTTCAATCGCCTTCTTGTCGCCAGCACCTTCGGTGATGGTGGTGTTTTCAGAATCAATTTTCACTTTCTTGGCCCGGCCAAGCTGCGAAAGCTTGATATTGCTCAGGTTCACACCCAGATCCTTGAAAATCGCTTCGCCCTTGGTCAGGACAGCGATGTCTTCAAGCATTGCCTTACGGCGGTCGCCGTAACCAGGAGCCTTGACAGCGCAAACGGTCACAACACCCTTGAGCTTGTTAAGAACCAAGGTGGCGAGCGCTTCGCCTTCGACATCTTCGGCAATGATCACAAGTGATGCCTTGGCCTTGCTGACCTGTTCAAGCAGGGGCACCAAATCCTTGGCATTCGAAATCTTTTCTTCGTGAATCAAGATATAAGGATTGTCGTATTCGCAGATAACTTCCTTTTCGTTGGTCACGAAGTTTGGCGAGATGTAACCCCGATCAAACTGCATACCTTGCACAACGTGCACTTCGGTGTCTGCGGTTTTGCCTTCTTCGATGGTGATCACGCCGTTGCTGGCGCCAACACGGTCCATCGCTTCAGCAAGCTTCTTGCCAATCTCGCGATTGTTGTTAGCGGCGATGGTCGCCACTTCGGCAATGATGTTCTTGTCTTTCGGGTCGATTTTCTCAGCAAGCTTGTGCAGTGATTCCACAACCTTGACAACGCCCTTGGCGATCCCGCGGGAAAGCGCCATTGGATCGTGACCTGCCGCGATCAGCTTCAGGCCTTCGCGGAAGATGGCTTCAGCAAGCACTGTCGCTGTGGTCGTACCGTCGCCTGCAACGTCGCTGGTTTTGCTTGCAGCTTCCTTGATGAGCTGGGCGCCCATGTTTTCAAAGGGATCCTGCAATTCGATGTCTTCAGCAACAGATACGCCGTCCTTGGTCACGCTGGGGCTGCCCCAACCTTTGTCCAAAATGGCATTGCGACCGCGAGGCCCGAGGGTCACACGAACGGCTCTGGCGAGTTTGCTGGCCCCGTTCAGCAGTTTTTGTCGCGCGTCATCGCTGTAAACCAGTTGTTTCGCACCCATGCTGTGACTCCTTCAAATGAACTGAAACGATCACGTGGCCCGGACCAGAAAACCTGATCAGTCTGCACACACCCAAGCAATGATCGTGCCATCTGTAATTGAATTGCGAAACTTGTTGTCAGATAAGCAGTTAGAGTAATTGTCCGAACCTTTTGCTGAAATCTGTCTGCCACATTGGCAGGGAGGGGGAGCGGCTGCCATGAGAATTGGCACCCCGGAGGATGCCATGACGAATCACGACGGCCTATGCATCTTCTTCATCATCGATCACGGCAATGCCTGCTTCTTCAAGCGCCGCGATGATTGAGTCGAGATGGGTTGGATTGGTTTCGTTGTCGAGCAGGGCATCGTGAACATCACCAAATGTGACTGATCCGGTTCCCTTGCCTTTTTCCAACAAGTGTTTCAGTGCAGCTTCTGCCAGGCGCATGGTGATCTCCCCATCCTGCTTATTTCGGAGGGAAACTAAATTGGATCAATCATTCTATATGCTATGGCAAGGAGCAATAACGGCCAAGGGTCGTTTCTGCGCAAACGATTTACATGCTTGACCCGTCTTATCCGGGAGTGACCATGAGCATCGATGGTTCACAGGGGCAGCCTATGTCGCGGCTGGGTGACCAGTCGGAACCCGTAATTGGTGACGAACAGTTGCTTGCGGCGTTCGAATCGATGCGGGATGAACTTGTCAGCACCCTCTCGTTTTTTCTTCGGAGCCGAGATGATGCCATGGACATTGGCCAAGAGGCGTTCCTGAGATGCTGGAAGAACCGAAGTGGTTTTGGCCAGATCAGCAACATCAAGGCGTGGATCTTTCGAGTGGCACTTAATGCTGCCAGGGACCTTAAGCGCAGTGCGTGGAAACGCAAGTCGCGTGCCTTGCCCGAACAGGAGCCAGTTGGCGCGATGCGCACAGTTATAGATCTGGTGCAGGACGAAGAAGAGCGACGCCGTGTGCGTGATGCCGTCCTTGTCCTCAGATCCGAAGAGCGCGAGGTGTTTTTGCTGCGGCAAAACGGTGAACTCACCTACGAAGAAATCGCTGATACGGTTGATCGGCCTGTTGGCACAGTGAAGACACAGATGCGTTCGGCACTGCAAAAACTCAAAGAATTGCTCGGCGATGTCCAAGCAGACGAATCAGTGGCGATGGAGGGACGGTCATGAACTGTAGCGACTGTCAGAACATGGTATTGCCATGGCTGCACGGCCTTCTTGATGACTCCGAGTCGGTAAATTTCGGTTCCCATCTGAAGGATTGCCCCGCTTGTACCCAGTTGGTCAATGCTGAAAAAACACGCCAAAAACAGTGGAAAGGTGCTGTGCGCTCCACCTACCCGGAGATGGTTTTCACTCCCCCCGATGTGAAAATATTGGCCAAGCCAACCAACCAGAAGCTCATGATGTCGGTGGCACGCTACGCTTTGGCTGCAAGCCTCCTTCTGATTGCCGGACTAGGCATTATGGGGGCATTTAATAACTTTCGTATCGAAAGTGCGCGAGCAAGGTTGGATGCCGATCGCCAGTTGTTGGCGCAAGCCCAAGCCAAAGAAAGTAACAGATTCAGGGCCCTGTATGCATTGGAATCCAGCCAAGAAACGGACCGGAATAAAATAATCGCACAAGCGGTGAACCCGCAACTGAATCTTGTTGTGCACGGACCAGCTTCCTGGGTCGCAGGCGCATCTTCCACCTATCGGATTGAAGCTGTCGGCCCCGGCGGCGAAATGCGGAAGGCCAAGATTTCAACGCGCATGGAGAACCCGTCAAGCAAAGGATCATTTGTATCATTGGATTTAAAAGAAAAACCTGATGGTGCCCACGAGCTGACATTACCGCCTGATTTTGTTTTGACTGCCGGTATGCAGCCAATTTTGGAAATATCAGCCCAATCAGAAGATCCGGCAACCAAGGCTCTTGTTGAAGTCAAGGAGTCTGTGCCTCTGGGATTGCCTGCGTTGGTGACTCATCTGGCAACAGATAGGCGGCTATATCTGCCGGGTGAAACCGTTCGATTCCGTTCATTGACATTGGAGCGCGCAACGCTCAAACCAGCACACGATCAATTGGGCTTGTCATTCCGTCTGGTGCGTCCTGACGGTTCTACTGTTCAACTGGGCGAAGGTGATGGACGGGTCAGACAAACGGAAAATGGTGCCGTTGCTCAAGGCCCTTCAGGACAGGCTATTGTTGGAATTGGTACGGGTGAATTCACACTAGAGGCTGATGCGCCTGGTGGCGAATACACCTTGCATGTCTCGGATATGTCACGCCGGTTTGCACCGCGTGAACGCAAGTTTTTGGTTCAGGAATATCAGCCGCAGCGCTTGGCCAAGGAATTGATATTCAATCGTCGCAGTTACGGTCCGGGCGATACGGTTGAAGTGATGCTGAAGGGGGCTTCTGCCACGGGGCAACCGCTATCTGGTTCAACTGTAGAATTGATGTTGCGCGTGGACGACATGCAATTCAACGCATCTGGCAAAGAGTCTGGGGAAATGATCCCATTAATGCTCGACGGGCAGGGCAAAGGATCTGTCAGGCTGATTCTTCCGAAGCTGATCCGCAAGGGTGACGTGACACTGACTGCCATATTCAGCGACGGGGCCAACCGTGAGACACTTGTAAAGCCTGTGCCGATGGTGCTGAAAAATGTAGTTGTTGAGTTTTTTGCCGAAGGTGGCGACTTGGTTCCTGGAGCTGAGGCCCGGGTTTACTTCTCGGCACGATCTCCATTAGGCAAACCTGCAGAAATCCGTGGCCGATTGCTGGAAGACGGCAAAGCATTGCCAGGCGAAGTTGCGACATACAGCGATTCGGAAAACCCTGGTTCGGCACAGGGATTAGGGGTTGTATCTTTTACGCCTGTTGCCGGTCGCGCCTATGAGATCGAGCTGACATCTCCAGAATCTGGTATCAGGCACCCGCTTCCTAAATTGGCTCCGCAGGGAACAGCCTTGCGTGCTGTTGCTGGTCAAGTTCCCGGGGAGCCAATTGCGGTATCGATTACAGCAGCGAAACCTGCCCGGCATTTGGTGGGCCTCTACAGCCGTGGCCAGTTGCTCGATTCCAAAGTGCTTGAACCTGGTTCCGTTCGGGTAGACTTGAAGCCGCCGATATCATCTGGTGGTGTGGGCAGGGTTACCGTCTTCCGCATGGAATCTGCCGGGGGGAATCCAGAACTGATTCCGGTGGCAGAACGACTGGTTTGGATTCCTTCAAAATCCTTACTTTCTGTTGAAATGACCGTTTCTCGCGCTGGAAGTGGTGCTGGAGATCTGGCCCCGGGTGATCAGGCGCGCCTAACGGTGAAGACCCGTGATGCCTCTGGTGCTTCCAAACCTGCATTGGCCCTATTGTCGGTTGTGGATCGTTCCAATGTGATATTGGCAGACGAAAAATCGGCGCGGTCGATGCCGACACATTTCTTATTGGGTGAGGAAGTGCGCCACGCGGCGGATCTGGAGTATTCTGATTTTTTGATTTCCGGACACCCGCGTGCACGCGAAGCAATCGACCTGTTACTGGGAGTTCAAGGCTGGCGGCGGTTCGCTGAGCAGGATCCCGCCAAATTTCAAAGACA
This sequence comes from Candidatus Kuenenia stuttgartensis, assembly GCA_945875585.1. Taxonomy (GTDB): domain Bacteria; phylum Planctomycetota; class Planctomycetia; order Gemmatales; family Gemmataceae; genus REEB421. The sequence goes on along the minus strand of CAMCLK010000008.1, from coordinate 59,371 downwards.
GTTCCCTGTTGAGGCCGATAACTACTTGATTTCCGCTGGTCAGAAAGACCACCGATCGGTGCAAACAGCACATATTGCCTTGGAGCGGTCTTTGGCGCAGCACGATGCTGCCGTTCTACAACTTCTGAAATCCGCCAATACCGCCATGTCCGAGGCTCAGGAAGAAGTTAAGCAAGTTGAGGACACGGTAGGCCGGGCGGGCGAATTGCTGGCTACGCATACCGAGCGCCAGCGCACTATCGGAATGATTTTTCGCGGGGCTGTTATTCTGACATGTTTATTGGCCGCATTGTCTGGATTGATGTGGGTGCTGAGTTGGTTAACGCTGGCTAGCCGGATCATTACGGTGGGTGCGTTCCTGTGCGGTGGCTTGGTGATGGCTTTCCTCAATCCAGCTCTTTCCATTCAAACCGTGTCTACTTTGTCGAGATTTGTTCAATCGGATAACAATGCTGGCCGTGTATTTGATGCGAGAGCATTAACTGAAGCAGCCCCAGCTCCAATGGCGCAGGCGGAAAAATTCATGGATAAGCCTTCTCCAGGTCCACCAGGTGCAGCAGTCTTTGATAAGCCTCTACAAGGTGCAGCCCCGGCTGTTGAGATGGGAGCGGTTATGGAAGGCTTTGGGGCTAAAGCTAGGTCGCGTTTTTCTCCTCCTGCAAATCGCAATCTAGCTTTGCCTGGGCCAATCCAGAAGCCTGGTGCTGCCATGGCGCGTGCCAACAATATGGATAAAGTTCCTGGAATTCGTCGTCCTGGCGAACAATTAGCTAAGCGGAATGGAATGGCAGCCCTGCCCCAACAAATGCGGCAGGAAGGTGAGGCCGTGGGAGCCCGTCGCATGAAAAATATTGCGGGGGGAATGCCAATGGGTGGAATGCCTGTTTTGGGGGCAGATGCTAAATTTGATCGGGAACTCAATAACATTTTGGAACACGATCCACGGGCCCGTATCGACCGCCCCATGCTGGTGCGTGAATATGCCCACGCTCGGTTACGTGGGCAGGATAATGCCCGGACAGACTTCACTGAAACATTACTGTGGCAACCGGTTGCTGTTCTGGCAGACGGATCGTTTTCAACAGAGTTTGATCTGTGTGATTCGGTAACCAGGTTTCAGGCGGTTGCGATGGTCCACACCGAGGACGGTGAATTGGCTCAAGCGACTGTAACGTTTGATTCGCGGTTGCCTCTTAGCATGTCTCTGAAGGTTCCATTTGAGGTGACGGCGTCCGACACGATCCGCGCTGTGGCTGCCATTGAAGGTCGACCCGGTATCGACAAGGTCCGGCTCGACCCGGCGACGTTGACGGGAGCAGTTCTTGAGGGGCCAGGTGCCGAGGAGCTTCCATTATCGAAAGAAGGCAGGGCGCGTCGTGTGCTGACATTGCGTCCGGGATTGCTGGATCAGGAAATTGGATATGGATTGGAAATGACCGGAGGCGGTTTTTCCGATTCGATCAAGGGCAAGGTGCGAATTGTGCCTGAAGGATTTCCGGTGGAAGGCGCGTTGAGCGACAGGCTGAGCGGAATCCTAGAGCGCACGCTGAGATTTCCCAAGGAGTGGGTGCAAGGGTCTTTGAGCATGCGGATTGAGGCTTATCCCTCTCCCACAGGTGAACTGCTCAAAGGTTTGGATGGCATGCTGCGTGAACCGCATGGTTGTTTCGAGCAGACATCGTCAACCAATTACCCCAATGTGATGATTCTGGCATATTTGAAAGAATCAGGTCTGCCCAATCCGGAAGCGGAATCGCGAGCCAGAGAGTTGCTTGCAAAGGGCTATGGGCGCCTGATCGGTTTTGAATGCCAAGACACCAAAGCTGGGAAAAAGCATGGTTTTGAATGGTTTGGCGCTCCAGACCAGCAGCATGAAGCCCTGACTGCTTATGGATTGCTTCAATTCGCGGATATGCAGTCTGTGGGTGTGGAAGGCATGGACAAGGATTTGGTCTCGAGGACGCGCAGCTTTCTGATGCAGCGCAGGGATGGGCGGGGGGGATTTGTGCGCAACCCCAGAAATCTGGATAGGTTTGGTGCGGCACCCACCCCCATCACCAATGCGTATATCCTTTGGTCGCTGACTGAAACAGGTCCCTCAGATGAATTGAAAAAAGAAATCGATGCGGTGCGGGATGCGGCTGCCGGGTCTCCTGACATGTATCTGAAGGCATTGGCAACAATGATATTGCTGAATGCTGGACGGAATGAAGAGGCTGTTCCTTTTGTGAAGTCACTCATGGAAGCCCAGGATGCCGAAGGCAAGGTTGTGGGTGGACAATCGAGCGTGACGCGATCGACCGGCCAATGCCTTGAAATTGAAACAACAGCATTGGCCTGCTTGGCTTGGATGAAGGCCGGCGTTGCAGGTGCCCATGTGGTTTCAGCTAGCAAGGCAGGTGGCTGGCTAGCCAAGCAGCGCGATGGATTGGGAGCTTATGGCACCACCCAGTCGACTGTTTTGGCACTCAAGGCACTTGTGGGGCAGGCCAGAGCCAGCAAACGAGAGATTAAGGCAGGCGAGATCAAATTGAGTGTCGGTGACAAAGTATTCGCCAAGGCATTCAGTGCGGGAGTTACCGAAACGGTTTCGATTGCCATTCCAGATGCCGAACGGGTTTTCAAACCGGGCGACAATCCTGTGCGATTTGAAATAACAGGCGGCAATGCGATGCCAGCCAGCCTTACTTGGCGCTATCACACGCTGATTCCCCCAACATCACCCAAGGCAATACTCGACCTTCAGACCAAACTGGACCGAACCACTCTTAGAGAAGGTGAATCGGCGCGGTTGAACATTGCAGTGACGAACAAAAGCAACGACGGGCAGGGCATGGCGATCGCCGTGATTGGCTTGCCAGCAGGTATGAATGTTCCCACTGATGGCAAGCAACTGATCGACCTCTGTCGGATTCCCACCGATGGCAGCCGTGCCAAACTATCGCAGTGGGAAGTTCATGGTCGGGAGTTGGTACTTTACTGGCGGGACATGGCTCCCAGTGAGCGAATCGAGCTTAGCCTCGATGTTGAGGCCCGCGTTCCGGGAAGCTACCGTGGCCCATCTAGCCGGGCTTACCTGTATTACACGCCAGAGCACCGGATTTGGGTGGAACCTTTGAAAGTAACCATCAACCCGGCCTCTTAAGTAGCCATGGTATGCGTTTCGGGTAGTCAAACCGCTCGCATTCACCTAGAACATCTTCGCAGTTCAGGTCGTTCTCCCGAGGGGAATTCCTCCCGGGAGTGATACATTTTGAGGGGATCGGCGTATGAGTTCCAAGTACGTGTATTACTTTGGCGGATCATCAGCAGAAGGCGATGCCACTATGCGCACCAAGTTGGGTGGCAAAGGCGCCAACCTGTGCGAAATGGCAAAAATCGGCCTGCCTGTTCCCGCAGGCTTCACACTCAGCACCGAGGTTTGCACCTACTTTACCGACAACAAGCGCACCTATCCGCCAGAACTGCGCGCGCAGGTACTCGAAGCTCTTCACAAAACCGAGCAGGAAATGGGAGCCAAGCTTGGCGACCCGGTGAATCCGCTTCTGGTTTCGTGCCGATCCGGTGCCCGCGACTCGATGCCTGGCATGATGGATACGGTTTTGAACATTGGTTTGAATGAAAAAACCTTGGCAGGTCTGATTGCCAAGACGGGCAACGAGCGATTTGCTTGGGACACCTACCGCCGTTTCGTGCAGATGTATGGCGACGTGGTGTTGGGTCTGAAGCCGACCGACAAAAAGGAAACAGATCCTTTTGAAAAGATCATGGAAGAGCTCAAGCACGAAAAGCATGTCGAGCTTGACAATGAATTGACGGTGGCCGATCTGAAGGAACTGGTGGCTCGCTTCAAGAAGGCAGTGAAGACACGCACCGGCCTCGATTTTCCAGACGATGCCCATGAGCAAATGTGGGGCGCTATTGGCGCGGTGTTTGGATCGTGGATGAATGACCGGGCAATTGTCTACCGTCGGCAGTACAACATCCCCCACGAATGGGGCACCGCTGCCAACATTTGCGCCATGGTTTTCGGCAACATGGGCGACGATTGCTGCACGGGTGTTGCGTTTACCCGCGACCCAGCAAGCGGCGAAAACGTGTTCTACGGTGAGTACCTGACCAACGCTCAGGGCGAAGATGTGGTCGCGGGTATCCGTACCCCCAAGAAGATTTCTGAATTGAAAGACGAGATGCCCAAGGTTTACGCGCAGCTTGAAGATGTGCGCGTTAAACTGGAATCGCATTACAAAGATGTCCAAGATATCGAATTCACCGTCCAGAAGGGCAAACTCTGGATGCTTCAAACACGTAACGGCAAGCGCACTGGCTTTGCAGCCGTGAAGTTTGCTGTGGAAATGGTTGAAGAAGGCCTGATCGACTGGAAAACAGCTATTGGTAAGGGCCGTATTCCACCCGATGACCTGAATCAATTGCTCCAGCCCGTGTTCGATCTCGACGCCAAGGCACAGGCCATCAAGGATGGCACGCTTCTGGCCAAGGGCATCAACGCAGGTCCAGGCGCTGCCACTGGCCGTATTAAATTCTTCGCCGAGGATGCGGAGAAATACGTTCAGACACACGGCCGAAAAGAAGATCACCGCGTGATTCTTGTTCGCCGCGAAACCAGCCCCGAAGACCTTCGTGGTATGCAGGCTGCCGATGGCATTCTGACAGCCTTTGGCGGTGCATCGAGCCATGCGGCTCTTGTGAGCCGACAGATGGGGAAGGTGTGCATTGTGGGCTGTTCGGCCCTGCAGATCGACTACAACAACATGACTGTTAAAGTCGGTTCTCACACTCTCAATGATGGCGACTGGATTTCCATTGATGGATTCACAGGCGAAGTGATGGCGGGCAAGGTTGCCACCAAGCCAAGCGAAGTTGTTCAGGTTCTCATCGAGAAAAGCCTGAAGCCTGCCAAGGCTCCAGTCTACAAGCTTTTTGAGAAGGTCATGAAGTGGGCCGACAAGGTTCGCAAGCTAGATGTCCGCACCAACGCAGATACCGCGAAGGATGCAGAATCGGCGATTGCCTTTGGTGCAGAAGGCATTGGCCTGTGCCGTACCGAGCACATGTTCTTCGATCATATCCGTGAAATGCGGGAAATGATCTTGGCGACGGATGAAAAGTCCCGCAAGGTTGCTCTTGAAAAGCTGCTTCCCTTCCAGCGCGATGGGTTTGCTGGCCTATTCCGAACCATGAACGGCCTGCCCGTAACCGTTCGTACCCTTGACCCACCCTTGCACGAGTTCCTTCCACACGACCACAAGGGTCAGGTGGAGATGGCCGGCGACATGAACGTGTCAGTCGAGGAAATCGAGCGCCGCGTGAAGTCGCTGCATGAATTCAACCCCATGCTCGGTTTCCGTGGATGCCGCTTGGGCATTGTGTTCCCGGAAATTACCGAGATGCAGGCCCGTGCTATTTTTGAAGCAGCATGCATTGTGAAGAAGGAAGGTATTGAGGTTTACCCGGAAATCATGATTCCGCTGGTGGGCTTTAAGAAGGAACTTGACCTTCAAGCAGCAGTGGTTCATGCCGCCGCGAAGACTGTTTTCAAGGAGCAAGGCATCACCATCGAGTACCTCGTTGGCACCATGATCGAGCTTCCTCGGGCAGCGATGGCTGCTGCCGAGATTGCTGAAACCGCCCAGTTCTTCTCGTTCGGTACCAATGACCTTACCCAAACGGGTTTGGGAATGAGCCGCGATGACTATGGCAGCTTTATCAATCAATATCAGGAACTGGAAGTGGTGAAGAAGGATCCGTTCCAGGTCATCGATTTCGCTGGTATTGGCAAGCTGATGGAGATCGGCGTTCAGGGTGGCCGTTCCACGAAGAAAGATCTCAAGGTTGGTATTTGTGGCGAGCACGGCGGCGAACCAGATTCCGTCAAGTTCTGCCACAAAATTGGCCTGAACTACGTTAGCTGCAGCCCGTACCGGGTTCCTGTGGCTCGCCTTGCGGCAGCGCAGGCAGTTTTGGAAGAGCAGGCAGCCCGGGCAAAAGCGAAGGCGGCTAAGGAAGCGTTGGCCGCTGCTAAGGCCAAGGCCGAGTAGTCTCAAGGCCATTGGCTTAGGGATTGAATAAAAAGAGGTCCCGTCCAATGTTTTGGACGGGACCTCTTTGCTTTTTCCGCGTTTTTGCAAACTAAATGTTAATTACGTGCTGACTGGGCAGAAACGAAAATCACTCTTCTGCATTGATTTCGATGGAGTGCTCGGTCTTGAAATAAAGACGCAGGGCGCGCAGAGCGATGGTTGTGATCGTTCTTTCTTCTTTTTTGGCGATACGACGGAGTTCAGCAGCGACGGCGGGAGGAAGGCGCAGCAGAATACTGGTTCCTTTGGTGATTTCACCGCGTGCGACGCCTTTGCCTTGATCATCAGCTGCCATGACTATAATCCTCTGAATGCGTTTGATATCTGACACAAGGCTATCCTATACGATAGCACTCGCCAGCACAATTGGAATGTTATATCAAGCTGAAGAAATGTCGGAAGCTGTATGGCTTGAAGTAGCCCGGGCTGATTTCTTTCACGATTTGATTCAGGGACTCACTCCTCGTGTCTTTTTAACTTCTTCATCAGGGCTCCATGTAGCCAAATCAAAGCCAGGAAGACTGACCAAATCCTGACGAGTAAACATGCGCTGGGCACGATCCGGTGTGAGTTCTGGCGTTTGGAATTCGCCAAACCGCATGGTCATTTCCAGTTGTTCTGATGGCCATTGGAAGCGGATTTTTTGAGGGAGAACAGCGCCCGTTTGGCGATGAATTTGGATTTCTTGAACATGCACGGCGCAAATATCTTTGCCTTGTTCGTCACGTAGGACATGCCCCAATACTTGCGGTTTACCGGGGGCCGCAGCTGATCGCAGGAAAATTGTAGCCCGTGTCACAGGGCGACCTTGGGGAGATATAACTTTGTCGATCAATTCGGTCTGGTTGCCAACCTGACGCACTTCATAGGTGCGGTTGGGGTCGTATTCGCTCACACCCATGGCAGCCAAAATCATCTCGGGCTGGATCGGAATGGGCATCTTTACCTGCCCGCGTTCCATCGACTGGTAATCGCAATGAAATACATAAGGAACAGGTTCTGCTTTGCTGATCCAGTACCAGAATTCATCTTGATTGGATCCGAGATCCACAGCTGGCTGACCTAACACCTTGGCTTTCAGTCGAAACTTACGCGGTTTCTGAACAATCAATAAACCATCCAATCCTGGAGCGTTTTGTTGGCCCTGTTTGCAATCAATTGCTACATGGTTGCACTGGATCGTCTGAAGTCTGCGTGCATTATCGTTGAGGTAAGCAACCATTTGTTCTGCGGTAGGCGAACCACTAGCTACTGGTTGAGCAGCATCACGTTGCTTGAACATTGGCCCCAACGTATTGCAGCCAGATAGAATCAGTGCTACAACAGCAATGCTTGTGAGTGATAGCAGGTTGCGGTAGACCATAGCCATTAACCCCTCACGAGCTTGATCCGTTCAATGGAGCGCGCAAAATCGATTCCTGCCCGGTCTCCAAGCTGCGTGCCAACCACATACCTGATTCCTTCGGTACGCGAGCCAAAACCATCTTACGTCTTCTAATCAGCCGCTGGCATGCATCCCATCGAACTTCTGGTGGGGTTTCCTCTGAATTCACAAGGCTCAGCAAATCAGTGTCCTGACCACCTGATTTTTCCTGAACTTCATCCGCTACAACGGTTTGCCATGAAGCCCAAATATCTGAAGGGAGCTGGTTAGCTACCGATTTCAGCGCATCGAGTCGTTCAAGCTGTCCATTGCGCCTGATCAACGCAACCGTAATGGCGTCACCCGGCTCCAGCCGTTGACCCGATACCGCGCAAATGCCGGTGCAAGCCGGAATTTGGCTGCTGAGTGTACCGGGTACCATGAAACCCTCCCAGTTCCTGTTGAAACGTACCTCCAATTGCCCGGCCGTGTCTCGGGTTGAGGCCTTGAATGGGATGATCCGCAGGCAATCCGTTCCGGTCGCACCAATCGTGTGGATCAACGGTTGGGGATCGACATTAGAAGACGGTCGATTTCCTGGTCGCACTCCGTCTGGGCCTCGGTGCCCCAGCCGTCGTAAATTCCAAGGCATTTGTGCCTTGAGTCCATCAGCACCAGACGAGGAGTGGACTCGACCGCATAGCTGATTCGCAAACCACTTCCATCGAGGACCTGTGGTTTGAACGATGTATCGCGTACCAAGCGCTCGAGTGGTCGGGATTCTGGTTTTACAGGAAGAAGCAAGACGGTAAGGCGATCTCCTGCCTTTTGTTTCCAATTCTTGCAGGCAATAACGACCTGTTCCGCGACGGGTGTGCCAGGTTGAATGAACGCCAAAAGCAATGGTTGATCTTTCCAGATTTTCAAAGTGGCACTGCCTTGGCCACCATAAATAAAGGGCGCCACAAAATCGGGCGCAGGCCGCCCTACAGCCAAGGATCCGGCTACAGAATTAGGTTGGGCTGGCGTGGTAAAACCAATGTTTGTCAACACCGGAGGTGGGAGCTCTCCTTTACGGGCGGATTCCAATGAGCGTTTGACCTGCATCACGGCAGACCTGTAAGGAGTTGCCGGGGAGGAATCCATCAGTAAATCGACTTTTCGGCAAACAACATTGAAAGCCTCTGGAGTGCCTCCCGAGCGAATGAGGGGAATGGAGGCTCGGGTTAAATTCCAGACCTGATCAATATCCCGCACCCGTTCCGCCAAAAGGCTGGCAGGGTACTGGATACTGCTATCGAGATCGTAGCGTACAACGCGTTTTTGAGATGTTGCCTCGCGGGCCGGTTCGCGGCGTTCAATTGTCCGCTCTACGCGGGTAGCGACACCGTTGCGTAGCCCCAGCCATACGATTTCGGTTCGATGCCAAGCTGTGCGGTCCGCGCGTGGAAGGCGCCATTCGGGCGTCATCTGTTCGCCTTCAATTTTCAGGCTGGGAACGCCTTGAACGGTTTCCCGGCCCACGGCACTCCAACGAGTTGGTGGTTGTCCGGGTTCGCTGGTTTCCCAAACATCGCCAAGGGCGATACCACCCGGTGGTACTTCCAAAAACATGCCACGTTCGACCATGAGGCCACCGGAAGGCAAGGCTTGGTTACTTTGTTCTTGTTCTTGCAGGCGACCCAGTTCATTAACCGTGCAGACGTTGAGAATTGTGGTAGCAGTCTGGTCGCCACTATTTTTGCGTCCAGCGTCCTTTTCGCGGAGCTGTGTCAGAATGGCCACTGTCCGATTACCTTGCCTGTTTCCCAAGGCCAGAGCACGTGCTTCAAGCCTGTAGGCGCGTGCGTATTCTGCTTGCCCGCTCTGGAAATTCTCGGTGATCTGGCCGCGATACAACCACTCCATACCTGCGGCCCAATCGGGTTGGATGCGGACAGGCCTATCGGGATTTTCAATGGCAGGACGCACCATCGGAGTGGGTGCCAGACTGTTCTGCGACAATGCCAGATCCGCCATCGACAGCCAGATTGTCAGAATGCCCATTGATCGAACCTCTTCTTGATCGAAACCCGCAGGTGAACTATTACCGATGCAGGCAATGGGGCTATAGCCGGCCTGACCGTGCGTCTCAATACCGATTCCACGGAGCGCGTGAATGTGAACGACAATCGTGCTATGCTCTATTATCAGAAGGCGATCTGGTTGATATCGGGGGACCGTCCATGGTGATGTTGATTGTGTTTGTAGCGGTATTAACCATGATCACACTCGCCATGATTGGTGCCGTGGCTTACGCCATGCAGGTTCGGATTTACGAACAGCCGGTGGATGGTTTTTTCTGGCGGATTCCAGCATGCACTGCCGCTGTGCTTCTGTTTTGGATTGTGTGGATTATGTTAACGTTTCGCTATCCGGGCCACACCCGACCGTTGCATCAGGCGTCGCTGGACTCGGGGCCCGCGCCATTCGATGAGATGCAGGTGGTGACCATCGATGACCGAGTCGAGACATACCGGCGGGAGCGAACAACCGCTCCGGGATATCCCAAGTACAAAAACATCAATGAGGCAGATCGTCCATTGCCTAGGCGGTTGAAAGAAATCAAGGTTAAGCAAGATCGTAAAGATGCTGATTATCAAGCGGTGTTCAAACCGGAAAGCGCTGTCACCCCCGATTTACGCAAAGCCAAATCAGTTATTTACAAAGACGATTCTGGACGGATCATGGAAGAGGACGGCCTTGGCGTCCTTAAAGTCTCAGGCTCTGGTTGGTTCGCGGTCTTGTTGTTGCTGAACCTTTCTTACATCGCTTTGTGGATGGTCATATTCACCATTGGAGTGGGCCTGCCTTTCGAAACAGGTGCTGGTCTTGGTATTGGAGCAGCACTTTTGACGGCTTTTACAACCATGCCGTTCCTGATCGCTCAGGTTGAGGCGTTGGCATTGAAGGGTGGTTGATCCGTGGCTTTCCTAGAGCTTCGGGTCAATGCCACCAGCGTGATGCCAGCCACGCCAGCGAGTGTCGCCATGTTCAATAACAAGCTGGCGGTATGCCCTTGTCTGAAAGCGGCGCGTGTGCTCCTGACATTTTCGGCAAGTGATGTGCGCTCGGCGTCGCTGGCCAAAATATAGCGAGTGGTCCATTCATTGCGCGGAACGCGGAGAGTTTCGACATGGCGTTCGAGGCCCCAGCCAGCCAGTGCCAGAAGACAAGTTGCAGCTGCAAGGGTAATTAACCAACGTTGCCTTGGTCGGCATCCTGCTGCACCACCGAGGCAAATGGCTCCCAAAAGTGCTTGAAGGTGAAAATACCAAGGGAAAAGGGCACTGACAGCGACTCCTGCCAAAAGTGATCCCTGTTCTTTTCGCAATGGATCTGGAAGAAGCAGCCCGGTTTCGGCGGGTCGTGTCAGCCCTTCAGGAAGTGCTAGCCAATAAGGACGAGATTCTCGAAGGCTCAATTCTTCAAACGCGCCAAATACACCCAGTCCCACGGTAAAGCTGAAAAACAAACCCATTCCCAACCAAGCGCCACTGGCAGTCAGCAGTAATCGCTCTGGCAATATCTGGAACAATGGGCCGTCTGTCAGGCGATTTTCCGTGCCGGAAATAATGCGTTTGATGTTGCCCAGATGTTTGAGAATCACAGCAATTCCGGAACAAAGAGCAAGTGTTGACGCCACTGCAGATTCACCCCGGGCAAACCGCTCCACCCCCCATGCAGCCAACACGATGGCAGCAACGACGGAACCTGCGGAAATCATGCGTGTGGCAAGAACGATCAGTAGCCAAAGAAGCAGTGCGTGAAGGAAAGGTATTGGAATAAGGCAGGCGATGACCCCTGCGCCCGTGGCGACTCCCTTGCCGCCTTTGAAACCAAGATAAACAGGAAAAAGGTGGCCGATCAGAGCGGCGGCGCCACACAGGGCGGCAGGCAACTCCACAGGCCATGGGCCTTCTTTAAAAGCGGGAATCATGCCAAGTAGGGCGCATCCAGCGCCTTTGCTGAAATCCAGTATAAAAACGCCCCAACCCCACAGGCGGCCCAGCACTCGTCCAGCGTTGGTGGCACCAATGTTCCCACTTCCAACGGCGCGGAGATCAACGCCATGGAGGCGGCCGGCCAAATAGCCAAATGGAATTGAACCGAGCAAATACGCTGCAATTGCAGCTACAACCAGCAAAAACATGAAGCAAACTCCAGTCTGAAGGATTCTTTTGGAGAAGCCGTTGTGCCAAACCGTGGTGGCACCGAGAAGAACGTTGACCATAACTGCAGGCGCGAAAAATCGGGGCGCATCAATCTAGAATCCCATGAAAACATGGATTTTATGCCAGCCCGAGAGACTGGAACTAATCGTTGCACGTTGGTGAAAAACGTCAGGAGAAGTTTGGAAGAAAAGTCGGAATGGTGCGAATATCACGAATAATCCAGCCACAGGTTTTCGGTCCGGATCAACAGATCTTTCAGCCGGCCTTGCGGCCTTTCGTTTGGTCATTATAGTGTAGAAGTTCATTCGCTGTGAGCGAGTTGCGGGTGTAGCTCAGTGGTAGAGCGCCACGTTGCCAACGTGGTTGTCGTGGGTTCAAGTCCCATCACCCGCTCTTCGGAATCAAAAGGTCCGGGAGTAATCCCGGACCTTTTTGCATGTCATGCCAAACGATCGTAGGGCATGCTCCGGTACGGGTGACCTTTCCCTGTGGCGGTTCAATCCCTACACTAACGTTTTAGCTGGCGGCGTCCGGATTGACCCGCGCACGATCACCGCACACGTAACGCAGGATACCCAGACCATGACCGAGACGGGAATCGAGGTCGCTGAAACGACCAAAACTTCTTCCGACAAGAAGAACGCCATCCGCCAATCTGTTGCAGTGCGCGAAGCCGGCCCATGCAAAAAGCACATCACCGTGACGGTGGAAGCGGCAGAATTGAAGGATCGATTTGAAGCCAAGTTGAAGGAATTGTCGGATGACGCCCAAGTTAACGGGTTTCGTCACGGCAAAGCTCCTCGGCGCCTGATTGAGAACCGCTACAAGAAAGAAATATCAGAGCAACTCAAGAACGAGTTGCTTTACCAAAGCCTTGAGCAAATGTCGGAAGACAAGAAGCTCAATCCGATCAGCCCTCCGAATATCGATCCAAACCGTATCGAAATCCCGATGGAAGGCGATTTTGTATACGAATTTGAAGTGGAAGTTCGTCCAGAATTCAACATGCCCGAATACAAGGGCCTGAAGCTGAACAAACCTGTTCACCACTACACCCCAGAAGAAATCGTCCGCGAAGAACGCCGCATTTTGGCAACCTACGGCACACCTCTTCCCAAGGAAGAAGCCGTGGCGTTGGAAGACATGGTTATCCTTTCTGGCCCTGTAAAATATGGCGAGCAGCAGATCGGCATGATTAAATCCCATCCGTTCCGGGTGGATGGCCAGCTTGCGTTTAAAGATGGCGTGGCTCCAAAGTTTGCCGAACAGGTCGTTGGCAAGAAAACTGGCGATACCATTGAAGTTGAGATTGTTCTTCAGCAATCTCTTTCTGTTCAGGAACTTCGTGGGCAGACGGTCAAGGGTTTCCTCACCATTGAAAAGGTGCTGGAAGTTCCAATGCCCGAACTGAACGATGAATTCCTTGGCCAATTCGGCCTCGACCGCGCCGACGAGTTCCGCGAATTGGTCGAAGCGTTGCTCAAGCGCCGTCTGGAGCATGCTCAGCGTCAGGTTGCCCGCACGCAGTTCATGTCGTTCATTGGCCAGGAAATGAACTGGGAACTCCCACGCGACCTTCTGATGAAGCAAGCTCGGACCGCCATGGCTCGACGCGTGATGGAAATGCGCGCCGATGGCATTCCAGAAGACGAAATTGTCAAGCGCCAGCGCTTGCTGTCGCAAGACATTCTCAAGTCCACTGAGCAGGCATTGAAGGAACACTTCGTGCTTCAGCGCGTGGCTGAATCTGAAAAGATTGAAGTTGAAGAAGGTGATATCGAAGAGGAAATCCGCCGGATTGCAGCCCGCGAAGGCGAAAGCTATCGCAAGGTGCGCGCCCGGATGGAAAAAGACGATCTCATCGACGCATTGGCTGCTGAAATCCTCGAACGCAAGGCTGTTGACCTGATCATGGACAACGCCGAATTCGTGGAAGTTCCATTGGAAGAGGCAGCCAAGCAAGCACCGGATGTTCACGCATCGGAAGCACAGGCAGTTTCTGGTTCAGAGGTCGATCCTGCTGCTGAAGAAATTCCATCGACCTGATGCACCCAATCGCATAGCGGTAAGCCACCCTTCATTCGATGGAGTTGAATATGTCCGTAACCCGTACAGGCTCTCACCCTCTCGATGCCGTCGCTGCTCGCTTTCGCGACGGTGACGGTGGCCGTCGCTCGACAGGCGATGTTCTTCTGGACAACCGGATTATTTTCTTTGGTTGTGCCGGCGGTAACGTTTACGAACCTGTGATCAACGACCTGACCGCCAACATGGTCATTCAGCAGATGCTTTACCTGCAGAATGAAAACCGCACGCAAGAAATTTCATTTTACATTAATAGTCCAGGTGGGTCTGTGACCAGCACCTTGGCTATTTACGACACCATGCAGTATATCGACTGCCCGGTAGCCACCTACTGCATGGGTATGGCCGCTTCTGGTGCCGCCATTCTTCTGTCAGCGGGCACCAAGGGTAAGCGATTCGCGCTTCCACATGCCAAGGTCATGATTCACCAGCCGTGGTCTAGTGGTATTGGTGGTCAAGCTTCGGACGTTGAAATTGAAATGCGCGAAATCCTCAAGATGAAGCGCTTGCTGAATGAAATTCTTGCACGGCATACGGGCAAGACGCTCGATATGATCGAGGCCGAAACCGAACGTAACCACTACTTCAATGCGGCCGAAGCTCGTGATTTCGGTTTGGTTGATGAAGTGCTTATCAAGTCCGTGGATTCCAAATCGAAGCCATCGGCATGATTTGGTTGATTCCTGTTTTTAACTGACAATTTCCTGAAGTTTACCGCTGCCAGTTACCGATGTTGAATCGGACTCTGGCGCGGGCTGGAGAGGGGTACCATGCCGCAGATTCCGTTTGTCCTTGAACGTCGCGGCGAGCAGGAACGGGTCATTGACCTGTACGGTCGCCTGTTGGAAGAGCGTATTATCTTCATGCTTGGCGAAGTAGACGATGATAGTGCCAATCTGGTCATAGCCCAGATGCTCTACCTGCACAAACTCGATTCCAAGGCCGATATCCACATGTACATCAACTCACCTGGTGGTTCAGTAACCGCTGGGATGGGTATATTTGATATTATGCGATATGTTTCGTGTGATGTCGCCACCTACTGCATTGGCTTGGCAGCCAGCATGGGTTCGACTCTTCTTGCTGCTGGAACTCATGGCAAGCGCCATGCGCTTCCCCACGCCGAGGTGATGATTCACCAGGTGCTGGGTGGTGCCCGTGGTCCTGCCACAGACATTGAGATCCGCACGCGCCACTTGCTGCGCACCAAGAATGAAATGAATCAACTGTTGAGCAAGCTGACAGGTCAGCCTCTGGAAAGAGTTGAAAAAGATACGGATCGCGACAATTTCATGACGGCCCAGGAAGCCAAGGAATATGGGCTTATTGATCACGTGATCGATAGCATGCCCAAAGGTCACCTGGTCTCCTAAGCCCCGTTTCGTCCCCCATGCGGGTGGTCGATTCGGGGTCGATGCGCAGGAAGCGCCCTCCCGGAGCGACGCCGTAGGCTGGGGGACTTCATGCGTTTTCGTCCGTTTATTTGCCTTAGTTTGGCTTTGGCGCCCGTGGTATTGCTTCCAGCTTGCCGCTCTTCCGGCAAAGATAAGCTGGAAACCACCATTCGTGCCCGTGATCAATGGATCTACGATCTCCAAAACGATGTCGATAAGTTGGCTGGCTATAACCTAGCCTTGCAGACCGAGGTGCGTGCCACCCGCGGTTTAGCCGGACCATCGACAAACGATCCATTCACACCTCTGTATCCAGTAAGATCGTTGGTGGTTGGACGTTCCACGACTGCTGTCGACGATGATCGCTTGCCCGGTGATGAAGGTTTGCAGGTTGTTCTGGAACCGCGAGATTCTGATGGACGGTTGGTTCGTGCACCTGCCTGCGCCACGATCATGGTAATGGAGGTGGATTCTCAGGGGCTGAAATCACCAGTCGGAACATGGGATTTCAATGCCGAACAGTTGCGAGCCTCATGGAAACAGGGTCTTCTGACCTCCGGGTATGTGCTCACCGTGGGATGGCAAACGATTCCAAGGTCGTCGAGAATCAAGATTTTGGCGAGTTTCACTCTGGAGGACGGTAGGCGTTTCGAAGCAGAAAAAGATCTGAGTATCAAGCCGCCTGTTGAGCAATCGATGTCCTTGCCCGGTTCGTTGTCCGCGCCATTGCCTTTGACCCCAGTTCCCGGGCCAGTCAGTCCACCTGCCGTTGGTTCGGAAAAGGAATCGCTTCCTGTACCAACCCCGCTTGCTCCAACAGCGCCACTACCCGATCCGAAATTATCTCCGGTTCCCAGCAAGCCCATTGAGTTGCCAAAGCCCATGGCTGTTCCTGCGCCAGCTGGACCTGCCGCCATGCTGCTTGACCCCCGATTGAACTAACGGGTGCCGGGTCGGTTGTTGCGAAGGGTAAATCGCCAGTGTAAACTGCTGATCCCCCTTGTTGGCACGTACCTGCCCGGAGATCAACCCTATGCTCAGGCTGATCACGTCTTTGGTTTTTTGCCTGACTCTTGCAGGTGTTGCTGGCGCTCAGGGGTATTCCCCAGAACAATCATTGGCCCGCATGTCGGTTCCCTCTGGTTTCGAAGCCAGATTGATTGCCTCGGAACCGCTGGTTAGGCAGCCTCTGAGTATTTCGTTTGATGGCCGTGGCAGAATGTGGGTTATTCAGTATCTTCAATACCCCAATCCGGCGGGGCTGAAGCCCGTTACGCAAGATCAATATCTGAGAACGGTTTGGGACAAAGTGCCCGATCCACCACCTCGCGGGCCTCGTGGTGCGGATCGTATTACCATTCTAGAGGATCCAGACGCGCAAGGCAGATTTCGAAAATCCAAAGACTTTGTCACTGGCCTCAACTTGGCCACAGCTCTCGCGCTCGGCCATGGCGGCGTATATGTGCTTCAGTCTCCTTACCTGCTTTTTTATCCCGACAAAAATGGAGACGATCTTCCAGATGGCGATCCGGAGGTCCTTCTTTCCGGGTTTGGTATGGAAGACTCCCATGCCCATGCCAATAGCATGGTATGGGGGCCAGACGGTTGGCTTTATGGCGCTCAGGGAAGCACGGTAACAGCCAAAGTTCGTGGCATTGAATTTCAGCAGGGAATCTGGCGCTACCATCCTGTGACGCGTGCTTTTGAATTGTTCAGTGAAGGTGGAGGCAACACTTGGGGGCTCGATTTTGACCGACATGGACAATTGATGGCAGGTACCAACTACGGTGGCCATGCCATGTTGCACCAGATGCAGGGCGCGTATCACGTGAAAGGCTTTTCCAAACACGGACCACTTCACAACTCCCACGCCTACGGTTATTTCGAACATGTTCCCTATCAGAAATTTGAGGGAGGGCATGTGACGTGTGGTGGTGTCATTTATCAGGGCGGAGCATTTGGGCCCGAACGTGAAAACCAATATATAGCGGGTAATTTGCTTTCCAGCGTGGTGAATTGGCACCAATTAGAGCCTTCTGGTTCCACTTTCAAAGCTCATCATGCAGGCACAGCCATCGATGCTCGCGACAACTGGTTCCGCCCAATTGATCTGCTCGTCGGACCAGATGCCGCAGTATATGTGGTCGATTGGTACGACAAGCGCGCGACACACCTCGACCCGCTTGATACGTGGGACAGATCCAATGGACGGATTTATCGCTTACATATAAAGGACGCTCCTCCTTTTGCACCATTCAACATCAATAAAAAGACATCTCAAGAACTTGTTGAACTGCTTTCCAACTCCAACGTTTGGTGGCGCCGCGAGGCGAGGCGATTGCTGGCCGAAAGGCATGCTGTGGCGGTATTGCCCTTTCTCGATCGGCTCATCTCGGGTTCCGACAACGCTTTGGCGCTAGAAGCGTTGTGGGCCGCTCATGGAATTGAACCATTGACCGGGGACCGGGCCAGACGCGCATTGACGCATCCATCCGAACATATGCGATCATGGGCTATCCGCTTGGTTGGCGATACGGGTCGCATTCCAGCCGATCTGGTTTCTGTGGTAAAGACATCATTGGCTTCTGAAAAATCTCCCATTGTGCTGTCACAGGCAGCAGCAACTGCAAAACGACTACCGGATGAGCAGGCACTTGCGATGCTGGTTCCTGTCTTGAAGGACGCATCGGCTTCGGCTGACCCATTCATTCCATTGCTGTCGTGGTGGGCTGTGGAAACAGTTGCCGGTCGGTCACCCGCAGCGGTAGCAGTTTGGGTGAAGGAAAACTCAGCTTGGGATTATCCTGTTTTTAGGGCGCATATTGCTTCGAGGTTGTCTCGTCGTTGGTTGACTTCCCGCTTGGATGGGGAATCGGTGGCGCTGGCAACTCTGTGGAATGATAGCGGAACAGAAGATCCGGCACGTCGAAAACAGATGGTTGAAGGAATGGAGCAGGCCTTGGCAGGTGTTGTTCTTGCCGCTCCACCTGAAGGATTGAAGGCATTAGCGCAGGCCATGGGGAAATCGTCGGATCAGCGTCTTGTTCGCTTGGCAGGAAGGCTTGGAGATCCTGCCACGCGCACGGCAATTCTCGCTCGCGTGGCGGACGTTAATGCCCCCATGGCTGAACGCGCCGGGTTGATGGATCTGGCAGTTGCCATCGATCCTGTTTCGACAGGACTGCTTGCTAGAACATGGGTGCGTGGAAATGATGCTGTCGGGCGCAAAGCTGCTCTTGGTGCAGTGGCTCGGCTTGCGGGTGTCGATTGGGTGGGCGATGTTATTTCAGGGTACAAACTCATGCCCGCCGGCGAGCGTGCTGCCGCAAGATCACTTTTAATATCTAGGTCCGATACTGCTGGGTTGTTTCTGAAGGCCGTGGATGCTGGACAAGTGGCACAGGCTGATCTGTCGGTTGAAGAGGCCCGCCGTTTGGCCCAATTGAACGACCCGGTTATTAACCCTTGGGTTGAGAAACGGTTTGGCCGACTCTCAGCCACGCCCGGAGAGAAACAGGCGCGTATTAGTTACATCAACCTTGTTGTGAATCGCCATGGTAAAGCTGACGCTGTCCGCGGCCGGGAAATTTTCCGCAAGCAGTGCGCAGGCTGCCACCAGTTTCAGGGTGAAGGCATTAAACTTGGTCCGGACCTGACCACTGCAGATCGTTCGAACTTAATGCACCTGATTGGCAATATTGTGGACCCTTCGGCATCGATTCGCCCTGAGTTTCAGTCGCAAGTGATTGAAACAACCGAAGGGCGGGTTATTACGGGCGTCGTGATCGAAGCCAATGCCAATGCGGTTGTGGTGGCTGACGCCAAAAATGAACGTGTCACCTTGCCCCGTTCCCGTATTGAAAGTATCAGTGCTTCTCCCCAGTCGCTGATGCCCGACAAGTTACTGGATGGCCTGCCAGACGAAGATCTGGCGCACTTTTTCGCTTACTTACGAAACCCGCCTTCGGTGCGGTAGTTTTTTGAGGTGTCCGATGTCATTGCTTCTCTCCATTTTTGGTGCCGTGTTTCTTCAGATCGACCGGCCCCTGCCACCAGAAGCTGCCGCGCGCAGCCTTGTGGTGCCAGCAGGCATGAAATCGACATTGTTTGCCAGTGAACCGATGATTTCCCAGCCCATGGCCATGACAACAGATGCCAAGGGCCGTGTTTGGGTGGTGGAAAACTTTTCGTACCCTAAATGGATTATAGATGGATCCAAAGGCTTGGATCGCGTCGTGATATTGGAAGATACTGATGGAGACGGCAAAGCAGATAAGCGAACTGTTTTTGCTGATGGTTTAACCAATGTCTCGGGAATTGCCTTGGGCGCTGGAGGAGTGTGGTTGGCCGCCACTCCTAATCTTGTCGTAATTCCAGACGCGAATGGCGACGATCGCCCCGATGGCCCTGCAAAAGTGGTTTTGGACGGTTGGGACCTGAAGGCCAAGCACAATGTGGTTAGCAGTTTGCGTTTTGGGCCAGATGGCTGGTTGTGGGGGTGCAATGGTATTTTGGGTAACGCATCGGTTGGTGCTCCAGGTACACCGGCAGATAAGCGTGTGAATTTTAATTGTGGAGTGTGGCGGTATGATCCGCGCACAGCCCGTTTCGATGTGGTGGCTCATGGCACCACCAATCCATGGGGGCTTGATTTTGATGCGACAGGCGAGGCTTTTATTTCCAATTGCGTGATTGCACACCTTTGGCATGCCGCTCCTGGCGCCCGTTTTGAACGTATGTTTGGCAATGATCCCAACCCTTATGCTTACCAACTGATGCCCACCATCGCCGATCACCTCCACTGGGGTGGTGGGCACTGGACCAGTTCACGTGGCGGTCAGGGTGTGCATTCGGTTGCCGGTGGTGGTCACGCCCATGCGGGCCTCGCTATCGTTCGGCATCCTGCCTTTCCAGAGGGCGTGAACGGTTGCGCGTTGATGGCGAATATCCATGGCATGCGGGTTAATTCCGATCTGTTGGAGCGCAATGGATCAACTTATAAGGCGGTTCACCGGCCCGATCCAATTCAGTCTGGTGATCCATGGTTCCGTGGCCTCGTGGTGGCTCAGGGACCAGACGCTTCCATTTTTGTCACAGACTGGTCCGATACCGGTGAATGCCACAACTACGAAAAAACCGATGGTGTGACTGGCCGAATTTATCGGGTGGTGCCGAGCAAGGATCTGCCACGGCAGGAAAAACCTGCCAGTCTGTCTTCGGCTGGCCTTGTCTCATTGCTTGCTTCGGGCGATGGCTGGCTTGAAGAGCAGGCCCGCATGACCTTGAGAACACGCTTCGACAGGGGAGATCTTGGACCCGATCGTCGGAATGTTCTGGGCGCCATCGAACAAGCTGCAACGGCACAAGGCAGTGACGGTAGAGTGCGCCTGACGGCCTTGTGGGCTCTTGCGGGTATGGGGGGTGTTCCTGCAACTGTGCTGGATGCGACCGTTCAGGATTCAGATGAAAACGTGCGGGCGTGGAGCGCCAGGTTGGGGCTGGCAGGCCGTGCTGATGCTTGGATTGCCAAGGTGCGCCAAGGGGAACCATCGGCGCGCGTGCGCTTGGCTCTGATTTCGGCAGCGGACCAGTTGCCAGCCGCACAAAGGCTTGATTTGCTGGAACCATTGGCTCGCCATATGGGCGATATTGCCGACCCCATGATTCCACTGCTGCTCTGGTATCGCATCGAACCGCTTGTTTCGGCTTCCGCTTCTGCCCGTGAACGATTGTTGGCCCAACCGTGCCTTCCCCCACTGGCGAGGTTCATTGCCCGACGTGTGGCTGGAACTACTGAAGGCGATACGTGGTTGGTACGCGCCATGGGTGGATCTGCTGGTGTTCATCCTTCACAATTAGGTTTCCTTCTTGCTGGTTGGGGCGATGGCATGGCAGGCCGGCCTAATGTTGCTGCACCTGAAGGGTGGGAAAAGGCTTTCTCTGTATTGGATAAACGGCCTGAAGCTGAAACCCGATTGGCGGCCATGCGCCTAGCGCAGGTCTTCGCGACACCAGATGTGTCTGGCGCGTTACGAGCCTTGGCGGATGATTCGAGTAATACCATGCCAGTCCGTGCGGGGGCGCTCGATGCTTGGGCCGCACGCCCGCGCGGCGACCTGCAATTCTTATTGGGTTATTTGGGAAATGAAGATCTGGCAGAACCAGCCTTGAGAGCCATTGGTACAGGGGCAGACCTATCGTTGGCTCAAGGGCTTGTCGCGGGAATGCCCAAGGCTGCTCCGCGTGCCAGGCAGGGAATACTCGGCCTTTTGGTTGGCCGCAAAGCGTGGGCGCGCGTGCTGGTGGATGCCCTTGAAAGCAAGGCTATCGACCATCGTGAATTGCCAGCTCACTTGGCTCGTCAGATTGCAGAGCTCAAGGATCCTGCTTTGACTGAAAGACTGGAAAAGTCGTGGGGCAGTATTCAACCCATCAGTGGCGACCGCAAGCAGATGCTCGAGCGTTGGCGCGGCGCGCTCAGCCCGGAAGTGATTGCCAAGGGCGACTCTGTCCGAGGAAAGGCTCTTTTCGCCCGATCCTGCGGCGTATGTCACAAAATGTTTGGTGAGGGAGGGAACCTCGGTCCAGACCTTACCGGTGGTCAGCGAGGTGAAATTCGTTATTGGCTTGAGAATATTGTGGATCCTTCCGCGGTTGTGGGCCGCGAACACCTGCGCACCATTGTGGAAACCAAGGACGGCCGGGTTCTTGTTGGCGTTGTCAAGCAGGAGACGGCAACACATTTGGTGCTTGGTTCGGCTGAGGGAGAAACCACTGTTCCATTGACACGTATCGAGGCCCGCACATCCACCAAGCAGTCCATCATGCCCGATGGTTTGCTTGAAGGGCTCAAGCCCGGCGAACCCGCCGACCTGTTGGCATACGTCATGTCACAAATCAAGAAATGATGACTTCCAGTCTCCCTTGCCACGTACGTGGCAAGGGAATCGACATGGCCTGATCATCCAAGTACTATAAATCTGTGCCTTCCCTCTCCCCGGAATGGAAAACCATGGCCATTGCGCCCAAGACCGACCGCACCTCCCTGCGCGTGGTTTCTGACGCTGTTTGCACGTTTTGCGGTTGCTTGTGCGACGACATTCAACTCACCATTGCAGGTAACCAGATTGTAAATGCGGAAAACGCCTGTGAATTAGGCAGGGCTGATTATCTCGGTTACAGGGCTGAACTTCAAACAGGAGCGATGGTTCACGGTGTTGCCGTGCCGCTTGAAGAAGCATTCGCCAAAGCGGCCAAAATATTGGCGGATGCGCGGTTTCCCATTGTGTATGGCTTATCTGAAAGTGTTGGCGAGGCCCAACGCATGGCGGTAGCCATTGCTGATCGGGTGGGTGGTTGTATCGACACGACTGCGGGGCAGGCCTTCAGCCAGTCTGGTATGGCATTCCAGAGTGTTGGCAAAGTGGCTTGTTCGCTGGGCGAAGTCAAAAACCGGGCAGATTTAATTGTGCTATGGGGCACCAACCCTACCGAGTCTCATCCGAGGCATGCCGATCGCTATTCCACAAAGGCTTCCGGATTGTTCACTCCCAATGGGCGCAAGGACAGGCATGTGGTGGTGGTGGATATCTGCCAAACTGCCAGTGCCGTTGAGGCCGATCAGTTTCTTCAAGTCATGCCCGGCAAAGATTTTGAAGTTTTGTGGTGCCTGCGCGCGCTCATTAAGGGAGTGGTTGTTGCAGACAGTATTGGAGCCAGAACGGGTATTCCGCTCGAGAAATTGCAGGATCTGGCTAACCGGATGCGGTCGTGCCAATTTGGTGTTCTGTTTTTCGGTTCCGGTCTGTCAGCGACTTCCGGTGGCCAAATGAACGTGGAGGCGGCCACGATACTGGCGCAAGAACTGAACGAATTCACTCGGTTTTACGCGATGCCGATGGGAGAACGTGGTAATTCAAACGGCGCTGAAAATGTGGTCGCATGGCAAACCGGGTATCCCTGCGCCGTGCATTTAGGAAGAGGGTACCCTAGGTACAACCCCGGCGAATTTTCGGTGTCTGGCATCTTGGAACGTGGAGAAGCCGATGCTGCTCTGATTATTTCTGCCAATTCAGTGGTTGATTTGCCTCAAGATGCTCTCGATCATTTAGCGAAGATCCCTTGTGTTGTTCTGGATTGCACCTCGACAGTAGCTTTGAATCGTGCGACGGTGGCATTTTTCGTGGCAAATTATGCCTTTGAAACCTCGGGAACAGTGTGTCGCGCAGACGATGTTCCTTTAACATTAAGACCTGCCTTCGATTCTCCAAGACTTTCCCAAACAAGCGTGCTGCGTGGAATCGATCAGGCGATTCGTGCAATAGGGCCACGAATATGACCCTGATCCGAATAAAAAACGGTACTGTTTACGACCCCGCCAACGGCCGCAATGGCGTGGTGATGGATCTTTGGATTCGCGATGCCAGCATCGTGGATGGTCCCACTCCCGAAGAGTTACCAGACCAGACTATCGATGCTAGCGGATTGGTGATAATGCCTGGTGGTGTGGACATGCACTGCCATATTGTTGGGCCCAAGGTGAACATGGCCCGCAAAATGAGGCCGGAAGACCATAGAGATGCCCCACCAGTACCACGTACCACCATTACGCGGTCGGGAACCACGGGGAGTGTGCCAAGCTCATTTGCAACAGGTTACCTATACGCAGGGCTCGGGTATACAACCGCGGTCGATGCCGCGATTCCCCCACTGTCTGCCCTGCATGCGCACGAGGAGTTTCTCGATACCCCGATACTTGACAAGGCGTTTTTGGTATTGATGGGCAATAATTATTATGCACTCAAAGCTCTCGCCGAAGGGGAATATGAGCGGGCGCGTGCCTTTACCGGGTGGTTGCTGGAATCGTCGCGCGGGTATGGGATCAAAGTTGTCAATCCGGGTGGTGTAGAAGCGTGGAAGACTGGTTGGGATAATATTCACTCGCTGGATGAGAAGGTGCCCCATCTGGACTGCACTCCAAGAATGATCTTGAAGGGACTTGCCCAGATCGCAATGGATTTGCATTTGCCTCATTCCGTTCATGTGCATTGCAACAATCTGGGACTACCAGGTAATTCCGCCACAACACTGGCGAGCATGGAGGCGCTTGAGGGCCGTCGCGCGCACTTAACGCACATTCAATTTCATAGTTATGGAGGCGATTCCAACGATCAGGGTTCGTTTTGTTCAGACGTTCCAGCTTTGGCCAGTTGGATCAACGCTCATCCCGAAGTGACGGTGGATGTTGGACAAGTCTTGTTCGGGCCCACGACATCGATGACAGGAGATGGTCCACTTGGTTATTTCCTGCACAAGGTAACGGGAAGAAAATGGACCAGCTCCGATACGGAACTGGAAGCAGGCTGCGGAATCGTGCCGATAGTCTACAAGGAAAAGAGCTTTGTTCACGGATTGCAATGGGCCATCGGACTGGAATGGTACCTATTAGTCAATGATCCGTGGCAGGTGGTGATGAGCACAGATCATCCCAACGGCGCGAGTTTTGTGTCTTATCCGGAAATTATCGCTCTTTTAATGGATAGGAACTATCGGAATGAAATCCTGAAGCGTGTGCATCCCCGTGTTCGCGAACGGTGCGTCCTTGCCGACCTCGACCGTGAGTACAGCCTTCAAGAAATCGCAATTATCAGCCGCGCGGGGCCTGCCCGCATTCTGGGTATGACAAACAAGGGCCACCTTGGCGCGGGTGCCGATGCGGATATCACGATTTACACACCCGATACGGATCGTCGGCGCATGTTCGAGCTTCCGCGCGCTGTAATCAAAAGTGGTCGTGTCGTGGTGGACCGTGGCGAAATCCGCGAAGATATTCTGGGCCGCGTATGGCATGTGCGGCCAGGTTACGACTCCGGGGTATTGCCGGATATACGCAAGTGGTTCGACGCGTTTGTAACCGTTCGATTTGATAATTATGGTGTCGATAAATCGTGTTTGGCTGGAATGGGTGCCGTATCGCCCTGCGCGCCAAAGACCACCCGGAAAGGATCCGTGTCGTGAAGCTGATCCTTGCCATTATCAATGCTTCTAGGCTGGAAGCTGTCAAAGAAGCGCTCAACGACGTTGAAGTGTTCAGGCTCACGATGGTTGATGTGCAGGGATTTGGTCGGCAACGTGGGCAGTCTGAAGTTTACCGCGGACAAGACCAGACCTCACATCTGGTGCGCAAGGTTCAGTTGCAGATCGCTGTTAATGAAGATTTTGTGGAATTGACGGTTAATGCCATCATGAAGGCAGGCCGTACCGGGGCTGAGGGGCGGACGGGTGATGGCAAGATATTCATCCTTCCCCTTGAGGATTGCATTCGCATTCGTACCGGTGAACGCGGTCCCGAAGCTATCTGAAAGGAGCATAGTCCCGTGCGCGTGACAGGAACAAAGTTTTTGACGAATCAAAAATGGCTTAATCTTGTGGAAGCGGCCTACGATCACCATGGCGAATCAGGCACGTGGGTTTTTGCCAGCCGAAGGGCCGAGTCGATGCCGGGCGCTT
This sequence comes from Candidatus Kuenenia stuttgartensis, assembly GCA_945875585.1. Lineage (GTDB taxonomy): Bacteria > Planctomycetota > Planctomycetia > Gemmatales > Gemmataceae > REEB421. The sequence continues at coordinate 33,705 of CAMCLK010000008.1, read as the reverse complement.
GGGCTGCTGATGCCGTGGGTGTTGTTGCCATTGTACCTGGTTCTGGTGGAGCCCGGTTATCGGTGGTTCGTGAAACGCGTGTTCCCACGAATGGCCCTGTGTATGCCTTGCCGGCTGGGTTGCTCGAGCACGGAGAGTTGCCTGCCGACGCCGCAGCGCGCGAGCTTCTGGAAGAAACCGGTTTGAAAATCACACGCGTGCTGCGTATTTCTCCGCCACTTTACAGCAGTCCGGGCATGACTGATGAGCAGGTTCAACTGGTGTTTGTGGAAGCGAGCGACGACGGTACAAGCCAATCTCTGGATGGCCATGAGGAAATTGGTTCAGAACTTTGGGATCTGTCGCGTATCAGGGCATATCTTGCCCAGCCAGATCTTCCATGCGATGCCCGCCTTTACCCAATTTTGGTTCTCTGCGACCTGCTGGGCGCCGTTGTGCTAGGCAGTTGACATTCGAACCGTAGAATATCGAAGTTCGCCCGTTTTGGTGGCAGTTGTATGTTTGGAGGTGTCTGATGCGTTTTCTGGCAGCGTTTGTGGCAATTTTCGGGGTGGCGTGTGCCGCGTCCGCGCAGGACAAAATCCCGCTGTTGATCATTGATGGACAGAACAACCACAACTGGAAGGCAACCACGCCAATCCTGAAGGATGTTCTGAACCGCAGTGGTCGCTTCAGCGTTGATGTGGCCACCACGCCTTCGAAGGAAGACAAGGCTATTCAAAAATTCCGCCCCGATTTGAAAAAATACGCGGTGGTGGTGCTTAACTACAATGGCGAAACGTGGGGTAAAGAACTCCAGAATGATTTTGAAACCCTCGTTGGCGAAGGCAAACTGGGTGTTGTCGTGGTTCATGCCGCCAACAATGCCTTTGGCAACTGGAACGAGTACAACCAGATGATCGGTATGGGATGGCGTGGCAACAAGGGAGGCGACAGGTTGTATGTCGATGATTCCGGTAAGGAAGTGCGCGTGCCCAACGGTCAGGGCGATGGTTCAGGCCACCGCTACACAGGGGAATTCTCTGTCACCTTGCGCGATGCTCAGCACCCCGTGGTGAAGGGCATGCCTACCGAATGGCTTCATGCCAAGGATGAGCTTTATGACAACATGCGTGGCCCCATCAAGGATATTCACCTCATTGGTACGGCTTATTCCAAGGGCACCAAGGTGCATGAACCCATGATCTGGACGGTTGCATTCGGCAAAGGCCGTGTTTTCCATACCCCGATGGGCCACGACGTTGTGGCCATGAAGTGCCTTGGTTTTGCCTCTGTTCTTGAGCGCGGTTCGGAATGGGCAGCCACCGGCAAGGTTTCAATTCCTGTGCCAGCGGAATTTCCCACAGCAACAGCGGTGAAGTCGTCGCGTTGACGCGATCACAATAAACACAATATTCAAAAGCCCGTGGAGAAGACAAATCCACGGGCTTTTGCATGCGGATTATGTTTCAGCAGTCACCACGTGACGAGTAGATTTGCTCCAACGAACGCTCCCGGGCTGATATTCACTTCGTCGTGCAAGTTGGAGATTTGGCTTGTGCCTTGTCCATAGTACCGGTCGAAAGAATACCCCGCGTTGAAGTCAAGTGTGGCATGAGTCCAGATTGCCCAGCGTAAGCCACCAATGAGGCGCTTTTCAAAACCAAGAAACCGTTCATTCTGTACCGCGCGGTCAGCAAGGAAATAGGCCTCGTATAACCATTCAAAACCGCAGTAAATGTTGACTTCGTCAATGACCCGGTAAGTCGCTCGCGCATTGATATTGGTGACTGGGATATAAGAAAATGTGAGAGTCAGATCTTCCACGGGCTTCCACTTGATCAAAAATGGCAACCCAATGCTCATGTTAAAATCATCCGACGGTTTCCAAGAATAGGCAATTCCAGGAATCGGGAATGCCACGTTGCCAACAGGCGAGTACATGATCGAGAACATCCAGGCATCACGATCATTCTGGGTAGGAACTTTAAGGAAACCAAAAATGCTGTAATCCATTTCACGAAGGCCGTGAAATGGTTTGTCGCTCGCGGATCCAATCGTTGTGCTCAACCCGCTGGACCAACCATTCTCGAACTTGTGGGTGTGCATCAGTCCAAAATTGATATTCCACAACTCGCTGGGGAATGGGCGTTGGGTATCTGGTAGAATAACATCGGTGGAGAATAAAGTGTTTCTTACCCCTGCCATCAATAATACCGTGTCGCCACCTTCCTTCCAGATTGGCACGGCACCCGAAAGATTTTGCCGGACAAAGCCAAGATCGCCAAAAGTATTGGAGGCAGGGCGGGAAGGGTACCATGTGGCCATATATCCTGGCGGTCCCATCCCCGGGGCACCCATACCACCGCCTGGGCCTGGTCCGCCGCCTGTTCCGGGGCCAACGCGGTCTTGAATGATTGGAGCCACCGCCGGAATATCAGGATCTATTTCCGAAACGGCTTCGGGTGGCGGGTCCTCCCCCCAAGCCAAACTCGTTTCCAAGCATGACAGACTGATTAAAAAACAAGCAAATAGTTGAATGTTTCGCATGATACTCCGTATTTTTGCTCGTATTCAATTTTTCCAATGCAAACAAGCTCAAGCCGTAGGGAGACTAGTTGCCACAATTAGTGTGGTCAAAGCTTCTTCCGATTTTAACAGTTTGTCGTAAAGTGCGCATTTTTCTAATGCCGATAGGAGGATAGGCGATCCTTGTCATGGCAGCAGCGCATGTTGATTGGCTTGATACTGTTGATAGCTGGTTGGGTTGATCCCTTACCAGAACCCAAGCCAACCGATGACACGGTTATGCGGGTAACCCTTCCTACGGCTTTGCAACTGGCCCGTGTTCGTCCAATCGACATCATTTTGGCCGGGCGGCGTATTGAGGTGGCTCAAGCCCAACTCGAACGAGCCCAAGTGCTTTGGATACCCGATCTGGTTGTGGGCTTCGATTATTTGCGACACGACGGCCGCATTCAGCGTATTGATGGCGATGTGATCACAACCAGCAAAAGCGCGATCATGGCGGGCGCTGGTCCTGTTGCTGTGTTTGGCCTGACCGATGCGATTTATTCGCCTCTGGCGGCCAAACAGGTTGTACGTGGCCGTGAGGCTGAACTGCAGGCAACACTCAACGATACACTTTATCAAATAGCCGATGCTTATTGTGTGCTGCAACAGGCGCGTGGAGAGCTTGCCGGTGCTCTTGATACGCTTGAGCGGATTCGCGACCTCGAAAGGCGCGTCGAGAAGCTGGCCCCTGGCATTGTTCCCGAAGTGGAAGTGAGCCGTGTGCGGGCGGAACGAGTGCGCCGCGAACAGGAAGTGGAGCGTGCCAAAGAACGGTGGGAAGTATCGAGTGCCGGATTGTCCGCCGTATTGAGATTAGACGGTATCTCGTTGCTGTCTCCGATGGAACCACCGCACTTGATTTTGGAATTGGTTGATACCGCGCAACCAGCCGATGAGATGCGTGAGGCCGCCCGTGGTATGCGTCCAGAATTGGGAGCGCAGGCCGCATCGATCGAGGCCAGCAACATGCGGTTGAAGCAGGAACGTGCCCGGCCATTCATACCGTCGATTTTGTTGCGAGGAGCAGCAACGAATCCGTCTGGAACTTTGGCAGGCGGTGTTTTTGGTGGTGGTATCAACGATTCCCTAAACGATTTCGCCGGCCGCAACAGTGTTGACGTGCAGATACTCTGGGAAATGAAGAATCTGGGAATGGGTAACGTGGCTTTAGTACGCGAGAGGAAAGCCCAACGGGAATTGGCTGAGCAAGAACTGGTGAAAACCCGCTATCAGGTCGATGCCGAAGTGATGCAATCGCGATCGCGCAGCCTGCGCGCCAAGGCGCGGTACGGGCAGGCCGAGCAAGGTTTGCGATATGCTCGGGAATCGGCAGAGAAAAACCTGCAAGGGTTGGGCCAGCTTCGGCGCAGCGGCGAAATGGTAGCGTTGGTTTTCCGGCCGCAGGAAGCCGTGCAGGCGCTTCAGGCTCTTTCGAGTGCCTATAACGATTTTTATCTGGCCGTCGCGGAGCGGAATCGAGCCCAGTTTCAGTTGTATCGCGCGCTAGGTAATCCTGCTCAGGCCATGGAAGGGCCAGCCGAAGGGACAGATCGTCCAGAAGCTCTCCCAGCACCCACACCCCTGGCTCCTTGAAAACGGGATGCGGCACCATGAATCCTGCAAGAATGGCCCTGCGCCGACCTGTTACTTGGATTGTGGTCTGGCTTGCTGTGGCCCTTGCAGGGATATTTGCATTTAATCGTATCCGCAAAGATATTTTTCCAGTTCTTGATTTGCCTGTGCTTTATGTCTGCCAACCGTACGGTGGAATGGACCCCGGCCAGATGGAAGGCTTGCTGGCCAACTATTACGAATATCATTTTTTATACATCAATGGCATCAAATCGGTGGAAACTCACTGCATTCAAGGTGTGGCGTTGATGAAACTTCAGTTTCATCCAGGTTCCGATATGGCGCAGGGATTGGCGGAAACGGTTGCTCAAGTCAATCGATCGCGCGCCTTCATGCCGCCCGGGACTTTGCCACCATTTGTGATGCGATACGATGCTGGAAGCGCGGCGGTGGGCTATTTATTGTTATCAAGCCCGACACTCTCTGTCGGCCAGATTCAGGATCAGGCACTTTTCAAGGTCCGGCCGATGTTTGCCGCAATTCCTGGTGTGTCGGCACCACCACCCATGGGCGGTAGTCAGCGCACCATCGTGGTGCGGGTCGATCCCGACCGCCTGAAAGATTTGCGGATCTCGCCCGATGATGTGGCGCGTGCCATTTCCCGCGGCAACGAAGTGAGCCCATCGGGTGCCATTCGCACCGCCGATTCCATGCCCTTGGTACCTGTCAATTCCATGGTGACAGACCCAGCGGAACTCGGGGCGATTCCGCTGGATGCCACTGGGAAGGTATTCGTGCGTGATGTCGCTCCATTCATTGAAGATGCTACCGACATTACAACTGGTTATACCCTGGTGGATGGCCGCCGGGCGGTTTACCTCATTGCCACCAAAAGAGCCGACGCATCTACTCTTGATGTGGTGAGCGGCATTCGCGCGGCCTTGCCCAAAATGAAAGCAGCATTACCGCCGGAAGTGGATGTCCGTTTTGAATTCGATCAATCGGTGCTGGTAACGGCCGCACTCGATTCATTGACGCAGGAAGCCTTTTTGGGCGCAATTCTGACAGGCATGATGGTGCTGGTTTTCCTGCGAAGCTGGCGAGGGGCGCTGGTGGTGGTGGCCACCATTCCGATAGCCTTGCTGGCTGCGGTTCTTGGATTGCACCTGTGCGGGCAAACACTCAATCTCATGACATTGGGTGGATTGGCCTTAGCTATTGGAATTCTGGTGGATGAGGCCACTGTTGAAATTGAAAATATCCACACTCGCCTTGGCTTCGGGGTTCTTGTGTCGCGTGCTGTGGTGGATGGCAACCGTGAAACCGCGCCTCCACGCTTACTGGCGCTTCTGTGTATTGCAGCGGTGTTCACACCCGCGCTGTTTTTAGAGGGTGAAGCGCGAGCCTTGTTCATTCCACTGTCTCTGGCTGTGCTTTTGGCCATGACTGCCTCGTATGCGGCTTCGGTAACACTGGTACCTGTACTTGCGGCATGGATCTTGCTTCCATGTCGTCGCGCTATGGCTGAAGACCGCGGTGTGGCAGAGACATTGCTTGCGGCATTGCCACGCTGGCGCTGGCCCGTGGCAGGACTGTATTTGGCAGTGGTAACAGGGATATTCGTTTGGGCTTTGCCTCGTCTGGGAGGAGATCTATTTCCACCTGTTGAATCCCACGAAATGGTCTTCCGGCTGCGCGGGCCGGCGGGTACGCGTATTGAGGAAACCGAAGCATTAACATTGGAAGCGCTGAACCGTGTGAATGAGGTCGTGGGTGCTGGAAATCTTCAACTGTCTCTCGCTTATGTCGGACAAATTCCATCAAGTTATCCCGTCAATTATATTCACCTATGGATGGGCGGTCCCGAAGAATCTGTGGTGCGCATTCGCACTGCATCTGTGGCCACCGCAGCCATGCGTCGGGAATTGAGAAAAGACCTTCTCGCCAATCTTAACGCTTGGGCGCGCACGCGTTGGCCCGACAAGGTTCAGGGCGTTCATGTGCAGTTTGAACCATCTGATATTGTGAATCAGGTCATGAGTCTGGGCGCCAATATGCCCGTTGAAGTTTCGGTTCGCGGAGCCAAACTGCCAGATGTACGCGGCCATGCTACCGAGGTAAAAAATGCTCTGGCCGGAATCACTGGGTTGGCGGACGTGCAAACGGCACAGTCACTCGAATATCCAACCCTTGGCGTGAAGATCGACCGCGAGGCGGCAGCCATGGCTGGCCTTCAAGCCGGGGATGTGGCGCGTGCTCTGATTGCAGCGACATCGTCTACCAGGTTTACATTGCCCGTTTACTGGCGAGATCCAGGTAACGGAATCGGCTACCAAGTGCAGGTGGAAGTCCCTGCCAGCCGGATGTCGCGGGCTGTTGACATTTCCGAAGTACCACTTGGAGGCAGTGGTGCATCCCCCTTGGCGGTGCGCGATGTCGGTAAAATTGTTCCCGGAGAAATGCCAGCTCAGATTGATCGGTTCAACATGAAACGCGAAGTGCGTGTGACTGCCAATCTTGAAGGGCGAGATTTGGCATCCGCCCGACAACGCGTAGTGGCGGCCCTGGCGGAATTGACACCTCCCACCGGCGTGGAAACGCATTTGGGCGGTCAGTTGGAACCCATGGCAAGGCTTAGCCGTGGACTTGCATTCGGAGGCGTGGCTGCAATCGTTGCTATTGCCTTGCTGGTGCTTGCTTATTTTCAGAGTGTGCGCCTTGTCGCGGTTGTGTTGCTGGTTGTTCCCGGTGTTTTGGCTGGATTGTGTGTCATGCTTGTGGCTACTGGTACCACCATTAGTTTGCCTTCTTTGATGGGGGCAATTCTTGCATTGGGAGTTGGCGTGGCCCATGCCATTTTGTATTTGTCTAAAGCCAGGGCGATGCGATGGAATGGAACGGCGGCGCGCGAGGCTTCAGCACAGGCGCTGCAGGCCCGTGCCAGACCAATTTTGATGACAGGTATGGCCATGCTTGCCGGCATGGCGCCCATGGCATTGGGTGGGGGCGAAACGGGCGTATTGAGCGCGCCACTGGCGCGAGCCGTCATGGGCGGATTGGCGGCTTCCATTTTAGTTTCGTTGTTGGTACTGCCATCGCTGTTCGCGTGCCTCGAATCGGTGGCCCCTCTGCGTGAGCTCAGTCTCGATCCCGACCATGCCAATGCTGGGGAATAACATGAAGCGACACTTGCATATGATTATTACCGGATCTTCAGTTGCCATGGTTGGCGTGACGGGTTGCGGCAATCCTTTGCAGCCTGTAATGGCAGCCACAGCCAGCGGTCAACCAACTGTTGCTGTTTCGCGTGTTCCGCTCGTTGTGACAACCCTGCGGCGTACCGTGGAAGAGCCGGGTCGAATTGTGCCAAGGGAAGAAGCGGTTCTGCAAGCACGCATTGCTGCTCAAGTGACAGATGTTTTGGTGGATATTGGCAGTTTTGTGCGTGGACCATCGGGCAATACCCAAGGCGAATTACTGGTCAGACTCGATGCTCCGGAGTTGGTGGCGGAGCACACCCAGCGCCTAACCGAGGCGAAGCTGGCAGAGGCTGAACTGGAACAATCCAAACATGCGCTGAAAGCCGCGCGTGCCGGGCAAACAGCAGTGGTGGCGCTGATCCGTGAGGCGGATGCAGCTATCAAGCGCACCATGGCCAATCAGGAACGGTGGCGTTCGGAGAATCGCCGTGTTGCTGGGTTGGTCAAGGATCGTGTTCTTGATCAGCAAACGAGTGAGGAAATCGGTAATCAGGCCCGCGCTGCCGAGGCGCATCATGAAGAAGCGCTTGCGCGTCTCGAAACCGCTGGCAGAGCGCGTGACAAGGCAGATGCTGATGTCGTGCATGCGGAAGGCGCGGTTCTTACGGCGGCGGCAAAACTAGATGTGGCACGGGCCATTGCTGCCCGCACGGCAACTTATCTGGAGTTTCGCTCGGTGAGGGCCCCGTTTGACGGGGTGATTACCAAACGATCATGCAGCCCTGGAGAGATCCTCGAAGTGGGGAGTTCTCCGCCACTTTTTACCGTTGCGCGTATCGACCCGGCGCGTGCTGTCGCCTATTTACCTGAAACACTCGCAGCACGTCTGGAAAACAATGGAGACATTGTGGTGCGATTTCCTAGTGGCGGCGGGCCTGATATGAAGGCCCGCATTTCCCGCACCGGATGGGCTTTGGATAATACCTCGCGAACGCTGCGGGTCGAGGCTGACATCGTCAATCCCGCTCCACATCCGGTTCGCGTTGGGGCCTATATCAAAATGGCTATACCGTTGGTTTGGACCGATGTCAGGGTGTTGCCAAAATCGGCTGTCATTCGCCAGCAGGACCAATCGGTCGCCTTTGTTGCGCGTGCAGGAAAGGTCCGCCGGGTGATCGTGGAAACTGGTGGTGTCGATGAGAAAAACATCGAGATTCGTTCCGCCAGTCTGGCGGGAGAAGTATTAGACCTGTCGAAGCCTCAGGAATTCCTGTCTCCTGCTTCCGGGCGTACCGAAGGCGATACAATCACAGATTAAATTCCGGAATTGATCACCTAGGTTGCAATCCGCTGTGGATGCGTGTAGACGTTCATGGTTCCAGCCCTGGCGAAGCCTGCCAGTGTGATGCCATGAATGGCGGCCAGATTCACCGCCAAGCTGGTTGGCGCGCCAACAGCAACAATAAGTGGAATGCCAGCAACCGCGGCCTTCTGGATAATTTCGTATCCAACGCGTCCAGATATGGCCAGAATGTGATTTGCAAGAGGAATACAATCTGCAATTAGGCGCGCGCCGATAACCTTGTCAAGCGCGTTATGCCGGCCGACATCTTCCCGCAGTTCCACGCGAGCTCCTGCGCGCGTATAAAGCCCAGAAGAATGCACACCACCCGTCAAAGTGAACAGGGCTTGTTGGTGGCGTGAATCCTCAAGGACTTGCAGCAACATCCCAGAAGTCACCATCGGGCCATTACCAACACCGGTGCCTTTTACCTCCAACGAATCGATGCTGCGCTTACCGCAGGCACCGCAACTCGAGGTGCTGTAAAAAAAACGCTCGATTCCCCGTCCGCGGGATGGCGAATCGAGTCGAACATCAACAGTTGTGCCTGTCATGCCCGTAACTTGCTGGCATGTCTCAACATTTTCCAATCGCTCAATTTCTAAGACCTGGCTGGCAAGGGTGATGACGCCTTCACAGAACAGAAATCCCATGATGAGTTCCCGGTCTTCCGCTGGCCCTCCGGGTGTTCTCATGAGCACTGCTGCCGGGCGACCATGCAACCGTATTTCAAGTGGCTCTTCTACAGCCACACAGTCGGTGTGTTCAGATGTGAATTTTGGTGGATTGCCTAGCCGAAGCACGGGAAGCATGGCAATTCTGGGCCCCGATGCCCGGATATCTGGCGGAAGGTCCATGCAATGAGGTTCCTTTTGGCATTTGCCCGAAGGTTTTATGGTAGTGGATGCTTTGGAGGTATGCGCTACCCTTGCCATGTGACTTGGCTCGGTTTGGTTGGTTTGTCAAGGTTCTCGATGTCGATTAGAATGATGATGTGAACTGGCAGGTATGTGGTATTGGTACCAGCTTCCTGAAACACAAGCGGAATACTTACCATGATCAACAAGAAGTCCCGTTCTGGCCGCAGTCGCCTTACCCACCCACTCATCCGCGAAGCCGACGGATTCCGTCAGGCCACATGGGATGAAGCCTTGGGGATGGTTGCTTCAGGCCTCAAGGCCAACCGGGACCGGCACGGCGACCGCGCTTTCGGCATCTTCAGTTGCTCAAAAAGCACCAATGAAATGAACTTTGTCGCCCAGAAGTTCGCCCGTGTGGTCATGGGATCTAACAATATTGATAGTTGTAATCGCACCTGACATGCCCCGAGTGTCGTCGGTCTGGCGACAGTTTTCGGGATGGGCGGTGGGACCAACTCCTACCGGGAGATCGAGGAGACGGAGGTCATCCTCCTATGGGGTTCCAATGCCCGTGAAACGCACCCCATATTCTTTCACCATTTGCTGAAAGGCGTGCACAACGGCGCGAAACTATTCGCTATCGATCCGCGTCGTACCAGTTCGGTCCGTTGGGCCGATTCATGGATTGGCCTAGATGTCGGTACTGATATCGTGGTGGCCAACGCCATGGGGCGGGAAATCATCGCCCAAGGTTGGCACGATCGGACGTTTATCGACCATGCCACTACGGGTTTTGATGACTATTGGCGCTCTGTTGAGTCGTTCACGCTGGAAGAGGCCGAACGACTCAGTGGTGTGCCCGCCAGTTCCATTCATGGTATGGCCCGTGCCTATGCCACCGCCAAACGCGCAATGATTTGCTGGACTCTTGGAATTACGGAACACCACAACGGCGTGGATAACGTTTCGTCACTGATCAACCTCGCTCTGCTTACTGGACACGTCGGGCGTTTTGGCAGCGGATTGAACCCGCTGCGCGGCCAGAACAATGTTCAGGGCGGTGGCGACATGGGGGCCTTGCCCGATCGGTTTCCGGGCTTTCAGCATGTCGAAGTCGAGGCTAACAGACTGAAATTTGAAAGCGCTTGGAATACCCGCCTGCCTGTCAAACGCGGCTGGAACCTCACGGGCATGCTCGAGGCGATGGGGCGTGGCGATCTGACTGCCCTGATGATTTTGGGGGAAAACCCGCTGCAATCGGAAGCAGACCGCCTTCACACGGAAGGCCTGCTGCGCAAGCTTGATTTTCTGGTGGTGCAGGATCTGGTGCTCACCCCCACTGCCGAACTGGCCCATGTGGTTTTGCCCGCCGCTACCGGTTGGTGCGAAAGCGATGGAACGGTTACCAACAGCGAACGACGGGTTCAGAGGGTTCGCAAGGCACTCAACCCGCCCGGTGAAGCCCGGGACGATGCCCAAATTCTGCACGACTTGGCCCGGGCCATGGGGCACGATTGGGGCCCGTTCAATTCCAAGCAAACATGGGATGAACTGCGCGCACTCAGCCCGGTTCATTCCGGAATCAGCTACGAAAGGCTGGAGCAAGGTGCCGGGTTGCAATGGCCCTGCTACGACGAAGCTCATCCCGGCGAGATGTTTCTACACAGCCGGTTATGGGAGCAACCGCTTAACGGCCCCAAAGTTGTATTCCAAACAGTGCGCCATTCACCACCTGTTGAACCGCTAACAGCCGAGTTTCCGCTCCGCCTTACCACTGGCCGCCGATTGAGCGATTACAATACGGGAGTTCAAACGGGTGGATTTGATTCCCCGTTACGGCGTGGAGAAACGCTCGATCTTTCGCCAGAAGATGCCGCCAGTCTGGGTGTCGTTGATGGCGAGACGGTTCGTGTTGTCTCGCCTCGCGGAGCCATCGAAGCTCCCGTACGCTTGAGCAACGGCTTGAGGCCGGGGCTTGTATTCATGACGTTCCATTTTCAGGACAAAGTGAACACTAACATTCTTACCATCGATGCGACCGATCCACGTTCCGGCACGGCTGAATTCAAGGCCTGCTCGATCCGGGTGGAAAAAATGGCAGCGACACATCGGGATTAACGGGGATATTGTTAATGGATATTGTTGTTCGAGGGCCGGAACCCACCGAGGCGGAACGCCTGTCTGTGGATGCAGTTCTCGGTCCTCCCGAATCGGCATGGTCGGGCGGCCAGCGCGACCTGCAACGGGAAGGGCGCATAGCGCTTTTGGGCGGTTCCGATGCCCGCTCCTTGCGTCATCGGTTGCTGCCTGTTTTGCATGCTGTGCAGGACCGCTTTGGCTGGTTGCCTCCCGGTGCGTTGGCCTACGTCAGCAAAAGGTTGACCATTCCTCCAGCCGAAGTTCATGGCGTTGCCACATTTTACCACCTGTTCAGCATGAATGGTGGCGCCCCCGTGCATGTGCATGTGTGCGATGATATTGCTTGCCGCCATCTGGGCGGACTTGGCCTTCTTGCCGATTTGAAAAAGCGTCATTCAGGTTCCAAGACGGTGGAAATTCATCCAAGCCCGTGTCTCGGCCTTTGTGAACGGGCGCCCACGGCACTGGTTCTTCGTTCCGGCGCAAATCCTCAAGGATGTGCCGTGGGCCATGCCACCGCGGACCTAGTAGCATCTGCCTTTGTTCCCGACAGCTTTCCCGACGAAGGCATGGACTGGCTTTCTCACGCAGCCCCGCAACGAAATCATGCCGAAGCAGATCTGGCGCTTCTATCACGCGTGGGCCGCTGCAATCCATTAAGTTTGGAAGAATACAAGGCTACTGGTGGTTTTGCCGGGCTTCGAAATGCGATCGAACTGGGGTCGGAAAAGACGATAGCTGAGGTGACTTTGGCGGGTATTGTCGGGCGCGGTGGCGCCGCTTTTCCCACCGGCCGCAAGTGGGATGCTGTGGCCAAATCTGCCGATGCGGAACGTTATGTTGTCTGCAACGCCGACGAATCGGAACCGGGCACCTTCAAGGATCGTGTGGTGATGGAGGGCGATCCGTTTGCCCTTGTGGAAGGCATGGCGATTGCCGGTTTGGCTGTGGGTTCACGCAAAGGCTTTCTTTACATTCGTGGCGAATATCCGCTGGCCATACGTCGTATGCAGCATGCAATCGACTGCGCCCGACAGGCAAACCTGCTGGGAAACAACATCCTGAATAGTGGCGTCTCCTTTGATATTGAAATTCGCCGAGGCGCGGGCGCCTATATTTGTGGTGAAGAAACAGCACTTTTCAATTCTATCGAAGGTCAGCGAGGCGAGCCCCGCAACAAACCGCCTTACCCTGTGCAACACGGGCTTTTCAACAAGCCCACTGTGATCAACAACGTTGAAACCCTTGTGAATATGCCGCTGATCCTGCGGGAAGGCGGTGCCGCATTCGCGGCGCTGGGTACTGGAGCATCGAAGGGCCGGAAGCTATTTTGTGTTTCCGGGCATGTGGCTCAACCAGGAGTGTATGAGTTTATTTTTGGAATCACCCTGAGGCAGTTGATTGAAAAGGCAGGAGGCGTATCTGGAGGCCGGCCGATTCAGGCGGTATTGCTGGGCGGTGCCGCGGGTGCGTTCGTCGGCCCGGAGCAACTCGATGTCCCACTCACATTTGAAGGGACGCGTGCCATTGGTGCAACACTTGGTTCAGGCGTGGTGATGGTGTTTGACGATACCGTTGACCTTGGCGACACCTTGCTGCGCATTGCAGCGTTCTTTCGCGATGAATCATGTGGCCAGTGTGTACCATGTCGGGTTGGAACGACGCGTCAGGAGGAACTGGTACACCGCTTGCGGTCAGGGGCTACCATAGGAACTATTTCCGGGGAAATGGCCTTGTTAGATGATATCGGGCAAGTGATGCGCGACGCTTCTATTTGCGGTTTGGGGCACACAGCATCCAGCGCATTGCAATCCGCTTTCAAACTGTTTGGGCCGGAAATCATATCCGGCGGGAAGGTGGAGAAAGCCCATGTCTGAGACCTTCCGCGAACCCGAGATGTGGTTCCATGCGCCTCCAAGGCCCACCCGCATTCCTTTGCCACCTGCCGTAGAGGTTAAGCCTGAGGTTGAAATCACAGTTGATGGCCAAGTGGTGCGTGTTCCGGCGGGTTCCACACTCCTTCAGGCCTGCCAGTCACGCGGGATCGATACGCCCACCATCTGTTTTCATCCCAACCTGACTCCGGTCAATGTGTGTAGGGTATGCGTTGTTGAACTTGAGGGATCGCGTATTTTGGTTCCCTCTTGCTCGCGCACGGTGGAACCCGGCATGGTCGTGAGAACAGATTCCCCGCGCGTGCGCACATCCAGAAGCATGGTGTTAGAATTTTTGTCGTCTTCTGTCGACCTTTCCACCGCACCTGAACTGCAAAGCCGGTGCCAAGAGTATGGTGCCAAACCTGAACGGTACGGCCAACCCGAACCAGAACACGCCCCGGGAGAACGCGACAGTCGTGCCGCCGGACACCATCACGCACCCGCCAGTGGGATTGCGCAACGGGTAGCGCAACCTGTGAAAATGGATAACTCGCTTTATGTGCGCGATTATTCCAAGTGCGTTTTGTGCTACAAATGCGTTCAGGCCTGCGGCGACGAAGCCCAAAACACGTTTGCCATTGCTGTTGCCGGGCGCGGTTTTGATGCCCGCATTTCAACGGAAAACGCCGCTCCGCTAACAGAATCGGCATGTGTTTACTGTGGCAACTGTATCGCGGTTTGTCCAACTGGCGCGTTGATGTTCCACTCGGAGCACACCATGCGCGAGGAGGGGACATGGGATGAAAACAAACAGAGCAAAACCGATACTATATGTGGCTACTGCGGCGTGGGCTGCACGCTGACCCTCCATGTGCAAGACAACACCATTGTCAAAGTGACGTCTCCTTCCGATCAGGAAATCACCCACGGCAACCTGTGCATCAAGGGGCGGTTCGGGTTTGAATCGGTACAGAACAGAGATATCAGTTAGCAGCATTACAGCGATTGATTTGCCAACAGAAAGAGGGCAGCCAACGATGGCTGCCCTCTTTCTGTTTTTCTGATTGTGGCCAGTGCTTATATCAGTTGGCGGCGATTTCAATCTTGCTGGCGGCATCACCCGTGAATAGCAGGTCGTCTTTGCGAAGGTTCTGAAGAAGTTCCGCTTCCTGGAACTGCGCGGACGCGTCGCGTTTTTCCATGGCTGTCAGGCATGTTTTGGCTCTTTGAGCCAGCATTTTCACGCTTGGATTGGTGGATGTTGTCCAATCGGCTAAGGCTGTGTTCAGGCGGGCAGCATGATAGGCGAACGGAAACGACTTCAGCTCTCCGTTATTAGCCCTGTCTCCATACTGGGCGAGATATTCGGAAAGGAAATGTCCAACAAGCCCCGCGGCAAGATTGCTGTTGAAGTCCTTTTCGGGTTTGGTTTGTACCAGACCAATGGCTGCATCAACTTGCTCGTCGAGCCGGAAAGCATCGGCTGGGTTGGCTTGAGCTCGGGGACGGGTCAATACTCGTGCCAGAGTCAGGGCAGGCGAGGTCTTGCCGAGTTTCGCCTTGCCATTGGCTGCCAATGCGCGGATGGCTTCACGCCGCAGTAAGCGGAATCCCTGAATTTCATCGGAGGCTGCGCCCGAGAGGAAAGCAGGTGATTTTTCGATGAAGTCAGCAAGGATGGTCAGGTTTTTTTCTTCCAAGTCAGGCTTCAGCGCAGTTGGCGCGTTCCGCTTCTCACGATCGGTTCGCAGGGGGGCAGTTGTAGCCAATGACCGGTACAACTCCTTCAGGGACCGCAGAGTGTAGAGCGCAGCGCCATCGTCGCGTGGTGTGCCAGCAAATGCTTTGGAAAGAAGGTTGTTCGATAGCTGGACTAATCCCTCTGCAACTTCAAATTGGCCTTTCAGTTCGAGAACGGCTTTGTTGTCGCGGGTTTTCGAACCCAGGCCCAATCCAATGACTGGCAGAACGCGCGATCCATTGAGGCGGGCATACTGATCGGTGCTTTTTTCCAGCAACGATTGGGAGTGTTTCAGAAGGCCCTGCTCGTAAGCAAGAAGAAGGTCGGCGCCGTAAGGCAATTCAAAAGCTTTGATCATTCCCTTTTCAACATCGCGCATCGATTCGTCTGGCAGGGCCAGCAGCTTATCTGCTGTTGGGTCGGACTTGGGAACAAGTCGGGTCCGATAGGTGTTGCCCAGCACGACGAAACGCGTGTAGTCATCGATAGAAGTCTGATGTTCCTTGTTGGCTTTTTCATAGTCCTTCGACCCGGCCATCCATGCTCCGAGCAGGCCGCGTGACTTTGAATATTTGCCATAGAATTCACGCAGGTCCTCGCCCTGAGCCATAGCTGAGGGAAGTAAAACCGCGCTAATGAATCCTGCAACCAGAGCGCATGCGCCTGCATAATGGCGGAGGGTCATGAATCGTTTCCTCGAACGGAGCCGACGCATCGGCGGTTACTGTCGGACCGCGATCACGTTACTCTACCTGCCTTCACGCGTTAGGCCAGCGGCAGTAGGCCTTTCAACAAAGTTAACCCCCAACAGAACAACACCGTTGGCGGTTCAGCGCAGGAACATTCTGGCTTGGCATGCCTGCTCCTGCCGCGCGTTGGCCAAAAGGAGCCGTTCGCAGTTGTCTAGGTCTTTGAGCATTGGGTCGTCTAAAACCCGGTCCATCCAGAGTTTTGCCAAGTGGTTCTGCCCGAGCAGTTGCCAAACCTGATGCAAATACCAAGCAGGTAAGCTGGAGTCTGGATCTTCTTTCTGGGCCACAAGGAGTTCGCCAGCGGCCCGACAGAGCAACGCTTCAGGATTCACTCGCTGTGAAGGTTCAACCAGACCAGCTTGGCCTGCAAGCAGGAACAAGCCAATACCCCTGTGCAGGTGGGTTGCTCCGGAATTGCCCATAATTGTGGCCAATTCCATCAGCTTGCCGTGGCAATGGATGC
This sequence comes from Candidatus Kuenenia stuttgartensis, assembly GCA_945875585.1. Classification (GTDB taxonomy): domain Bacteria; phylum Planctomycetota; class Planctomycetia; order Gemmatales; family Gemmataceae; genus REEB421. The sequence continues at coordinate 17,206 of CAMCLK010000008.1, read as the reverse complement.
GGCACAATATCCCCGATGGATCGGGAGATACGTCGGCCAAGGTGTGCCTGTACTCCGCTTCAGCTAGGGCATGTTGCCCCAGCCTGAATAGCAGATCTGCCAGATGCTGGCGCACCTGAACATGTTCGGGTTGGTGTGAGAGATATCTGCGCAGATGATCTGCTGCCAGATGATCCTCCTGAAGGTCCAGATGCGCCGCAGCCAGGCTCAAATGAGCTCTGGCTAGGGTCGGATCGACCTCCAGCGCCTTTTGATACGCGGTGATGGCCTGGCGAGGCCGGCCACCGCGCATGGCTTCCTGTCCGGAAAGCCACTGTTTCATCGCTTGCGGCGATGTGGGGGAGGGGGCAGGTACCGCTGTCTTCAAAGGCGACACGCCCAGAATGACAGCTACCAGCCCCTCCATAAGGAGGCAATATACCACGGCACCCCTCGTGCGGGAGAAGGTGAAACGGTTCTGCCGTTAATATCGCCCGCGCTGGGGGTGTGGGATGAATCGTCAAAGAAAGTCTTAAGTTTGCCCGTTGGGCCGATCAGTCTACCTGCATGTGCTCGCGCAGTTTGCCGAGCGCTTCGCACTCAATCTGGCGAACCCGTTCGCGGGTCAGGCCCAGTTGCTCGCCAATTTCCTTCAATGTGAGAGGCTGATCGCCATCCACACCGAAGCGAAGTCGCAGCACGGTGGCTTCCCGTTTGTCCATGCGGTCCAGAAGAATCATGACGTGCCGAAGGCTATCGGCTTCAACCATTTCGTCGTCTGGAGCCTTTGCTGTGGAATCCATCAGCATTTCGTCAAGAGACCAGCCAGCGTCGCCCTGATCGGTCTGGGGGACAGTGTTGTAGACCTTGATGGCTTTCTTGATGATGGCCAGTTTCTTGCGAGGTAGATCGAGGGCGCGGCCCACTTCTTCTTGGCTGGGAGCACGCCCCAACTCTTCCTGAAGTTGGGCGCTGGCCCTGCGCCATTTGGCAAGCAGTTCAACCATATAAGCGGGAACACGGATCGTTTTGCCCGTATTTACCAATGCACGCTTGATCGATTGCTTGATCCAGTAGCTGGCATAAGTGCTGAAGCGCGTGTTCATTGTCGGGTCGAAGCCTTCGACAGCGCGCAGCAATCCTAGATTGCCTTCTTCGATAAGGTCTTGAAGACTTAGGCCTTTATTCGTGTAGCTGCGGGCAATATTCACAACAAGACGCAGATTCGCACGTACCATGCGATCGCGTGCTGCTGCATCTCCTTCTTCGATCCGATATGCAAGCATCTTCTCCTCATCAGCCGTGAGGAGTGCTGTCTCGTTGATCTCGCGCAAATAAGTCTCAAGCGGAGATTGAACGGCACTGGAGGGTTGGCGGCGTGGTCGCGTCATGATGAGGTCCGGCACGGTTCACACGGGCCAGCGGGTGTGGCAGGTCGGCCGAATTGGCCGTCCGCGTCGAGAAAACCCGCGTGGTTCCCGCCGCGTACCTGATGTCTATCGTCGCACAATCCTCCGTATGTCGACGAAAGCAAGCCGGTCATCTCACAACTAGGGGGTCCTCCCCTGTTAGCACTGACACGGTCGGCATGATGGGCACGACCGTGTCAGCCGTCACAACGGATTCTCCCAATCATGACGACCGGGAGAACGATCTCGAACAACGGGTCAGGAAGGCAACTCTACGAGGTTGCCGCCCGAACTTGAGCCAGTACCGCCGCGCAGTTCGCGTGTCGGCTTGTTGGCAGCCGCTGCTGCGGCAGCTGCCGCCGCTGCAGACGTGGTGGTTGCTGGTGCCGCAGTGCCGGGTGTCGTTGACGACATGCCACTGCCACCCGCGTTGAGAGCTGCCTGAGCTGGAGGATTGGCTTCTTCCTCTTCAGCGGTCCAACCCAAACGCTTCTTGCTCAAACCAATCTTACGCTCGGGAACATCAACACGCAGGATTTTCACCTCCATGTCGTCGCCCACATTGAACATCGTTTCGGGGTTTTCGATCTTCTGATCGGAAAGCTCGGAGATGTGCAGAAGACCTTCAAGTCCTGGTTCCAGCTCGATGAAGATACCGAAGTTGGTGATTTTGGTCACCTTTCCGGTCTTCACTTCGCCGTTGCAGTAACGTGCTGGGATGTCGGTATCCCATGGATCGTTCTTCATCTGCTTCAGGCCCAAAGCGATCCGCTTGCGTTCCTGATCCACATTCAGAACCACGCAGGTGACGGTGTCGCCCTTCTGCAGCACTTCGCTTGGGTGGGTTACCTTACGGACCCAGCTCATGTCGCTGACATGCAGCAAGCCGTCGATACCTTCTTCGATTTCAACAAACGCACCGTAGTTCGTGAGGTTGCGAACAACCCCGCTCACGACAGTGTCCTTGGGATAGCGCTCGGCAACCTTATCCCATGGGTTGGTCTGAACCTGCTTCATACCCAAGGAGATTTCTTGCTTATCCCTGTTGATGTTCAGAACCTGAACTTCAACCTGATCGCTGGTGCTGACCAGTTCGCTCGGGTGGTTGATCCGCTTGGTCCAGCTCATCTCGCTGATGTGAACAAGGCCTTCAATGCCCGATTCAAGCTTGACGAACGCACCGTAGCTCATCACGTTCACAACTTCGCCCATGTGCTTGCTGCCCACGGGGTACTTGTCCTGAACGCTCGACCATGGGCTGGCAGACTTCTGCTTCAAGCCAAGGGCAATCTTTTCGCGGTCCCGATCGACCGAGATGATGTACACCTCAATCGGCTGGTCAATTCGCACGATCTCATGAGGATTGCTGATACGTCCCCACGTCATGTCCGTGATGTGGAGCAAACCATCGATACCGCCAAGATCCACAAACGCGCCGAAGTCGGCGATGTTCTTGACAATACCCTTGCGAACCTGCCCAGGAGCGATTTCCGTCAGCAAGTTGCGCTTCATGTCTTCGCGCTGATCTTCCAGCAGCTTGCGGCGGCTGACGACGATATTGCGGCGTGGTTCGTCAATCTTCAGGATTTTGCACTGAATGGTGCGGCCGATATAGTCGCCAATATCTGGGGGACGGCGGATATCAACCTGCGATGCTGGCAGGAACACATTCACACCAATATTGACCAGAAGCCCGCCCTTGATTTTCTTCGTGACGAGACCGTCAACAACATCGCCTTCCTTATGCTTGAGAATGATAGATTCCCACTCGCGTTGGCGGCGGGCTTTCCGGAAGCTCAGCTGGATGATACCGCTTTCGTCTTCAACGGAATCGAGAAGAACCTGGACTTCATCGCCAATTTTTGGGAATACGGGGTTGTCGACCCCTTCTTCACGCCATTCGTCGATCGAGATTTCGCCTTCGCTTTTATAACCGATATCAACGATGACCTTGTCGCCAACGATGTTGGCCACGCGCCCGTTTACGAGCTTGTTTGATTCAAAGTTTTGTTTCTCCTCGCGGAGCCAGTTGTCCATGTCGCTTTCAGCATCGTCTTCGCGGCTGAATGCGGCCTGCATTGCGTCGTTGAGATCTTGGTCAGAAACAAGGTCCCTGAGTAAATTGCGGTTAACCATAAGGGGTCCGGGTCATCCCGGCGCAGACGTGATCATCTGCTGCCGTTTGAAAAGCCTGCCTCATGGGCACCCGGCCACAGTGTCGAGCGCCATCAATACACGAGGTATCCGTCAATATTAACAAATACATTCAGTAAAGCCAACACATTCAGCCTTGTTTCAGAGCGCCATCAACGCTTCCACCAGTAATCCACCAATACGGTCGGCAAGCTGATCCTCTGGCACATTCGCCATGTGCCGGGGGTAGTACTTCGCCACATGATCCGTTCCTTTACCCAGACCAAGCCCCACAATGCCCATTGTGGGCGTTTTGCTCACCGTCATTACGGCATCCCGTAGTTTCTTTTCAGAATCGCCCTCTCCGGCAGGTTCTCCATCACTTACCGTGATCAGCAATCGCTGGGTTGCCGGGAACTCCGACAGTGCTGAAGCAGCGGCAAGCACGCAAGGGCCATCGTCGTTGCTGCCCGGTTCGTTATTGCCACCCGGACGATTGCCCGATGCTTCCGCAGGCAACCATTCCAGTTCGGAAGCCAGTGCCTTGGAAAAACCATCGCCCAATTCGAAAAACGGAATCATGCGGTTCTGAAAACCATTCACGGCGAATGGAACACCCAACCGGTGGAGCATTTCCACCAGCAGCACCGTGCCAGCAAACGCCGCATGGATCTTCCCCTCACGCTCCATAGACCCCGATAGATCCACCAGCAAACTGACCGCCAGTTCCCGACGGGAGGGAATGTTGCGGCGGCACCAAAGGCGGTTGTACCGGCGTGGATCGGCCTCGAAGTGCGGAACTTCACGTATGTCGAGCCGGTAGCCGTTTTCGTAACCACGCTCATCACGCAGTCGCCGCCTAGGGACCAAAACATCTTCAATGGTTTTCACCAACCGGCAGATCTGGGGTTCCAGCCGTGCTCGTGTCTGTTCATAGCTGGCAGGTTGACTGTTTTGTCGCGGTTTCCGTCCAGGCGGTCTTGGCCTTGCTGGCCTCTTTCGAGAATCAGATAACCGCGTGCTTCTGACAGGGGGCGATTTGCACTCTTGCGAGTTGCACAGTGGCGTGTTGCTGGTGCATGCCGCGCATACTTCCAGCAGCTTCAGCGCAAGATCCCTATAATGAGACGGTATCACAAAATTTGAATCTGGATCTTGAATCAGCCTCAAAATCACGCGGACAACCATTCGGACAGGCATGGCGCCGCCCTTGCCACTCACCGCGTCATGAGCCAATTGCAATAGCCGCGGATCTTCGTGAAAGCCGCGGGCCAACCTGCCGATATCGGCTTCCAGCAACTGCGAAAATGTTGGAACTATTTCCCGCATGGCCATTCTGACAGCGCGCGCCTGCGCCAGATGCACTTCCTGCTCCAAGGCAGGAAGTGCTTGAGGGGCGGGACCAGCCAGAATGGGCACAACCTCGGCCACAAAGCTGGCAGTCAAGCCAACACTCGGTTCGCCTGCGGAACACTCAAATGGCGGCTGAATCAGGCTGAATTCGCGCCGTGCCGATGCCGTCGCCTTAAGGGCTGATGCCAAGCGAGGTGACGTTATGGCGGGAAGGGTGGATGTGTTCCAATCCATCAAGGCTTCCGCGCAATTACGCATGATAAAGCCCAGATACTCTGGCCCCTCGAATGGCTTGCGGAGGAACGATTCTGCGGCGACGAGCGCTTGAAACCACGCTTTGGTTCCGGGGTACCGATGCTGGATCCATTCGTTGACCCTAGGATCTTCAAGCCCGTTCATCAATTCTCGGATAATGGTCAACGACTTAAATGGCATCCTGTACATATTGTAACGGGATATATGATAGTGGGCCGTTTCGTGCGCCAAGATCGCGGCGCACGGCAAAACGCCCTTGTTTTGCAGATCGTCCTTGCCCACCAATATCACATGGTTGTCCGGGTTGTACGCCCAGGTTCCGGAGTCCGATTCCACAACTTCAATGCTGGCGTCGCGGCACAGGCCCGATGCCAACCCCCGCAGCATTTCCACGGGGGTTCGTGTTGCCAAGATGCTCATGCCTGCACCCCCATTCCAAGGCCCGATGCTTCAAGCAGTTTCGATACCACCTGACGGTCGTCTGTTCCTGCCACACGGTCCATGTAGTACCGGGTTGCGGCCAATTTCAGAAGTGGACCCGCTGATGTGCCTGGTTCGGGGCAAGCAACACGGCCGATGTAGTCGAGCACGCTCAAAAGACTTCGGCGGGTAAACACAGGGCGTTCTTTGCGCCTCAGACCCAACTGTCCCGAACCCTCGCCAGCGGCACTTTCCATCGAGGCATGGAACCGCGCCAGCGCCTTCAGTTCTTCGGTAATATCAGAAAGAGTGTCAAGCCCCGGGTGGCTTGGAACAATCGATGAACCGGGATAAACCGTATTGTCGAGCGTGATGGATGGCTGAATGCCGAATACCATCAACATCAGCATGGCTAAGTATTCGGGCTCGCTGGGGCCGGGAACCTGTCGGAAGCCCCGCCAACGGTCTTTGTAAGCCGGGCTCAAGACGCTGCGGCCGGCATATTCAGCAGGGTTCATGGTGCCAAAGATCCGGAATGAAGGATGGATGGGCGTGCCCTTGTCGCCAAACACTTCGTTGCCGTGTTCTGTGAGCACCAGCGATGGGTGAGCTTCCAAAAGCGAATTGAGCCGTTCCAGAATCTGGGCTTCAGCCAAATTGACCTCGTCGAGCAACAACCACCAACCATTCCTTAGGGCCTGAATCACCAGCCCATCTTGCCAGCGCCATGCGGCCATGGGAATGCCTTCGAGGGCCGCGACCTTTTCGCGCTCTCTTTCAGATAGATCTCTGTTTTCAGCAACAGCCCGCTGAACAATCTCCGCGGACCGGGCATCGAGCAGATCGGGCCGCAAGGCCAACGAGGCAGCAGGAATTTTTGAACCGCTTGCTGTGTCGTTGGGTACAAACCTTCCGAGCAACTCTCCCGTATCGGTCTGCCCGTTCAGGTTGATACGGACCAGTGGCTGACCCATTAACGCCGCCAAATATTCAATGGTGGAGGTCTTGGATGTGCTCGTTTCGCCTTCAAGCAGGCATGGCTCGTTCATCAGAACGGAAATAGCAACATGCTGCAGGGTTTGAGCGGTTTTCTGGTCCAGGCAGAAGTGCCCGAAGCGTGCCAGATCTGGAGCCAAAGGGTGCCGGGTGCCATCTTGCCGGTGCAAAGACAAACCACCGATCTGGATACGCCTGCCTTCGCAGCGGACGAAGGGCCCCTCGGCTATATTGACAGATGAGTCAGTATTATCTTCGTCCGAGTAGTCGTCTTCCATCGTGTCGTAAGAAGGATCGCGCGTTTCTTTGGGGCCTGGAACGACACGGGCGGGAAGAAAAATGAAAACATCATCGTCGGACTCGTTCCATACTTTCTTGCGTGTCAAATGGATGCCTGCAATAGCTTCAATCTTATTACAGATCCGGTTAATTAGGGGAATCGGCGCGCCGCCAAAGTGCAATTCAGCGCGCTGCTTTTTATCACCCTTTTCCACCTTGAATGAGTCAAATTCCCATGACTCAAGATTGGAGATCACATCATCCCAATCGCTTGATTCTTCGCATATGATTTTCAGGTCGGTTCCGCTAGCGGCTGAGACCATTTCCAATAAGGTCCCTTCTTCCCAATTAATCAAGGGGAGGTTGATGAATATGTCATTATCATTGTCATTAAATGACTTGAGAACCTTGCTTGCAAAACCAGCATCCAGCAGTGGTGCCACGGACTGCGACAATGCTCCACGAACCAGTTCTAGAATATCAGGATGGCCGCTGGCAGACCCGACAGTTATTTGAAGCGGGGTCTTGATAACTTCATTATTGTGGCATTCGTCGATGTATGTGTCCGAAAAACCGGAAGCTATCAACGCTGTTTTCAGTTTGGCAGCCATGGAGTGTTCGGTGCAGTCGGTATTGATTTTCACACTGAAGCGGTCTGGGAATGCGCCACCACGGGAGCGGGCCGTGCCATTGATGCAAGCCGCTATTGGATAATCAATGACAGCGTGATATCCGCACGGCTCCGTGTTCGGAATTTCGTTGTTGTCGTCTATAGAGGTGATATTAATGGGGTAGCGTACAAGGTCGACGCCATTTTTGCGTAAAACAGTATCCAGCGAGTGGCTGATCAATCCGCGCGTGGACCGATTGAGACGGCCACTCATCGGACCGGAGATCAGCCCCAGCGGCCTGGTGAGGCTCTCCTGGGGGGACATCGGTTCTGCCATTTCCACACGGAAACCGTGGCCGGCCAGAATGTCTGCCAGTTCTTGCCCATGGTTGCGGTCATCGGAACGAATCAATACGGGGTAGCGTTCTGGTGGTGGAACTTGCAACAAACGAGAATCACTTACAGCAATGCGAATTTTTTGACCATGGTGGCGGTGACGGGTACCGTTGCGGCTCACGTTGTGAATGCTGCTACCTAATTCACGAGCTTTGAGAAGGATGAGTGCCTGAATGGCTTCGGGCACATTTTCGTTGCTTTGCAGAGTGTTTTCTTCGATTCCACCCGCCTGAACGTTTATATTCTGGAATCCGAGGGTGCGAAAGGTTTTGGCCAGTTGCCCGCCCAGATCGGCCGTATCCGTTACGATTTCAACATGGACAGAGCGGTGGTCCGCATTAACAGCCTGGCTGACAGGAATGTGGATAACAACATCGTATTTTTGATTCGAGTCGCCAAGAATAGTTTCTGGCTGTGCCGAATCAAGCACAGCGGCAACCTCAGCTAGACGACTCATGGGCAGATTGGTTTTGTAGGTGATCTGATAAATTTCAGACCAAATCTGATTGATGATTTCCACGCTCATACCGTGGGCTTCCAGCATAGAGGCAAGTCCAAGGCAGGCGGTGGGTACGCTAGTATTGATGGCAACGGACAAGGGTGTGCTTGTAGACATGGGAACTGTTCCTTCAGCGGTTATTAAGCGTGCTACATTCACTATTCGCAGTTAGCGGACTGATATTCAGAGCGGTGTCGCCCTGCTTAGCCGGGCACATTAAGTGTGCCCTTGGCCCTGCAAATGTCTGTTCGCTCAACTGGTGCGATAATTTATTGAAGGCAATCGGTAACTGGTTGTTTGTGTTTAAAAAGTGGCGAGCTGGATTTTTACCAAGCGGCAAGCAAATTCAATTCACGCCAATCGGGAGATTGGCGTACCGAGAGAAATTGGAAGGCATAGCAAGATGTCCCCTAAAAAACCGTAGGGCCCCGCACGGCTGAGTAAGGGGTTACGTGCCAATTTGCGGGATCTAAGAAGCTGATCCATCAAAAACAACCGATATAATTATCTAGCAGATAGGGCGGCGTTAAATCGTTCTACGTTTTTCACCAGTGAATATTCCAATGGTGTCAGCCACGGCTCCTGTGGTGGTCGACCAGAACCAGTCAATACCGTTGCCACCACCCATGGTGTCATTGTTTAGCTTATCGAAGTCGACAGAAAGACGGGCGGTGATGTTGTTGTAAATACTGGTCGTTGGAGCTGGAAGTGAATTCCAAGTCGCTAATACCTTATCGAGGGTGTCAGTTTTAGATTTAAGAGTTACTGATCCATCCACCAAAATATCATTACCATAATCACCATTAATAATATCGGCACCAAGCCCGCCAATTAAAAGGTCATTGCCACCATTGCCAAATATTGTGTCTGCAGCAAAACCGCCGAGAATTATGTCGTTACCTTCGCCACCGGAAAGAAGAGTGGAAATTTTCACGGCCGACACGTTTATTGTGTCGTCGCCACCAGAGGCATACGCCAATATCCGACCGGTGATACCAGTGAATACCTGTGTTGCCATTCCCGTCATAGATACCGTGTAGCTTGTCAAATTCGAAGCCGACACTGGTTTTACTACAATGCTTTCATTTTTAACCGATCCCTGCACTACCAAAGACGTTTTTCCAGGTTTTGAAGGGTCTTGGATTTTTGCAAAAATACCTGCTGATGGTGCCAGGCTCATCGTCCAAGATCCGACGACTGCGCCTGCAGCATCACGATCCTGAGCGGTCACCGAAATTGTGGCATTGAGGAAGGAATCGGTGGCGGTCGTGTATTTTATTTTCGCAAGCATCTGATTGGCAGAAAGTATTGTGTTGGCAAAAGTGATAGACTGCGCCGTGTTGGAGCCGATTGTGATTTTACCGCGAGTAGTTGTTACCGTTATATCCAAAATTCCCAGCAAACCCGAGTCTGGATCTGACACCCTAAACGCTGGAATGGCAAGCATCTGATTGACAATGAAATTGGCTGTTTGCGCGCCAGTTACCATTGGTCCGCTACGCAATATGTCGAGCGATCCGGTTACGAATGTTGCAAATCTGTAGTTTGCAGCGTGAAGGGTACCCGCTTCAGGAACAATTAAATACTGACCTTTCTGAGTTGCTGTTGTTGCAGGCCCCTTGAATAGTGGATTGCCAGTTAAAACTACTGCTGCCGTCTCGCCATTCACAAAACCACTAACATTGGCTGAGAACGCGCTGAAGCCCAAACCATCATAAGTTTTAGATTTGTTGTCGGCAGTTAAGGTCAGCAAGGCCTTATTGATTGTCAAAGTTCCGGGAGTAAAGCTCAACACGTAGTTTGAAGCTGAAAGGGTTCCAAGCGTAACAGCGATCTCGTACTGACCGACCTGTGTTGCTGTCATCGCTGAACCGGAAAACGATGCAGTGCCTGTTACTACGATTGCGTTCTCGGCATTGACGAACCCGTTGAAGCTTGTTGTGAAACTTGTAAATACTTGGCCATCATATGTTTTCGCAATGCTGTCCGCGGTTACCATCAGGGGGGCTCTGTTGATCGTTACCAAGCCATCCTGAAGGGCAAATGTGTAATTCGCTGCTGCCAATGTTCCAACAGTGGGAGACAAAGCATGGCTACCTGCCACGGAAGCAGTTGCCCCGGTACCGGAATAACCCGGGATTCCACTAACCACGGACATGTTCTCGCCGTTGACGAAACCTGTTATGGCGCTTGTGAACCCATTCAAAGCTCGGCCATCATAAGTTTTGGTAAAGTTCCCTACCGTTACGAAAAGAATAGCTTTGCTGATAGTCAATATGCCGGGTGCGAAAGTGAAAGTATAATTACTGGCCGACAAGGTTCCAACAGTTGGTACAATCTGATACTCGCCAGCGTTGATTGCGGAGCGTGCATTTCCACCAATAGACGAGCTGCCCGTCACTAGATTTGGTCCATCGCCATTGGCGAAACCTGTCAGGGTGTATGTAAACGCCGAGAACACCTGACCGTCGTAAATCTTGATTTTATTGTCTGCTGAAACGGTCAGAGTTGCCTTTCCAATGGTGAGTGCACCTTGCGAAAAAGCGAATGCGTAGTTGGCTGCGGACAATGACCCTGTGGTTGGCAGGATTGGATAAGTACCTGTGGCCGTAGCAGATGTCGCGGCGCCGAGGTAGCCAGCGGACCCAGAAACAGCGGATAGGTCTTCGTTATTCACGAAACCATTGATTACGGAGCTAAACGCTGTAAAGACTTGTCCGTCGTAGGTTTTAGTTTTATTATCTGCTGTGACTGTCAAGAGAGCCTTGTTGATAACCAAAGTACCGGCTTGAAATGCGAAATCGTAGTTCGGTGCGGTGATATTTCCCGGTGTTGGGTTGATCGGGTAGTTTCCTGCCGCCACGACACCAATTGCCGTGCCGCTAAACCCGGGTGCACCGGAAATGACGGAAGCGTTTTCGCCATTGGCAAATCCCGTGTATGACGCGGTAAACCCTGTCGATGGCTGTCCATCGTATGTCTTGCTTCTATTGTCTGCAGTTACAGTCAGAACAGCTTTATTGATTGTCAATGTGCCCGGTAAAAAGTTGAAGGCATAATTCACCGCCATCAACGTTCCGGCTGTAGGAATAATCTGGTAGTCACCTGCGTTGGTTGCGGCGCGCGCATCCCCGCCAAATGCCAAAGAGCCGTTCACCAGACTCGGTCCTTCACCATTAACAAATCCCGACAGAGTGTATGTGAACCCAGTAAATACCTCACCATTATATGTCTTTGATTTGTTGTCTGCCAAAACCGACAGTGTTGCCTTACCAATCGAAAGAACGCCTGAAGAAAAACTGAATGCGTAGTTGGCTGCCGACAATGTTCCCGAGGTTGGCAGGATCGTATAGTTGCCTGCGCCCGTGGCAGATACGGCAGCACCAAGGTACCCGATTGATCCAGAAACAGCGGAAAGATCTTCGGTACCGACAAATCCACTGATCACCGAAGTGAACGCTGAAAAGGTGAGACCATCATAAGTCTTCGTTTTGTTGTCAGCAGTAACAGACAGGAGGGCCTTGTTGATTGTCAATGTGCCAGCTTGAAATACTAAATCGTAGTTGGCTGCAGACAATGTTCCCGATGTTGCTATAATAGTATAAGATCCAGCCGCTACAGCGCCAATTGCCGTACCGCCAAAACCTGCTGTGCCCGTAACCACCGAACCATTTTCACCATTAACGAACCCTGTGTAAGAAGAACTAAATCCGGTCGATGCTACTCCATCGTAGGTTTTTGATTTTGAGTCTGGTGTAACGGTGAGCGTGGCCTTGTTGATGGTGAGGGTGCCAGCAGCACCAGCAACGATGGTGTAGTTGCTTGCCGACATGCTGGAAACAACGGCGGTAATGCTGGAATAGGTTCCAGCGGCAGTTGCAGAATTGGCAGCACCACTGTATGTGGGCGAACCTGTAATGACAGAACTTGTTTCACTGTTCACATAACCGGAGATCGAGCTGGTGAAACCTGTGAACACCAGGCCGTCGTATGTTTTTGATTTTGAGTCTGGTGTAACGGTGAGCGTGGCCTTGTTGATTGTGAGGGTGCCTGCAGCACCAGCAACGATGTTGTAGTTGTTTGCCGACATGCCGGAAACAACGGCGGTAATGCTGGCGTACGTTCCAGCGGCAGTCTCAGAGGTGGCGGCACCACTGTAGGTGGGCGAACCTGTAATGATAGAAATTGTTTCACTGTTCACATATCCAGAGATCGTGCTGGTGAAACCTGTGAACTCTAAGCCGTCGTAAGTTTTTGCTTTGGCATCTGGGGTAACGGTGAGGGTTGCCTTGTTGATGGTGAGGGTACCAGCACTACCAGCGACGATGGTGTAGTTGTTTGCCGACATGCCGGAAACAACAGCGGTAATGCTGACATAGGTTCCAGCGGCAGTTGCCGAAGTGGCAGCGCCACTGTAGGTCGGCGAACCTGTAATGACAGAAATTGTTTCACTGTTCACATAACCGGAGATCGTGCTGGTGAAACCTGTACACATTAGGCCGTCGTATGTTTTTGATTTTGTGTCTGGGGTAATGGTGAGGGTGGCCTTGTTGATGGTTAGAATGCCTTCTACAAGGTTTGGAGTGTTGTAGTTGGTGGCGGCAAATCCGGAGATTGACGGAGTGATCACGTAGGAACCAGCAGCGGTGGCAGGTATGGCCGTGCCGGTGAAGGTGATCGTTCCAGGCGTAATATCTGATACTGATTCGTTGTTCACAAAACCGGCAAAAATATATGAGTAACCAGAAAAAACAGATCCATCGTACGTTTTTGCCTTGTTCTCAGCCGTAAGGGTTAAGGCTACTTTGTTGATGTTGAGGGTGCCATCAACAAGAATGGGCGCGTTATAGTTGGTGGCAGAAAATCCGGAAACGGCGGGAGTGATCACGTAAGAACCGGCAGTGTTGGCAGTAATGGCCGTACCGGTGTAGGTAACGGTTCCCGGTGTGATGGCCGCTACGGTTTCGCCATTGACAAACCCTGTATAGGCGTAGGTGTAGCCGGAAAAGACAGAGCCGTTGTAGGTTTTGTTTTTGTTGTCAGCCGTGAGCGTTAAAGCTGCTTTGTTGATGGTCAACGTGCCAGCCGCGATCTCAAAAACGTAGTTGTCAGCAGAAAATCCTGACAAAACTGGGGTAATAATGCTAACACCAGAATTGGTGGCTAAAACGGCTGAACCTATATATGAAATCGTACCAACAGTAATATTGGCGACGGATTCACTATTCACATAGCCAGAAATGCTGCTTGTGAAGGCTGTAAATGCAAGTCCATCGTAATTTTTCGATTTGTCATCTGCAGTCACAGTAAGAGTTTTACTGCCGATATTGAGCAATAATATTTCTGATGCAGGTGTGCCGACTCCGTTTGAAACTATTACGCTAAATGAGTAGCTTCCAACGGCAGTGGAAGGTGAGACCGATAGCAATCCTGTGTTAGTGCCAATCGAAACTCCTGCCGGAACGGTCCCTTGAAGACTATATATAAAGGTCAATGGAAAACCTGTGGATGTAACCTGTAGGGAAGTGGGATTGCCATAGATGGATGATTTTGAATTGCTGCTAGTGATTGTTGGTGCTCGCACTAAAGTCAATGTCACTGAGTTGGAAAAGTAATTAATCCGAAAATCCCTTCCACCTTGACTGATCACTGCATTTTCTAACAGATCTGCAAACTGTCCTGTTATCAGCGTGGCAGAGACAATTGTTAATACATTGCCTAATTCGATATCAATGGAGCCGGATAAAACAAGAGAAGTTCCTGCAAGATCAAGAGAACCCGATAGTTTCAATTGGTCATAGTTGGTATCTAGAAAAGTCCCATTGATATCGATATTCAGTCTACTCCCATTTGCAAAACTAACCGAACTAGATGTAATATCAATACCCGATTTTGTTGCTGAAACAGCTCCTGTTGCTGGTGTGGACAAGACAATTTTGCCGCCAGAAGAATCCAGCATCCCTCCAGCAATGTTAATGTTTTGACCAGTTTGCAATGTAAAATTAGTTTTCAAAGATCTGGTAATTGAAGAACTAAACGAAATACTTCCGGAGGCAAGAGAGTCAGTCCTGCCGATAATAATAGTCGCGGCGTTGAAACAATCCAGTTCCGTGTCGGTCAATCCAAGCTTTAGTGGAGAAGTCGAAAGACCGTCGGTTCCTCCCAAATCAATAATAGTGCCGATGGCGCGGTTGCGAATGTTGACTATACCCTCAGAAGCCATAACGGTGGCGGGGGTTAAACCTAATAAGCCAACACTATCTGCCGTCAACCTGATTTCACCTCCAGTGGCAACTTCCAAGTTGGCTCCATCAACAAACAGTACGGACTCGCTGTTGGAATTTCCTGATGCTTCTATCGAAACAAGTGTTCCACCACTAAAGATGGAAGAACCAGAACCGGTAAAGGATAGCCCATAATTTGAAGAACCTGCGCCTGAACCACCAATGGCAGTCAGTAGCACATTACCAGTCCCGCTTGCGCTCACAATCGATACGGCATCAATGAATACTCCGGTATTTCCGTTACCAGCTCCACTTCCAGCAGTCCCAACAATAGAAATATCACCGGTACCTGTGGTGGTTACTTTGGATCCGCCCGTCAAATACACCCCTCGATTTTGGTTTCCAATATTAGTTCCTCCCGTACCACTGATGCTAATAGAACCAGACGCAGTTGCTTTAATAGTAGCACCATTGTTAATATAAATCCCATGTTTCTGCCCGGTCGAACTGTCTCCACCACGCCCAATCAATTGAATGTTGCCGCCATTTGTAGTGACGTTGGCGGATACACGCACACCATAAAAATCCCCCGAAACAGGACTTGCACCATTGTTCGCTGACAATACGATGTCGCCAGATCCAGTAGTAATTGGTGCGGATACATCTATTGCCTGTAAAGCTGAGATATTTACAGAACCTGTCGCTGAAGTAACTGCGTTAGAGACTGTTGAAAAAAGGGAATTAATTGTAATCGATCCACCAACAGATAATTGTGAGTCTAAAGAAACTTCTGAATTATTACCCTGCTTACCAACTATCAATCCTTTAGACAAATCAGCCATTCCGTTTCCGGACGGATTTACCTGAAATCCAGCAACAAATGAACTTGTTTTGAATGGCTGATAAAAGCCTGTTGTTTTTTGTTGCAATGTTAATTGGCCACTTGAAATTAAGGTGGTTGTGCCAATATAAGAAAAGTAGTCTGATGTTATTGTGATATTACCTGTTCCAGAAATTATTTTGCCTGTTTGCATTTCGTTGTAAAAGCCAAGGGTGCCGCCTGCTCCTGGCGCTAAATCGATTTCGATATCATAATTAGATGTTGCTAAAGATGTGTAATTTGAAATCGATCCTATTTGAGATTTCCCTCTAAGATATATGGGGCCGGTTCCGCTGCCACCACCAACAGCCGATATGGAAATTTTGCCACCGTTCGACGCAATAAATGTTGTGTCATTCAGTGACGTCGTATCTGCATCAAGTAAAAGACCATAACTATTTGCTACAAATCCTCCTGTGCCATTGACTGTTACCGTGCCGATTCCGCCAGAAGATACAACCCCTCCTAAACTAACAAAAATTCCGTAGTTATTGCCTCCACCGGATGCTATTCCGCCACCTTTTCCATTTAAGGTGATGTTTCCACCAGCCGTTTTGACTACAGTGCTTCTAGCACTATTTTTCCCCACCACCGAAATGCCGTGATTGTAAACTCCAGCAGACGCTCCTCCGGTACCTGTTAAATTAATGTATCCAGCGCCACCAGCACTGATTGTACTGCCGTTATCTATGAGGATGCCAATTTTCAAAACACCAACTGCTGCAGTGCCACCTCTGCCAGTCCAATCAATATTTCCACCTGAGGTGGTTACATTTGCTGATGCACGGATCCCATAAAAGTCTCCTATGGAACTTGTGGCACCATTGTTTGCATAAATAGTTATGTTGCCTGTACTTGTTGTTATTGGGCTATTAATTGCAATTCCGTTGCCTAAGGTCATCAAAATGTTTGACACTCCGGTGTTTAACCCGGCATCAACTGTAACAGAATCAATGCCGGAAATGGAAATCCCTGAGCTTAGCGAATAACTGGCTGTGCCAGCAAATGTTAAACCTTGTCCCGTGCTGTTTCCGGATGCGGTGATCAAAACCGCCTTTACGGTTGACGTCGTGAAACTTATAGTGCCCGTGACGTTGCCTGTGGCTGATATCGTCGACCCGTTGTTTGTTAATGTTACACTTTCCGCGGTGCTTCCGGTAGCCGTGTAATTGAAAGTTATAGTTCCTGTGGTCGAATTGAAACTGCCAGTTGCCGGTGTAAGCCGTTCTTCAAGAACATCGATCTGCAGCACGCGCCTATTGAGTTGTCGGTTGATGTTGCTCGCTGAACGGGTCAGCCAACTGCGGAATGTATGAAACCATGAACGTTTGACGCAAAATGGGCTCATTTGAATGCCTTGAATTGTTGGAATAAGTATGTGCGCATATCCAAACATCTCTTTTAACACAATTTGGTAAGATTCTCAATAATAAACTAATGAAGAATGGATTGATAATCAGAGCGATTAAAAGCAGATTGCCCATAGGCCTTATGTTTCCATAAATGTATTTTTATTGGCTCGCTGATTGGATATTTAAGCTGAAAAACTTGTAGAATTCGCGCCAATCAGGAGATTGGCGTACCGAAAGAAAATCAATTGAACTGTTGGGCGATTCGAAACGTTTGAGCAGTGGCCCCCATAAAAACGAAGAGCCCCGCACGGCTGAGTAAGGGGCCACGTGCCAAGTTGCGGGGGCTGGCGTTTATTCGAATGGTGGACGGGATACTGCTGGGGAGCCTGTGGCCCCTTACTCAGTCGTGCGGGGCTCTTCG
>CAMCLK010000007.1 GCA_945875585.1 Candidatus Kuenenia stuttgartensis | reverse complement strand
GCCCGCCGTCGCACCGTAAAGAGCAACCACAGTCGAGAATGCCGGCACCCACTTCGCTGAAGATTCTGCTAAGCCTTCTTCGGTGATGAAGCTTTCTGTTGCTGTGATGATGGATTGTCGGACTTCGCCTGAAGCGAGCCAAGGAATGTTTCCGCCGTCCCAAAAGCGCGGTTCATTGCGGCGCGGTGTGCCGCCGTTTTGAATCTGCATGCAGCAGTCTTGTATTTTCCCAGCCGCCCAGCCCTTCGGCACTGGCCCCAGCGATGACTCTTGAAACTCATCCGGAAACAGCGCAGCGGTGGCTTTATCCATGCCTTCAGGTTTGCGGCCATCGAGTTTGGCTCTGACCGGATCGAAATCCACGAACCAGCTCTGGAACAGCGCCCGCGCCATTCCTTCCAAAGTGGCGTTCATCCGACGGTTCAACTCGATCTTGTCGTCCAGCGCCCCAAGAACAGATGCGATGGCTTTTTGCTCGGCAAGGGGGGGGAGTGGTATTGGATATCGCGAAATCGCTGAAACTGAAAGATTGGGCTGGGCTGAACCATTGTCGTGCTGCCGGACAAACGACTGTCCAAGAGGCCCGACCAAAAAATAATATAAATATCCTTGGAAAACATTTGGTTTGGCACGAATGATGACGAGCGACGAAGCTACAGATCCTTCAACGAGGTCAACGCGAGCAGTCTTTCCAATCGTTGAACCGCGAAGGCAATAAACAATGTCACCTTTTGCCAACCTTCCCGAGCGCAGCCTTTCAAAACACTCCCTAGAGATGTAATCCATACGGTCATGAGACAATTTGCCATCAGGTTCGATATGGCCTGTGTTCACGAATGCGACGCCATTCGAGACAAAATCTGCTTGCTTAGGGTAGTTTGCGCTACGGTCGCCATTAATAAACGCCGCAGCTTCACCGAGAACACTCCAAGTCCATCCCAAAGGAATCCTGAAGAGATCGTACAAAGACGTATCGTTTTCTGAACCTTCAGTCAATTGCTTCCAATCACCCGCCATAACCCAGCCCCTTCAGATTAGCTTTGATGACCTGCTCCAGTTTTGCAGACTGTGCGAACTGACCATTCAACTCCTTAACCAAATGCTTCATCTTTTCCTCGAAGGGTTTCATGGTGCGGCCCTTTTGTTACCATCATTTGACAGTGTATCGCCTGCCAATTCCGCTTCGATTTCTTCGATTGTGGGCATGCTGGTATCTAGCGGTTCGGGCAGTGAGCGTACGAGTTGGTATTCCGCCACGCCAATCGGTTTATTAATGCCTGATAAAGCGTATTCTGCGACCAGACGGTTTTGCTTTTTGCACAGCAGCAGGCCGATGGTGGGTTTATCGTCTGGGGTCTTGATCTGGGCATCCACGGCTGAAAGATAAAAGTTCAACTGGCCGGCATGCTCGGGCTTGAAGTCCACACCTTTGAGTTCAACGACTACATAGCATTTGATGCGTGTATGGTAAAAAAGCAGATCGATAAAGAATTCATCACCGCCCACCTCAAGTCGGAACTGGCGGCCCACAAAAGCAAAGCCTGCGCCAAGTTCCAAAAGGAATCGGGTGATATGGCGAATGAGAGCATTTTCAATGTCTCGCTCGTGGGCCTCGTCTCCCAATCCTAAAAAATCGAAGAGGTAAGGGTCTTTCAGTGCCTCAACAGCAAGCTGCGCATGGGGATTAGGCAAACGGCTTTGGAAGTTGGTTACTGCGGCGGCCTGGCGCAAGTGAAGGCTGTTCTTGATGTGCATATCGAGCGTGTTTCGGGACCAGCCTTGGGAAATGATCTGCCCTGCATACCATTCACGCTGAGTTCCGTCTGAAACCTTGGTTAGCAGCGTGACAAGGTGGAACCAAGGCAATTGGGCAGCAGGCTGCTGCCCAATTACGCCGCTCGGGCACTGCTGGGCAAAAAACTTCATGTATTTGAGGTTGCGGCTAGAGAAGCCTTTCATCGTTGGAAAAGCTTCACGCAGATCGCTGGCCAATCGGTCGATGACTTTGGCCCCCCAACCCTGACGGGATTGCCGTTCCAATATCTCGCTGCCAAGGTAGTGATAGAGCTGCACCAGTTCTTGATTGACAGCAAGCGTGGCACGCTGCTGGGCACTGGCAATGCGAGATTTAAGACTGACCAGCCAGGGTGCATAATCTGCCGGGAGAATGGATTTGCTAGAATCCATAACCCAGCCCCTTCAGATTAGCTTTAATGGCCTGCTCCAATTTCGCGGACTCTGCGAACTGACCAGTCAGCTCCTTAACTAGATGCTTCATTTTTTCTTCGAAGGGGACACCATCGTCTTCAATTTCTTCCGCGCCCACATACCTTCCGGGAGTGAGCACATGACCATGCGAGGCTATTTCTTCGTTGGTGGCGGATTTGCAATAGCCTGCGATGTCGGAGTATTTACCTACGCCTTTCTCACCGCGCCACGAATGGTAGGTGTTCGTGATCTTCTCCAAGTCGGCATCCGTTAGTTCACGATGCACCCGGTCAATGAGCGTGCCCATCTTGCGCGCATCAATAAACAGAGTCTCTTTACGCCGATCACGGCGCTTACCATCATTCTTCTTCCGGGTTAAAAACCAGAGGCAAACGGGTATCTGTGTGCTGTAAAAGAGCTGGCCAGGCAGAGCCACCATGCAATCGACTAGATCAGCCTCGATAAGGGCTTTACGAATGTCGCCTTCACCACTTTGATTGGAAGACATACTGCCATTGGCCAATACAAAGCCCGCCATGCCTTGGGGGGCAAGGTGATGGATGAAGTGCTGCACCCAGGCGAAGTTGGCGTTACCCTTGGGCGGTACGCCGTACTGCCACCGCACATCGTCATCTTTACGGAACCAGTCGGAGTCGTTGAAAGGAGGATTGGCCAGAACAAAGTCGGCCCGTAAATCTGGGTGAAGATCATTGCGGAACGTATCAGCCTGTTCGACCCCGAAGTCGGCCTCGATACCGCGCAGGGCCAGGTTCATCACTGCAAGCCGGCGTGTGGTTGGATTACTTTCTTGGCCATAGACGCTGATGTCGCCCAGCTTTCCGCCATGCGTTTCTACAAATTTCTCGGATTGAACAAACATACCGCCGGAACCACAGCACGGATCGTAGATACGGCCTTTGTAAGGGGCAAGCATGGCAACCAGAAGGCGCACCACACAGCTTGGCGTATAGAACTGCCCGCCATTCTTACCTTCCGCGCTGGCAAACTGCGTTAGGAAATATTCAAAGACCCGGCCCAGCACATCTTTAGACCTGCTCGCTGCATCAACCAACTGGATGGAGCCGATGAGATCAATCAGTTCTCCAAGGCGGTTCTTATCTAGATCGGCCCGGCCATAGTTCTTGTTCAGAGAGCCCTTGAGCCGGATGTTATCTCTTTCGATGGCAACCATGGCATCATCGATCAGTTTTCCAATGGTCGGCTGCTTGGCGTTGGCTTGAAGAAATGACCAACGAGCGATTTTTGGCACCCAGAATACATTCTCAGCTTTGTATTCGTCTTTGTCTTCAGGATCTGAGCCTTGGTAGTCGCCTTTGCCTTCCTTCAATTTGTTGTAATGCTCTTCGAAACTGTCGGAAATGTACTTCAAGAAGATCAATCCGAGCACCACATGCTTGTACTCTGCGGCGTCCATATTATTTCGGAGCTTATCAGCAGTGAGCCAGAGCTTGGCTTCGAAGCCAATATTGGCAGAAGAGTCTGGTTTCTCATCAGTTTTAGTCTTTTTAGCCATGGAACTGGGCATCCAAATACGCTTGTCTTAGAGTCAACAACAACCAAGCATCGTAACCGAACGTAAGGCCATGTACAGCATAGCGTTGGAAATTCGAGAGGCTGTTCAGACTGAGTCAGCGGGTCTCCGCTTGGCCAACACCACAGTCAATTTTCAGTGTGAACATCCCCTCAGATAGTGGCCACAGAAAACCGCTCCAACCCACCGTCTTTTCTCATTCGCAACTCAGCCTTCCAGATTCAATTTATTCACCAATTTTCCCAAACAGAGTACCCCCATGCCCCCCGAGATCACCCCCGGCCGGATCCTTTGGCTTCGGCTGTTACACGTCATTGAGCAACGCGAAGACCATATTCAACAAGTCAATTTGCTCATTCGCCGATTAGGCTCCCATGGCATCCTCACCGATCAGTATTTGCTGGGACCGGTCATTCGCTTCGGCACTGTGGAAGCTGGCACCATTAACGCCATGGAGCCCGTTGTTTACCGCTCCGCCATCCACACACTTCAAGGTTTTGGCGCCGTGGTCATTGATGCCCACCACAAGCCATCACCATCGGCCAACGAGTGGGAGTGTGTATCTGCTCATACCAACGATAAATTTGTTTCGTTTTTCCAGTGGCGGACGCTGATCAGGGCCAGGCTTCTCGACTGCCTGATCTCGCATCTACGTCACTTGGAACTTGAGATCGCCAAGACCTATCTGCCTCGTTGAACTTTGCCAATTACACCCACGGAACCCAACTATGACCCAACCATCACGTTTCGAGCCTTACACTTCGCAAGAACTCGATGCAGCCCTCAATGAACTGATGATGCTACTGGCCCGACTGATTGCCAAAACCCACATGAACAACCAACATCCCAACAACCAACAAGACCCAGAAGAACCACCCACGAATCTGGCAACGTAATGCATTCTGATTTTGTTTTTACGATCAATTCGATGAGTTCACTTGCCATCGGGCCCCTTCACGGGGCCTTTTTTATTTCCCAACACCGGAGCAACGCATGCCTGTTTCCAGAAAACCAAAACTGAATCGCTTACCTCGCAACTTGACCAGACTTGTACGCAATATTGGTTCTCAGCAAAAGCCTAGGAGCACAAACTATTCATGCGCTCGACCAGGCAAATGACACGTTCACATTTAGGAACAACACTATGGCCCCTGATTTCTCGTACGAACTGCTCAACTATTTCCGCACCGTTGAAGTCGTGGAACAGCGCGAAGAGCATGTTCTCCGAGTCAACGCACTTACTTCTCAATTTGCGGACATCGGTGTACTTCACGATTGTTTTCTGCTGGGGCCTGAAATCATTGGTGCCCACAGATCTTACAGGAAGCGAAAAAGATCCATGACTTTCAGATCGGCCATTTACGCTCCATGGGGTTTTTGCATCGGCGCCATTAGCACACTGACGCGTTCTGATGCCTTGGCCAAACCGTGGGAAGTAATACCAATCAACCCGCGCAATAAATTCGTTGCCTTCAGTCAGTGGCCAGCAATCGTGAAACTGTCTTTGTTGGAACGACTCATCAAGCATCTCCGCCAATTTCAAAGCCAGATCATTGAAACACAGAACCTGACCTGAATTTGAATCACACCCCAAAGAGGAACCCCATGCAAGGACTCCAACGATACGACCCTTACTCGTCTGACGAACTCGACCTAGCCATGATTGACCTTGAAGAGTTACTGGCCCGAGTGATGGCGCATAGGAAACAGGTCCAAGGCACTCAGAACACCGACAAGGATAATGAACCCCCGAAACTGCCAGGGGATGACGAACAGGTTTACTGACACGATGGTAAAGTTCGTCATTTACATGTAGCTGTGGATTGCAGAGATAGAAAAGTAACATGTTTCTACAAACTCAATGTTTGTGCAGATGCATGAAATAATGGAAGGCTGGCAGGACCAGCCTTCCATTACGGTGGCCGTCCATTTGTTAATCACCAACATGCCAAAGAACGTGGAGCAATGGCAGGCGAAAGCCTCACGACTCAAGCATGCGCATGCTATCTAGTAAATCGTTTATGCAAAACGATAATACCAAGACAATTTTTTAGATTTCTTTCTTATCAATTCGCACAATCTGCATCCAATCCATTTAATTGAACTCTAGTGGGGCTTGGCGCTTGATCGCGAAGATAGAGTTGTTACTTTCAAAATGGAGCAAAGTTTGTATGGAAGGTAAACCAATGCCGTTTGATGATTTGTCTATCGTTAGATTTAGGAAGTATCAGGTAGTTGAGCATTCAGAGAACAGATTGATTCGAGCCAACCACAGGATTAAAGAGATTGGCGAGTCGGGCATATTGAACGGCATCTATTTACTTGGCCCTGTTATCTGCTACATCCCAACGCCAACTGTCGCAAGCCATATGTTTGCCCCATACTTCCTGCGCAGTGCAATAGACACAAGTGAAGGTCTTGGCATTGTCACATTCAATGCCGATATCGTTCCATTTCCAAAAGATAAAGAAACATGGGAAGACATGGTCATTCATGAAGACGACGTGTTCACGCCATACAGCAAATGCTCAGTATTGCACCGCTACGTATTACTCGAGCGAATAATGGACCACTTAGACCGACTGAGGAGTGTCATGAAGTTGATGGTTGCGACAAATTCTTAGTGGTAAACGATCGCAGCAACCACCGCCAACTGCCGATTAAACATCTACCGGTTTTCCGCATGAACGAACCAATAGATGCGTATTCGCACCTTCCAAGGACAGAACCATAGACCAAGTAATGCGACCCACCTGCGCAACATTCTGTGCAACGAAAATTTGAGTCATCAAAAATACGCTAAAAATAAAGCCTAATTCCAATAATCTCTTGCAGCCTACGGAACCGCAGGTTACAGGTTCGAATCCTGTCGGGTGCACTGAAGAAAAAGCCCAGAAAACATAGAAAACCCCGGTGAAAGCCGGGGTTTTTCTATTTCCGTGCCTACAGCCCAATCCGCCTAAAGCACGGTAACAGGCCCAGAGTTCGATCAAGCAGCGACGTAGAGCCCCGCACGACTCAGTAGGGGCCACGGGCTCCCGGGCAGAATCCCGTCGTTGGATGTCTCGGCGCGTAACCTCTGTCGTATGTGCATTACATCGCGCTTGCTGAAAAAGCGCAATTGGGTAAGCAGCCCTGTCGCCACGGCCACGGTCTGGCTAGGGAGTACGGTCCCCACTTCATCTTCATCAGGTCAGGGCAAAAACATCCAACGCCTCTGTCCTTACAGGAATCGAAGAACCGTGAACTAAATTTCGGATCTTTTCAGTCGTTTCACTGGAAAAGGTTGGCTCACCACAGCGGTCGCACACCTCGGCAGGAATGCGCTCCACCAGCACCCTTCGGCTATTCACAGCAAATACCTCGCTCACCAAAGCATGGCTTGCCGAAGCATTTTTGCAAACATGGCATTGGAACATAGCTACCTCCGTTTCCGGAACTCGATCCATTCTTCGCGGGATGGTTGGTAAAGAGTAATGATCTTGACCATGGGCCCTTCTAATAAAGATATCTGAAAGTGAAGCGGCCTCACCAAAGCAGTGAATCCCAACAACAGAGCCGTGGGCCCGTATTTGTCAAGAGGGTAATCCTCGATCAGTTCTGCAGCCGCACCAGCCTAACGCATTTCCTGTGCGCTGATGTTTCGTTCCACAGCCCGCACAAACGCATGCCTACTCAAATGATACGATCCCTTTGCAATTTGGTCACAAGCTTCTTTGACACTTTTCACGGCAATCCCACCATGATTCCTGTCGCCTTACAGCCACTCGCCAGTCTGCTAGAAGAAAACATTCAGATAACAACTCATTTTCTGCCTAATGCCATTTTATCGGAAAAATGATCCAGTGCATTGGAACCAAACTCAACCCAAGCAGCCACGAAGAGGGCCGCACGACTGATTAAGGGGCCACGGACTCCCGGGCGGGGACTCATAGTTGATTGTCGAAGTGGCTCAGGGATTCTGTTACTTGGCACGTGCCCCCTATTCAGCCGTGCGGGGCTCTTCGGTTTTGTTGAGGGCAAGCTGGATCTAGGTTTTGGCAGCCCCAACGGGGCGATATAAGAAAGCCTAGGGCAACGCCCTAGGTAACGGCAACACCCATATTACCAAGCCCTGAAAGGGCGGAACTATTCAGACAGTTTCGCCCCTTCAGGGCTTGGTGACGGGTGGATGCGATTCACCTAGGGCGGTGCCCTAGGCTATCACCTTGTGCCCCTTTGGGGCGTAATACATGTCGGCAATTTGTTGAAAATCGCATAGCCCTAACTGGGTGAAATGAGAAAGCCTAGGGCATCGCCCTAGGGATCCGGGACCGCACACATGATTCCGATATTTGACCCATAGCCCCTTACTTCGTGCGAAGCTCTTCGGTATTGATTGAGGGCAAGCTGGATCTGGGTTTTGGCAGCCCCAACGGGGCGAAATGAGAAAGCCTAGGGCAACGCCCTAGGGAACTGCAACACCCATATTACCAAGCCCTGAAAGGGCGGAACTATTCAGACAGTTTCGCCCCTTCAGGGCTTGGGGACGGGTGGATGCGATTCACCTAGGGCGGTGCCCTAGGCTATCACCGTGTGCCCCTTTGGGGCGTAATACATGTCGGGTATTTTTGGCAATCGGATAGCCCCAACGGGGCGAAATGAGAAAGCCTAGGGCGACGCCCTAGGGAACGGCAACACCCATATTACCAAGCCCTGAAAGGGCGGAACTATTCAGACTGTTTCGCCCCTTCAGGGCTTGGTGACGGGGGGATGCGACTCTCCTAGGGCGGTGCCCTAGGCTATCACCGTGTGCCCCTTTGGGGCGTAATACATGTCGGCATTTTGTTGACAATCGGATAGCCCCAACGGGGCGAAATGAGGGAACGTGGACCACCCATATGATTCCGATATTTGGCGCGTGGCCCCTTACTTCGTGCGGGGCTCTTCGGTTTTGATTGAAGGCAGGCTGGATCTGGGTATTGGCAGCCCCAACGGGGCGAAATGAGAAAGCCTAGGGCAACGCCCTAGGGAACGGGCAACGCCCTAGGAAGCCCGCCGGGACCGCACACATGATTCCGATATTTGGCCCGTGGCCCCTTACTTCGTGCGGGGCTCTTCGGTTTTGATTGGTTGGGATGAATCTTGGTACCCGTTGCGGGTCGCGATTTAAATCCACTTCGGTTCCCAGCCGGAGCGGTACGGCTTGGTTAGCAGGTCTTGGGCATTGGGCGCGCCGCGTAGTTCCATCTTTTCCGTATTCCATGTGAGCTTCGCACCGGGATTGCGCACGGCGATGGTGCCCAGCAAAATCGCCTCGGTCAGCGGGCCGGAGAAATCAAAATGAGAGGTCGTTTTGTCTTCACCCAGACAAGCCAACGCCCACGAAATGTAATGATCGCGCGATGGAATCACCGGGATCTTAACGTCCGCGAACTTCTCCTCAGGCAGCAATTTGGGCATGGCCACATGCGGGATCAGCAACATGCCCTTTTCACCCACCAGAATCGAACCGGAACCGGGGAAATTGAAAGATTCAGGCAGACCCAACGCCTTGCGCGACGGAAAATGACCAGCGCCGTCGTACCACGTCACCTTCACCACGGGGCCAGATGTCATTTCTGTGCCAGGGAATTCGTAAGCCACCGTGGACGACTTGTTCCAAATTTCTTTATTAATAGGCGGCGCCTCGGCGCGCACCGTCAGCGGCGCCGTCAATTTGAGCGCCATAAAGACCGGGTCAAGAATGTGGCAGCCGAAATCACCCAGTTGGCCGTTTGAGAAATCTTGCCAGGCACGCCAGTTGAACGAGTGATAGATCTTCGACAGGTATGGGCGGGTTGGCGCCACACCCAGCCAGCTATCCCAATGCACCGTCGAAGGAATAGGTTCGCTGCCGGCTGGGCGGTCATCCACCAGAATCCAACCCATGGCACCGCTCTGCCAAGCATGCACTTCCTTGACCTTGCCGATGGCGCCGCTATGCACCAATCCAACCGCCGTGCGGTAAGCCGTGTGCGACTGGATCTGGTTGCCCATCTGGGTGACCACTTTGTATTTTTGGGCAGCCAGTCGCATCTGGCGCGCTTCATGTACCGTGTGCGTGAGCGGCTTTTGGCACTGAACGGGCTTGCCCAGTTGCATGGCTGGCAACGAAATAGGCGCGTGCATGTGGTCTGGTGTGGACACAATCACAGCGTCGAACGTTTTGGGTTGCTCGAACAGTTTTCTCCAGTCGGTAAACCGAGTGGCTTGCGGGTATTTCACCGCTGCTTGGCCCAGATGCGCCTTCGATTCGTCGATATCACACAGGGCCACAACATCCACTTTGGGGCACGCTGCTGTTGCAGTGAGGTCAGACCAACCTTTGCCGCCACAGCCAACCGAGGCTACCCGCAAGCGCCCGTTCGCCCCTAAAACCCGTGAATAAGCCACCGCCGAAAGAGAGGCTGCGGCGCCCGCATGGGCCATGGTACTCAAGAATTCGCGGCGGTTGTTGAGATGACGCATGGACGATACTCCTCGAATCAGACAGTCCAAAGACCAACGGCAGGCGGGCGGTAGGCGACAGATTAACCGTTCAGGCGCGCTCGAACAAGTTGATCGTGATGAAATGGGCCAACCCGGTGTCACCCTTTTGAGAGCAACAATTTATCGATGGGCGTGCCTTCGCTGAATTTCACCGTTCGGCCAATGGGGGTCTGGTTCACTTTCTGATAATCGATGCCCAATGCCGTGAAGACCGTGGCAAAAAGATTGGCGACATGCACTTGGCCTGTGGGTTCTTCTTTGGCTTCCGGATCGGTCTCGCCAATGACCTGCCCGCCCCTGATGCCGCCACCAGCCATGGCGAGGCTGAATCCACTGGGCCAATGATCGCGGCCGCCCGCGGGGTTAATGGAGGGAGTCCTACCGAACTCGCCCATGCAGATGACCATGGTTTTATCGAGCAAGCCGTGCTGGCGGAGGTCTTTAATTAACGCCGCGAAAGCAGGGTCGAGTATTTTGAGATTATTAGTGTGAAATTGATGGTTATTGGCATGCGTGTCCCAACCACTCAGCGTGACTTCAACACAGCGGACACCGGCTTGAACAAGGCGCCTGGCGGCCAGGCACCCGCGCCCAAAGGCGGAGTCGCCGTACATTTTGCGGACTGAAGCGGGTTCTTGGCTGACATCAAAGGCTTTGAGCTGAGATGAATCCATCATTTTCAGCGCGGCCTTGATGGTGTCGCGGTGCAGTGTGTTATTGACCCGGGCCTCTCTACCACTGGCAAACGACTGATTAATAATATCGAGTGTTTTGAACCGTCGATCGTCTCGCTCCTTAGCGATGTACGATTGGGTGTCGGGCACCGGACCGGCGGGATCATACATCAAAAAAGCATCGTACTTGTCACCCAGATACCCGCCGCGCGCAGGCCACTGGTACGAAAGGATACTGACGTGTCTGGGGATTTCTGCGCCGTTGATGGGCAGTTGATGGCAGGCAACGGCACCAAGCGACGGATGAACAACGGTTGGGTCTGGGCGGAATCCAGTTTTAACGTTGTAGGTGCCTCTTTCGTGGTCCCCTTCCCGGCTCATCATGGAGCGAACCAATGAGATCGACGCCATTTCCTCGGCGACTTGCTCTAAACCCTGCGCCAAGACAATGCCTTTGACAGCAGTAGAAATCTGCCTGGTTCCGCCGGCAATTCTAGAGCCTTCGTGCGGATCGAATGTTTCCAGTTGGCTTGGCCCACCCGCCATCCAAAGGACAATAACGGATTGCGCTGTCGATCCAGCCGGTTCTTTTTCTTGCGCGCGGGCCAGATGCTGGCCCAATGGAGTCATCCAAGTGGATGCCGCAAGTGTCGCCGTGGATCGGAGAAACCGGCGTCGGTTCAATGGTTCCATGAGAACTCCGTTGAGTTGACAAGAGCCCAGAAGAGGTCTTGGATGGCATGGCCTCTGCCAAACGGTTTTTCTTTCAATTCGGAGTCGAGAGACTCCTTTTCAAGCGTGGTTGGCCGGCGCGTCAACGTTGCCAGGAAAATGGTTTCCAGCGCGCTTTCGTCGTTGGGTGCCAGCCAATCGATGCGGGTGGTGGCGCCGAATGGACCGCCCTGTGTTTTTTCACGGACCATTTTGCCGTTCATCATGACAAGCCGTTGGGGAATAGTGCCGCCCCTGCCATCGAACTCGTCGTCTTCGCTGTCTCCGTAGCGTTTGATGAAATCATTTTGGTCGCCAAAGCGGATCAGGCGGGTGAATATGTGGGATTCAGCGTCGATAGTCGCCACGGAAGTCGCCTGAAGGACTGAACCTGCCACCTGCTCTGGCCTGAGTCGGGTGAGCGGAAACTGGGCCCAGGTTTTTTCAGCTTTTTCAGATGAATCGAGGCGCGAAAGACTTTCGCGACGGTACACGTCGGTACTGGCGATCAGTCTCACCAAGCGGGCGATATCGTAACCGTGGGTGGAAAAGTCGTTCGCCAGAATATCGAGCGCATCCGGCGTGGGGCCTTCCCTTTCGAGGTTGTCGATAGGCGTGACAAGTGGTTGGCCGCACATGATGGCCCAAATTCGATTGACAGCGGAGCGCGCGAAATACGGGTTTCGCTCATGGGTGACCCAAACGGCAAGTTTCTGCCGCAACGTGCCCTGCTCGGGAATCAGTTCCGGAGAAAAGGCTACTTTCGGAGCCACCTGCCGTTTTTTCTGGGTTTTCCTGTCGACGATTTCAAATTCACCTTGGCCGTCGTAAACGCCGCGGAATCCGACATGGGTTTGGCCGAAAAAGGCGGCGAATCCTTCAAAATCGTTCTGCTTCCACGCGGCAAATGGGTGGTCGTGGCACTGCGCGCAGTCCATGCGCAGGCCCAGAAATGCTCGGGTGACGCGGCCTGCCAGCCGGATGGGATCGGGCTGATTTTCTTTTTCCTTATTGTCCTGCTCAATGGTTACCGTGACAAAATTGGTGGCTGGCTTGTCTGTCCACAAGCCTTCGGCGGTGATCAGGTCGCGCGCAAGCTCATCGTATGGCCGATTCCTCGCAATTTCGTCGGCAAGCCACAGCACGAATTTACGTCGGCGGAAAAAGATAAAGGGGCCGTTTTCGGTCCCAACAAAGGAACGCGCCATGCGCTCGGCCACAAACTCGGCATAGCGTCTGTCTTGCAGAATGTGATCAACCCACCACTCAACCCGTTGGTCGGCAGGAATGGATTCGATTTGCCGAATTTCCTCCAGCGATGGCACGGTGCCCATCAACCCCAGTGAAAGGCGGCGTGCCACTGCCAGCGCGTCGGCTTCCAGCGCTGGCTGGATTCCTTCACTGGTCCAGGTTTTCCTGAACGATTGATTGATGTGGTCGACCGTTTGCTGGAAATCGTTTTCCGCATAAGCCTCGGGGCGCGTGGCTGTCAGCGGCTTACCATGCTTGGCTGGAACCAGATTGGCCACCAAGAGCATGCACCCGGTAACTGCCACGGCAAGGAACAGAAGGTTTTTCAGAATCGGCATCGTCAACACTCACTGTTCAATGGCACACTATCATCTTACTTTATCGAAGTGCTTGAGGATTCATCTGGGACCAAATTGCAAACCGTTCTCATTTTCTTTCCATGATCCAGAAGCCATGATGCGCGTGTTGACTCGTTCCGGAATTGGTGGTGCCCTTTTGCCTGACGATCTTCAAAGCGATTTTGCCGATGAATCGCCCCTAGAGGGAACGCCCAGCCCCATTGCACCAACGCAAGACGCCTTGCCCGTTCGGACTACAGGCTATCGGGGAATGGCATCTCGGATTTTTTTCTGGGCTTTCGGTCTTTTGGCGTCTGCCTCGGAGTGGGTATTCGGATTAGCCTCGATGCTGACAGCTCTGTCCATTCTGGCGGCCTTTCCGGTTTTACAGTTCATCAGCCTTGGTTATCTGCTGGAAGCAACGGGCAGCGTTATCCGCACGGGCAAACTGGCGAGCGGTTTTATTGGCATACGGACAGCCGCGCGGCTTGGCGGCGTGGTGATAGCCAGTTGGCTGCTGCTACTTCCCGTGCGATACCTCGGCGACGTGGCATTCACCGCCGCAATTATTGATCCGAATGGTCCGGGGGCGGAGCGACTTCGAAGCTTAGTGCTGATTCTGACATGTCTGATTGGGTTTCATATCAGCATGGCGATCGCCCGTGGCGGCAGATTCCGCCACTTCCTGTGGCCATTCAATTTTCTGCTGGTTTTCCGCGAAATCAGAAAAGGCAACGTTTACGGCAGGGCGCGCGATGCCACGTGGGATCTACTGATTTCCATGCGGCTGCCTTACTTTTTTTGGCTGGGACTGCGTGGTTTTATCGGCGCCTTGTTCTGGCTGGTGCTGCCCGTCACGCTGCTGGCACTTGGCCATGCTCCTATCGCAATCTCCCCGCTATTTGGATTTGCCGGGGCCCTGTGGCTGGCCATAACAGTTGTTTACCTGCCCATCATGCAGGCGCGCTTTGCCGCAGAAAACCGATTTTGGGCTTTGTTTGAATGGCGTGAAGCACGATTTGTCTATGGGCGTGCTCCCTGGTGCATCAGTCAGGCGCTGATTGTGGCACTGCTCTCGGCAATTCCTTTATATTTGCTGAAAATCGAG
Source organism: Candidatus Kuenenia stuttgartensis (assembly GCA_945875585.1). Lineage (GTDB taxonomy): Bacteria > Planctomycetota > Planctomycetia > Gemmatales > Gemmataceae > REEB421. The sequence continues at coordinate 98,263 of CAMCLK010000007.1, read as the reverse complement.
GCGGTGCCGGCGGAAGCGATTTGGCTGCCCAGCCTCGTTTTCATGGCTTTTATGTTTCCCGCAAGAATCATCATGGGCTGGGCCATCAGCCAAACACGCACCCGCATCGAACCAAGGCACTGGTTTTTCAGGTGGACTGGGCGGTTGCCAATCGTTCCGGCGACTCTGTTCTACGTTCTCTTTGTGTTCCTTAGCCAATATTTTGGCTGGGATGGCATACTTGGCATGTACGAACAGCATGCGTTCCTTCTGCCTGTACCTTTTTTCGGCAAGTGATCTGCGCTAGAACACTGCCGTTCGCTATTCTGTGAGGCACAGCATGAAGCCACAGCCACCAGCACCAACCGATGGCCCGTATCGCGAGTTTTTCACCGACGGGAAGCTTTCGGCAGAGGGATATTACAAAAATCGCCTCCGCCACGCGACATGGAAGTACTACTTCCGGAATGGATCGCTGAAGGCGATTGGCGCGTATGAGCTTGGCGAATTCAGCGGCCCGTGGGAGTGGTGGCGGGAAAATGGCCTACCGCTTCAGGCAGGCTCATTTCACCAAGGCAAGCAGGTAGGATTGTGGAAACGCTACTACGACAATGGCCAACTATGGGACGAAGGTTATTACACTGCAGAGGGCAAAAAAACAGGGCTCTGGATCACCTACGACATATCGGGAGACATCAAACTCCAAAAAAACCACAAGCCAAAGGACTAATTTTAGAAATCTTCGGCGTGCCGGCATTCCATTGAGAACCGTCACGCCCCCATCAACGATATGGCCTCGTCCTCATTCAACCCAACGTTGAACGAACAGAACTCACCATGAATACCCAGCGCGCATAGGCGGATTTACCAGAGCCTGCGCTTCGGCATCACCAGCAAATGTTTCACGGGCTGGATCCCAGGTCAATTCCCTGCCCAGCCGGTAACCAATGTTGCCCAGATGGCACACGCTGGCAGACCGATGCCCGGTTTCAGCCGTGCAGATGCACTCTTTTTTCTGGCGGACCGATTCCAGCCAATTGCGACGGTGATTGCTAGATGGATAAGCTCTGAAGCCACCATCGGGCAGTTTCATTTCAAGAATCGACATAGGATCGGCTTCAATTTTGCCTCGGCTGACGCGAATGGTGCCCTTCTCCCCCACGAACACACAATCGGCTTCACCGCCATGAAACATTTCCAGCCCGTTGGCATAGACAAATCGCAGGCCGGTAATCGCTTTGGGATCTTTGGGTGGGATCACCTTGACCGGGCCGGACATATCCATGTCGAGGGCCCACTGGGCGATATCAAAATGATGCGCTCCCATGTCGGCCAAGCCGCCACCGGCGTATTCACGGTAAGCGCGCCATGCCGGGAAATGGCCATGCACGCCTTTGGGGCACAGGTCCGAGTGGTAGGCCCTGAATTCAGCGGGGCCTACCCAACGGTCCCAGTTGGTACCCGCTGGAATATCTTGGCCTGGCAGATCGCATGCCTTCGCCGGCGCGCCAACGCCAATGCGAACCACCTGAAGTTTACCAATAAGGCCGTTGCGAACGCGTTCCACCGCATTACGAAAATGGCCGCTGAACTCGCTGCGTTGCTGACTTCCCGTCTGAAAAACAACGCCTGACTTGGCGATGGCTTTTACCAAAGTACGCCCATCACCAATGGTGCGGGTCAGTGGCTTCTCGCAGTAAATATGTTTTCCCGCCTGAGCGGCATGCACCGCCTGCAGCGCGTGCCAATGATCCGGCGTGGCAATCACCACGGCATCGAGGCCGGGGAGTTCCAAGAGTTTACGATAATCTTCGAACGATTGAGCTTGTTTTCCAGCGGACTTGTAACTGGGGTGCTTAGCCACCATGTTGGCGGCATTGTCGAGACGCTCGCGAACAACATCGCTCACTGCCACCACTTCAACATCGGGCATACCGAGAAAAGAACCCAAGTGCCCGCGGCCCATGGTGCCCACGCCAATAAAACCGATCGCAAGGCGATCTGACGGGGCCGCTTGCAGCTTTGATAAACCCAAGGCGCCCAGCGCCATTGAAGTAGTGGCCGCCTGAAAACTGCGTCGGTCGATACGGTGCATGGAATAATCCCCAGAAAGCCTCACCAAACTCACGCTCGAATCAGTTTGCCGGCATACACCGGCAAATGCAAGGATTCACTACCAGTCAGCCAGCCATCAACCGCCACGGTCGCCGGGCGAGAATTTCACCTGACCTGGGCTGACAAGTGTCTGCTGCTCCTTGATCAGTGTCGAAAGCTTCAAAACTGTCAGGGTAAAACGGGTCAGGTCATCCTGCCGGCGTGAATCGACCCAAACCCATGTTTTGCCATGCCTGCCTACAAAAGCTGCCGTGCGCGGAACATCGCACTTTCGGCCCACGCCATACCAACCCGGCCCGACCTGACCCAATTCACGCTCGATGATTTTGACCTGCCGCGCCACATCGCGCGCCAATGGAGATCGATCACGGCGAAGGACCTCGGGAGGCGCCACCACCGATTCACTATTTGTGGTTACCACGCTCGATTCAAATGTCGGATAATTAGCACTTGTTTTTGCATGATATTCGTAAAACAACGTCGATTCGTTGCTGAGATCCGGGTTGCTGGCCACTTGAGCTTTCAGCTCATGACCCAGATCCTGCATGGTGTCGTCGTCGGGCATTTCATCCATTCCAACGGCCCGTCGGTAGGCGACCCGCAGCAGCTTTAACTCAATGGGATCAATGACTGGCGACATGCCCCACTGGGCCACTGCCGTGCGGGAACCGAAAAGCTGCGGCAACCAGTTGGTTGGCGGGCCTAGGTCCACGGCTCCACCACCGCTCAAGGAATCGGTCACCTGGGTGGTGCCTTCCCGAATGTTCACGTGCCACGGCATGGCACCCGGATTATTGGCAAACTGGGCAAGATTATCGAGCACTTGCTGGTATTGCAATTCAGGAAGCGTAGCTCCAAGGTGAGCAGTGCGGTGCTGCAAACGCGTGGCAGTGCAACCGGTGGCCATAACCACCAGCGCCAAAAACCACATTGGGATGATCCCGCGCCCCATTCTTGTTTCATCCATTCAGGTCCGCCCAAAAGGCAATCGGGGCAGACCTTTCCGGATATATCGGCAGACGCGTCTTTCAGATTGACCGGAAGAATGGTGCTAGACAGGGGGATTCGACGCATGCCACCTATCGGGAGGTTTCACCCGTGTCGTTCATGTCGATACCCACATGAACTGTGAAGCCATTACCAGGAGCCTGACCCGATTTGATCGTGAAAACGATAAGCCTTGAATGCTCGGGGCCATCCAATAATTGCAGGAAGGGCTTAAACCATTTGCTGGAAGTCGCCCTTGCCTCGGCAAGCAGCGGCAGGAATTCCGGCTTCACGAATTCAAATTCATCGACTTCGGTGCAGTAAATGAACGCCGTTTTGGGTGACGGCTTGCAACCGAAGTCCCCCAAGATCTGAATGCCTGTTGCGGGGCAGAACAAGGCACCGCGCCCCATTTCGAGAACGATTCTTTTCATGGCTTTAGTCCTTTCATTCCCAATGAATCAAGATTCCATTGGCTGATAATTCAAATCGATCACCACATCGGCGGCGGCCTGAACAGGACCGGTAGCCATTCCATCCAAATGAACAACAAAATGAACTAAATTCGATTCGTTTTCGAGGCGCGCGCGGATTCGCTCGAACCTTTCGTGTGGCTCATTTTCCATCAACTCTGGTGTATTGACCTCGGCATCAATTGCTTCGATACGCGACGAGATGAAATCAAATTCACCGCTTTCCTGGCTGAACATCACCAGCATTGCAGGTGATGCCTGAATACCATTGGGCCCACCATAAATAGCCACACCCGTAACGGGGCAATAAAACATGTGCCCTTCCAGCGGCAAATTGACCGTTTGCATGGCGAACCTCCAAATGCTGAATGCCTCACACGATTTATTCGCGCGAAAGAACCTTTCATTCACAAAAAAATAATATTGTGCACGATTTAGGCGGTGTGGCTGCAACAGAATTGAACTAATTTACTATCCTCGAATTCTTCATAACACGCAGTACTTTATCTACATTGCCAAACCAGCATTGTTCAGGTGCAGGGTGCAAGAAATGCAGGCGCAATAATCCAGATAGGGGCACTAAGGCCCTCACGACGGTTTGATCCCCAAACCGCCCTATGGTAAATTCATTGCAGAGAAGCAGTTCGATGGGGTATCGGTATGTTCCGTTGGGTTCAACAAGTGTTGTTTCGGTGCCTACCGTTGGTGTGGGCGCTGCCAAGCCTTCACGCTGCCACCCCGCCTACACCCGTACATCCACAAATCGATTCGGTTGGGTACTCAACCACGGTTGCCCCGTTCTTCAAGGCATACTGTGCTGATTGTCACGAAGGGCCCAAGGCCAAAGGCGACTTTAAGATCGATGCCAGCCAACTACCCAACAACTTCGCCGACATAACTGCCTCGGGCCATTGGCGCGAAGTGGCACGTGTACTGACACGAAACGAAATGCCTCCCAAAAAATCCAAACAGCCAAGCGCACAAGAAACGACGGCAGTGCTTGACTGGATAACAACGCAAGCAGTGAAAGCGGAAAAAGCGCGACGGTCCAACACGGTGGTATTGCGAAGATTGAATCGCGAAGAATACCAAAACACTATACGCGATCTTGTTGGAGTTGATTTCGACGCATCCGGCTTCCCTCAAGACCCGCTTGCCGGTGGATTCGACAACAATGGTTCGGCACTGACCATGTCTCCACTGCAAGTGGAACTCTATTTGAGTGCTGCCAGACAAATACTCGATAGGGCCTTGGTAGAAGGCGACCGACCTGAACCTGTTAAATGGCGGTTTACGCCCAAGGTGGGACCAGCCGACCGAACACGCCAGCGTCTCGATGCCAAGAACAATCCACTGGTGAACGGTGGAAACAACAGGCAAGAAGGAAAATTCGTGGCGGTTCACAGGGAATCGTGGGACCGCACCATCGGCGCGCGGGATTTCCGTGTGCCGGTAGCTAGCACTTACGTTATTCGTGTTTCAGCGGCAGGCACAAAACCCGACCGTTCTGCTGTGATTCGGTCGGCAGAAAAAATCCTCGGGAAACGCCGTGATGACCAGACAGCAAAGCAACCAACTCGTGCGGAACAAAACCAAGCCCAATTTGAACGGGACCTAGAACATTTCAAAAACGATCCAATGTACGATTACGGCCCGGCGCGCATCAGGCTGACGCAACAATTGGGACCACAACCTCGGACACTGAAGGAATTCGACGCCACCGGTTCGATCGAAAAACCACAAATACATGAGTTCCGCGCGCGTTTCACGACAGAATCTGCCGGCGTGCATTTCGAATACGCCTATTCAATCCCCAAGGTGCTTGAAAACTTCTGGATGCAGGGGAACGATGAATTTGCCCGACCTGAAATGCTGGTGGAATGGTTTGAAATTGAAGGCCCGCTGCACGACGCTTGGCCGCCAGCGTCGCACACTAATATCTTTATTGAATCTCCACAGCGCGCAAAAGACGAACGACTTTACGCGACAGAAGTGCTCAACAGCTTTATGCGGCGAGCGTACCGCCGCCCCGTTACGGCGGAAGAAGTTGCTGGTAAAATCCGTCACTTTGACTCAGCACGACAAGAAGGCGCTAACTTGGTGGAAGCCATCAAACGTCCGCTGGCGGCCGTCCTGATATCCCCAAATTTTCTGTATCTAGCAGAACAAAAACATGCCAATTCCAACACCCTGACACCTCATGAAATAGCAAGCAGATTATCGTACTTCATCTGGTCCAGCATGCCGGACGCAGAACTATTGGCGTCAGCCGATTCTGGAGCCCTTACCAACCCTTCTGAACGATCTCGTCAAGCCCGCAGGATGCTTGCCAATCCAAAAAGCGAAGCACTCGTTCGCAATTTTACCGGCCAGTGGTTGGGACTGCGTGATGTCGGCAACAATCCCCCGGCATCAGATCTTTACCCGCAGTACGACAGGCATCTTGAAACTTCGATCGTCACTGAAAGCGAATCGTTTTTCCGCGAAATCCTGCAGCAAGACATCGACGTTCGCTCACTCATCAAATCTGATTTTGTTACAATCAATGAGCGACTAGCTCGTTTTTACGGCATCAATGCTGTTCATGAGAAAGAATCTGACAAGGTTCGAGGCGATCATTTCCGCAAAGTAAAGGTCCCTGCCGGAATCAATCGGGGCGGAATTATTACCCAGGCATCGATCCTAACCACAACCTCTAACGGAACACGCACATCCCCGGTAAAAAGAGGCACATGGGTTCTGAAAAATCTGCTCGACATGGACCCGGGTCTACCCGTTGCTAATGTTGGAGATATCGCGCCAAAAGTTCCCGGAATCGACAAGGCAACCGTTCGGAAGCGACTTGAAATACACCGGTCACTTGAACAATGCGCCCGTTGCCACAACAAAATCGACCCTTTAGGTTTTGCCTTGGAAAACTTCAACGCTGCCGGAGAATGGCGAGACCGTGAAGGATTTGGTTACAAAGGCCGCATCGAACGAAACGATCCGCTTATCGATGCCAGTGCAGAAATGATCGATGGCACGAAAATTGTCGGCGTAGCTGGGCTCCAAAACGCATTACTTGCGCAAGAAGAACTGTTTTTGCGATGTCTGACAGGAAAGCTAATCACCTATGCCATGGGTAGGGAAATGGGTTTGGCTGACCAACCACTGATCATTGCTGCGGTAAACCACATGAAGCAAAACGGGTACACGCTCAGATCGCTGGTGGAATTTATCACCATGTCTAATGAATTCGCGAACCGATAACCGAGGGAACCTCTGATGAAAAGCCGTATGATTTCAAGGCGCGCCATCCTTCGAGGAGCAGGTGTCGCGCTTGCCCTGCCACTGTTAGATGCCATGCAGCCTCACTTGAATGGCGCGCCATCCACCTTCAAACATTGGGACAAATCCTTGGTAGCTCCCGCTCCCAGATTGATCTGCTGCTACATACCCAATGGCGTCAATATCATTGATTGGATTCCCAAAGACTCAGGAACCAACTACACCCTTTCGCCGACGCTGGAAGCGATAAAAGAGTACCGACAGGATTTTTCCGTTATCAGCGGATTGGGACATCCAGCATCCCAAGGCGGGCACAGTGGCGCCGACACTTGGCTGACTGGAGCCAATCTTAAATCCAAACCTGGCTTTGATTACACAAACTCGATGTCGGTCGATCAGATTGTCGCTGCCGCGCATGGACCAAAAACAAGATTTGGATCGTTGCAACTTTCCGATATGAGTGGCACAGGTTCAGCAGGCCACAGCCACACACTTTCGTTCGATATCCAAGGGACTCCCATTCCATCGGAGAATTCCCCCAGAAGGTTATTCGAACGCCTATTCGTACCGGAAACAGCAGCCGACCGCAAAGCATTGCTTCAGCGATACGCTGAAAGGCGATCAGTACTGGATGACGTTGCCAGAGAATCAAAAGCCTTGAACAGCCGCTTGGGCATTCAAGATCAGCGCAAGTTGGATGAATACCTGTCAAGTGTCCGCGCCACTGAAAAACAGATTGAACGGATGGCCGCGTGGGTTGATATCCCAAAACCGAAAATTCAAGAAACTGGCCTGCAATTGGGGAGTAAACCCATGGATGGGCATGATCGCCCCATGTGGATAGATGTGATGATGGAGCTTACATATTTGGCCTTTGTCACCGATTTGACACGCGTCGTCACATTTGAATGGAGCCGGGAAGCAGGTGGATATGGCGGTGGAGGCGAGAACCACCATGAACTTTCGCACCACGGCGGAGATGCTGGCATGCTGAAGAAGCTGGCAGAGATCGACAAATTCCATCTCTCGCGGCTTGGCAAATTCATGGGGATGCTGAAATCTACGCGAGAAGGAACTGGAAACTTACTGGACCGAACCGCCATTATATTCGGATCCGGTATGAATAGTGGAATTGGCGGAGAACACTCGCCACGCAACCTGCCACTGCTCGTTGCAGGTGGTCGTAACCTTGGCTTGAAGCATGGCCAGCACTTGGCACACGATCCAGCAAAAGCACCACCATTAAGCAACTTGATGCTGACTGTTGCCAAGGCTACCGGTGCGCCAGTTTCATCGTTTTCAGATTCCACAGGAACTCTGAAAGGCATCTCCTAGGTCATCTGAAACATGAGGCGGTGATTGCAACAGAACAATCATCGCCTCAATTTACACCCATGCTCGCTGCTTCCTTATTAATGCGAGCTTTTGTATGCGTGTTAGTTTCTTAATCGCATATTCACGTTTCAACGCTTCACTGCGGCCTGCTGCCTGTTCCAAATAAACTTGGGTCACTGGTAAGCGTGCGCGTGTGTAACGGGCACCGGTACCTGCATTATGCTGCTTCAATCGTCTAACAGGGTCGGTGGTAACACCTGTGTACAAGGTTCGGTCGCTGCAACGCAGGATATAAACCATCCAGACCGTTTCGTTAGGCATGACCGTATTGATCCTGCGTGTGAAATAGATGAAGCCGCGAGGTCCTGGTCCTCGCGGCTTCGGTCAACCTTAGGTTCGACTGCGGCCGTTGTTCGCTTGCGGGTGTCCGATTTCCGGAAGCAAAGGCGGCCCGCTATGCCGGCCTCAGGGTTGAACGGGCACCTTCGGCAGCAAGCTGCCAATGGGAATCGGTGGTACCGATGCGTTGGTGGCTTCTTCATCACGCATGGTTGCCGAAACTGGAACTATTGGTCCTGTTGTCCGATTGATCGGCATGGCAGGTGCTGATGATGGGCCGGTAGCAGGAAGGTCGAGCATGGTTGCCGCAGGCCGTGAACTCGATACTGGAATGATCGTGGCTCCGGGTACCAAGCTCAGGTTGTTGTTGGCCTTGGGCTTGGTAGGTGCCACTGGAAGAGCAGGCTCAGACCGTTCCGCATCGATGGAAGGCAGTGCTGATGGAACACCTGGTGCCTTTTCAAAGAGAGCGGGAAGGCTTGGTACTTCGCTCTTGGGAAGATTAGGCAGACCTACGTTCCCAGATTCGGGTTGGAAGTCATCGTGAGAAACAGCACGGGCTTGTTCGCGGAGGACAAGAGCCTTGCTGCGTTCACGTTGATGCTCAACAGCACGCACCTGAGCCACACCGGGTAGCGCCCCTTCGGCGATCACCACGTTGTTGTGCTGCAACAGCGTACCTTTGCCATATTCAAAGTTCACCAAGGCATTGTTGTACTTCACAATGGCGTCGTACTCGTTCGCCAAGGCATCAGCCCAGAAGCGCTGGGCTTCCAGCAGGATGTCGATGGTATCGCGCTTGGCATCGCCACCGGCACTACGACCCGCCAGGAATTCTTGGAACCGAATGCGGAGCTGTTCACCGAAGGCTTCTCGCTGCGCGCGCTGCACCTTGATCTGTTCGTAGCTGGTGAACATGCGGCGGTACGATTGCGACAGTGTGCGCCCGACGCGAAGTTCCTGATCATGCAGGATTTCATAAGCACGGGCCAGTTCCAGCTTGGCAATGCGCACGTTGGCATTGGCCACACGGAAACCGATAGGAACGTTCAGGCGCAGACCAGTCGACCAGTTGTTGAAGTGGTTGCTGGCCATGTTGCGCAAGGCGTTGTCCGTGTTCGGACCGTCCAGGCCGGTACCGATAGCGTTGACATCGTAGGTGCTGGTGAAGCGCAGGTCTGGCAACAGGTTGTTGCGCTGGTTGATCAATTCAAGCTGGCGAACCTTAACTTCTTTGCGTGCCAAAGCCAACTCAGGACGCAGATTGATCGACTCTTCGTATGCTGAATCCCAGTCTGGCTCGAATCGCGCCAAGGTAGGGGCATCTACCGGAATGATGCGTGTTCCGTCTTCAGCCGTCAGTCCCATCAGGTTGCGAAGCTGTCGTTCATTTTCAAGAACCTGATCAAGGGCTGCGAGACGTTGGCCACGGAAGAGTTCGAACTGTCCACGGGTCTGGGCAACATCCGCCAGAGTAACGCGTCCAGCGTCGAGGCGCGCTTTACTGATACGCCAAGCTTCGAACCCCTGGCGCATGGCTTGCTCACGGGCATAGAGCGCCCAGTAAGATCCGTACAGGTTCCAGTAAGCGGTTTCCGCATTCAGAAGAAGCACGGCAACGATACGCTCGAGTTCCGCACGAGACTGGTCGTAGCGCAACCGGGTGATCAGAATACCGTCCTGGGCCGTGGTGGCATTCAGAATACCGGGGCTGATCAGACTGTTGATACCACCGGCACGCAACTGGTTGATTTCTGTACCGAAATCACGCAACAGCGGCTGCTCGAACTGAAATTGAAGGTTCGGACGGTATGAAGGATTCACACGAGCAGGCAAGTTCGTGAACTGATAATCAGTCTTGAAGGTGATACCCGCCACACCACCAGAGGCCAGTGGCTTGAGTACGCCCGTGCTGAATGTGGAATCCATCTGCTTGATGGCACCGATTCCCGAACCAGCCGCTTGGAACGAATCCAAAGGCGTACCAACGGGCCTGTCGGTATTTTGCCAGTTCATGCTGGTCGTCCAGACCGCGTCGAACCGGGCCATGGCATTTTCGATGTTCGTACCAGCCACCGCGGGATCGAGTTGCAGCACTCGGATATTGTCCGATCCGCCAATCACTCTCCCCTGAAAGGTAACCAGGTTATCGAAGGCTACTCCGGCGTTTCCGGAACTTTGGCTTCCGATGTTACCCTGCTCGAGCGAGACGGCGAGCGTCTCAGCCAGCGAGAGGTAGCGAGGCTTGCGGTCAGGATCAACCACAGTAGCCGGTCGCACCACTTGCGGCGTCACAGGCCGAGCAGTGGCTCTCGAGTCAAGCTCATAAACCGATGCAGGCATCAGGTTTTTGTAATGTTCGTAGTCGAATTCAGATAAGAACGTGTTCTGCTTGCAACCCGCAAAAAGGGCAAGCAGTGCCAACACAGTTCCACGCGACAAGCAATTCAGACGCATGATTCCACCCCATGGATGGAGGCAACCAGAACATTGCCCCGGATATAGGCAAAAATTCCGATTCCCGGACCATATTCCGCACCAATTCAGGCTCCCCCAGGCGGGCAACCATCAAGGCAACGGATTGGAGGGAGAAGAACCGAAGTCACTACTCCCGCCAAGGTATTCATCGGCTGATTGATTGTGCGGATTGAGCCGAGCATTCACAAAATGTCTGATTTTCCGGGTTTACGCTGTTTTCACGAGAAAAAATAAAGGTCGCTCGGACTTTCACTCAAGTTTGAATCACAGCTGGTGAGGATCGGAGGGGTTCCATCTGGGGGAAATGCCCACATAAGGCAAACCAAGCAATCTTTTGATGGCCGCCCATTCACCGACATCGTTTCCTTCCCAGCAATGGCCAACCCACTGGAGGAAGTATCCCATCACAAAGAGAGAGGCACATACCCACCAGTAGTCCCACGGAAGAACGGCCAGAAGAATCAAACCACTCACAGCCATAGGGATTCCAACCATGTGAATGGCGAAATTCGATGGAAGTTGATGACGTAACATCCAACCTTGAAGGCGACGTGCCAGAAAACCCCGACGTGGTGATGATGTAGACATGAGCGTGCCTCCAACCGGATCACATGCGTTCGACAACACGAATACCCAATATGGTTAAAACCACTTTCAACGTGCGGGAAACCAAGTCACACAAAACAAGGCGCGACGCCCGAGTAGCCTCATCGGAGGCTTTCAATACAGGGCAGGCCTGAAAAAATGCGCTGTACGCCTTTGCAAGGTCCCACAGATAAGCAGTTAGCAGGTGGGGCCGAAAATCAGCTGCGGCTGCTTGAAGTGACTCGCCCAACCGTAGCAGTTGAATGGCCAGAGCGCGCTCTGCCGCATGGCCAAGGATGATCACAGGTGGGGCCGTTCCCCAAGTCTCAGGATCTACTTCCGCTTTCCGCAAAATGCTGCGGCAGCGGGCATAGGCATATTGCATGTACGCGGCCGTGTTGCCATCCATGGCCAACATTTTTTCCCATGAAAAAACATAGTCAGAGATGCGGTTTTGGCTTAAATCTGCATACTTGACGGCGCCAATACCGACAGCCTCGGCAATAGCCGCGCGATCTGCGGCATCCGCGACTTCAACCGTGGCCTCTGAATCCCCATGGTTGTCAAATGTTTCCCCCGCCAGCCGAACGGCTTCGTCCAGCAACTGCTCAAGGGTGGCCCCAGCCTTGCCGTCGCGTGTTTTGATCGGTTTACGATCATCACCAAGCACCGAACCAAAGGCTATATGTGCCAATCGCGCCGAAGTTTTCCCCCAGCGGCGCGCCACCTCGAATATCTGTTTGAAGTGCAAGGCTTGCCGGGAATCAACCACATAAAGAATATCGGTCGGCTTAAAATGCTCCAATCGCCATGCGATTGCCGCTAGGTCGGAGGTGGCGTAAGTGAAGGCGCCGTCACTTTTACGAACCAAGGCGGGTGTTTCATTTTCGCCAAAAAACACAACCTGGGCGCCGTTGCTTTCAACCGCAATTTCAGCAGTCTGAAGTTCTGAAGCAACATTGGCCAACATGGGCTGATAAAAGCTTTCGCCCATCGTGTGGTCAAATTCAACACCCAAACGACGATAAACTCTTGCAATTTCTTCTAAACACGCAGGCATGAACATCTGCCAAAGCGCGACGTTTTCAGGATCTCCAGCATGAAGCCGCGCCACCTCGGACCTGCACGCTTCCTGAATGGGATCTACCGACTGGTCATCGTCTTCGTCTGACCTGAATTGCTGGCGCACAGCAATATACAAACGCGACAATTCACGTACCGGATCGGCACGAAAAGCCTCGTCATCCCTCATGTTCTTGTAGCCGTAAAGCAGCATCCCAAATTGGGTGCCCCAGTCTCCCAAGTGATTGTCCGTAATCACCTCATGTCCCAGAAATCGGAACAAGCGGGCCAAGGCATCGCCCAAAATGGTGGAACGCAGATGCCCCACATGCATTGGCTTGGCGACATTGGGGCTGCTGAAGTCGATCACTAAACGGCGCGGCGAAATGCTGGAAGCAACAAGCAAGCGCGGATCGCGAGCCATGTCGCTCAATCGGGAAGCAAGCCAATCGTCACGGAATCGGAAGTTCAGAAAACCGGGCCCTGCAATTTCAGGGGGTAGAAATGCTTCAGACTCCGCAAGCGCACCAGCCAACGATTCTGCCACGGCTCGAGGCGGTTTGCCCGCTGATTTAGCCAACGACATGGCAGCATTTGCCTGATAATCGCCGTGCTTAGCTTCGCCAGCCTGACGGACACTCGCTTCCACCAAAGCAACGTCGAATCCACCCTGAACGGCGGAACGACCAAGCGCCGCTCGCAACGTTTCGATCAGGATCATCGGTTATTCACCTTTTATAGAAGCAGCCCAGTCGATTCGCGGAGCCTCAGTCCACAGTTCCTCAAGTTCGTAAAAGGAACGTGCTGCCGGTTCAAACACATGCACGACAATATCGCCATAATCCTGAAGGATCCAGCGACTGGTCTCATAACCTTCAATGCCTTGGCGGCGATCGCCAACAGCATTGAGTTCGCGGTCGGTTTCTTCGGCAATCGTACGAATTTGCCGACGGCTATTACCCGTGGACATCACGAAGAAGTCGTAAATAGGCGTGATCTTGCGCATATCAAGGATGATGATGTCGCGGCCTTTATTATCGCGAGCCACACGCGCTGCGATAATGGCCCGTTCAAGGCCACTCGGCAAGCGTTGCGGTACGGGTGCGTCGTCAATCGACGTCTGCTCAATAACCTCTGACAATCCGCCATCCCCCGAAAATTTTCGTCAAGGACACAGTCCTTGGCCAAATTCCATCATATCATCATTTCCATCGCTCCACCACCGGCAATTCGCCGGCCATCACGCCATAGGGAAATGTACATGGCCATTCCACGACTCACAGCAACAACAGCATGGGTCTGGACTCTGTGCTGCTTCATGCTGCTGGCGACAGCCGTCAACTACCTCGACAGGCTTGTCCTGAATCAAGCAGCGTCACAAATTAAGCGGGAACTGTCATTTGACAGTTTTAGGTTTCCCGTCATCGACCTCAACACACCAACAGATTCGCTTTTGGCAGACCGCAATTACGGAATCCTCGAAGGCTTGTTTGGCCTTTCATTTGCACTAGGTGCTGTCACATTCGGATGGATTGCCGATCGCGTGAGAGTGGCATGGCTGTATCCGGCGGCGGTAGTGGCTTGGTCTATTGCAGGTTTTTGTTCAGGTTTAGCCAATAACTACGGCGAACTGTTGGTGTGCAGGTGTGCGCTGGGATTTTTTGAATCAGCCAATTGGCCATGCGGACTGATAACAACACGCTTGCTGTTGGAAGCAAGCCAACGCAATTTGGGAAACGGGTTGCTCCAAAGCGGAGCGGCCCTTGGGGCCGTACTCACGCCGCCACTTATGTTGTTTATAACCCTTGGGCCAACCGGCCTTCCCGGCTCGCTCGATGCCGCCAGCGAATTACTTGCCAGAAAAGACCTACTGCTTGCTTGGCGCCTGAGTTTTCAGGTAGTTGGAATTATCGGCGTGGTTTGGGCGTGCGCTTGGCTGACATTTATTAGGGGCAAGTGGTTCATGTGGGATAAGCCTTCCATGCCAGAAGGACAATCCGACAGCACATTTGCCATGGTAAAAGAATTTGTGGCGGACCGACGCTTCTGGATACTGCTGACCATGGTGGTAACCATCAATTTATCGTGGCAGTTTCTCCGCGCGTGGATGCCTCCATTTTTGGGAGAAGCCCGAAGCTACAGCCCGGTGGCCATCAGCCTTTTTTCGAGCCTTTACTACTTGGTAGCCGATTTTGGATCCATTGCCTGTGGCGCTTTGGCACTTGGACTTTCTACTCGACTGGGAGTTCAGGGGGCTCGCCGGCTTGTGTTCCTGATGGGTGCTTTGGCGTGTCTGGCTTCAATTCCAGCAGCCATCTTGCCAGCAGGCAGGACACTTGAAATATTTTTGTTGTTGCTTGGGTTTGGATCGCTGGGAGTATTCCCCATCTACTACTCGCAATGCCAAGAATTCCCGGCGCGATGGCAAGGAAGAGTTTCCGGTATTTTGGGAAGTTTGACTTGGGTTACAGTGTTCATGTTGCAAATCGCCATGGGAACATGGGTTTCTTCCACCAAAGCCTCGTTTCTTGCGTCGGAATTAGCAGTTGGACTGGAACCAGCAGAAGCAGCGCGAGCTGCTGCGGCACATGCCTACACCTTGGGTTTTGCCTTGGCTGGACTACCGCCACTTTTAGGATTTGCCGCTCTGATGTGCTGGCCAACACAACCAAAAACCGAAACTCACGGTCCAACGGGAACAGCGTAAACAACCACAGCATCGCCAACCTTGCGTCGCTTGGGTGCATATGAAAACACAACAGTTCCGCCAGAACCAACCAGATCGGCTTCATCGCGAAGGCCAAGCCGTTCATGCTTGCTGGACGACCGTTCCGTCACCACATATTTGCGCCTTGGATAAGTAACCGGCAAACCGGTTACGACCGTTTCCTGAAAGACCCGGCCAGCATAAAAGTGCGACCAGCAAAACGGATCGTCGATTTCATCGCCCGGCGCAACGTTAGTGGCAAGCCAAATACCCGCTTGTCGAAAACCAGCGCGGTTGGCATGAAGGGGCTCAATCGTGCGGTAAGTTCCCGTGATGAGTATGGGCAGAACCATTGCCACCAAGGCCGCATACTTCCACCAACTTGGCAATAACGCCGCAAAACGATCAATAAATCCACCAGCAAGAATGGCAATAGCACAGATTAAGACAACCATGTGGCGATCCGATAAGTACCCCATAGTCGCGGCGACACGCTCAAGCAGCAGCGCCAAAACAACACATCCCAAGCTGTACGCCACAGCTCCAGGCTCATTCCAGATGGTTTTCCGATAATAAATCAGCCCCGCTATGGCTGGAATCCACAGCACAAAGAGTGTTCCGCGAGCAACCATCCCCATCAAAACCCATACGGCCCATACTTCGCGATCCATACCGTTGGATGAACTGGAAAACCACGATGCCAAAATGGGACTACCAGCAGGAATGGGCGCTCGCACTTCATCCGCCGTCAACACACGGTTGGCGGTTGGCTTGCTTGTTAATTTCCCCACCACAATCATAAACGGCAACGCCATGGCAAGAAAACTAGCAGCGAGAACCACAGCAAGCCGTATCCACGGTTTTTTCCCCACGACAACATGCCGAAACAATAAGATAATCCCGACAGCAAGAGGAAAAATCGCCCC
Source organism: Candidatus Kuenenia stuttgartensis (assembly GCA_945875585.1). Taxonomy (GTDB): domain Bacteria; phylum Planctomycetota; class Planctomycetia; order Gemmatales; family Gemmataceae; genus REEB421. Next base: position 82,007 of record CAMCLK010000007.1, on the reverse strand, counting down.
CTCAGGACGAACTAAATAAGCAAGACCACCCGATAAACCACATAAAGCAAACGCGTAAGAACGACAGGACCTTAAGGCAACAAAACCCGACAGAACAGATGTCATTACAAAAAGCAAAAAAAGCGATTCCGACAAACCATCAGCGAACAACCTGCCAGTCGCGGGTAGAACCTGAATAAACAACACACCGAAGAATGCGCCCATTGGTGAAAAAAGCTGCCTAGACAGCGCGTACAAAACAGGCACAGCAATCAGACTGGCCACAATGCTGGTCCATTGTGCCGCCCACTGGTACCGTTCAGGAGATGGCGCCGAAGAAATCAACCCTACGCCGGCCTGAACAACACATAACGCTATTGGGTATCCTGGATGCTGCTCTCCATCGCGAATGGCGCTGATGGCTCGCCCATGGCCCATTTCCCATGCCATACGCATGTAGTGGATACTATCCCGCGACGTCACTTCCGTAGTGGCAAGGTGCCACATGCGCAATCCGGCAGCACAGATCAAAAGCACAAGAATGAGGCGCACATCCACAACCAAAATCCGGAAGGGCGACGCCTCAGGACTTTTATCATGAGTTGATTCAGACCGAACTGGGATTGCGCTCATGAATTGAATGGGCCTGTAAGGATATGCGATATGCCCTTTAAATATCTCATCCAATCATCGATTGTAGGTGGTATAACCAAATTGATTCAGGTATGCCCTGCCTGGCAACTGGGACTGCGTGGGGAAAAAGCTGCGGCCCATGGTTGGATTATTGGTGATGATCGTGTTGGTGGAAGGCTTGAAGAAAAAATCAGTCAATTTAGAACTACCGCGGTTAATCTGCATGGGGGAAGCGATAGGGTTGGTTGATGGCAAATTGAACGCGTTGGAACCCTGCGCAATCGACGATGTCGAGGGCGTTGGGGCACTGGGACCAGTCAGCCCTGTAAAATCGAGCCATTGCGTCAACGTGCCCAAAAGAGAGTTGCTTGGGGTTCGCGATACAAGCGTCGGAACGCCGTTAACCGATTGCGCACAAACGGGGCTAACTATCATCCCAGCAATCAGGCATCCCGCCACCATGCTCCATGTCTTCATGACCATGCACTCCGTGAAAGAACAACCATGGATTAAGGACGCCTCCATCACCAACGATCGGTTATCAGGTCAAGTCTACTTCTGCCGTTTTTAACGGTTAAGCCGATTTTTTTATTCGACACATTCCAACTTCCCTCAAGTTCAAACCAATTGCTGCCCGATCCTCACGACATGGATGAATTTTGGTCAGATCTTGGATTGCACCTCATTGAACCTTTGGGTGGCGGACCAATTACTCAGGTGTGGCATGTCCTCGACCTGAACACACAGAAGCATGCCGCCCTGAAATGGCCGCAACCTTCGGAAGATTCTTTCAGTTTGGCTAGGCGCTTATTGGCGCGAGAAGGCGAGGCAAGCTGCGGCCTGCACCATCGATCACTTCCCCGCCTGCTGCAAGACGAATCATCAGCGACCACCCCGTTTCTTCTGCTCAAATTCCTGAACGGCAAAAGCTTAGCTTCCAGACGTTTGCAGGGAACAATCTGGACGCTCCCTTGCGTGATCGACCTCATCCGGAATGCTGCCGAGGGGCTGGAAATTCTACATGCCGCGGGGTGGGTTCATGGAGATGTCCAGCCAGCAAATATTATGATTGAAACCAGCGGCAACACGCGACTCATTGATTTGGGTGGCGCCCATAAAGAAGTCTGCATACCCCTGCCAAAAGCCGATGACGGTTTCCCACTGATTGGTTCGGCCGATTACTGGGCACCTGAAGTATGCCTCACCAATGGATTGGGCAACGCACCATCTGATGTTTTTGCCTTGGGAATTGTGCTGTACGAACTGTTGGCAGAACGCCGCCCGTGGCCATCTGGCAGTTTGCGCGAAACAATTAAAAGGCACCACGGAGACCCGGTGGCCCCCCTTAATAGCCCATGGTGCCGCATACCTCGCAAGCTGATTCAATTAACAGAAGCTATGATCTCTCGTTCCCCACACGATCGCCCCACAGCCACGCAGGTGGTCGACAAATTATGCGAAATATCGACTCAATTCATGGCCAAGGGACAGGCTGCATAACCAGTTATTCGTTAACTGAGTGGGTCATCACCGAAAAGATCATCTTCAGAATAAAGCGTGTAGCCTCGGCTCACCAAAATTCTGGCAGCCATCTCGAAATCTTCGACATACATCGCTAAGGCCGCGTTGCCACTCGGGCCAACAAGCAATGGGTAAGCGTAATGAATGTTGATTTCCGCCTGAAGCAACGATTTGCACATGCCAAGTAGTGGCTGCTGAATGTCCGGAAGGCGAACGATGAGCAGTTCGCTCTCGGAAAAAGCTAGGCCTGCCAGCGAGAGGATTTCCCTAGCGCGCTCCGGGTCGCTCAATACCAAGCGGATAATGGCGCAATCAGCCGAGTTGACGATTGATATCGAGACAATCCTGACCGATGTGCTTTCAAAATGCTGCACAACCCGTGCCAAGCCGCCAATCTGATTCTTTACGAAGACATTGTATTGTCGAACACCAGGCCAATCACGCCCACGCGCCGTTTCCAGACCGGAATGGGCACCAGAATCTCCCCCCATGGTTGGCACGAGCTTCTCCCTTTGTCGGTACTATTCACCAGCCGTCTGGCGAAATGGTGGCAAAATGCCCTTGGCTTCGACCCGATAGTCAATCTATGAAGCTTAGGCCACACGGCATACATATGCCCTGACTTCGTTCAACGCCCTTCGTGAGGCCGGATCCATGCAAAGCGAACCGAATACGTCACAGACACCCTTCAAGATTGAGGTTGCCGATCGTGTGAAACGATTGCCACCTTACCTTTTTGGAAAAATCAATGCCCTCAAGTATCAGAAACGGCGAGACGGGATCGATGTCATCGACCTAGGTATGGGCAATCCATCGGATGCCCCTCATGAGCAGGTCATCGATAAACTTGTGGAAGCCGCGCGTGATCACCGAAATCACGGATACTCAGTTAGTAATGGGCTTCGTAACCTCCGCAAGGAAGTTTCACTTCGTTACAAACGCCGCCACGATGTCGATCTCGACCCCGATACGGACATCATTACCGGGCTGGGATCGAAGGAAGTTTTCAGCCATATGTGCTTGGCGCTAATGGGTCCCGGCGACACAGCCATTGTTCCCGCGCCTTCATTTCCAATCCACGTCTATGCGGTTATGCTTGCCTCTGGCAATGTGATCAGCATCGATTGCACAGCACCCGACAAATTCCTTTCGCAGGTTGCAACTGTTGCCGAGCATATCTACCCGCGGCCCAAAGTTCTGATTCTCAACTATCCCCACAATCCGTCCACAACTGTGATTGAGCGCGATTTTTTCGTGGATGTGGTGGCATTAGCCCGCAAATACCAGTTCATGGTCATTCACGATTTCGCCTACGGCGACGTCTGCTATGACGGCTATAAAGCCCCAAGCTTCCTGAGCGTTCCGGGTGCCCGTGACGTTGGGGTGGAAACCACCACCATGAGCAAAGGGTACAATATGGCCGGCTGGCGCATGGGTTTCGCCGCCGGAAATCCTGAAATGATCCGCGCACTAGCCACAATCAAGGGTTATTACGACTACGGCCTTTTTGCCCCTATCCAAATTGCCGGGATTGTTGCCTTAAGGCACTGCGAAGACTTGGTTACCGAACAAGCGTTGATCTACCAACGGCGCCGCGATGTGCTTGTCGACGGCCTTCGCAGGCTTGGATGGCAGGTTGAATCGCCTAAGGCAACAATGTTTGTCTGGGCTAAATATCCAGAAGAGTGGCAGCAGCGGATTGGGTCCATCGACCTTGCCATGAAACTGCTGGAAGAAGCGGAAGTGGCGGTCAGCCCAGGTCGGGGATTTGGCGATGCCGGCGAAGGGTATTTACGCTTGGCTTTGGTAGAAAATGAGCAGCGCCTGAGACAGGCCGTGCGAAATATCGGCCGATGCCTGAAATCTGAGCCCCAAGCAGGTTGACCGCTTTGATGACAGTTCTTGGCGGAAAACCAAACCGCCAAGAACTGTCATCGTTACCCCAAGAACCTATTCATCCCTGATGTAGAAGCCGGTCTTGGCTTACTATCGTATACTTCCCCCTACCCCGGGTAATAATAACACCAGCCGATGGTGTTGGAGGCAAGCTCGATGTCGATGATGGCACAGCAACGGCAATCAACCTTTCTGGGCCACCCGGTTGGGCTCTACTTTCTTTTCTTCACCGAAATGTGGGAGCGCTTCAGCTATTACGGCATGCGCGCCTTGCTGATGCTCTACATGGTCAATCATTTCAAGTGGACGCAGACTGAATCGGCCTCCATTTATAAATGGTACACAACGCTTGTTTATGTGACTCCAATTATCGGCGGTTTGCTGGCAGACCGTTACCTTGGAAATCGTTTGGCGGTTATCATCGGCGCCCTGCTCATGGCTGTCGGGCATTTTTTGATGGCTTTTGAAGCGCATTCAATCTTTTTTGCAGCTCTTGTATTCCTCATTATCGGCAATGGCTTCTTCAAACCCAACATGTCTACCCAGGTAGGACAACTTTACCCGGTAGGCGATGAGCGACGTGACGGCGCCTACACCATCTTTTACATGGGAATCAATCTGGGCGCATTCCTGTCTCCACTTGCATGTGGATGGCTCATGGAAAACACGCGCGGCGGTTTCCACTCTGGCTTTGCCTTGGCAGGAATCGGCATGGTCCTAGGACTGATCACATACCTTGTTGGTCAACCATTCATCAATGAAGTTTCAGGCAAGGTTGGACCTCAGGAAGTGGAACCGCTCGATTCCCGACCGAGTGCCATCGGTAGCATCGTAGGAATCGCACCGTTTATCCTTTATTTTGCTGGTGCGGCCATGCTGGCCTTCGGATTGGTTCAGGCACTTGGCGGACATTACAAGGAAATGGCACCCGGTGCCATCAGCGGCATATGCTTGCTTGTCGTCGGTTGGATCACCAGCATGGTTCAAGGGGCTTCTCGCGACCGTGTACTGGTCATTGTTGTTATCGGTTTGTTCGCTGTCTTTTTCTGGGCGGCATTCGAACAGGCAGGAACCGCGCTCAACCTCTGGGCCGACAAAACCACCAACCGCTTTCTGACCCAACCACTTCCCGATGCCACTCCGTACCCGACCATGGAAGCACTACCAACCGTTGTTCCCGCTGTTGCGGGGCAAGAGCCTGTGAGTTCAGTTTTTGAAATGTTCATGCTCAAGCAGAACATAGCGGGCGAAGGCGGCGCGTCATCCTCGTTCAATCCAGTCCCCACTGCTTGGTTCCAATCGATCAACGCGCTGGCGATATTCCTTCTGGCACCTTTCTTTGCATGGCTGTGGCTGGTCTGGAGGATTTCAACACCCATGAAGATGGCCTTGGGGATCTTCCTAATGGGGTGTGCTTTTTTTGTGATGACTGCCGCAGGTATGGCTGAAAACCAGCCGTGCGAAGCACCACTGGCCACGTTCCCAGCCACCGATGGCCTTCGACTCGATGCCGATGGACGCATCTATGTTCGCGAAGAATCTGAAAAAAGGCTTTCTGGTGCAACAGATCCAAACGCGTCCGAAGAGATTGCCCATGCAGGCAGATTGATTTTTGCAAATGGCAAACTGAAGTCTACTGGCGTGCTTCCAGACATTGAACGTGACAGACTGGTTGCAGCAACTGCCCCGGTAGCGTTTCGCGCAGCATTGGTGAAAGCCCGGTCCGCGCTCAGTGAAGCAAAGAAAAGCAACTCCCCACTTTCGTTCCGGCTGACACTCGACGAATCGACAACCGGATTTGACCTTCGCTACACAGGCTGGAATGCCACGCGCGCCAGTTACGATTCCGCATCCCGTACCCTGACTATCACCCGTGAACTCGCCGACCAAGACATTAAGGCCCTTTTGGTGGCTGCCGGCGATCCAGCATGGCGCACGGCGCTCGATACGATCATGGTTGAATCTAACCGGTTCCGGGTATCGCCATGGTGGCTTTTCTTTTGCTACTTGCTGGCCACGCTTGGCGAATTGTGCCTATCCCCAGTCGGTTTGTCCATGACCAGTAAACTGGCACCTGCCAAATATGCCACGGTCTTGATGGGAATGTGGCTCCTCGTTAGCGCCTTTGGTAACTATGCCGCGGGTGCTCTTGGCGAACTTTACTCGGTCGTGCCCCCAATACCGTACTTCGGGTACACGGGACTGACACTTGCTATGGCGGCTCTAGTCTTATTGGTGATCGTCCGAAAAGTTGCGGCCATGATGCACGGTGCCGATGAGGAACAACCAGCCCCAACGGGAAATTCAACACCATGACAACATCGTTGGTTCCACTACCCACAGGCGGCTCATCCTTCCGCCTCGATTCTTCCACACACCCAGCAATTTCTGGGAATTGGAGCATTTCAGGCGCACCTTGCCACGAAGGATTAGCCAATGGCATGACCGTTGCCATTATTAATTCAGGCGCTCTGTCTGCTACCGTGCTTCCGGGCCGCGGCATGGGTTTGTGGAAAATGCTTGGCTCGGGGCACGAAATCGGTTGGCAATCTCCGGTTCGCCATGGCCCCGTTCACCCCGCCTACGTTAATGCCTCACGCCGTGGATCCATTGGTTGGCTCGATGGGTTCGACGAATTGCTGTGCCGTTGCGGCTTGGCATTCAATGGCCCGCCGGGAAAAGATGATGATGGCAGGGAAATCACCCTTCATGGCCGCATTGCCAACCTCCCCGCATGGAAACTGGAAGCACATCTCACAACCGGAAGTTCACCCTCCGTATCTATTGTCGGAATCGTTGATGAATGCGCTTTGTTTGATACATGTTTGCGCCTCACAACCACCTACACCATGATTCCCGGCGAATCAATTATCTACATCACAGACACAGTTGAGAATATTGGTGCGTCTCCTGCCGAATTCCAGCTCTTGTACCACCTGAATATTGGTATTCCTTTCTTGAAGCCAGGCAGCAAAGCCCATGTTCGATTTCGCGAAATGGCGCCACAAACCACACGTGCTGCTGAAGGAATCCATACATGGCAGAATTACGAGGCTCCAACTACTGGATTTTCAGAACAAGTGTATCTTTTCCGCCCAGAACCAGATGCGAATGGGAACGGACTGGCCGTTCTGGAACTGCCTGATGGCCAAGCCGCACTGGCTGTAAAGTTTCCTGTAGCTAACCTGCCCTCATTCACTCTGTGGAAAAATACTGGCGCCATCGCGGATGGATTTGTCACTGGCTTGGAACCAGCAACCGGTTTCCCCAACTTCAAATCTTACGAACGCAAGCAGCAGCGTATTCCCATTCTGGCACCCGGTGCCACTTGGAATGCCACGTGGAGCATGGAACTCGCGGCGAACTCTGAACGTGTGCAGGAATTGATTTCCAATACCAATTGCAAGGGCACTGTATTTTCCAATCCTTCACCGGGCTTCAGTCCTCAAGGCGAACAATCAACAGGGTCATCATGATGATGCTCATAGCCGCCTTTTTAGCACTTTCCGGAACACCACTTTCCGCTCAGGAAGCCATCGATGGTTGGCTGGACACCTTGAATCCAGATGGATTCGGCTGGAACAGCACCGATGGTTGGACCAAGGAATCTGGATTTTGGAAAGCTGGAGAACGTGCGGTTGCCAAACATGCGACAGCAATTGGATCGTGCAAAACATTTATCAAGTTAAAAGCTCGGGGCCCCCAAGCAACCCTTTCACTCGGCAAAATCAATTCAGAAGGACGCGAGATTGCGCTTGCTACTTGGGACGGAAAAACTAACCCATGGCTGCCTAATATTGCCGACAGTTCCCCCGGCTTCATCATCCTGAAAGGGAGCCTTGTTGATGTTGAAGACGTGCGCGTACTGCCTATCACAAACGTCAAACTAATTGGTGGCGGCGATTTATCCGGGTGGAAGATATATTCTGGAAAATCATCCAAATTCAGCGTAACACCAGAAAAATGGATCCATGTTGAAGATGGTCCAGGGGACCTGCAATCGGAATTTCAAGCTGCCGATTTTGTCGCGCGCATTACCTTACGCACCAATGGCAAACACCTGAACAGCGGTTTGTTTTTCAGAGCCATTCCCGGAGAATTCACTCACGCCTACGAGGCGCAAATCCGGAATCAATTCACTCCCGGAGAATCTCGCGATTACAAAATCGATAAATTTGACCCGGCCACTCACGTCCCGGCAGGTACGGACATCGTTCGGTCGGAAGCCTTTGATTACGGTACTGGAGCCATTTACCGCCGCATGCCTGCCAGGTCGCAGGCAGCCACCGATGGGGCTTGGTTCACAATGACCGTTTCCGCCTACGGCCGCCACATGGCCACCTGGGTGAACGGCGTGCCACAGGTGAACTGGACCGACAACAGACCAAACAATGTCAACCCACGCCAAGGTTTTCGTGGTCTTAAGGGGGCATTCAGCCTGCAAGGCCACGACCCCACCACCAACATCGATTTCCGCGCCCTGGATATCCAGGAACTTGATGCACGCCAGCCCTGATTTCCCCTGTACCCACGAGGTTGATTCACATGTCTGATCATTCAGAAGATTCCGTGTCCATCATTGATCTGGTCGAAAGTGTTCTTGCCGAAGATGAATGGCACTACGAACGCAATGAAGAAACCAATGTGATTCTTTCAGGCGTCAAATGCAAAAACACAACCCTGCGCTTGGCTTTTGACGCCAAGGAAGAGTCGGAAATCCTGTTGATGTACGGCCTTTTGGACGGCCACGCCCCAGCGGACAAAATGGCTGAAGCCGCGGAATTCATCACCCGCGCCAACTTCGCACTCCTCGTGGGCAACTTCGAGATGGACTATGCGGACGGCGAAATCAGATTCAAGGTCAGCGTGGATTTCGAGGGGGGAACCCTCACTCCAATTATGATTCGCAACATGATCAGTTACTGCGCCATCACTGTTAACCGATACTACGGTTCATTGATGGGCGTCCTCTTTGGCAACCTCGATCCCGCCGAGGCGGCCATGGCAGCCGAGGAAGGCGATCACGACGACGATGACCACGAACACAGTGAAGATTGCGACCACGACGCCTTCGATATTGAAATTGATGATTCCGACGAGAAACCCGAAGACCGCGCATGATTTGATAAACAATCGGGTCAATAACCATAAAGGCCGCCGAGACTTACTAGTCGCGGCGGCCTTTATCATTTTCAGTCTTCAGCAATCAACCAACATCTATACGAGGCTTGGTATCCTTGTCTGGAACCTCCGGGTTGTCACCACGGAACCAGTTTTCGTTGAAATCAATACGCTGACGTGACTTCATGCTCAGATTTGCCGAGAGGGCGATGATGGCATCTGCCATCGCCACTTCCCCATGGCAGCGAGGCAGTCGCTGCTTGAAGGCTCCAGCCGTGTCTTTTTCATATCCAAGCTTGCCATCCCATTCGCGGATGCAATAAGCGAAGTCTTCCATCTCTTCTTTGTAACCACGGCTAACCGCGGCGCCAGGACCACCGGCAGCGGCACCTCCCCCAGCAGCTACTGCTGGACCGCCAGCGCCAGGTCCCCATGTTGATGAAGCTTCCATAGCCGGCTTGCCAGCAGGGCCAGTTGTCACCGATACTTCAGTGGATCGAGCATCGCCCGATTTCTTGTTCGGATCCTTTTCAGAATACAGATAAATCGACTGCTCCTGTTCAACCACCATGCTACCCCGACTGCCCATGACGCACTCGCCATAGGACTCGAACGAGTTGGTGTTGAGTGAGGAATAGGTGACAACAACAATATCATCTTTGTTGCTGCCCTTGTTGCGGCCCAATGGGTGAGTTGGCCCGGGAAATTCATAGGTAATAAAGATCGAGTCATCAGACTCGCGGTCGTTACGGCCTGGGCCGTAGAAATACTTGCCACCCACTCCGGTTACCGAAAGGGGGTGAACCTTTCCCAAAAATATGCTGCAAGCATCCATCTGATGGCTGCCAAGTTCCGCCATCAAACCGCCACCTGTTTCGTTGTAAAGGCGCCAGCGGACCAACTCTACCACGCTCTTGTAGCCGTGGGATTCTGTTTTACCTTTCAGTTCCTTTTCATCAATATCGTAAATGGGTGGGTACCAGCCATCGCGGTAATGTGGTTGGGCATAACCCTCGGCAAGTTTATACGCGGAGCCCGCTTCTTCGCGGAATGGCCATGAATTGTTGCGGTGCCAGAGCGCGCGAATGTGACGCACTTCACCAAGCACACCAGCCTCGAGAATTTCATGCGCATGGGCGTATAGCATGCTGTAGTGACGCTGGTGACCAACAGACAAAATCCGACCTGTTTCGCGTGCAACCTGAATCATTTTTTTGCACTGGGAAATATTCCAAGCCATCAGTTTTTCGCACAGCACATGCTTGCCAGCACGCATGCAATCGATGGCAATTTTGGCATGTGTCGAAAGCGGCGTGGCTATCACGACCGCCTCGATATCCTTATCCTCAAGGATTTTTTTGTAATCGTCGTAGACTTTGATGTCCTTGGCTTCAGGACCATAAAGCTTATTGAACCCAGGGCGCAGCGGCACCTTGGGATCGCCCTTCATAATTCGCTCGCGGTTATAGGGGCGAATATCCGCCACTGCCACAAACTTGATAAATTCAGGGTTGTGGGCACCAACGAGAATGCCACCCTCATCTCCACCACCAATCAGCGCTGCCCGCACGGGTTTACCAACCGACTTGTAGCCGAAATAAACCAACGGCGAGATGGCTGCAACCGAAGCCCCCACGCCCATACTGCGCATGAAACCGCGACGAGTCAGATCGCCCGTTACCTGCTGGAAATTGGCCTTGCCCGTTTCACGTTGCTTTGCGTTCAAATCCAGAGCCATGGTTTCCTCGCTTCCATACTTCCTTTGATGCGATTCAAGATCAACTAGGCCTTTTCACTATCTCGGAAAAACAACGGCATGATGACGGCATCCAGTCCGAACCAGCGTCCACTTGGGGTTGCCGCAAGTACCAAAAGTGCCATCATTTCCACAAAATTCTTGTTGATAAAAACATAATTGCCTTCGTTCAGCGGCGGGGTAGGCAACCACGGGAACGGCGGCACCGCAAGGTACGTTAGCAGCAAAAATGCCGCGCCGCCCAAAGCCGCCAAACGCGTCAAGGTTCCCGTAAACAACCCGGCGCCAATTGCCGTTATGGCTAGAATCGACATAACGTCGATCGTTTTAATTGTGAAAATATCGCTCAATCGCCACTGCCTTGGGGTTACCGATACGTCGGCTGCCATGGCTTGCAATTTCTTGGTCAAATCGGTTTCCATGCGGTCGATATCTTCATTCAATTCAGTTCTCGACTTGGCCAATGCCGCCTTGGCTGAAGCCAAGGTTGCCTTGTCAACATCCTTCGAGAAATCCCAGTTCCGCCGCGAGGCAACTTGATCTTCCAATGCCTTGGCCAATTTAGCGTGGCGATTAATGCGCTCAGGAGTAGTCAAGGTTTGCTTGAGTGTGCCAGTATCCTTGCCATCTGGAGATGGGGTATCAACACTTCTCTCGCCTTGTGTAAGCCATGCCTGAGTCTGGTCTGCCCAACTGTCAGCCTTTTTCACAGCCTTATCAAGCCGCGACCAGCGTTCCTTGGCGTCGGGAGCATTCGGATTGGCAGTCAGATGATCGCGCACAGCAGACAATGCCGACGACCGAATAACACCTACTGTTGCAGGGTCGAGCTGGAACAAAGGCGCGGAATCCATTGAGTCGCTAACAGGCAATTTGGCCACTGATACCACTGCTTCCGGTTTCAGACCGGCCAATGCCGCTAATTCTGTTGCCAGAGCTACTTGACGCTTCTGATACTCGGCAATCAACTCAATACAACCTTTGCGGGCTTTTCTAACATTGGTTTGGTCGGCAGAGCTTCCCGAAGCATTCCAAAGTGTTAAAGCTTGCAAGTAAGACTTGCGAACCGCCGCGTTGCCACCAGACAACCACTCGAGTGCTTCGGTTTGCGAAGCGTCTCGTATTCCCTCGGCTTGAATCTTGGCTTCCCCGGAAAGGCCTTCAATGTAGGGAGCAGCCAACTCACGCCAGCGTGTCTGAAGACCATCAGCCGTCAATTTAGGCGATAACTCTTTTTCTGGGTCTGGCAGCATTGGCCTTAGGGTTGACGACAAGGGACCAGCCGATTCCCGGAAATACACCGAGGCGCTAAATGGCTTGGGGGTAAACGTTGAATAAACCTTCTGCAGGCCTTCGAACAGGAAGTGCCAGCCGATGGAAAGTCGCAACAGCACCAGCAACACCATCAACAAACCCAATCCGCTCCATGCGGAGCGTGAATTGGATGGGGTCGCGCTAGCTTGTTCCATTGATCCTGAAGCCATGAGAATTCCCTTCATGCCCATGCAGTCAGTGGCAGCATACATGAAATCGACCCGGTTGTTCACCCAGTACTGTGATTTTCCCGGAGTCAGCAAAAAACAAGGCGGTCACATTTGGCCACTGCCCCATTCGGGCCAATGCCTTTTCTGGTCCCATAATAAAAAATGCGGTGGAAAGCGCATCAGCAAGGGCAGCATTGGGGGCTAACACAGACACGCTCGCCATTCCTTCAGCAGGGCGGCAAGTGCTAGGGTTAAGGATATGCGGCAACCTTCTACCGGCATGTTGCAGGTGGCGAAACGACCCCGCCGAGGTGCCGAGTGCCATATTATCCAAAATAGCTTCCGCAATGATCGCTCCATCAAGCCACGGATGCTTAATCGAGACTCGCCAGCCATTTGATTCACCAGGGCAGCCCCCCCATCCCCGAGCGCTGCTACCTCCACCTTGAATCAGTCCGCTGCTCAATCCACGTTCAGACTCAAGAACCGCATTCATCGCATCGACAGCAACACCCTTACCCACACATCCCAAATTCAACTCCACCCCGTCTGACAACCATTCAAAAGAACGTTTCGCTGAATCCAGTCGCACCTTGTCCATGCCGTTTAGACTTGGCAAAATTTCCATAACCGATGGATCTGGAACAGATGGTGGGCCACGGAAAAAGCCCCATGCTTTAATCATTCTCCCAGAGGCAATATCGAGGGCGCCTTCCGTTTGCTGCCACCATTCATAGCACTGCAACAAGATGCCGAAAAGGATAGGCTCAAGCCTCGTTTCAACACCTGACTGCAACCGATTCAGTGCCGATACCTTGCTGTCTTCACGGTAGACGGTCATGAGCGATTCAAGACTGTGCAGCACGTCAAAAGCATGATCAATGTCCCCCATCGCGGCGGGGTTTAAATCTGGCAGAGTGACTTCCCAAGTAGTCGCCATCGCCTGTTGGCGGTAACGAATCAAAGATACTGAAACCGGAGGAGAAGCATCTACACGAGGACGTGCCAAAATAAGAGAACGCCGCGTGAGTTCTAATTCTCCAGCGCGGCGTTGCAATGACATTTTGCACCAACAGGGAGTGTTATTCCTGCTCTTCGTGAACGATCGGTTCCATGCTTTTGGTGTTGCGTTCAACAGCCAAAACCACGGTGCGCTCTTCCATCCCGGTTGCCGAGACGGCCAATGCCGGCAGAATATGGCGGCCATCGGCCAAACGGAAACGAAGGCTAAACGTTCCATCGGGCCGCAATGTTACAGGCTCACCCTGAAAGGTCACACGGGCGTTGGGTTCTGTTGAGCCATAAACAATCAGATCGGCATCAATATTGAAGAAAAAATTCCGACCTTTGCCGAGGTGACCAAAGCCACCAGAACCAAGGCTGGTCAATGTGGGAGAACCAGGAACACGTCCCATGCGGCCTTCAAAAAACTGGCGCACTTCCGCACTGCTTCCATTTCCATTCATGCCTGTTGACAAGGCATAAAGGCGGTCCGCACCACGGTGGTCCTGCTCGGTCCAAGCCGGGCTGATTTCTGTGCTCAGCTCTGATTGAGGGGTGCATACAGCGTTTGAACGGGCCATGGAATAAAATCGGCCTGTTGGCGTTTTGAAACCAATTTCAACCTGATAACTACCACCCGATCGAGGCACATCGATGTACCAATTGTGAGATTCATCAGGAAGGGTGATGTCCTTAATGATGGACTCTGCACTCGATGTGCCTTCCGCGCCACCAACACTGACCAGCCGAATCGAACGCCGGGCTGTCAGCCAGTCAACGCCCAAGGCAGCTTCTGCAAGCCGGGTGGTCTGAGATGAAATTTCCCAGTAGCAGTGCAACCAAAATGGATCACGAACCAACAAAACAAGTCGATCACGCCCGTAAGACCGTGGCAGATCAGAAGGGGAAGCAGCAACTCCATGACGCGGCTGAAATGCTGCCGACGACATGATTCCGCCGTTCACTCTTGCAGCTTCATTGGTGGTGTCGCGTGCAACTTGACGCTGGAGCGGCGCTTTTACTGTCTTGGTTGTTTTTTTCGGTTTATTGCTTGCAGCAACAGGTTTGGCAGGTGATGATTTCATCTGGGCTGCCGCAGTAGGTGCAGGCTTGGCAGCTTGAGCAGAAGGAGCCACTGTCTTGACTGGAGCAGATGCCAATAAGCGAGTAATCAATTCATCTCTGGTCATTTTCGAGGCACCAGCGATCTTGCGCCTGCGTGCCATATCTACCAGTGACTCTTTGTTTCGGCTACGTAATTCCAGACGAGTCATGCGGCAGGCCCCCGCTTGTTTGGCATTCTCGGCGTGAGTAAGAACACCAGGGCGTGTACCACCAAACCTGGGCACTGGTTGGTGATTTGGGAGTGGCGTGCACCACTCCCGCGCTCTGACAATCACATCATACAAAATCCATCTACCCTATTGTCAACTGATTCGGAACGAATTCCAGCAATTCCATCCGGGATTTTCTAGAATCAACCGCACAGACACTTCCAATGGAACCAAAATGCCCATCCAGCCAGACTCCAAACGCGACGGCAGCATCAACCCCATGGAGATGGCAGGTTTGGGAATGGAAATCGCCGCACCAATCATTCTTGGAGCATGGGTCTCTTCAACTTGGAATCTTGGCCCCTGGCCTGTTATTACAGGACTGTTCTTAGGCATTGTTGGGGCCGTGGCGCACGTTCTTGTTTTCCTGAAGCGGCAGCAACGTGCCGAAATCCTACGGCGCCAACCGAAACACTATGACACTTGATTCACCCATGGATTCGATCCCTAAAAAAAGCCTCCCATATTCAACAGCATGGCAATTCATGCCGGGCGTGTTGATCGTTTTGATGGGAACCATTTTTTTTTCCTGCTTTGACCTCCAAACAGAAATTCCGCACCTGATCACAGGCTGGGTGATCACCACACCAATCTTTGCAGTGCCTTGGGTGCTGCTGAAAATCATGCCACAACTGTATCAACCCGTGGTGCTTCTCTCACTGTCGGGATTGCGGCTTACGCTGCTTCCACTGTTACTGCTACTGCTCAAAAAATCGCCCGGCGGCACAGATCCTCATGTTCTGGGTTGGACAGTTTGCCTTTATATCCTTAACTTGATTGGAATGATTCTGCTGGAAATGTGTGAGCCCGCCAAACCGGGCTGTTCCACTCGGAAATGACTCGGAGTGTCGTGCATGTTCTTCACCGGACTTCTGGCTAGCGGCGAGGACCTCATCAAGCATGCCCTCGAAGAACCCAAAGATGGCAGTAACGGTGTTTGGCATCTTCTTGAGCATGGTGGGATCTTTTCAGAAGGCGTCAGCATCACGCTTCCGGGCTTTGACATCCCCGGGATTGGTCACTTCCAACTCACTAAATTCAAAGTTCTGATTCTGGTTGCTGCATTGGTTGTTTTTTGGTTGTTCAACCGCCTTGCCAACCGCCTTACTGCCAAGAACATGCCTCAGGGACGTGTTGACAACATGTTGGAAGCCATGCTTGTCATGGTACGCGACCAAATTGCCAAACCAAACTTGGGCAACAAAGCCGATCAATACCTTCCATTCCTTTGGACGTTATTCCCATTTCTGCTTGTGATTAATTTGATCGGTATGCTGCCTGCTCCCGTTTTCGGATGTGCAAATGCAAGCATTGCCGTAACTGCCGCATGGGCGCTTTACACTTTCATTTTCATTCTGATCAACGGCGTCGGTTCCAGCGGCGTGTTGGGCTACCTTAAAGGCTTCTGGATACCCATTGATGTTCCTATATTGGGCCCAGTCATCAGCTGCCTGCTTTATGTGATCGAATTTGCCGGCGTTTTTCTCCGAATAGGTGTTCTGGCGTTGCGTTTGTTTGCGAATATGTTGGGAGGTCACATTACCCTCAGCATTTTGTTAACGTTCATTCTGATGGCCGCAAAGGTCGACATGATTCACCATATAGGAATAAGTGTAACGTCGATCATTGGTGCCTTCCTGCTCAGCTTCTTGGAACTTTTTGTGGCTTTCCTTCAAGCGTTTGTTTTTACAATTTTATCGGCAGTGTTTATTGGCACAGCAGTACATGGTCACGCTGATGATCATGGCCACATTCATGATGATCATGGCGACCATGGGCATGGCAAAACTAATCCACATGCCGTTGGAACATGAACATTGTACGAAGGTTCTAAATTCGGGTTGCCAATACCTGCCCGTTCCGTAATCAATGAGTGAGTAATTAATCCCGGTTCGATAGTGAGTTTCTGTTTTCAAGGAGTTCCTGGTAATGTCGAAGTTCGTTAAGACCTCCCTTTTCGCCCTTGCACTAGCTTTCGTGGCTGCACCTTTGGCAATGGCCGCGCCTGAAGATGGTGTTAAGACACTCGGCAAGGCACTGGGTGCAGGTCTTGCAGTGATTGGTGCAGGTATTGGCCTTGGCTTTATTGGCAAGGGCATGACCGAGTCGATGGCTCGTCAACCAGAAATCGCCAGCACCGTACAGACCGGTGGCCTTATCATCGCAGCCATGCTCGAAGGCGCGGCTCTTGTTGCAATCATTCTTGCCATCTTCGCTTCCTGAAGCTGTGGCATTTTCTCCTTTTCGGTCCGGTTGCGGGAACGCTACTATGCCTCGTTTCATGAGCCTGCTGCTTGCCCTGATTGTTGCTGTTGGCGTTCGCGCTGAAGTGGCGACCGCCAAAAGCGATAAAGCTGACCCAGGTCACAGCCATGCTGTTGACGTTAAGTCAGAAGCACATGGCGAGAAGCATACGGAAACTGGTAAGTACGATCCTTTTGGCTGGTCAACAGACACTTTTGTGTGGTCTTTTGTAGTTTTCGGCATGTTGGTTACCACTTTGTGGAGCACCGCATGGCCGAAGATTGCCAAGGCACTTGATGACCGCGAAAACCTGATCCGTGAAGGTGTGGAAGCTGCACAGAAGGCATGCGCGGAAGCAGCCCGGGCACAAGCCCAATTCGAAGTGCGTCTGCGTGAGGCTGCTGACCAGGCCCGCCAGATCCTCGACGAAGCTCGCCGCGACGGGCAAGCGTTGCGCGAACGCATGGTTACGGAAACGCGGGAAGAAATTGCCGCGGAACGTGAACGCATGCAGCGCGATGTGCGAAGTGCCACAGATCAGGCACTTCAGGAAATCATGCACAAAGCCGCCAATCTGGCGGTGGATGTGGCCCGCAAAGCCCTTCGGGAACAACTCACTCCAGATGTGCAGGCCGCTATTCAGCGTCGTGCCGTTGAAGAGCTCCGTTCTCAGGCTGGAAATTTCAGCAGCAACTGACATTTCCTTTCTACTTCCATCGCTACTGAAGGTTTGACGGACCGACCCATGACCACTGCGGCTGGCATTATCGCGGAAGACGCAACGAGCGCACCTGTTCTCGGGGGAGCTGAGCAAAGGCTTGCCGGGATCTACGCCCAAGCGCTTCTCGATGCATCTGCGCACAAAAATGAGGTTGATGAAACTCTTGGTGAACTGAAGCAGCTTGCTTCTTTGCGCCCGGGAAACCGCAATCCTTTTTCAGAACTTATTGATAGCCCTAATGCTAACCGAGAGGTTCGCACGGGCGTTATTGATCGGGTTTTTCAAAACCGAGTATCCGAGTCGGTTCTGAATTTCCTTCATGTACTCAACGACCACGATCGGCTTATGCTGCTGATTCCCATCATTCAGGCATTTGGCCAGCTCGTGGATCGTCGCAGTGGTCGGGTTGCGGTGCATGTACGCACAGCTACCACCCTCGACAGTGGCGCTCGCACAGCTCTAGAACAGCAGTTGCGTGAGACCCTTGGTAAGGAACCAGTGCTTCATTGCACGGTAGAACCCGACTTGCTGGGTGGGATGATCGTCCGCGTGGGTGACCGCGTGTGGGACGGCAGTCTTTCTTGGCAGATTCATTGTCTTCAAGACCAACTGATGGAACGAGGCAACCATGCGATTCAAAGCGGACGAGATCGTTTCCGTTCTGACCGGTGAAATCGAGAACTACCGCAGCCAAGCGGATGTTCGCGAAGTCGGACGAGTTCTCGAGGTAAGCGACGGCATCGCTCGCGTTCATGGCCTTACAGCCGTGATGTCGGGCGAAATGGTTGAGTTCACCCGCTCGGGTGTTCGCGGCTTGGCGTTCAACCTGGAAGAAAGCTCGGTTGGTGTCATCATTCTGGGTGACTACAAGCTTTTGGCGGAAGGTGACGAAGTCAAAGCTCTCGGCTCGCTGCTGCAGGTGCCCGTTGGCCCAGCGATGATCGGTCGCGTGGTGGATGCCTTGGGTAATCCCCGTGATGGCAAAGGCCCCATCGTAACCAACGCATTCCGTCTGGTGGAATCGATGGCCCCGGGTGTTGCTGACAGGCAGCCCGTGGAAGAACCAATGCAGACCGGTATCAAGGCGATCGACGCCATGACACCAGTAGGCCGTGGCCAGCGCGAACTGATCATTGGTGACCGCAAGACAGGCAAGACAACCATTGCCATCGATGCCATCCTGAACCAGAAGGGTGGCGACATGATTTGCGTTTATGTTGCTATCGGCCAAAAGGAAGCCACGATTGCGAAGCTGGTTGAAACCCTTCGTAATAAAGGCGCCATGGATTATTCGATTGTGGTGGTTGCTGGTTCAGCCGATCCCGCACCGCTCCAATACGTGGCACCATATGCCGGTTGCGCGATGGCCGAGTACTTCATGTACGACGAAGGCCGCGCCACACTGTGCGTGTACGATGACCTGAGCAAGCAAGCAGCAGCTTACCGCCAGTTGTCGCTGCTGATGCGCCGTCCACCAGGCCGCGAAGCGTTCCCGGGTGATATTTTCTACGCCCACAGTCGCTTGCTTGAACGTTCGGCTAAGCTTGCCGAAAAATGGGTCATTGTTCCAGAAAATGTCAAAGACGATCAGGTTGTCGCCGACTGGGGCGTTACGAACATGTCGGGTGCTCCCCGTAGTTCAGGCGAAGCAGCCAAGGTGTACGTTGGGCCTGCTGACAAGGAACATGCCTTGAAGCACGACCTTCCCAAGTTCCCCGGACATAAGCTGGCCAAGATCCCCAAAACAGGGGGATCGATGACAGCCTTGCCGATTATCGAGACACTCGAAGGCGAAGTTTCAGCGTATATTCCGACCAACGTGATTTCGATCACTGACGGTCAGATTTACCTCCAAGGATCGCTGTTCAACGCGGGCCAGCGTCCTGCTGTGGATGTCGGTATCTCGGTGAGTCGCGTGGGTGGTAAAGCCCAGGTATCGGCCATGAAGTCAGTCGCCGGCGGTATCCGTCTCGACTTGGCTGCTTTCCGAGAACTGGAAGCATTTGCTCAGCTCGGTACTGAACTGGACAAGGCAACCCAAACCCAGTTGGATCGCGGATACCGGACGGTTGAAATTCTGAAGCAACCTCCCTACCAGCCTGTGGCAGTGGTTGATCAGGTCATGATTATTTATGCCGCCACCAAGGGGCACCTCGACAAGATCGAGCGATCGAAAATTGGCAAGTGGGAAGAGCAGTTCATTAGGTTCATGCGCGAGCAGAAACCAGAGGTTCGCGACGCACTCGCCAAGCAGCGCAAATTGACCCCTGACCTGGAAAAGCAGATTGTGGATTGCATCAGCCAGTTCGGCTTGCAGTTCCGCGGTTGATTTCAACGGCCCACGGGAAGATGTGACGAGACATGGCCAAGACACGAGAACTTGTCGGCCGACGCAAGGCTATCCGGAATATCCGCAAAATCACGCGGACGATGGAGCTGATTGCGACGGCCCGATTCAAGAAAGCACTGGACCGCGCTCAGGAAGCTCAAGCCTACACGGCTAAAATTGCCGAGTTGGCTCGTGACCTTGCCGGTTCCGGCGCATCAGCCAGCCATCCTCTTTTAGAGGACAGGCCACGCCCCAAAAAGGTTGTGTTGCTGGTGATTTGCTCGAACCGCGGGCTTTGCGGCGGCTATAATGGCTCGATTTTGCGCGAAGCAAATATCAAATTGCGCAAAATTCGTGAAGACGGCGCTATTTGCCGGCTGGAACTGTCGGGCAAGCGCGCCATTTCTTATTTCCGTTTTCAGCGCGTCGATGCAGACGAGACGTTCATTCACTTCGAAGACAAACCACGATTCGATCAGGTTGAAGAAGTCGCTGAAAAGTACCTGAAAATGTTCCTTTCAGGTGAGATTGACCGTGTGGAAGTTGCTTCCATGCGCTTCATTTCGGCTGCTCGCCAATCGGTGGCTGTGCAGACATTGCTTCCGCTGGGTGGATTACCACAGAAATCGGATGGGGCAACACCCACACAGCCTGTGGAATACGAGTTCGCCCCATCAGCACAGTCCATTTTGGACGATTTGCTGCCAGCGTCTTTCAAGCAGCGTTTGTTCAAATGCTTCCTAGACGCCGCCGTGAGCGAGCAAATTGCCCGCCGAGTGACAATGAAGGCCGCGACAGAAAATGCTGACGGCATCATCAAGACCATCAGCAGGCAGTACAATCGTGCGCGTCAGGCGCAAATCACAAAGGAAATCGCGGAAGTCATCGGAGGCGCAGCAGCGCTCGAATGATATTTGATCGATATCTCAGGCAGAATCACACTGGGTTTCACGAGGAGCTTTTAAAATGGCAGCGACCATGGAAACGACCCGTACCGGGCGTATTGTTCAGGTGATTGGTTCGACATTCGACGCCGAATTCCCAGGCGGTCACCTTCCAGAAATTTACAACGCCCTCAAGGTAGAGAGCTTCGTGAAGGGCGTTCACGTTAAGCTTACGGGCGAAGTTCAGCAGCAACTGGGTGGTGCCCGTGTTCGATGCGTTGCCTTGGGCAGCACCGACGGGTTGGCCCGTGGAATGGTAGTAACTGACACGGGTGCTCCTGTGACTGTTCCGGTTGGCGAAGCCACCCTCGGGCGTGTCTTCAACCTTCTGGGCGAGCCCATCGATGGCCGTGGTCCAGTGGCCCAGACTGAAGTTCGCTCGATTCACAAGGATCCACCCAGCCTGACGGACATCACACCAAAGACTGAAGTTTTTGAAACGGGTATTAAGGTTATTGACCTCCTCACCCCGCTTGTTCGCGGTGGTAAGGCAGGCCTCTTCGGTGGTGCGGGTCTTGGCAAAACCGTTATTCTTACAGAATTGATCGCCCGTATTGCCCGCGAGCACGGCGGATACTCGGTGTTTGCAGGTGTGGGTGAGCGCACCCGCGAAGGTAATGACCTTTGGCTCGAAATGCAAGAAACCAAAATTGGTACCTCTGGCAAATCAGTTATCGACCAGACCGCCATGGTATTCGGTCAGATGAACGAGCCACCGGGCGCCCGCTTGCGTGTGGCCCTGACGGCTCTCACCATGGCTGAACGATTCCGCGACACCGGTAAGGAAACGTTGCTGTTCGTTGACAACATTTTCCGGTTTTCACAAGCTGGTGCCGAAGTATCGGCACTATTGGGTCGCATGCCCAGCGCCGTGGGTTACCAACCAACCTTGGCGACGGAAATGGGTGAACTCCAAGAGCGTATCGTCAGTACGCGCACTGGCGCGATCACATCGGTACAGGCTGTATATGTGCCCGCCGATGACCCAACTGACCCTGCCCCAGCTAATGCATTCCAGCACCTTGATGCATTTATCTACTTGGAGCGCCGTATTTCAGAAAAGGGTATTTACCCTGCTGTGGATCCACTTTCAAGCTACAGCAACGTGCTCGACCCAGCGATCGTTGGCGAAGAGCATTACAGTGTCGCACGCAACGTGCAGCGTATTCTCCAGCGTTACCGTGAACTGCAAGACATCATTGCGATTCTTGGCGTTGATGAACTGTCGGAAGAAGACAAACAGGTTGTGGCTCGCGCCCGCCGTATCGAGCGTCTTCTTTCCCAGCCGTTTATCGTTGCTGAGGCTTTCACCAACAAGCCAGGCAAGGTGACGCCGCTCAAGGAAACCATTCGCAGCTTCAAGGAATTGTGCGAAGGCAAGTGGGACCACCTGCCAGAAAGTGCCTTCATGTATGTTGGCGGAATCGATGAAGCCGAAGAAAACGCCAAGCGAATGGCTGCTGGAAAGTAAGTCATTTCATTGCAGCCTATGATGGGGAGTATCAATCGTGGCGGGTAAAACACTTCGGTGCATGATCGTAACGCCAGAGTGCGCAGTTCTCGACGAAGTCGCGGACAGCGTTATTCTGCCTCTTTTTGATGGCGATTCAGGGGTTCTGCCAGGTCGGGAACCTCTCATTGGCAAGCTGCGCTCAGGTGAACTGCGATTGGGCGGAACATCGAGCAAAAGCCTCTTCATTGATGGCGGATTTGTCCAAGTTGTTCGTGACACGGTAACTATTCTGACACCTCGCGCCCTCTTGGCAGAACAGATTGATCAGTCAGCAGCTCAAAAAGTGCTGGAAGCCCCTTCCCAACCTTCCACATCTTCCTCTGCTATGGCAGATCGCCTTGTTGCCACAACACGGGCAAGGGCGCAGTTGAAAGTGGCACGTTCCCGTTAATTGGTTGGAATCAATAAAAGCAAAGGGCGTCTGGAATCTCCAGGCGCCCTTTGCTTTTGGTCACGGATCTATCTCAGTCTGTAACCAGCACCAGTACGGAACGGTCCCACAATCGATATTGGGCTCCGGCAAAAACATGCGGGCCGGTTCCAGCATCGAGAATATCTTCCGGAGCAGGCAAACCCGTATCGATTACCCGCCTCCACGGCCTGCCCGTAGGGGATGGGGGAATGATAATGGAAACAGGATGATCTCCAGCCCACAACAACGCGAACAAATCTGGCCCCGTTTCGCGACCAGAGCGCGCGCCATTGAGAGCAAAGGCCAACATCTGGCTTTGCTGCGTGAAATCAGGCGAATCGGGCTGAGCCCCGTGCCAAACAACGTCTCCAAGATCGAGGAATTCGCGGCGCCTTAAGGCTGGCACCCTCTTTCTCAAACCAGATAACAGACACGTGAACCTGAAGAAATCGGCATGGGTTTCTATCAGAGACCAATTGACCCACGAAATATCATTATCCTGACACCAAGCATTGTTGTTGCCATTTTGGGTACGCAGGAATTCATCTCCAGCAAGAATCATGGGAACACCCTGAGAAAGAAACAGGGTGGCCATCATATTGCGAACTTGCCTTGAACGAAGCGCGTTGATTGCTGGATTGTCAGTTGGCCCCTCATGACCACAGTTGAAAGAATAACTGTAACTGCAACCGTCGCGGTTATCTTCGCCATTGGCAAGATTGTGCTTATGCTCGTAGGTGACCATGTCGGCGAGCGTGTATCCATCGTGGCAGGTGATGAAATTGATGGAATGCATCGGCTTGCGGCCAGCCCCTTGATACAGGTCCGCGCTGCCACAAAGTCTTGTAGCTAATGGGCCGGCCATGCCTTGTTCGCCACGCCAGAATCTTCTGACAACATCGCGATACTGCCCATTCCACTCGCTCCATCGGCCTCCATAAGGAAAGAAGCCAACCTGATAAAGCCCTGCTGCATCCCATGGTTCGGCAATCAGCTTGGTATCGGCCAGCACACCATCTTCGGAAATGGTTTCCACCACCGGCGGATCTACCAAAACCCTGCCCTGCCGGTCGCGGCCAAGAATGCTGGCAAGATCGAACCTGAGTCCATCGACATGCATGTCGGCAACCCAATAACGCAGACACGTGAGAATCAGATCTCGAACCAACGGGTGATTGCAATTAACCGTGTTGCCGCAGCCGGAATAATTGAGATAATTACCACTCTCATCAAGCAAATAAAAGATTTCGTTATCTATCCCTCGAAATGAGGTGGTGGGCCCCAGAAAGTTCCCTTCGCCAGTATGGTTGAATACCACGTCAAGAATGACTTCAATTCCTGCCTGATGAAACGACCGCACCATTTCGCGGAACTCCGCGATTTGGCCATGATGAGCACCCGAAGCTGCATAAGCCGCTTTGACCGCTGCAAACCCGATGGTGTTGTATCCCCAGAAATTGCGCAGGGATTCACCGGTTTCGGGGTTACGGAATGGGCAATCATTTTCGTCGAATTCATGAACCGGCAGCAACTCGACGGCTGTCACACCCAAGCTTTTGAGGTGCGGAATTTTTTCGACAAGCCCCAGAAATGTTCCAGGTTGGGCAACCATGGATGACGGGTGAATTGTGAATCCACGCACATGAAGTTCGTAAACAAGAGAATCTTCAAGAGGCAAGCACGGAGGCACGTCCCCCTGCCAATCGAAATGACGACGCACATAAAGGCTGTGTCGATTAGGGCTGGGAACTCCCCATGGGTGTCCTCCTGATATTGCCGTGCAGGCCGGATCCAGAAGGATTTTACTCACATCGAAGCGATGCCTGTGGTCTCTTGGACCATCAACCCGCCATCCGTATGTGAATTCGTCAGGCAATCCAGCAACATCGATATGCCAATGATCACCCGTACGATTGCCGCGTGGATGCAGGGCAATTTCGCCAAGTAACCTACCGGCACCATCGTGCAGTATCAGCCAAACACGTGTTCCATGACGCGTCAGCAAGACGAAATTGACGCCTCGAGGTGACTTACTGGCACCCAAAGGCAAGCAACGACCACGTGTATGAGAGAAAGTACCCATCGGTCCTGTTGTCATAGGGTACTACCAATCGCCGGTAAAGAGCGCTTGCCTCAGTCCGTGTGGTCGGCTACGCTTTTAGGAGCGGATCGACCGGCAGACTGAAGGGCTTGGGAACCTCGTTCATCCCCGCCCATCCTAGCGGAAATCAAGTGGCAGCAGACGCATTCTTCTGGCTGTTATCCCCAATACGACACTAATTCATACTGGTTACACCATCATTCACATCAAGGCTTTACCACAATCAAGGAGCCGCACATGACGGAAGGATCCGGAGACCTGCCGGTTTCCCCTGCTCAAGACAGTGCCCCACCTTCACCTGCCCCTGCAGAAAATTCAGATGCTGGTGCGCAGCCATCATCACAGCACCCTCCATCACAAGACCGTCCACATCATCAGGGTCACCCCGGCCACCCCATGGCGCGTCGGCGTATGCCCCAACAACGCAAGCACATGGATGGTATGCCATCCACACCACTTGCCAGCCGTCACGGCATGCCGCAGCATCGCCATGACAACCGTGGCGACAGACCACCGCAGCGCAACGACAGGCCCCCGCATGGCCCGGGCCGATTTGAACGGCACGATCACCGTCACGACCGACCATTCGAGCGGGGTGACCACCCGGACCATGCGCAGCCAGTAGCCACCGGTCCGGGAATGCGGCTTGACGACCTCTACCGCTTGCCAATTCCCCAACTGTTCAGCCTTGCTGAACAGGAAGGAATGAATGAGCACGCCGGGATGAACCGCGGTCAATTGATTGTTGGCATTGCCCGCCGGCTGATCGATCGCGGTGAACCTGTCCGCGGTAGCGGCACCCTCGAGATTCTGCCAGACGGTTTTGGATTCCTGCGCAGCACGGCACACAACTATCTCGCTTCTCCGGAAGATATTTACGTATCTCCCAGCCAAGTACGCCGCAGTGGATTGCGGAATGGCCAAGTGGTGGAAGGGCCCATTCGCCTGCCGATAGAAGGGCAGGAGAATTTTGCTTTGTACGTTGTCGAGTCGGTGAATGGTAAGCCCGCCGAAAACCGAGGCAGGCCTACCGTTTTTGAAGATCTGACACCACATCATCCCAACAAGCGTCTCAAGTTGGAATCATCTCCAGACGAAATGGCGACGCGCGTTATCGATTTGGTCACCCCGATTGGCAAAGGCCAGAGGGCGTTGATTGTTTCGCCGCCACGCGCGGGCAAAACAGTTCTTCTTTCAAAAATCGCGCAGTCCATCCGCAACAACCACCCCGAATGCTATCTGATTGTGCTGTTGATTGATGAACGGCCTGAAGAAGTGACGGAAATGCAGCGGCAGGTGTGCGGGGCCAATGTGGAAGTCGTTGCCAGCACATTTGACGAACCGTCTGGCGAACACACGCATGTCAGTGAAATTGCGCTCGAAAAAGCCAAACGCATGGTTGAGGAGGGAAAAGATGTCGTCATTCTCCTCGATTCAATCACCCGCTTGGCCAGAGCCCACAACACAGAGGCTCCTTCAGGAGGCAAATTGCTCTCTGGAGGCCTCGATTCCAATGCCATGCAAAAACCCAAGCGGTTTTTCGGAGCAGCCCGGCAGGTAGAAGAAGGCGGCAGCCTCACAATTATTGCCACGGCCCTGATCGATACTGGTTCGCGTATGGATGAAGTGATCTTCGAAGAATTCAAAGGGACGGGCAACATGGAGTTGCACCTCGACCGACGCTTGGTCGACAAACGTGTCTGGCCCGCCATCGATATCAATCGCTCGGGCACCCGCAAGGAAGAATTGCTGCTGACCAGCGATGAAGTTGAACGCATGCGGATTCTGCGTCGGGTTCTCGCTGACATGCCTCCCGTGGAAGCCATGGAACTGCTGCTCAACAAACTTAAGAAATCAAAAACCAATCACGACTTTCTTGCCAATCTGAACATGATGTGACAGCGGGGAGAAGTCTATGAATCTTGATGAAGCACGCGACTTGTTTTCATCGCAATGGCGCGAGATGTCCCTTCTGGATTCCACATCCGCCCTATTGGGTTGGGATGAGCAGGTCATGATGCCATCTGGCGGATCAGCCTGGCGCGCATCTCAAAATTCACAATTGGCTCGCCTTTCTCACGCCATCCTTATTGATCCGCGCCTTGGCGAAGCCCTCATGCTGCTTGGTACCAGCCCGGATCCGATTCTGGCCGCACATGCGCGCGAAGGCCTCCGCCGGCATCTGCGCGCCGTTAAACTTAGTCCAGCGCTTGTCACTGAAATGGCAGAAGTTTGTTCACTAGCCCAACCTGAATGGCGCAAGGCGCGACAGGAATCAGATCATTCCAGATTTGCACCATGGCTTGAGCGCATTATCCGACTTAAACGCGCGGAAGCCGACTCGGTAGGCTGGACAAATCACCCCTACGACGCCCTGATTGACGAATACGAACCGGGCACGACAACGCAATCCGTGCGGACACTTTTCGAAGATTTGGCTCCCGCACTCAGCGCGCTTGCAGCACGCCGAGCCGACGAGCATCCGCTTGCAGAACCAGCTGGAAACTACCCAGTCGAAGATCAGAAAAAATTCGGGGAAATGGCGTCCCGCGCTATTGGATTCAATTTTGAATCCGGCAGGCTGGATGTCTCAACCCATCCGTTCTGCTCGGGCGTGGCACCCGGTGATTGCAGACTGACAACGCGATATAATTCACACGGTTTTGTTGAAAGTTTTTTTGGTGTTCTACACGAAACGGGCCACGGCCTGTATGAACAGGGACTTCCCGATTCATTTGATGGTTTGCCTCTAGGACAAGCCGCATCTCTTGGAATCCATGAATCGCAGTCTCGCCTTTGGGAAAACCAAGTGGGACGCTCTCGCGCTTACTGGTCGTTTTGGTTTCCGATAGCCAAGGCGTTTTTCCCGGGCCCACTACACAATGTAGACCTCGATCAGTTCCTGCGCACACTGCACAGGGCAAAGCCCGGCTTCATACGTGTCGAGGCGGATGAAACCACCTACAACCTGCACATTGTCCTTCGTTTTGGAATTGAAACCGCTTTGCTTTCAGGCGACCTTACCGTGGCGCAACTGCCCATTGCCTGGAACGAACGTTTTGAGTGCCTTATGGGACTCAAGGTTCCGGACGATCGCCGCGGCTACCTGCAGGACGTTCACTGGAGTGGAGGCGGGTTAGGCTATTTCCCAACCTACACCCTTGGCAATCTTTATGCTGCTCAATTCATTGCCGCAGCACGACGCGATCTGCCTAACTTGGACAGCGATCTTGCTCGAGGCGATTCTGCCAGCTTGCTTGGATGGTTGCGGTCGCATATTCACTCCAAGGGACGCATGCTGCGACCGGAGGCTTTATGCATCGAGGCCACTGGTGAAGCACCAACGCCGCACTACCTGTTGCAGCACCTCGAATCACTTATCCCCGGCAATGCTTAAAAAATGTCAGGGGCCGGCATCTTTCGCGGTGCGGGTGGTGTAATTCCAGACCTTTTCGCCACCCGTCAATCGCACTTGGTACTGTGATCCATCCGGACGGACTTCCACTCGAATTCCGTGTGCTTGGCAATCGCTGTTGAGATTGGCAATCTTGTCTGGTTCTGTGTTTTCAGCAGCATTGGCAACTTCATTGCGATGAACCTGAAATATTCCCTTGATGGTGTCCACGCGCCTGAGAGTAGACAGTACCTCGGGCATACCGCCCTTTCGGGCGCCGTTATTAAAGACGGCAATTGTAGGTCTTACAGTTCGAATGACTGCTGGATTGTTGCTAATAGAAAGTCCATGGTGCGTTGACTGATAAAGATCCACCTCGCCCAGCCGGTTGACTGGATGAACAAGCTTGGCCTCTGTATTCCACGTCAGATCACCAAGATTCAGGTATCGCCAATTACCCAGCGAAAGAACAAATCCAAGGCTGCGCGCATTGTCTGAAGGGTCATCGGGCATGGGTGATAAGGCCCCCGCACGGCTATTGGCGGGTGCACCAGAGGGCGCCTCGATGACATTGCCCGATGCACACACGCAGGTCATCGTGACTCTTCCAGCGCCCTCTACTTGGCGTAACGGCAGTTGGTCCCCTGGCTTCAACGTGCGCGACATTCGCTTGCTCACACGGCTATAAGCTGCAATCAGTCCCGGAAAATTACCCGGATCTTCGGCAAGCCGTTCCGGAATGCCTCGATCCCAGAATTGAGTGATGGGAATCAAACCGGCAAGCGTTTCAGCCCCACCGTAATGATCAACGTGCCAATGAGTAATCACTAGGTGGTCGAGCTTGTTCAACCCTTCGTTACGGATAGCCTTGGCAATTCGACCAGCATCGCGGGCTCCTGGGTTTCCACAATCGATTAAAATTGACTCCCTGGCGGGGGTAATAATGAGAGTCCCCCCTCCCCCTTCAACATCAATCAGGCGAACAATCAGCGGGTCAGAAGAACATAGGGAGAGAAGGAGTAAACCGAGCATGGCAATGGACCCCCTTAGGATGACAGGGTATACTACCCCATCAAACGTTTCGTTCCAACAGTTTGGGGTCTTTCATGCATTACCACCAAATCAACGTGACACCAGCCATTCCCTCGGGCCGGGCAGAAGTTTACGCATCGCCTGCTCTTCAAGAATCGATCGAGCTGATGAGACAACTGGTGGAATTGAACAAAGATCAGCACCAGTGCCTAAAAACAATGCTCGCCAATCAGGACCAATCGGCCCGGTGGAAGGGGTATCTTAGTCGGCAGTCGCAAGTACTTCCGGAGCTGGGAGACAGTTGCAAGCGCGCCCTGCCTCACCTTGAAAAGGCACTAGGGCACATGGTCCAAGATCTGACGGATCGTATTAACGAGGAATCCGACTGCATCGAGGAAGAATTTTTTCTACAGGAATTTTTGGACCGTTATGGCACCAGACTCAATCAGATTGGCACCTTGATCAATCTTGTTGGCCCCATGGCCGACGCTTGCCCTCCACGTGAAGTAAAGGACCAGCCACAGCCACCGCCGACCTGACTTGCCGGTAAACAATCAAGCAAATCGTGCCTGCCATTGTGAAAGGTCGTGCATGGAAGTATTGCCTCCGCATAGCAGAATCACCACTTTTTCGTTGGGCGCGAATGTGCCCGCATGACGGCGAGCAGCGGCAAGACAGCATGCTGCCGCTGGCTCAGTAAGGATTTTAGCCCTCTCTAAGATGAACTTCAGGGCATCGAACGCTTCGCTATCGTCAACCACCATGACCTCTTCAACAAGCTCCTGAACATGCCTTAATGTGAAATCCGACACCCTTGGCGCACCCAAAGTACGTGCAATGGATGTGATGGCAGGCATATCGATCAATCCACCCGCGGCCAAACTTCGCGCCATTGCATTGGCGCCGTCTGTTTCAACACCAAACACACGAATATCCGGGCGCCTGCGGCGCAAAGCCGTGGCTACACCACTGATGAGACCACCACCGCCAATACTGACATAAATACGAGTCATTTCAGGCAAATCATCGAGAATTTCCAACCCTACGGTTCCCTGACCTGCCGCTACCAAAATGTCATCAAATGGATGCACTTCCACCATTCCTGAATCGCGCAACCGGCGGCCTTCGGCAAAAGCCGCTGTAATATCCGGGCACAAAACAACATCTGCCCCATAACCCCGGGTGGCTTCCAGATAATTACTGGGGGTGCTTGCAGGCATGCAAATGGTGGCACGAACCCCCAGATCCTTGGCAGCATAAGCCAATCCCTGCGCATGATTTCCGCCACTGACTCCAACAACACCACGCTTCCTTTGGCTGTCTGACAGCGACAGCAATTTATTGAAGGCGCCGCGAGCCTTGAAGGAGCCTGTGCGTTGCAGGCATTCAAGTTTCAGATAGGTGGTCGCACCCAAGTTGTGACCAATCGCGGCAGAAGCCTGCAATGGTGTGTGAACCACGCGGTTTCGCAATCGAACGCGCGCTTCAAGAACGGATTCAATACTGAGCAAACTTGTTGGTAGAGACCGTGTGAGAGATTTCATCCATGGTTCTCCCTTGCGATATGACTGATGCGTCTCAATAAAAGCCTAGTCCATCAAAACACCATGTGTCTGAAAAATCGTCGAAATCAATGAGGAAGCTGCGCCACCGCCATACTCATGCCAAGGCGCTACTCTGGTATTGCATGGCAAGAAATTCTGCCGCACGATAGGGTCCCTCCCAGTTGCGCTAATGCAGCCGTGTCATATCCGAAAGGAGTTCCGATGCCAAATTCCGTGAATTCCCAATGCAATGGCTCGCGGCGAGAACTTTTGCGAACGGGTCTGGGTGCATTCGCATCGCTATCCCTCCCCACTCTCATGCGCTTGCGGGCGGAAGCACCCGCCGCAATTACGGGAACGGAATCCACGGCAATCATTGTGGTATGGCTGCGGGGAGGCGCCAGCCATCTGGAAACATACGACCCCAAACCTGATGCCCCATCGGAGTACCGCGGTCCATTCGGCCCCATTGCCACCAAGACCTCCGGATTGCGCCTTGGTGAATTGCTTCCCAAACATGCCAGCGTGGCACATCGATTCAGCATTTTGAGATCGATGGCCCATACGGGAGGAGGCCACCCTGCTGGCTCCCTCCAACTTCTGGCAGGCGACCCGGATGCGGCAGACAAACTCAAGCCAGTGTACCCAGACTTCATGAGCGTGGCGCACCGCCTTCGCTTCGGCCCGGAGCGACCGCTTCCAAACTATGTTGGTGTCAACCCAATTACAAGGTACGACAACTTCACCATTGCGGGCCCTGGCTATCTTGGAGAAACGTACGCGCCATTTGCCGTCATGGGAGACCCCAATTCGCCCGGATTTCGTGTTCCGAATATAGGGATTTCCGACACAGGCTCCTCGGCTCGTGTAAGTGAACGTCATGGCTTGCTTAAAAATTTCGACACTCTGAGGCGCGACATCGATCGTACGGGGGTCATGGAAACGCTGGATGGTTTCCAAAAGCAATCACTTCAATTGCTCACTAGCACACGAGCCGCCAAGGCCTTCGACCTCAATCTGGAAAATCCACGATTGCGTGACCGTTATGGTCGCAACACATGGGGCCAGCAACTGCTGATGGCGCGACGTTTGGTGGAAGCTGGGGTTGAAATTGTTACCACAACACTCGATGGACCGTTGTGCGGTCGGGTTGCCAACTGGGATGACCATGCTGTCAACCATCATGTGTTTGATGCCTTAAAGTATCGGGCGCCCTTTTTCGATCAGGCGGTTAGCGCGCTAATCGATGACATATACGAGAGGGGCCTCTCCAAACGAGTACTTGTCGTTGTCACTGGAGAATTCGGCCGTACGCCGCGCATCTCCAATGTCGCAAGTAGTGGCGGGGGAGTAGCCAGTGCCGCTGCTGGCGTGGTGCAACCCGGGCGCGACCATTGGCCCAATGCCAATTCCATGCTGTGGGCCGGCGGCGGGATCACTCCCGGCCAAGTGATCGGTGCCACCGATCGTCGGGGCGAAGAGGTGGTGTCGCGGCGCGTTGGCCCACAAGACTTTCTGGCCACCATTTACTCCCACCTTGGAATCGACTACGAAAAAGCAGCTCTACCCGATTTCACGGGCCGTCCAGTACCAATTGTACGCGACGGCAAGGCCATCACGGAACTGGTTTCCGCTTGAATCCCCATGAGTAAACCACAGGAATAACGTCATGACTTGGATTGCTGCGATGCTGGTCCTGGTGTCTTCACATAACCAGCCATTGCCAGCCGGAGTTGTGGCCACCGCTGCCATGGTTCCGATGCGTGACAATGTGAAACTTTCCGTTCTGATTTTCACACCACCTGGCAAAGGGCCTTGGCCAGTACTGCTAGAACAACGCTACGCATCAGTTGATGGTGAAGCATCACGCCAGCGTTATGCGCGTCTTGCAGCAGCGGGATTTGTTGTTGCGGCAGCCAATTTCCGTGGATCACAAAAATCTGAAGGCACTTGGGTTGGTTATCGAGCTCTGGGTTGGGGTGAACTCAAAGACGGTTATGACCTCGTGGAATGGCTGGCCGGCCAACCATGGAGCACAGGCAAGATTGGTACTTTTGGTGGCTCACAGGCAGGATTCGCGCAAAACTTTCTCGCGGTAACGCGCCCCCCGCATTTGGTGGCGCAACACATGACAGATACTGGCCTGAGTCTTTTCCAAGAAGGCTACAGGATTGGCGGAACCACCCGCCCCGTCCGCTTCAGGCAGATGGACTCCGTTTGCCGTGTGCCATCCCACAACCGCGACCTTGTTGCTGAATGGTATCGCCACCCCAACTACGATGATTATTGGATGGCAGAAGACTGCTCGCGGCATTTCGAAAATATGGACGTGCCTTGTTTCACAATCGGGTCTTGGTTTGACTTCATGAATGTCGGTTCGGTCGATAGTTTTGTCGGTCGCCAACATCATGGCGGAAGCAATTCAAAAGGAAACCAACAGTTGATAATTGGCCCATGGGCGCATGGTGGAAGCTGGGCCAATTCCGCAAAAGTTGGCGAAATGACCTATCCCGATAACGCACGCTTTAATGTCGAGGAACACGTGATCCGTTGGTTCAATCACCACTTGAAAGGCATCGACAACGGCATCGCAAAAGATCCCACTGTGCGCTATTTTGTTATGGGAGCCGTGGGAGAACAAGGCGCGCCAGGCAACATTTATCGGCAAGCAAATAATTGGCCTGTCCCGGCAAAGGAATCTGCTTACTACCTCCGGCAAGGCGGCATTCTCAGAACATCAAAGCCGATAGAAGAACAATCCTCAACCAGTTATAAGGCAGACCCATTCAACCCAGCTTCTGTTGGAAAAAATGTGCGGGCTTTCCCTGGCGCCATGGATGCCCAAGCTTTCGAGCGTGAGCCCAATGTGCTGACATTCACCTCTCCTGTGCTGGATAAGCCTGTTGAGTGGACTGGCAAAATTCGAGCCGAACTGATGGTTTCATCTACCGCGCCCGATTCCGACTTTATTGTGCGCGTTTCGGACGTCTACCCGGACGGCCGTTCGATATTATTGGTGGATTATGTTCGCAGGGCGCGTTACCGGGAAGGATTCGACAAAGTCAGCCTTATGAAAGCTGGCGCAATCCACCCTATCAATTTCGATGTCGGTTGGATCAGCCAGATCTTCAACGCAGGACACCGCATCCGCGTCACGGTTTGCAGCACCGCAGCTCCTTTTTACGAACCCAATCCCAACACAGGTGGACCTCTCACGGAAGAATTCCCAGCAGACGCCATGGTGGGTATCAACACCGTGTACCATCAGGCCAAAAATGCTTCACGCATCATGGCGCCAGTATGCGAATAAGGTTACGGACCACTTAGTTGTAACGAGTGTGCGGTTCATTCCTACCACTGCATACCTTCCTGTTTGATGCCCCTTGGCACCTGCTTGGTCTTTGCAATCGAATTAGAAGCAATCAGCCATTAGCACTTGAGCAGAGCGAGCTTACAATCCGCAAATCATTTGAATGGATTTATCGGTAAACATTGAAATTGCTTGATATCCTAATGCCGGCAATTCAGCTATCTTAAGACAAACCGTAGAAACAGTTTGCTTGGCACATTTCACCTTAACTTGCAACGCGCCGATCAACCAAATTCATTCAGCACCAACCTTTGTGGCCGATTTTCATGCCACTAGAATTCCATTCATGGTGGAACGCAATAAATCTTAAATTGCAATCACAGGTAATGGCGCCACCTTTTTCAAATAATCTGCTCACATGCGCGTTTTCAGTTTCTTCAAAAAGTTTCCAGCTATTTTTCAAACTTGTGTGGACATGGGCTAATTCATGAATTATTAATAATGCAAGAACACGGCATTCTTCCTCCCCTCTCCCGAAGATGTTGTTCTTGCCTCGTCGAGTTCATTTTACTTTTTGGGGAGGGGTATCATGAATCGCAATCATGATAAGCGCTTTGGTTTCACTCTCATCGAACTTTTAGTGGTGATTGCTATTATTGCTGTGCTGATTGGCCTACTGGTGCCAGCAGTGCAAAAGATTCGTGAAGCCGCGAATCGCATGCAGTGCTCAAACAATCTGAAGCAGATTGGCTTGGCATCTCTAAGTTACGAAAGTTCAAACGGGGTGCTGCCTCCCGGTACACTTGGTGGCACTCAGGCTACTGGTTTTTGGGGCGGACAAAGCACTGGCACGATGTATTTTTTATTGCCATTCATTGAGCAAGAAGCTGTATATAAGCAATTTTCAATAAAATATAATGTCGATGTTGTAGCTGCTACTCAATGGTGGACAGTGAATCCCGATTGGAGTTTGGCTTACACCAAAATTAAAACGTACACATGTCCTTCCGACCCTGTGAGGTCTGCAAGCGATACAACAAACGGTCCTATTGTGATGATGGGACCGGATCCAAGTGCTCCCGGTGGTATATCCTGCACCTATGGCTCTTTCACTGGTGGCAATGCCTACGACCTTGGGAAAACAAACTATGCTGGAGTTGCTGGCGCTCTTGGTGACAAGGTTAGCACTTCATCAACAGCCGATGGTCCGGGTGTAAATCTTCAGTTATATTCTGGTATTTATTACAATCGATCCAAAACAAAAATGAGTGATATTACAGATGGAACTTCCAACACAATGTCTTTCGGAGAAACATTAGGTAGAAGTATTGGTGCCACTGGCAATGCCCAACCCGACTTTTTTTGGTCTTGGATGGGCGGTGTAGTCATTCCTGCCAAGTGGGGAATTGCAGGTGGAGGTGGCACATCTGCGCTTGTTCCCTTGTCTATGAGCAGCAAGCACACCGGTGGTATCAACTGCTCATTTGCCGATGGTAGTATTCGCTTCATTAAGACCGGTTCGTCTGGGACCAGAAACCCTGCCGTCAGTGATTGGTATGTATTTATTGCAATGGCCGGCAGGGCAGATGGTGCAGTTGTTGATTATTCACAACTCACTAACTGATACGTTTAATTTGATTTTGATTTCATCCATACATCTTAGGAGGATCACGATGCTGCTTTCCCGATTGATAAGCGCCTTCTGCTTAGTTTATTCGATCTCCGTATTGACTGGTTGCGGTGAGACCAAAACCGAAATTCCTAAAAATCTGAATCAAAGTCTTCCACCAGCACCCACCACTGCCGGTGGCGGAGCTAAAAAAATAGCGACGCCACCGGCCGCCAAAGCCGAATAAAATCAGACTTCCGTTTTTAATCAAGGCAGTCCGCTTCCTAGCGGACTGCCTTGTTGTTTCAAACCAATGAAATTCTGGCTGCTGATTGGTTTTATCGAGCAAAATATCCAGTTCGACATGCTAATCTGATGCCTTAAAGAGCGATCATCCAATTTGGACCCGTGCCATGTTGTTATTCTTTGTTGCTTGTGTGGCATTTACCCAAAATCCAATCGCAACCAATGGCCCTGCCTTTGCCACGATAGCGCCCAAAGGAACCCTGATCATTGTTGGTGGTGGCATTACCCCTCCAGAAGCGATTGAATTGTTAACGGTTGCTTCAAAACGACAAAATCACCTGATTGTTCTGCCCACTGCCAGCACGAATTCGGATACCAGCCCATTGAGCACTTTCGGAAAACCATTCGAGATCCATGGAATGAAGGTCACGGTACTTCACGCAAAAAGCAGAGAGCAAGCCATGGAGGCTGACTTTGCCCTTCCCATTCGTACGGCTTCTGCCGTCTGGATTTTGGGAGGAGACCAAAAACGATTGGCCGACCGATATGTTGGCACACCTGTTGAAAATGAACTCAAAGGCCTACTTGAAAAGGGCGGAAGCATCGGTGGCACTTCCGCTGGGGCTGCAATTATGTCTCGCACCATGATTACAGGTGGTAAGCAGGAACCGGAAATCGGTAGGGGATTTGGATTTCTGCAAGGCATTATCATTGACCAGCATTTCACGCAACCCGCGCGCCAACCACGCTTGCATAAGGCTATTGCGGGCAATCCCGGTTCCGCTGGACTTGGGATTGATGAAAACACTGCTGTCATTTTCAAGGGTCGCGACATGCAGGTTGTCGGCAATGGACAAGTGGCATGGGTAACCCTTGCTACCAATGGACAGACTTCAGAATCAGCAATACCGTCTGGAACACGCGACGACTTAGTTCGCCTGATGCGTGCGGCTTATACTCCCCAAATGGATAAACCACGCGGGAAACCCGTTTTGGCCAAGGGATCCATCATGGCTGTAGGTGGGGGAAAAATGGGTCAGCCCTTGGCTAAACGCTTTGTGGAACTCGCTGGAGGCAGTAAATCCCTTATTGTCATCCTGCCAACTGCCGCACCCGAAGAATCTCCCATCGCACAAGGAAGCTCTATCCAACGCCTGATGCAAAGCGGAGGCGCGACACAATTTAAGGTGTTGACTGGGATCAGCAGAAAAGAAGTTGAATCAACAGAATACCTCGACGCATTAACTCAGGCCGGAGGTGTTTGGTTTGGAGGTGGCAGGCAATGGCGCTTTGTCGATGCCTACGAAGGCACCAAATTCGAAACAGCCTTGAGGGCTGTACTTGAACGCGGGGGTGTGATTGGCGGCAGCTCCGCAGGGGCCACAATTTTGGGCGATTATCTGTGCCGAGGCAGTCCACTTGGCAACACCCAGATGATGGTTCCGGGCTATGAGCGAGGCTTTGCTTTTCTGCCGGGGGTGGGCATCGACCAACACTTCAGCCAGCGCAACCGATTTTCCGACATGGAATTATTTTGCAAGAAAAAACCGGAATTCATTGGTGTAGGAATCGACGAGGGCACTGCCTTGATCGCCTCCTCCAAGGGTGCGGATGTCTTGGGGCCGGGCAAGGTACACGTCTATCATCCGGGAAAACCGGTCAAACTTTATGCTAGCGGCGACTCATTCGCCTTGGCCCCCTAACTGAACCCAACATTCTTGTAGCGGCAACTCACAGGAACGTGTCATAATAAATATCAGTACACTGGCACGATTCCCGCCGACCGATCAGGGCCAATTCCACATGTTCGACAGCCTCGCCTTGAACATGGTTTCCCGTCGAAGCCTTCTTCAGTTTGGAACTGGAAGTTACCTTGGCCTCAACCTCGGTGGGTTATGGCGTGCCCAAGCCTCCACTCCCACAGTTGTCGCTACCAAGCCAATCAAGGCTTGCATTTTAGTTTTCTTGTACGGTGGCCCAAGCCATATCGACACGTTTGACATGAAACCGGACGCCCCGGCGGAAGTACGCGGTTCATTCAAACCGATCGCGACAACGGCTCATGGAGTACGAATCTGCGAACACCTCCCGCGTATGGCCAAGCTCATGCACAAGGTCGCCGTGGTGCGCAGTATGCACCATGCCGCGCACCTGCACGATTCCGGCTCAATCCACATGCTCACGGGACGTCCCCTAGACGGTACCGATCGTGAGCTTTTCGCCCCCCTACCCCAGCATTTCCCAAGCTATGGCAGCGCAGTAACCGCCCTGCGCTCTAATCACACTTGTGAAGTACCATTCGCATCGCTTCCCTTTGTTTTTCACAATGTTGTTCCAACACCATGTCAGGGCGGTGGTTTTCTGGGTTCAGCACATGACCCATTACGAATCGACGTTGATACCGCCAAGCGAGAATATCAGGTGGATGTACTTCAACCACGGGACGGACTCGACAACAGCCGGCTGCAATCACGCCGCGAACAGTGGCAGGCACTTCAGGCAGGCCGCGACACCGGCGCCATGGACAAAATGTACGGCAAGGCCCTGAAACTACTGCAATCTACAGCCATCCGCAAAGCACTGGATGTAACGCAGGAAACTCACAAAACACGGGACCGGTACGGTTTTGGTTCGGCCACTGGCAATGGCGACCCGGGCTATGCCCACCAGATGCGCGGTCAAAATTACCTGCTTGCGCGCAGATTGGTAGAAGCAGGCGTGCCATTTATTAATATCTACGACTACAAACAGCAGGGACAGAATTGGGATGCCCACGCCAAGTGCTTCGACCAGCACAAAGATTTTTTGCTGCCCTCATTCGACCAAGGACTTTCGGCACTTATCGAGGACCTCGATCTCCGCGGGATGCTGGATTCGACCCTGATCGTTGTAACGGGTGAATTTGGTCGAACTCCAAAAATCAACACCAACGCGGGTCGCGATCACTGGCCAGAATGCTCCAGCGTTTTGCTCAGTGGTGGAGGTATTACTGGCGGAGCGGTGCACGGTTCTAGTGATCGCATGGGCGCCTACCCGGCAACCAACCCAACAACTCCAGGCGATTTGGCGGCCACCATTTTCGCCCGCTTCGGAATTGATCCTGCCACCGAAATTCACGACCAAACACAACGGCCTTACCTCTTAGCGACTGGAAAACCGTTGCAGCACTTGTTTGGAGGCTAGAATAGACATCAGTGCTCAGAAGTGACGACCTGATCACCCTTAGCTGTGGTAGCACCCCATAAGGCGAGATTAACTTAGCGCTGCAACAACATGCCATTGTTCCCGAACTCAACCCTACACAAGGATTCGTTATGCTTTCAATTGTTGACCAATCATCGAATGATTTCTGTGACCATCTATCGCGGCGACACTTTCTGAGAATCGGCAGCTTGGCAATGGGCGGCCTTTCTTTGCCGGGCATCATGCGCGCGGAACAAGCCGCGACAGGTGGTTCACGGCACAAATCAGTCATTATGATTTACCTGTCAGGTGGACCTTCTCATCAAGACATGTACGACCTCAAAATGCAGGCACCTGTGGAAATTCGTGGATCCTTCAAACCCATCTCCACCAACGTTCCCGGAATCCAGATCTGCGAGCACTTGCCTCGATTGTCACAAATGATGGATAAGTTTGCCATCATCCGCTCACTTCATGGCTGCCCAGATCAGCACGCTTCAGATCTTTGCATGAGCGGTTATCCTATCGGGCCGGGCGGCCGACAAAGTGGCAAGCCTTCGCTTGGAGCGGCAGTTTCACGCCTTCAGGGGCCCGTTACCCCAACAGTTCCACCATTTGTTGGCCTGACCATCAAAACAGGTCATGCGCCTTATTCAAATCCGGGCGTACCCGGCTTCCTCGGAGCAGCACATGCCGCCTTTCAGCCCGATGGTGCCGGTTTGGCCAACATGCGACTGAAAGGCATCTCTCTAGATCGACTCCACGACCGCAAGACAATGCTGGCGAGTTTCGATCAATTCCGCCGGGAAGTTGATTTCAGCGGTGCCATGAATGCCGTGGATACCAACACTCGCAAAGCGCTGGAGGTGCTCAACTCCAGTCGATTGGTCGAAGCCCTCGACCTCGATCGAGAACCTGGCCGAACGCGTGACCGATATGGCAGAGGGAGCGCCGCCCCTGCATTTGGTGAAGACGCAGGGCCTCATTGGATGGACCAATTCCTGATGGCCCGTCGATTAGTAGAAGCGGGCGTGCGATGTGTAACACTTTCTTTCGGAAGCTGGGATCGACACGGTGCTAATTTCACCCGATTACCAGAACAATTGGGGCGTTTCGATCAAGGTATTACAGCACTTGTTGCAGATTTACATGCCCGAGGACTGGATCAAGATGTGAGCGTGATCGCATGGGGAGAATTTGGTAGAACCCCGCGCATCAACAAAGATGGCGGTCGCGATCACTGGCCACAGGTATCATGCGCGCTTCTTGCTGGTGGCGGTATGAAAACCGGACAAGTTATTGGTTCAACTAATCGTCTGGGGGAAGTGCCTCAGGATCGTCCTGTGCATTATCAAGAAGTTTTTGCCACTCTATACAATCGCATGGGAATCGACGCCAAAACCGCTACTATCCCAGACCACAGTGGAAGACCTCAATACCTGCTTGACCATCAGGAACCGGTCCGCGAACTCCTTTAAAATAACGCAATGCCTAATACTAAGGCATCGCGCATGCCGCCATTGTTTTTCAACGCACAATCTGAACTTTGCCAGAGCGCACCGAATCGCATTCCACATGGCACATGGCTAGTGCGTCGCGTGCCAGTTGAGCTGAAAGTGGTTCTGGTACCGCGCCAGCAGCAATTCCATCAACTGCCGCCTGAATTTCTGCTGTGAAAGCATTGATTGGGTCGCCACCACCCACCAATTTCGGAACCTTGGGTGTTTTTCCCGTTCCGTAAATGGTTAACTGAACGCCTCCGGAATGATGCGAAAGCGTTGCCTGCTCCAGATAAATATCAAAACCATGCATGAATGCGCGTGATGGTTGCGACAAGTCGCCACTTGAACAGGAAATGGCAGGCCCATTATCGCCATACAAATATTGGGTTGTCAGGTAACTGACAGATTCGTCAGCGCGCGTGAGTCCATTGGAGAACACCATGCCGGGTACTCCCGCAATCAACCCGATGAAATGCGCATCGTGTATATGCAGGTCTATAGCAGGTCCGCCCGTTTTATCACTGTTGCCAATGTCGGCAGACCAATCTGGCTTGGAAATAACCCGAGTGAAATGAGCTCCCAGCAAACGACCATGTTTGCCTTCTGCAATGATTCGCGCTGCTGCTGCAAACTCGGGAAAAAATGGCAACACATGGGCAACCATTAGTAGCTTGCCAGCTTTCTCTGCCGCCTTGATCATTTGGTCCGCTTCCCGGACAGTCAGAGCGATCGCTTTTTCAACAAGGACATGCTTT
This sequence comes from Candidatus Kuenenia stuttgartensis, assembly GCA_945875585.1. GTDB lineage: Bacteria > Planctomycetota > Planctomycetia > Gemmatales > Gemmataceae > REEB421. Next base: position 40,442 of record CAMCLK010000007.1, on the reverse strand, counting down.
CCGGCTTTCAAAGCCCTCATCGCCATATCGGCATGTTGATCGGTTGGGGAACAAATATCTACAAGATCAATCGATGGGTCATCCAGAAGCGTCTGATAATCGTCATATGCTTGAATTCCGGCAAGGTCCATGACTTCGCCGGGAGGGCCAAAGTTGCCTTGAATGCCACGCCAGTCACCTGAGCGCTTGCGGGCATCTCGGCTAAAGATGGCCTTGATACGGGCTCCCTTGAGCTTCCGAGACGCCAGAAAATGGATCATTCCCATGAAACCAATACCGGCGAGTCCAATTCTGACCATGACAGATTCCTCACGCAACGAGTTGATATGGAGGGATACTAGATACCGGAAACAACCGGTAAAGCCCTCTCAGGCGAAAGTGGTCCAATTAAACCGAAAACAACGATTCGTCGGGAGATGCGACCAAGGAAGGGCATTCCCCTATTCAACCATACACGCCGTGGTGAATTTATCGACGGATCAATGGCTTCAAGTGTCGATCCCAGCGAAAGGATGTTTCGTGCCCGATGGGCTGGAAACAACCTTTCCATGGGAGTCCAGGCCGATGCCTTCGCGCCAATATATCATTGCCACCATGGTTGCTGCACAAATATGCTGCATAGCAAGTGCCGGCGGAAGCATCTTCAGCAAGCCACAAAAAGCAAAACCAGCGCGCGAACGGGTGCCTGAATTAGTAGCTGTCATCAAAACCAATCCAGATGAGTCGTTAAGAGCGGACGCGGCAGAGGAACTCAGGCAATTCGATCCGGTTCAATTTCCTGAAATTATTCCAGCCCTGATAGACGCTCTGCTAACTGACAAGAAACCATCAGTTCGTGCTGAATCTGCCTTATCCCTTGGAAAGCTCAAAGGAATACACAGCAAGGTAGGACTAGCACTCGAACAATCGATGGTGAACGACACGTCCATGCGCGTACGCCTTCAAGCTCGGAGCTCATTATTCACGTATCAATTAGCGGGTTATCGAAGCCCCATTAAACCAACAAACCAATCGCAGACAACTGAACCAGCCATCACTGGGATTCCTTCTTCAACACTTGAAGTGATTCGTGCGCCTGGACTCTCATCAAGTAAACCACAGCTTGTTCCAGCAATCTCCCAATCTGGAACCGAAAAACCAGTACTGGAAAAACAAACTAAAACTGTGGTACCAACATTAACGTCTTGGTTCAGAAAAACGGAAAAAACAGATACAGCACAACCAGTACGCAAGGATCGCAACAAATCAGATGAATCTGATCAAGGACCTGATTTGGGCACCCCACGATAACCAATTTACCCTCAACAGATACTCGGCAAAGTGAATCATATATAGAAGAGGCCACTACCATGTTCCGGACAGATCGCTTTGTAAGTACCAATGCTTCCAAAAAGCAGAGTCAATCGGTTCGCTTAACTGTGGAAGCATTGGAAGGAAGGGACGTCCCTTCTTCTCTGGGCGTTACAGGCCCATTCTCATGGGATCAGTCATCAGGCCAATCTGTTGCACTTGGTTCAGCTACCAATTACACAGAAGCAGGCGGGACCGTCTATTTCAGCGCCACAACTCCAACCACCGGAAATGAATTATTCAGAATTGCCGGTTCCAGCGCGGCATTAGCTGACGACATCGTTTCAGGAATTAATTCATCGAATCCACGCAATTTGATTAATGCTAATGGTCGCCTATTCTTCATCGCCACAGATTCAGCAGGCGACAGCTTGTACATGGCATCAACAACAACCACTGTCAGTGGAAATACAACAAAAACATCAGTCACGAAAACCACTGCCGTAAAAATTCAGGATTCGCCAAACGATGTCACAAACATTGCGGCGATTGGACGCGATGTGTTCATGATCACAAAATCAACAATTGGGGTATATCGAACACAGTACGATGCCAATGGCAACATATCAGTGTCACCCATAACCTCAGTCAACTACACATCCGGAAACTCAGGACCTGTAATCGCAGATCAGCTATTCGACTTAACAGACATAAACGCCATCAACGGAAGCATCTACCTGACGAGAACACAATCCTCCGAAGATGTGTCTCTGATTCAGATCAATCCGTCAGTCTCAGACCGTGATGACGCGACATTTTCTGGAAACATTATCACGATTCCAAGAGCCTCACGTATCACGGACCTATTGCCTGTTGGCAATGCGCTTTACTGTCAGGCCATCACACCTGTAGGCGGAAAAATCACAGTCATCAATCCAGCAGGTTCCGCGCTTTCGCTACTTCCCGATGGTGTCACCTCTGGCGGAGCTATGCGCGCTGTCAATAACTTTGTTTATTTTGCAGGAACCCAATCGGGAAGCACAGAACTATGGCGCACGAACGGAACCTTATCAGGCACAACTCTGTATAAGGACCTGAACGGAGCAACATCTTCGTCACTGGATCCAACCACGGGACTTTCCAATGCGGAAGTAGTGAACAATACACTCTTTTTGGCAGCAGATTTTGCCCAAAACACTGGAGCTGTTCAAACATTTGGGAATCCGCGCGCCTATTCAATTCCAGATGCAACTCCGTCTGGAATTCCTATCGCCAATCCAACACCTGGAGTCGTCACTTCCAATGTTGTGATCAGTTCAGATTATTCAATCAGCTCATTGAAAATCCGAACGAATCTCACGCACACCACGCTTAGTAATCTCAAAATCGAATTAATTGCGCCTTCTGGAACCCCGTTTACTCTGTTCGATGGTAACGGATTCGCTGGCGACAATTTGGTCAACACTGTTTTTGATGACATGGCGGCACAGTCTATTGGACAAGGAACAGCACCATTCACCGGTTCGTACCGTCCAATAACCGCATTGAGTGCATTGGCTGGCACAAGTTCCAAAGGAACTTGGCAACTTAAGGTTACAGATTCTATTGTTGGCATTTCAGGGACTTTGCAAAATTGGAGCTTGGAAATAACACCCCGCGCCCCACAAGGAATTGAGTTGGGTGCGCTCAAATTTGACCTTGCTGGCAATCTTCTCGATCAGCAGGTTTTTGAACTTGCCAAAGGTTCAATAGGTGCCGATCCACTTCGCCAACTCCAGCGAAGTTCAAACCCGACGAATCTTACCGTTGTTAACAACAGGCTTTATTTCACCGCGGATCTTCCAACGGGAACGACCAGCACCAGAAACGATTTATGGACATCCGATGGAACACCAGCTGGAACCTTTATGGTCAGCAGCTCTGTTCCATCGGGAACACTTAGTCAGCCAGGAAACCTATCTGCTGTCAACGATGATCTGTATTTCAATGCCGGAACAGATACTAATGCCGGCACCTACAAAGCAAGCGTGACACTTTCCAGAACTGCCGGATTGGTGTCACCGACCGCATCTCCAACACCTGGAAGTTTGACTGGTTCAAATCAGCAAGCTTATTTCATTGTTGATGGCGATTTTTATACTACTGACGGCTCATCCGCGGGTACACGCGCTACAAGTTCAACCCAACCCGCATACGGAATTTTTGAAGGCACATTGCAACCCTACAACGGCTTACTCGCATTTCTAAAATCTGATGGCATTTACTTGACAGATGGAACCGATGCGGGAACGCCAGCAATTCCAACAGCGGTACCTTCGTCTGGATCATTCACAAATCCAACAATTGCTGGACAATTTAACGGAAACCTGCAAATCGCAGATGGAACATACCTATATGAATTCGATGGTTACTCAATTACCACAATAACGTCTACTTATGTTGCTTCGTTCCCAAACAACGGCGCTTCACTTGCCAGCATTAACGGGAATCTGGTATTTGCCGCCGATGCTGGATTGAGTAACGCAGGGATATATTCATCGTCAAACCTATCCGCTCCTATCTACCCGACAAACAATACCATCAGTAGTATCATCGCGGTGAACGGCGGAATTGTTTTCAAAGAAGTCAATCCTGTTGATCCTTATGACGCGTCCATCAAATTCAGTTCCGGTAGCGGAACGCCTGTAACACTTTACGAAGCGAATGCTGCTAATCTGGAAACACTTCCCGGTGCTATTATTTTCAGTCAGGGAAGTCTTTTCTTCAACTCGCAAATTGGTACAAATATTGTTGTTAAAATCGCGCAACTGACCAACCCTTCCCTTGATTCGAAAGGTAAATTAACAGGTGCGATCTATGTACCTGCTGACGACCTGACAGCCAACCAGAACGGCGCAACCCTCTCGCTTGCCAACACAATCAACGGCTTGCAGGCCGATGGTGAGGCAGCAGCGTTCAGTGGCGGAACAATATTGTCATTATCAGGCTTCCAGACTTTTAGCAAAACAACAACCGCCACTGGCAATGAACCATGGATCATTAGCCCTTCTGGTGAATTAACTTTGCTTCTTGCCGGCGACTCGGCGCATCTTAAGGAAATCAATGATGGCAAGGTGAATCCTGATGCCACGATCAACGGTTCTGATCCTGCCAACTTTATTGTTACCAATGATGGTATTTACTTCTCAGCTAACGATGGATCCGGACGGGAATTGTACCGGTACGATTTTGCCACACAGACGACACATTTGGTTTTGAACGTCAATCCTAATTTCGCCCTGACTTCCAACCCTTCAAATCTGACAGTATCAGGAAACGCATTTTATTGGCAAGCTGAACCATCCGCCTTCAATTCACTTGTTTACGCGGATTTGCCTGACCCAATTGTTCCTCCTATAGGATCAATTACTCGCTTATCTCCTTTACAGGAAGTTATCGCATCAACTGGCAATACTCCCGAAGCTGTTTTCCAAGTCCGTTTCAACAGAAACATTGACCCATCATCCGTTAATCCAGACGATTTTAAAATTGTAAAATCGGATACCCTGACAGTCGGCTCGATTAAGGGCTCTGTAAGCCAAGCCCTAGCTGGTAGTCTCGACTACATCGTAAGGGTCGATCTAGCTGGCTTTAATCCTGGTACAGGAACATTATCACTTCAAGTTAAACCTTCGGCCACATTCACTTATGTTGGCGCTCCCGTTGATAACTTCGGTGGCTTCCAATCTGGTGAATTTTATGTTGTCAATCCACCAGCACCATCAATAACATCCTTGGTTCGTTACAACCCCGCAACTGTTGTCACGACAAATGCGTCGAGTGTCACCTATTTGGCTACATTCAGCACAGCAGTTGATGCCTCAACTGTAAACAAGGGTGATTTCTCGGTCACATCTTTAGGTCCAGTTGTTGGCATTGTGTCTGTAGTGCCATTAACAGGCCATCCCGAACAATTTCTGGTAACCGTTCCAATCATTTCAGGTCAGGGCGATATCGCACTATCCCTTAATTCAAATGCCACCATTGTCTCGCTTGAGAATCAATCTTACGTCAGCACGACATCATTTGCGGGTGAGGTTTATTCCATTGACAGAATTAGGCCAACCCTTCAAGAAGTAACACGCAGCAACCCTTCGTCAACCCAACTTGGCTCCCCTTCAGCCGTTTTCCAGATTAAATTCAGTGAAACCGTCAACCCTGACTCGGTGAATGCCACTTCCACTTTCCGGGCATCCACAGGATCTGTTCAAGCTGTTCGTCAAATCGCAACAGATACTTGGCTGGTAACTGTGGCCGGCCTGCCAAGTTCCGGAACAGTTTCTCTTTCCATGAATCCATTCGCAGCCGTCACCGATCTGGCTGGAAATCTTATCAACACCACTGGAAATCCATCACCCAATCAGGCCTACGTTATTTCACCCGCGCCATTCCTGGTCTCTGTTAATGTCAACACTTCGCCCAATCCTCGCGCGAGCAGCGTTTCATTCACCGCTGCATTTTCAAATACGATAGACGGATCAACGATTAGCCCGTCTGATTTTGTAATCCGATCGATAACCGGATTGGTGACTGGTCGAATCGCATCCACCTCAACAAGCGGTGCAAATGTAGTCATTGTTGTGGATCAGATTACCGGATCAGGAACCTTCACAGTAACCACCGCGGCAAATGCCACCATCACTGATGCCAATAGCGTTCCTCTGACTCCCCCAGCTACACAACCACTACTTGGCACTTTCCTGATCTCACCTTCGGCTCAAACGCAAATCAACAAACCTTTGGTGGTATCCCTTCCGGTTGCTGGTAGCCCCAATCTCGTTGAAGTCAAACGTGGCTCGCGAAGCACCATTTTGGCACCATTCCCTGCCAGCTACAGGGGGGGTATTGTTGCCACATCTGGAGATGTCAACAATGATGGCACCCCCGATATCATTGTTGCAGCACGTCAGGGAGCATCCGGCAAAATCATTGTTTACAATGGAAAAACGGATCAGGTCATGCGTACCTTCAACGCATTCCCGGGTTTTAATGGCCAAATCAATATTGCCAGCGGCGATGTTAACGCTGATGGTAAATCAGACATCATTGTTGGCGTTGGCGGGAATGGCCCAAGCCATGTGAAGGTATTCTCGATCAACGTCGTTGCTCCGATCCAAAGCTTTATCGCTTTCCCTGGCTATAATGGCGGCGTCAGCATCGCTTCTGCCGATATAAATGGCGACCGCAGGGACGATATCGTGGTTGGAACCCTTGGGGGTACGGCACCTCAGGTCAAAGTTTTCAGTCAGGGTAATGTCCTCCACAGCTTCTACGGTTTTGAAATCCCTCCACTATCCCCGATTGTGGTAGCTGCCGGCGACCTGGATGGTGATGGAAAGGCGGAAGTAATGATCGGCTCAGGTGCGGGAATTGTTCCTACTGTGACCGTTTTCAGCGGCGCGCGTCCCGGACAAGCCATTGGTAGCTTTTTTGCCTTCCCACAAAACTATCGGGGAGGTCTGACCCTGACAGTTCAAGATTACAATAATGATGGAAAACTTGACATTCTTGCGGGGACTGCGGGAGGGAAGAATCCTCAAGTACGCGTATTCAATGGCAGAACATTCAGACAGATCGACTCATTCTTTGCCTCGGTAGGCGGATTCGCAGGATCAATTTCCCTTGGCTAATCATCTTGGTGCACTGAATGAGCAGTGTCTCACTGGTTTTCGGAATTCTTTGGCTGACCTCAGGCGACAAGCCTGAGGTCAGCCTTACGTACGACATTCTTGTCGATGGGTCACGATCCGGGTCGATGACCCGGAAAGTATCCCGACTTTCCGATAACGAAACACAGTTCACAACACACGCTAATTCAACCGTGCGCTTCCTTTTCCTGACCTTTCGCTATCAATTCAATGGCTCCGAATTATGGAGTAATGACAAGATCAAGTCACTGCACGGTGACTGCAATGATGATGGCACACGGCACCACGTTCGTTTCACTTCTACATCAGGCTCCAGCACTCTCATTCGCAACCGCCAGCAAACTGTTCTTGCAACCCTGCCATGGACAACAGGAGGCTGTCGCCCTCCCCCCGGTGAAGGCACATATTTAACGCTCGATCCAGATACTGGCGCCGTGAGACAAACACGCTTTTCTAAAGGTAATCCTGAAACATACCTCCTCGCAGGGGAATCGATACGTGGCCATGCTTGGGAAACCGATCTTCCTGGCAATGTGCGTTTCTTTTTTGATGACACGGGAAAACTTCTTCGGCAGTCATGGCATGAACAGGGGAAGCATGTGGAAATCCGTCTTGCTTCTTTATCTGAAAATTGATCTTGCCTCACGACCTGTCATCTTTGTATGCGTCGCTCATCCAACACAGCACGGAGTAATGTTGTCATGAATGACCGTAATCGTCTCTTGAAAGAACTGATGGGCATTCTCGAAGATGAGCTTGGCACGGCACCAGAAGGGGTTTCAGAAGAAACATTCCTTCGCGAGTCTCTCGGACTCGATTCCGTTGACATGATCACGGTCATTTCCCGAGTTGAACAGTCTTACAAGATTCGCCTGAACCACGAAGAACTCACTCAGATGAATAAAGTCAGTGATATTATCAATGTTATATTGAATAAAACAGAAGTCACGCCAATGAGAGCTGCTGCCTGATTGTTTTCAAAACAAAAATTCCCGGCGGTCAGCCATCAGGCTGCCCGCCTTTTTTGTTGGGATTTTCCAACCACTTCGGCTACAGCCCTAACCAAGCCATCAATATCCTGTATCCTGTGGTTGGAGTTTACCTGAATACGAAGGACAGCTTTGTGATATTCTACAGCAGGGAAGGTTACCGATTGCACATAGTAGCCTAAGTCATAAAGATCTTTTCCTGCCCTCAACGCATCCTCCTCATCCCCAATCACCATTGTTACAATGGGCGTTTTCCCACCCAGGCATGATATCCCACTGCCCGCCAAACCCCGCACCAGTCGAGCAATGTTCGCGTGCAGGTTTTCAGCCAGAGTGGCATACTCGGGAGACATCAGAATATCACAAACTTCGCAAACAGCTTCCAAATAAGGTGGGGGAACCGGTCCGCCAAACACAAAGCTGGTCGAGCGCATCTTTAAGTATTTTTTCAAGGCAGATGAGCATGTGATGAATCCGCCAAAACATGAAAAAGCCTTGGAAAGCGATCCGACAATAAGGCAGTTCGACAGATCTGAAAGATGTTCCAAAGCAGTTCCGCGACCACCTTCTCCATGAACTCCCATGGCGTGCGCGTCGTCCACGTAAAGAACAGCACGCCTTTCACGGCAAATTTTGTCCAACTCCGCTAGTGGCGGGACGGTACCGCTCATGCTGTAGATACCATCCACACACACCAACGCTTGCCGATATTCCCCAGCGTCATCAAGAGCTTCCCGCAATCGGTCAGGATCAGCATGAGGAAACAATCCAGTCCGCACACCAGCAGCCTGAGCAAGGCGCATTCCTTCCTGAAGCGACTGGTGCCCCAATTGATCACACAAAACGATATCTTGCCGACCAACAAGCGCTGGGATAGCCCCAAGATTGGTCAATGTTACCGATGGATAGATCAGGGTATCTTCCACCCTCAGCCATTGCGCGAGTTTGGCCTCGGCTACAACATTCGCTTCCACGCTAGAAAAGGCTCGAGACGTGCCGTTATGAGCTCCCCAAGCGTCCACTCCCCTTTTAAGCGCGGCAAGCACTCGTGGATGGCGATCGAGGCCCAAAAAACTATCTGAACCAAAATTAACGAGTCGTTTACCGCCTATCCACATTCCTCTGTCATCGTCCATTGCTTGCACGGTCAGATCTTTGAAATGCGTGTCTGGATGCAATTTTTCGTAATGTTCGAAAAAACGCACAAGACCATTGCGTTTCAAACCAGACGTCAGCTCATTTAATGGAGTTAAGGACATGACGCCACTCGCGGCAGTTATGGAAACAACTGCCTGCCATGCATACCCACTACCGACGCTTTGAGGCAAGTTGAAGAACCTTGAAACCGCATAACTAGGCTAGGTTCAGGATTTCCCCTTCAATTGCCATAGAAAGGCGCAAACGGTTACCCGCTACTGCCAACAATCGGGCCTGATGGTGCCCCAACGATTCCAGTGGCCGAATGGGGTCATGATGCCCCAGAACAAGGTGACCACACCCAGCCGCCATGGCTGTTGCCAGACAATCTTCCATCGTTGAATGCCCCCACCCTTTTCGGGGGATGGGCGGGCCCGCGCCAAGTGCCGTCAGCCCTTCATATTCATCACGTGTGTATTGGCCTTCAGTGTAAACAACATCGGCCCCTTCACAGAACCGGGCCAAATCTTCGTCCACCCCTTGCCTTGGGTGCTCATGGTCCGATGCCAAAACGATACTTTTGGTCCCAATAGTTAAGCGAAACCCCATGCACCCACCGGGATGACGCAGCGCCATCGTCTGAACCTTGGCCTCGCCAAGCTCAAAAGTAGAACCAGGAATAACTGCGTTGCGGTCCGCCAAACCTTTCATTTCGATAAAGGTTGGCGGGAAATAGATCCTGCTCGTGGGTGACGCCGGATTCAGCAAGATGTTCAATGCTTCAAGGGTGGCCGGACTAGCCCATAGGTGAATGCGTAGGCGAGGATCATAAGTCAGGGCACCAAACACTAGGCCCATCAAGTGATCCAGATGTGGATGGCTCAATATCAGGTCAATGCGAGTTGACCTAAGGGAGTCAGCAGCCAATTCAGCGAGAATTGCCTCACCAAAAGCAAGAAATCCCGACCCTGCATCGTAAATTATTGTCTGCCCGGGCCACGATACTTCAATACACGTCGTGTTGCCACATGCGCGCCCACCACCCCCGGTCGAAGCCACGAGACTGGGCGAAGGAATGGTTCCGGTCACACCCCAGAATCGTACCCGCATGACTCCATCTCCCTTTGGTTAGTCTCCCGATGCTCCACCCGCGATACGATTGTCAATACCAGCGTGCCACAAATCACCTTCACGCCAAAGAGAATGAGCGTCTCCCTGAACTTGATGAACCACCTTGTGACCACGTCGCCTGAGATCTGCAACTACATTGGCCCATGCGGGATCATCAGCTTTTTCAAACCGCAGTTCATCGGGAAACCAACCATGATGCAGGCGCGGGAAAGATACCGCTTGGTCGATAGGCATGTTCCACACTAATTTATTGGCCACAATTTGGGCTACAGTGGGTGGGATAGTGCGGCCACCAGGGCTTCCGGTAATCCCCACAACAGCACCGTTCTTGCGCACAATCACAGGGCACTGGGAGCTCAGCATTCGCTTGCCCGGAGCAACCTGATTGGCAGGGGTGCCAATGCGGCCAAGGGTATCGGTGCGTCCGGGAAACCAATTAAAGTCCTGCATTTCATTATTAAGTAGAAATCCCGCGTTTCCAACAACAATACGCGACCCATAGCTGTCCTCAAGCGTGTAGGTATTGCTTACGGCCCTGCCCCACTTGTCGATCACGGAAAAATGTGTGGTGTGCTCTTTCTCGTTCACCATCTCAATATCGCCAGCCAATGCAGCCGAAGGTGTTGCTTTGGCTGAATCAATCGTGCGGCCTAATTGCCGTGCGAATAATGGATCGACAAGGTATGTTGGATTCGCTGTGAAAGCAGGATCACCCAAATGACGGGCCCGTTCGCGAAAGGCCCGACGCATCGACTCGGCCATCAGGTGCAGGGCAACCACCGAATCCCGTGGGTGCTTGCCAAGGCCTGTTTCCTCGAACATTCCCAACATGAGCGAAAGGCAAACGCCCCCCGAACTGGGGGGAGGCAGCGCCAAAATTTCATGGCCACGAAAGTTTATGCGAACAGGATCGCGAACAATGGCTCGGTACTGCTTCAAGTCGTCATGTGTCAAAATGCCGCCCCCTCGCTTCATTTCAGAAACGAGAGCTTCAGCCACCCGACCGCGATAAAACCCGTCTTCACCATGCTTGGCAATCGATTCCAGACTTCCAGCCAAATCGGAAAGGATCAACCGGTCGCCCGATTTCCAGAATCCGCCACCGGGCTTCCCATACACACGGCGGAATTCAGATTCGTTGGAGGATTCCTTCAATTGGCCGTTGAGTGATTGTGCCAGTGCGGCATCAATGGCGAATCCATCGCGCGCCAAAATAATTGCCGGTTGAACCAACGAGGGCCAACTCACAGTTCCGTGGCGCCGATGAGCCAGAGCCAAACCGGCGACTGTACCCGGTACCCCAACCGCCCGATGCGTTCTGCCGCTTTCACCAGCTTGGAACATACGTGCCGTAGCTGCTGCTGGGGCTACTTCCCGATAATCAATCACTTCCGGTTCACGGTCGGGGCCGCCAGCCACCAGCATGAACCCACCTCCACCAATATTGCCGGCAGCCGGATGGGTTACTGCCAAGGCAAACGCAGTAGCGACAGCGGCATCGACAGCGTTGCCACCGGCCCGCAAAACATTAGCTCCGACCCTGCTTCCAATGGGACAAACAGAAACCACAGCCTGACGGGTAAACCAAGAACCATCTGTCTGAAATAAGACAGCCGAGGATACCAGCCAACCCATCCAGAACACGGTCATGGCTTGTTCACACGCGTAAACACAAGCACTGTGATTTTGGGGCGACGAAGCGTGTCGAAATCGACCGGCCGTTCACTCCCGGGAGGAGCACCACAAAGGTGAAGCTTTCCTGCCTCGATTTTGATTATTCCCGGACTAGGCACGGCATCTGCGTCTTTAGACTCAGCAATAATATCAACGGAAATCGGTTGTTGATTGGCATCGATCTTCAGCTTTCCCACCGTTTCGCCGTTGGAGCGCTTCAGGACATACCGATCCCCCGTCACCTTCAATGTGGCATCGCCAAGGATCTGGGCTGGAAGTTGGGTACCATTCGCCCACGATTCCACCAGCTTCCACTCACCCTGTAATGAATCGGCGAATTTGGTATCGGCGGCACCGATCAAAGGTGACCACGCCAAAAACAACGCCACCGCGATACTGAATCGGTTCATACCCAATCCCCCTTAGTGGTTCATCGTAGGAACAGATCCCCTCAACGGAATGGCCAGACTTGGCCATGGTTCGGGTTCTTCCGCCTACGTACCAACAGATTCATTCTTTTTTGCCACCACTTCCAGTCACATCGCGATTAGGGGGGTTATGTTTTCGCAGATACGCACCATGAGACGGCATCGCTTTCAGGAGGGTGGCGAGTATGCTAGTCCTAAGCAGAAAGCTTGGAGAAAAAATCTTCATCGGCGACAATATTTGCATTACCGTCGTAGATATAGACCGAGGCAAGATTAGATTGGGCATCGAAGCACCACGGGATGTTTCGATCTACCGTCAGGAGCTATTGCCGGACAAACCGGAAGACTCCCAAGGGGTAGTTCAAGCTCAGGGAACAACCTGATTCCAACCAATCTACTCGTTCAGCCAATTACCTGTTAGCCTGCCAGTGATTCAATTCGTTGGCAGGCTTATGGTTTTTTATGGCCCGCTCCATCACTCTCGACCTGCAACGTCTGGGACCGGCCAGCCCAAGGGGGCAGTGGTCCCTCGCCAAATCCCGTTCCTACTGTCAGGACCTGACTCGCACCCATTACGAAAATTTCTCTGTGCTTTCCTGTTTTGTACCCGGCAATCTGCTCGCCGATTTTCGGGCCATCTACGCTTTTTGCCGCTGGGCAGACGATCTGGGTGATGAAATCAGTTCTGATACCGAATCATTGTCGCTGCTGAACTGGTGGCAGGATGAGTTACTTGAATGCTTTCAGCCACATGGCAAACCTTGGCACCCCGTGCATGTTGCTCTGGCAGAAACGATCCGTCGACACAATCTTCCCAAAGAGCCTTTCCTCGACCTCATTGCTGCATTCAAACAGGACCGCGCCGTCAAAGAATACGAAAGCGTCGAACAGCTCGAAGATTACTGCACACGATCTGCCAACCCAGTTGGCCATTTGGTTCTACATTTGGCAGGCGCCTTCACCCCGCAACGGGCATTTCTATCCGACTTCACATGCACCGGGCTTCAACTCGCCAACTTTTGGCAAGATGTTGCACGCGATCGCGCCATTGGCCGAATCTACCTACCGGGCGATGCCCGGACGCGCCACGGCGTTTCCATCAACGATCTCGATTCTCCGCACGCGTCTGGAGCACTCAAGAAACTGATTCTCGAATTGGTGTCTTCGACCCGCAGCTATTTTATCCGTGGCGAGCCACTCGAGCATGAATTGCCATTCCCCATCAACCGACAAATAGGGCTCTTCCGCCGTGGCGGCCTTTGCATACTCGATGCCATTGAACAGCAACAAGGAGACGTTCTCACCCAAAGGCCAACCGTTTCCAAACGTGCCAAATTAATGTTAATTGCTACCGCAGCATTGGGGACTGGCATCAAACCACTCCCAGCCAAACTGAAGGCCACTCCGCACGATGAACTTTTGCGTTCGCGGGCATGGTGCCAACGCGTGGCAAGAACACAGGCTGGAAATTTTTTCCCCGCATTTCGCCTTCTGCCACGCGACCAGTTTGAAGGCATGTGCGCACTTTACGCCTTCATGAGATCCACTGACGATCTTGCCGATGATCCCGGATCGGCTGCAAGCTGCTTGGAAAATTGGGACAATGCTCTAACAGAAGCACTCAATGGCCACCCCACACATCCATGCCACCTTGCACTGTTAGACGCTGTCACCCGGTTTGGGATCGACCCGAATTGGCTGCTGGAAACCATCGACGGAGTCAAGCAAGATCTAGGTGCCGTGCGGATTGGCACACTGCAAGAATTAGAGTCATACTGCTACAAGGTGGCATCCGTTGTGGGACTCTGTTGTCTGGCCATTTGGGGTGCCAACACCGACGAAAACCGGTCACTTGCCATACCTGCCGGATACGCGCTTCAGCTCACCAACATACTCCGAGATATCGCAGAAGATCACCAGCGCGACCGCATCTACATCCCAACGGACATAATGGTAAAGCACGGTGTAGATCCGAAGGCTTGGCCTACTAAAGGATTAGCCTTCCAGTCGTTGTACCAAGACATGGTAGCTCTGAATAAAAACTACTACCTAAAAGCTTCAGAACTCACAAAAAAACTCCCCCCCGCCGGCGCCGCCATGTTCCGGGGTATTTTTGGAGTTTATCGAGCACTGCTCGAAACCATGGCGCGCGATCCAGATGCATCGCTGCGCCAAAGGACATCGTTAAAGCCGTGGCACAAGGCTGCCATCATTGGCCGTGCCTGGTCTTCACGGTGGTTATCAAGCGGGTGACGCTTCCGCGGATGCCGCGGCAGCGTTGATACGCTCCAAAAGTTCCGCTGAAGGTTCAACAGCAGTGCGGCACTTCGGATATCCGGTGCATCCGAGGAAATATCCCTTGGCCCCGGATCTCACCTTCAGTGGCTTGGAACATTTCGGACAAACTTCATTGATCTCAACCGCGGGCGGAGCAGGCTTCGCAGGCGGAAGATGATCTTTCAACTGGTCGCGCAACTCCGGAGTAATCTGCTTTGTTGTCCGGCATTCGGGATAACCGGAGCAACCCAGAAACGGACCGCGAGGCCCACGCTTGATGGCCATGGGCTTGCTGCACTTCTCGCAGTTGATGCCCAACGATACAGGTTGCTTCGGGTTACCTTCGGCATCCACATCGACTGCATGTTTGCACTTAGGATATGCCGAACAGGCCAAAAATGGCCCCCGGCGTCCAGTGCGCAAAATCATGGGCGACTTACATTTGTCGCACAGATGCTCCGTCACCTTCGAAGCCAATACTGGACTCCCATCCGGATCCAGATTCATGGTTGTTTTACATTCGGGGTAACCACTGCATCCCAAAAATGGCTTGCCTTTACCCATACGCTTCAGCATCGGTTTGGTGCATACCGGACAGGCGTGTTCGGTTACTTCCGGCGCGACACGCTCCGCCTGTCCCTCGGGCCTTTTGATAAAATTACATTCCGGATACCCACTGCATCCGAAAAATCGGCCGCGACGGCTGAACCGTTCGGAAATTGGTTTGCCGCACTGCGGACAGGCTTCTTGGCTGCCTCCCAAAACCGACTCTGCCTGCCTCATGGCCTCGGAAAACGGACCGAAAAATTCGTCCAACACCACATTCCGGCCCAGATCTTCGGTCTCAATCCTGTCCAGTTGCTCTTCCATGTGGCTTGTGAATTTAAGATCCATAACTTGCTTAAAATGCTCAACCAGCAAGTCTGTTACCTGCATGCCAATCTCGGTGGCAAAGAACCGGCGGTCGCGCTGCTCCACGTAAGCGCGTTCCTGAATCTTGGAGATGATCGAGGCGTACGTACTCGGCCTACCGATCCCTTCCTTCTCCAACATTTTCACCAAGCTGGCTTCATTAAACCGCGGTGGCGGTTGGGTAAAATGCTGCGATCCAACAAGCCGCATCAGATCGAGATCCTGACCATTGGTCAGGGCAGGCAACTGCGGCTCTTCATTTTTCGCCGAGATCGGCATCACCTTGCGGAAACCATCAAAACGCAAGATTCTGCCGGATGCGCGGAACACGGCCTTGGACGCTGAAACCTCAACGGTTGTCACGCTGAACACTGCGGGTTTCATCTGGCTGGCAACAAATCGCTGATAAATCATCGTGTACAGCCGAAGCTGCTCAGCTGGCAGCTGGCTAGCCAACCGGGCTGGCGTGTAAGAAAGGTCCGTTGGCCGAATCGCTTCGTGGGCTTCCTGAGCGCTCTTGCCGCTGGAATATACGTGCGGTTTTTCCGGCAAATATCGGGCACCATATTCCGACTGAATCCGGCCTCGAACCGCAGTCAGTGCTTCGTTGGATACACGGGTACTATCGGTACGCATGTAGGTGATCAGAGCCACTTGCCCTTCACTGCCAAGCTCGACACCTTCGTAAAGCCGCTGGGCAATACGCATGGTTCTCGATGCTGCATATCCCAGCCTAAGGGAGCTTTGCTGCTGCAAGGTGCTTGTGGTGAAAGGCGCGGGGGGACGCTCCTGCTTTTCCTTTTCTTCCAGCCGACTAACGACCCATGTGGCGCCGTCGAGGTTAGTGACCACATTTTCAATCTGCGCCCGTTCCGAGGCTTCAAATTTTTCGCCGGCCCAACTGACCATTTCGGCGCGGAAGGCGCCTTCTGGGGTTTCATCGTTGCGGCTATTGCCCTCGTCTTCCTCGTCCGATCCTTTCTTGAAACGCTTTTTCGCATTCGGATCAACGGTCACGATCTGAACGACATCGCCCGTCAATTTGGCTCTGTCCGCTGTCCCGGCAATGGCCAGCATCGCTTCGACTTTCCAGAATTCTTCCGCCACAAACGCAGATATTTCACGTTCACGGTCGACCACCAGTTTCACAGCTACCGACTGAACGCGCCCTGCCGAAAGCTGACGCGCCAGACGCCTGCTCAGCAACGGACTCAGGTTGTAACCCACAATCCGGTCCAAAAATCGGCGTGCTTCCTGCGCTTCAACACGATGCGTGTTGATACTTCCAGCTCGGGAAAACGCTTCTTGCACTGCCGTGCGGGTGATTTCGTTGAATGTCACACGCCTGACTTTTTCATCGGGCAGGTCCAGCGCCTGCTGCAAATGCCAGGCAATGGCTTCCCCTTCCCGGTCGGGGTCGGGAGCCAGATACACCATTCCGGCGCCTTTGACCGATTTTTTCAAACTGGCCAACACCAGCTTGCGGTCAGCCAAAGGCCGGTAGGTAGGTACCCACCCCCCCTCAATGTCGATTCCCAAGCGACTTTTGGGCAGATCTCGGATGTGCCCTTTACTGGCCGTCACCTCGAAATCTGAACCCAGGTATTTCTGGATGGTCTTCGCTTTCGCGGGAGACTCAACAATCACCACCTGCTTCTTGATCTTGCGGGCTGCCACAATGCTCTCCCTGCCTGTTCCCTGTTGCCTGACGTTGTAGATAGCGGCCGGCCAGCTACAATTGTCGATTCCGGGGATCGCACCCATGATAAGGGTTGTCGGGATTCGTCAAGGGAGACTCCCCATTCATTAGTGGCACGCTTGGGTCAGGACGGCACCATGGCATTCAATCCCCTCGCAAGCATCCGGGTCTATCTCCGGCCAATTATGGCTGTTGTAGGCATTCTCACCATGTTCATCTTCGTCTTCCAGTTTGGAAGAGGTGACATTTTCGAGTCGGCGCTTGGCTGGTTTTCTTCGAGAAATCGTGGGCCAGAGGTCATCAAGGTCTTTGGCGAGACGGTCCATGAATCTGACCTTCTGCGCGACAGGGAAGATCTGGAAATTGTTCAGGAATTTCTCAACAACTTCATACGTTTCGGTGGCCCGGCTAATCAGACACGCATGATGCAACTCTTCGGAAGAAAAATTTTCAGCACCGCCGGCGCGTTCAACACACGAACCGCACAAGGCTTGATCGACATCGAGATTTGGCGCCACCTGAGCCAAAAACTCAGCATTACCATCGATGACGAACGCCTGCGCGAATTCCTCAATGCTCAACTGGGAACAGATCCCGCCAAGCCTTTCTGGCCCGCTGGTTCTTCTTTTGGCGAAATCGATTTCATCAAGCTCATGGCGCGTGGCTCACGCTCCGGTGGCGGCTCGGAACGTGTCAAACAAGCCCTCCGCTCGCTGGCTACGCTCACCATCACCCGTGATGCCGTATTGGGTGCTGCTTCTAACTCCATGCCCATGTTCCCCATGGCAGCAGCCGAAGGAATTCGGTTCAGCCCTGCCACCTCCGATCCAACTCCCGGTGAGTTCGATGAATTTTTCAAAGCCCGCCAGACACGCGTCTCAGCAGCAGTGGTGCCACTTGTAGCCTCAGCAGAACTTATCGATGAGGTTTCTAAGCAAGTCATTTCTCCAGCTGAACTGCAAGACATCTACGACCGGTTTAAGAATGTGGAACCGGTTCCCGGCTCTCCCACTCCGGGCTTTATGACGCCCCGAAACTACAGGATTTCTTGGATTGCCGCGCGCCCTGATAACGCCAAGGCTGCTCTCACTCCTGCTCTCTTGCAAGTTGCGCGTGTGCTCGGACCTGTCGGCGCCGTCGGCCTTCATGGCGCCGGCCCTTCAGCCGCTTCGGCTCTTTTCACATGGGCTGATGCCACCACACCGGGTCGCACGGAAATTGGCGACGATATTCAGCCGGGTGTCGCTTTCTGGTGCTGGCTCGACCCACTGGTGAACCCGGTTGATAGGCGTCAACTGGCCGGGAAACTCGATCCAATTGAACACAAGCGACAAGACAAGGCTTTCAAGCCAGCAACTCCCGCAGTCTCGCCAGCATCGTTGGCTTCGCTTGCCTGCCCTACACACGGGCCGTGGTCCGCTTTCTTGGTCACCACTGGTGTACCAGAGCTTCAACCTCGCCAAGCACGGCTCACACGCGCTGCCACCCTCGCCGCGCTGACGGCTTCCGGCCCGGGCGCGCAGATTTTCTCAGCGTTAGCATTGGCTACCGCACCGGCGGCTATGCCTTCGCTCGACACCGTTGCTAAAGAAGCCGCAGCTCTGGTTCTTGAAGAATCGCGCAAATCGTCGTTTTCCCGCATGGTGAATTCCCTCACCGAGGAAATTCGCAAGGCAGCCACCGACACGGGCGCCGGCGGCATTCCGGGCGCCACTGCCGATCCGGTTCAGACCGAAGAACAGATCCGCTCGAAGGCTATCGCGATGGGGCTTGCCTACCACTCCATGCAGAAGCCACTCGACGAAGAAAGCCTGCAGAGCGACACCACGGTTCAACCGTTGATTGCCGCTTACATGGAAAACGTGGAAGAAAACGCACCGAATCGCTCTCCACTCGATCCTGTGCGCCGTGAAGCGGATGCGGACTTTGGCTCGTATATCCGCAACAACCTGCGCGGCGCATTCCAGCCACAGGAAGTCGGATCTGTCAGCGCGTCGTTTGCCGACCCAGACAAGCCAAAAAACTTCTATCTTTTCTGGGCGCCTCTCATTGAAAACCCCGTCGTGCGCCTGTTCGACAATCCACAAACCAAGGAACTGGTACGCAACGCGATTATCAAACGCCGCGTTGCCGACCGCCTGCGCGAAAAGGCACTGAAAGCCGTCACGGCAGTCAATGCTCTTGGCCGCGGTGCCATGACGAACTTGGACGCGAAACTGCAACTCCAAGCCATTCCCGAACTCAAGGGGTCGGGCGAATGCCGGTTCATTGAGTCACTCAATGCCCAAACACGCACCCCCGCCGTGATGGCCAATATGCCAGTCTCGTATTCTGGAAATCGTATTCCACGCGATGTGATCAAATACGCGCGGCCTGAAACCATTGAAACCTTGGCGGCTCAAGGAGCCGGCAAAGCTGTTGTGGTGAACGATGTTCCGGGAACAGATGTTTATGTGGCCTGGGTGACCAGTCTTACAGAACCATCTCCTGACGAATTCACCCGTGCCTACCAAGGCGCGACAGACCGCAAGACACTGGGTGACAAAGATCAGCTTTATGGCGACTTGGCCCAATCACGTCAGGCTCGCTACGCCGACCGTGTGATTCGCGATCTGCGTCGCGATTCCACTGGCAAGGAGCTCGATTCCGATGGGCTCCTGCCACTGCCAGAAGGCATTCGCAAGCGCTTTGAACGCACCGAAAGCGAATCACCCTGATATCGGTGGTTCGCTGTCCTCCGCCACGGCGGGAATTTGCGAGAATTCACTTTTGCGAGCGCGTGCCCCCATGTGGGTCATGCGCGCCAAGTCCTCTGTGGACATGGTTCCTTTCACCCGCACAATTTCACCTTCGTATTCCCGTTCTCCGGGCTCAACGTGCGCCTCCAAGTATGCGATCGCCTTGCCATTGGCTGCATCGATCTCCAAATCAAACGGCACATGGCCACGGGCTAACTCGGCGGAGACCGCTATTTCCAGATCAGGAATTCCCATGCCTTTCCAGGCACTGATCGCCACTGAGTTGGGATGCCGGTTTTGAAGCGCTTGAAGATACGAAATATCAGGCAACTCATCGATCTTATTGAACACCAGTAAGGTTGGGCGTGAACCGCATCCCAGTTCATCGAGCACCTTGCGGACAGACTCGATCCGGTCCTCCGCCAACGGGTCCGATGCGTCTACAACGTGCAACAACAGAGTAGCCCTGCGCGCTTCCTCAAGTGTTGCCTTGAACGATGCCACCAGATGGTGCGGCAGATCGCGAATGAACCCAACTGTATCGCTCAATAAAACTTTCCCACGCTCACCAAGTTTCCATTGGCGTGTTCGAGTGTCGAGCGTTGAAAACAGCCGATCCTCGACAAGCACACCGGCACCGGTGAGTTTGTTCATGAGGGTGCTTTTCCCAGCATTCGTGTAACCGACCAATGAAACGGTCATTTCCCCAGACCTGCTCAGAACTTCTCGCTCCTTGCGGGCCTGAACCTGAGCCAAGCGCGTTTTCAGGTCACGGATCCGATGTCCCACCATGCGGCGGTCTTCTTCCAACTGCGTTTCGCCCGGCCCGCGCATACCAATACCGCCCTCCAGCCGAGAGAGGTGACTCCACATGCGGCTAAGTCGCGGAAGCGCATATTCCAGCTGGGCAAGCTCCACCTGGAGGCGAGCCTCCACGGTTTTGGCGCGGGTGGCAAAAATATCCAGAATCAGTTCGCTGCGGTCGAGAACCTTGCACTTGGTGGCCTGTTCAAGAGCCCGGATTTGGCTTGGAGTCAGATCGTTGTCAAAAATAATCACGTCTGCTTTGTTCGCTTCACATTTCTCCAGAAGCTCCTTCATTTTCCCGGTACCGATGTAAGTACCTAGCTGAACAAAGCTACGCTTCTGCGTTATTTGGTCCACCACCACGGCGCCGGCTGTTTCAGCCAAACCCCTCAATTCCTCGAGTGGATCCTTGCCAATGAAGGGTCTGTCTGGAAGTGCCACTGCCACCAAAATGGCGCGCTCAAGCCGCACACTCAGCTCATCGCGTGTTTTGTCAAAACTCACCGGGCCATCGCTTTCTCATGGGGACGATTTGCGTTCATCCAGTTGTTCGGCCGGATCACCTTATCTTGAACCGTTACTCTTCTTAGAATACAAGCACGCCGTTGAAACGATAGGCGTTAAGGGAGAGCAAGACCTCATGGCAATCGAAGGCGTACTCAAGCGGCCCTCCTCCAAAACCACTGCGGTGGAATCACCACCAATACATCCTACGCCTGAAACAGTTGAAGAATGCGCGGTTTCTTTACCCGTCGCAGTTGATGCCGACCCACCTGAAACCGCCGAATGGATTGAATCCATGCGGGCCGTTGTTTTGCGCCACGGCAACGACCGCGCCCGTTTTCTGCTCAAAGCATTGGAACGCGAAGCTTTTTCCACCGGTGTTCCCGGCCACGCTTCAGTCACAACCCCCTACTTGAACACCATTCCCGTTGGCAATCAGCCCACTTACCCCGGCAACCGTGATCTCGAGCGCCGCATCCGCGGCCTTGTTCGCTGGAATGCCATGGCCATGGTGGTTCGCGCCAACGAACAAGACAGCACCATTGGCGGGCACATCTCCACGTTTGCCAGTTCCGCCACACTGTACGAAGTTGGTTTCAATCACTTCTTCAAAGGCCCAAACCATCCCGATGGCCCGGACATGGTGTTTTTCCAAGGGCATGCCAGCCCCGGCATGTACTCCCGCGCCTTTGTTGAAGGCCGACTCAGCGAAGAAAAACTGAAAAATTTCCGCCGCGAACTTCAACCAGGTGGCGGATTATCTAGCTACCCCCACCCTTGGCTTATGCCCGATTTCTGGCAGTTCCCCACCGTGAGCATGGGCCTTGGACCCATCATGGGCATTTACCAAGCTCGCTTCATGCGATACCTCGAAAACCGTGGCATGAAGCCCGTCTCCAAAAGCCGCGTCTGGTGTTACCTCGGCGATGGCGAATGCGACGAACCAGAATCACTCGGCGCGCTCAGCATTGCCGCGCGTGAAAAACTCGACAACCTCACCTTTGTCATCAACTGCAACCTCCAGCGCCTCGACGGACCGGTCCGTGGCAACAGCAAGATTATTCAGGAGCTCGAAGGAATCTTCCGCGGTGCCGGCTGGAACGTGGTCAAGGTCATATGGGGTTCCGAGTGGGACGCGCTGTTGGCGCGCGACCGCTCCGGCAAACTCGCCCGGCGCATGGAAGAAGTGGTGGACGGCGAATATCAGAAATATATCGTCGAAGGCGGCGCCTACATCCGCGAGCATTTCTTCGGTAAGGATCCTGAACTCCTTGAATTGGTCAGCCACCTCTCCGACGACGAACTGCCAAAATTAAGACGGGGCGGACACGATGCCGCCAAGGTTTACGCCGGCTACCACGCCGCCGTGAACCACAAGGGGGCACCGACTGTCATCCTTGTGAAAACCGTGAAAGGCTACGGATTGGGAGACGCTGGTGAAGGACTCAACATCACCCACCAGCAAAAAAAATTGAAAGCAAAAACCTTGATGGGAGTCCGCGATAAGTTCGGTATTGCCATCTCGGATGAAGATGTGCAGAAAATCGCTTTCCTGCCCATGCCCAAAGACTCGCCAGAACACGACTACATGCACGAACGCCGCAAATCGCTGGGCGGTTACCTTCCTTCTCGCACATTCACCGAGCACCCACTGGGCACACTCTCGGCTGATGTGGTGAAACTTTATGCTGCCGGCGCGGGCGACAAAACTCCAAGCACCACAGGTGTTTTTGTCGATGTCCTCGGCAGGCTGCTCAAAGATCCAGCCATTGGCAAACACATTGTGCCGATCATTCCAGACGAAGCTCGCACCTTCGGTATGGATCCGTTTTTCACCACGCACAAAATTTACAGTGCCGTGGGCCAGCTTTACGACCCAGTCGACTCCAAAATGGCTGTTGTCTACCGCGAATCACGCGATGGGCAGCTCCTTGAAGAAGGCATCAACGAAGCTGGCGCGATTTCGTCATTCATCGCCGCTGGCACCTCGCACGCCAACCATGGCGTGCCAATGATTCCATTTTACATCTACTATTCCATGTTCGGGTTCCAGCGTGTGGGCGACCACATCTGGGCCGCTGCCGACCTCCGTTGCCGAGGCTTCCTTCTCGGCGCCACAGCGGGCAGAACCACGCTCAACGGCGAAGGCCTACAGCACGAAGATGGCCACACGCACATTCAGGCGTCTGTTGTCCCCAACCTGATGGCGTACGACCCGGCTTTTGCCTTCGAGCTTGCAGCTATCATCCGCGATGGCATCAGCCGGATGTATGGCAAGGGTGAAGACATTTTCTACTACATCACCCTTTACAACGATAATTACCGCCACCTGGCAATGCCTGCTGGTGCGGAAGAAGGCATCCTGAAAGGCATGTACCGCCTAAAGCCCTCCGCAGCAGCCAAAACTGCGCCCAAAGCGCACATCATGGCCAGCGGTCCGCTGGTGGCACACGCCCTTGCTGCCCAAGATTGGTTGGCTGAGTTCGGCGTTTCCGCCGATATCTGGAGCGTGACAAGCTACAAGGAACTGCGCCGCGACTGCCTTGAGGCTGAACGGTGGAGCCTGCTGCACCCCACCGAGAAGCCACGCGAACCTTATTTGCAGAAATTGCTTGCTCACGAAACCGGTCCTTTTGTGGCCGTGAGCGACTTCATGCGTTCACTTCCAGAAATGGTTGCCCGCTGGATTCCCAGCGGTTTGTTCCCACTCGGCACCGACGGCTTTGGCCGCAGCGACTCACGCCCGGCTCTGCGCCGCCATTTCGAAGTCGATACCGCTCATATTTGCGCCGCTGTGCTTTACCGGTTGGCACTTCAGGGAGCCATTTCTATGGCACGCGTTGCTGAAGCCTACAAAACGCTGGGCATCGATGCTGACAAGTTGAATCCTCTTACTGCCTGATTCAAGACACCAAGCTGCGCGGAACCGGACAATGTGTCCGGATTTCCGGCAGCCCACAGGGAACTGGACGCCATGGCCATCGAAATCAAGCTTCAAGAGCTTAAGGAAAATGTTGAAATCGTCGAAGTGAACGCGATCAAGGTCGCGGTAGGCGATCTGGTTGCCAAAGGACAACCACTCCTCGAGGTACAAGCCGACAAGGCTGCCCTCGAAGTTCCCAGCCCACAATCAGGAACCATTACACAAATTCTGGTGAAAGTTGGCGACCAAGTCAAAATTGGCCAAGCGTACATTCACTTGGATGGCGCCAATGGTGCTGTTGCTGCCCCAGCCAAGGCTGAAGCGAAGCCAGCACCCGCTGCTGCCAAGCCTGCTGTCGAGGTTAAACCAGCACCAGTTGCTGCCGCTCCAGCGCCAATAGCCGCACCAGTTGTTGTCGCCGCTCCCGTGGCCTCAGCCCCCGCCAAAGAAGTTTTCAACACACATGTGGTGGCCAGCCCAGGAACCCGCCGTCTGGCACGTGAATTGGGTGTGGACCTAACTCGGGTTGCAGCCACAGGCCAAGGTGGCAGGCTTACCGAAGACGATCTCAAGAACCATGTGAAAGCTGCGGTTTCAGGTTCAGGCAGCAGTGGTGGTTCAGGCATTCCTGCTGCGCCTCCACTACCCCGATTCGAAGACATTGGCACCGTTGAACGCCAACCCCTTTCAGCTATCCGTCGGGCTACCGCCCGACAAATGGCCGTGGCTTGGAGCCAGATCCCCCACGTCACACTCAACGATGTCTCCGACATTACCGACCTTGAAGCTTTCCGCAAATCACAGGATGGCAAAGGCCCCAAGCTTACCGTTACCGGATTCGCACTCAAGGCTGTTGCAATTGCCCTGCGCGAGTTCCCAGCCTTCAACAGCAGCCTCGATTTGCAGAATAATCACCTTATTCTGAAGAAATTCATCAACATTGGCGTGGCGGTGGAAACCGAAGCAGGGCTTCTTGTTCCTGTCGTCCGCGATGTCGACAAAAAGAGTGTTCGCCAATTAGCTGCTGAATTGACTGCTATTGCCGAACGTGCTCGCGCCAAAAAGCTCGACAGTTCGGAACTTTCCGGCGGAACGTTCACGCTCACCAATTTGGGTGGCATTGGCAGCACAGGCTTCACACCCGTGGTGAACTGGCCTGAAGTTGCCATTTTGGGACTTTCCCGCGGCCGCTTGGAGCCAGTCTGGAAAAACAACCAGTTTGTTCCACGCCTCCTTGTGCCACTTTCCCTGAGTTTTGATCACCGGGTGATCGATGGAGCAGCTGCCGGCAGGTTCACCCGCCGGATTGCTGACCTCCTTGAACAACCACTCGCCATGCTCCTTGACGCCTAAGCGGATACACACGCCCATGCAGACTATTTCAACGCAATTACTTGTTCTTGGTGGCGGCCCCGGTGGCTACGCGGCGGCTTTTCTCGCCGCTGACCGTGGCTTCCAGGTCACGCTGGTCGACGCCTCCGG
Source organism: Candidatus Kuenenia stuttgartensis (assembly GCA_945875585.1). GTDB lineage: Bacteria > Planctomycetota > Planctomycetia > Gemmatales > Gemmataceae > REEB421. The sequence goes on along the minus strand of CAMCLK010000007.1, from coordinate 14,764 downwards.
CAAGTTTGGTGGCACGTGCCTGCAAGTGGGGTGCATTCCCAGCAAGGCACTCCTGCACGTTGCCAAACTGATTGGCGAAGCGAAGGATGCCCCGCACTTCGGGGTAACCTTTGGCCCACCCAAAATTGACCTCAAAGGCGTGCGCGGTCACTGGCAGAAAGTGACCGAAACACTGACCAAAAGCTTGGCCAAACTGGCTGAAGCCCGAAAAATCCGCTTCATCCACGGCAAAGGCAAGTTCCTCGATGCCCACACCGTGGTGGTGGACGACGGCACCCAGATCACATTCGAGCACGCCATTATTGCCACCGGATCGATCCCGGCCATTCCCGGTCCGTTTCAGATCAATAGCAAGCGTGTCATGGACAGCACGGCTGCCTTGGCACTCGAAGAAATCCCCCCACGCCTGCTGGTGATTGGTGGCGGATATATCGGCTTGGAAATGGGCACCATTTACGCCGCCTTGGGAAGCAAGGTCACGGTGGTTGAAGCAGGCGACGGGCTGATTCCACTGGCAGACCGAGATCTCGTGGCACCACTGCACAAGAGACTCGAATCGCTGTTTGAAAAGATCCTCCTCAACCACAAAGTGGCCAAACTTGAAGAGGTGGGCAAGAACATTAGGGCTTCGCTGGAAGACCCTAGTGGCAAGTCAATCATCGAGAATTTCGATCGTGTTCTGATTGCCGTTGGCCGGAGACCAGCGACGCGCGATCTGGGGCTGGAAAAAGCCGGTATCACACTCGATGACAAGGGATTCATTCCGGTCAACGACCAACGCCGGACCACGGTTGCCCACATCTTTGCTGTGGGGGATTCCGCTGGCGAACCACAACTTGCCCACAAAGCAAGCTTTGAAGGCAAGGTTGCTGTTGAGGCCCTTTCGGGCGAACCTGTGGCTTATGATGTTGCCGGAGTGCCGGCTGTCATCTTCACAGATCCGGAAATCGCTTGGTGTGGCCTCACAGAAATCGATGCTCAGAAGCAAGGCATTGAAGTCAAGAAATTGAAAATGCCTTGGGCGGGCAGTGGCCGTGCCCTCACCCGCGGACGCACCGAGGGATTGACCAAGCTTTTGGTCGATCCGAAAACTGAGCGTATTTTGGGTGTTGGTATCTGCGGCATTGATGCCGGGGAAATGATTGGCGAAGCCATGCTGGCACTAGAAATGGGCGCCACCGCCCGCGACCTGGCGCTAACCATGCACGCCCATCCAACCCTTTCAGAAACCTTGATGGAAGCCGCCGAGCAAATGTACGGCCTAGCCGTGCACAGCCCACCACCACGGAAAGCTTGATTTGCTCTCAAAGCATATTTGAATGCGGGCTTCCAAATGAAGCCCGCATCTTTTGTTCCTGCAAAAATCGGCCACTATCAGCCCACCAAGCATCAAAACCGAAGAGCCCCGCACGACTAAGTAAGGGGCCACAGACTCCCTGGCGGAAACACGCCTAATATTTGCAATAACTCGAGATTCCGTTATTTGGCACGTGGCCCCTTACTCAGCCGTGCGGGGCTCTTTTATTCCGAAAATGAAAAGATTCAGCAAATGTTCCCATTTAAGGATTGAACAAAAGCTTACGGCGCAAAATGTGTGAATGAGGACAGCTAATTTCCGCCTCACCCCGGCGGCATCGGCACCATGCCCTGCAGCAGCGACCAGTAGGCTTGAAGCATGGTCAGAAGGCCGATCAGGACCGCTAGCACAATACTGGGCACAATCACCGCGCGGAAAATATCCGCTTCGCGGCCCTGCTGGCCTGTGGCGGCTGTGGCAACAACAATCGACTGGGCATCGATCATTTTGCCCATAACGCCTCCCGTACTGTTGGCCGTGCAGATCAGCACCTGGGCTTGCTCCAGCTCCAATCCGGGGAAACGCCCTGCACGGTAAAGCTCGAGCGCTGTCAGTTTTTGCAAGCTTCCAAACAACGCGTTGCTGCCCGCATCCGTTCCGGTCAGGAACACACCCAACCAGCCAAGCAAAGCAGCAAACAACGGGTAAAGGGCGCCCGTGCTGGCAAAAGCGTGGCCTAAAATGGCGTCCATGCCCGCATGCTTGGTGAGATAACTCAACCCCAGCATGATCGCAATTGTGGGAATTGGGATCTTCATCTGCTGAAGCGTCACCCCGCATGCCCTGAAAACATGCGCCCGAGTCGCACCCAGCACCGGAATAGATAGCAAAAATGCAAAGAATACCGGAGTGCCAGGCGCTGTAGCCCAACGCAGGTCGAAAATAGCTTTTTCTAGATCGTCTGGTTTGGCGCGCATGACCTCGTCCCGTTGCACATTCAGGTGCAACGATCCCATGGGGATTTTCACCCATGTTGGAATACCAGAGATAGTCGCACCGTTGGGCCCTTGATACTTCTCCTCCAGTTGCCTCAGCATTCCCGCGCCCAATAAAAATCCGCTCATCAGCACAAACGGCATCCATGCTCGCAAAGACGACAACACCAGCGCATCGGGACGGACCTGATGAACCACAGAAGACGATGCCTGCTGCTCCCCACGCATGGCATGAACCATGGCTGGGGGTTTCCACCAGATAAGGAAGAGTGCCGTAGCCACGAGCGAAACCATGCCACCGGCGATGTCAGTCAAGGGATAAAGCTCACCCAATCCCCATTGATGCGCCGTGGCAAAGAAGTACTGGCACGCCGCAAACGATACTCCAGAAACCATCAGTGCCGGCCAAACCGAAACAATATCGCGCACGGAACAGGAACGGATCAACATAACCGCGGGAACAATCACCGAGAAAAACGGTAGTTGATGTCCAGCCATCACGCTGAGGGTTGGCGCATGGATGCCGGTAACAGCGCTCAGGGTAATCAGCGGCATGCCGAGTCCACCAAAAGCCACGGGCGAAGTGTTAGCCAAAAGGCAGAGAACCGCTGCCTCGAATGCCGGAAATCCGAGGCCTACCAAAATGGCGCCACAGATGGCCACGGGCGTTCCCGATCCTGCCGCGCCTTCCAGAAACGCGCCAAAACTGAAACCGATCAGTAAAGCCTGCATGCGCGGGTCGGGCGAAAGCTTGCCAACCGAATGCCTGATGACATCGAATGCACCCGTTTCAACCGTGAGGTTGTAAAGCAGCATGCCGCACAAGACGGTCCAACCAATGGGTAGAATGCCAAACAGGACTCCATGCAGAAATGCAAGACCGGCAAACTGCACCGGCATGCGGTGCAGGGCCAGTGCCACAACGGTGGCCACAACAACCGCGGCCAGACCGGCGAGCGGTGCTTCCCATCGGCGTACGACCAGCAAATAAAAGAGCAGCACCACCGGCAAGGCAGCGCAAGCCAACGAAATGTAGCCGGAGGCTATGAATCCCGGAGCGAGTGCTGCAACAGGATCGAGAGATTGCACGTAGGTCGTCACGCGTGAGAGCTCGCGAAAAGGCCAAAGGAGAGAGACGTCAGGGGCGGGCCGATTGTAAGCTGCTTAGGAGTGTTTGAAAACGTCATGTCCAAAGATTGGCGATGGGGGCACGGCAGACTTGGCACAACATGAATCATGGACGGCACCACCATCCCGTTTCCCATTACTGAAACTTGCCCACCCAACAGCGCGGTGTCTGGTGTTTGTTTCTTTGGCTACGGGGGTGGGATTTTTGCCGCACACCAGTGGCTTGCTGGCAGCATCTGCTATTGGTTGGCTGGCGCTCTTGGCTGCTCGCATACCAGCTTCTTGGTACGCTCCACGCGCCATGGCTGCCCTTGGTTTCCTAGTTCTTCTGGTGCTTCCTATGCCATGGATGACCGTTCCTCAACCTAATGAACCGACATGGTGGGGCGCCTCTTGGAGCGGCACAGACGCCGCCTTAAAGGTGGTCTGCCGCGCATGGACAACCTTGGCACTGGGCTGGACCTGCCTGCTGGGCCTTTCGGCGGCAGATTGGCGCGCCGTTTGCGCCGACCTGCGCCTAGGCTCTTCAGTCGCCATGATGGTGTGGATGTCTGGGCGCTGTCTCAATGTGTTGTCCGGTGAATGGCGACAAATGCGCTTGGCGGCACGTATGCGAGGGGCGCGGCTTGCCGCGAACAGCCAGTCGTGGAAAATCATCGGCCTACTGGTTGGCATGGGGCTCATCCGTTCAGCGGTGCGCGCAGAGCGCATGGGTGTGGCCATGAGCCTGCGCAGCGGCAATAGCGGTGGAATCATTCCCAGACGGATCTGGAACCCGACCGATGCAACGATTGCTGTAACGGCACTTGCCACGGGAATGCTGATCATTTGGGCCAGTCGCACTGCCTGGGAAATTCAGCCATGATCGACCTCGACGGCATTGATGTGAAACTCGCAGATGGCACCGTCGCCATTCAAGGTTTGTCGTGGCATGTTCCGCCCGGCACGCGCGTGGGACTTGTTGGCCCGAATGGAGCGGGCAAGACATCGTTGCTCATGACCCTGTGCGGGGTTTTGCCACCTTCGGCAGGCAGGGGGATTGTGGCAGGGTGTAACCTTGGAGATGCCAAAGAACGCAAGGCCCTGCGCGGTTCCATTGGATTGCTCTTTCAGGATCCAGATGATCAGCTGCTAGAAGCCAGTGTTGAGGACGATGTGCGCTTAGGGCCACTGCTGCGTGGGCATTCAGAAACTGAAGCGCGCGACATTGCCAAGGCCAGCATGGCGCGCTTGGGAATTGGCGAATGGGGACAACGCATTCCCCAACGCCTATCCCTAGGCGAGAAAAAACGTGTCGCCTTGGCCGGAGTGCTAGCGCTCAATCCGTGCCTGCTTTTGTTGGACGAGCCTACAGCGGGCCTGGACCCACGTGGCCGCCGCGACCTGATCGCGCTTATTGGCAGCCTGCAGACAACTCTGGTACTGGCAACCCACGATCTGGAACTGGTACTCGACCTTTGTCCCACTGTTGCACTCATTGACAACGGAACGGTGATTTCCCACGGGACTTCAGCCGAGGTGCTGGGAAATCCCCAACTGATGTTTGACCATGGCTTGGAAGTACCATGGCCACTTCGCGGCAATTCCGCCGGGGCGTGATTCAATGCGCTCCAGATTGCCTAAGGTATAAGTAAGATGAAATGCATGGTTTTAACCCCATGCAATAGCCCCAGAGGACTTTGGCCATGGGCGCGCGAGGAGTGGCATTGCTTGCCTTGATATGCTTAGTGTGTGGAATCCCCACGCCAGCATGGGCTGCCGACCGCACAGGTTTGGTGTTTCATGTACCGGAAGTTCTGGAAACAGATACCGTCCGTCAGTTTGCGGGCAAGCTGGAAGAAGTCTTGGTTCGGGCCAAGCGGGACACTCCCGACCAACGCAGCATTCTGATACTCGACTTCAACCCGGGAGGTCGGCCCACGCGGCTGACCAACCTCGATGCCTGCCTAGCCCTCACACGGCTGCTTCAGGCCCAAGACCGAGCGCGTCTGTTAACAGTGGCGTGGATTGAGGGCGATATTACAGGCCATGGTATTTTGGCCGCACTGGCCTGCGAAGATCTTGTTATGGGCCCACGTTCCACCATTGGCCCGGCACACGATGGTGCAGAAGAGCTCGACCCAGTCTACAAAGCCGCTTATGAAGATGCCGCAAGGCGTCAAGGTCGCTCACCTATTGTGGCACGCAAACTTGTTGACGCTTCCACCAAGGTTGTGCGCGATCCGGAGGCACGCGCAGGAACAGACCGATTTCGTGATGGAAGCGCCTTTGCCGGTGGCGAAGTGGTGGTGGAACCCGGCCAGCCGGGGCGATTTGACCGCGAAAAAGCACTGGAATTGGGACTTTGCCTAGGCGACGCTCCATCGAATTTCGATCGATTAACGGAACGGTACCGGGTGCCGCGCGACTCACTCACTGTGTTTGCCCGTCTCGACTCCCCTGTGGTTCAAATCAATCTGCATGGGGAAATCAACGGGGCGCTGCGTGAAAAAATGTCGCGCGATATCAGAAGGGCACTGGCGCAAAACCCTGACACGATCGTTCTCAATCTGGAATGCCACGGCGGCTCACCGGCCGACGCGACCGGATTGGCTGAAATAGCCCGCGGCCATGTCGATGGTGTAGGACCCGAAGCACCCCGATTAATTGCCTACATGACTCCCCAAGCACGCGCTGGTGCCCTGATTCTTGCACTTGCTTGCGACGCCATAGTGTTCGACCGGGAGGCGAAGGTCGGATTTGAAGGGGCCGTGGGTAATGCCGCTGCCATGGAAAAGGCACTTGCCAAGGCATTGGAAGATCGCCACTGGATGTCTGCCGAAGATGCATCCGCTTTGGCTAACGCTATGACACATGCCGAAGTGGAATTGATTGCCGCACGGGGTCGCGCCGGCCCTGTCCGACTGGTATCAGCACGCCCCTTGCCTGCGGATCTGAAAGAAGAAAAAATCATCAAGCCAATTGGGGCATGGATGGTTCTTGACAGCGGTATGGCAACGCAGTCTCCCATGATGCTCACGGGCCAACCCGTGAAAAACCTTCAGGAGTGGTACGAATCGAGAGGAATCGCCAATCGCCGCCTGATTATTTTTGAAGGGTCGGCACTCGACGAACTGGCACAATTCCTGAGCCATCGAGGCACAACGGTTATTCTGGTAATGATTGGTCTGGCATCTCTGATGATTGAATTCATGAAGCCGGGTCTGGCCCTGCCCGGCGTGGTGGCGGCAATCTGTTTTGTGCTGGTCTTTTGGGCCGGGTCACGCATGAGTGGACAGATCGACTGGCTGGCGGTGCTGCTGTTTCTTTTGGGCGTCATGCTGCTGCTAATGGAAATTCTGGTCATTCCCGGTTTTGGAGTGATTGGGCTCAGCGGGGTCATCCTCATGCTCTGCTCAGTTGGTTTGGTAGCCTTTGGCCATTGGCCGCGGTCACAGAACGAATGGCTGGCGTACGGTGGCGTGGTGGCGCCTTTTGGCTGGAGTCTGGCTGGGGCTATTGTGCTTGTTGGAATGTTCATTCGATTCCTGCCGGGTATTCCCCTCTTCAGCAAACTGATGCTCCATCCAGACCGGCCTGCAGACGAGGAAACAGGAATAACAGCAATTTACCACGGTGAACGGCTGCAAGCCCTGCTGGGCAGGGTAGGACAAACCACCGCAGACCTGCGTCCTGCGGGAACAGCGCGATTTGATGATGAACTTATCGACGTGGTCTCCGACGGGACGTATATTAAATCTGGCACGTGGGTTGTCGTTTCCGAAGTTGAAGGAAACCGCGTGGTGGTCCACCAGACCGAGGAATCGCTGTGAACAAATCCTCTCAGGACCATTGCCCATGGATTGGCTGATGCCAACGGCATGGACTTTGGTAGCGCTCGGCCTGATCGCTGCCCTGGTTGATCTGGTGCTTGGAACCGCAGGCCTGCTTGTAGGTATTGGCACCATCATGGTGGTGGCGGGCGTGGCTACCGCCTTCAGTCATTCGCCCGGCATGGGCCTGACAGTACTAGCCACCACAACCATCGCGCTGCCCCTTGTGGGATGGCTTCTTGCGCGAATATTCCCGTGGACGCCGCTGGGACGCTCAGTACTGGCGCGTAGCACGAGTGTGGACGCAACCGTTTCGGAGTTTCGTTCCCTACAAGAACTGGAACATCTGGAAGGACGCCTTGGAGTGGCCCAATCGTATTTACGCCCCAGCGGTGTGGTCGATTTTGAAGGCCGCCGCATCGATTGCATAACAGAGGGTCTGATGGTGGATCCCGGACAAGTCGTACGATGTCTTAAAGTCAGTGGTAGCCGTGTTTTGGTACGCCCTGTTTCCCCCGGCAAAGAAACTCCGCTCGCTTCCATTGATTCGGATCTTTTCGAACTAATTCCAACCCGTTCCCCGCACGCCCCGTCATCCCAAGGAGATAGCTGACATGAATTCACTTCTGGCACAGATGAACCAAATCAATGCATCAGGAACATGGGTTCTGGTCATTGGGGTGGTTGTCGCCATTTTGGGCCTTGTCCTCCTTCTGGTGGCATTCAACTTTTTAGGAACACTGATTCGCGCCTATTTGGCAGGTGCGAAGATTGGTTTGTTCGATCTGATCCGCATGCGTCTGCTTGGAATCGATTACAAACTGGTGGTGAACCAGAAAATCGCCATGGTAAACGCCGGCGTCAAAGTTGAAACAAAAGACCTCGAAACACACCTTTTGTCCCGAGGCAACCTTCAGCGCACCAGCGCGGCCGTGGTGGCCGCGAAAAAGGCGAGCCTCGACCTTCCGTGGTCGATTGCCGCGGCGATCGACCTTGCCGGCCGCGACATTTACGAGGCTGTAAGGCGCAGTGTGGATCCGAAAGTGATCGACTGCCCAGACCCGGGCAAGGGACGCGCCACACTGGATGGTGTTTGTAAAAATGGTATTCAACTCAAGGCCCGCGCCAGGGTAACCGTGCGAACAAAATTATCGTCGCTGGTCGGCGGCGCGACGGAAGAAACCATTATTGCCCGTGTGGGTGAAGGTATTGTGAAAGCCATCGGTTCCGCCGAAAGCCATACGGATGTTTTGGCCAACCCCAACCTGATTTCACAGGCCGTGCTGAAGAACTCACTCGACGCCCAGACCATGTACGAAATCGTCTCGATCGACGTGGCGGAAATCGATGTTGGTGCCAACATCGGCGCCAACCTTCAGGCTGACCAAGCCGCCGCCAACCTGAGACTTGCCCAAGCCGATGCTGAAAAACGCCGCGCCATGGCCGTTGCGGAAGCACAGGAAAACAGCGCGAAGGTCGAAGCGATGCGGGCCAAGGTGGAAGAAAGCCGGGCGCTTGTAGTTGAAGCCGAAGCGGAAATTCCCCGCGCGATTGCTCAGGCCATTCGCGAGGGCAAAATGGGCGTTATGGATTATTACAATCTGCTGAACCTGCAAGCTGACACCAACATGCGTGGATCCATCGCCGGAATGGGTGGGCGATCTTCGCAAGCATCGGGGGATCGTCCTGACCGTGGCGGAGCCTGATGGTGTTGGTATCTGGTGGCGAAGGAGCTGTGCTCATGACCATTCCCTGGGCAGCACAAGAACCGTGGGTAGCCATCCTAGTGATGATGCTTTCGGTTGGATTTTGGATTGTCTCAAGCCTGATGAAAGCGTTGGCTGAACCCGTCAGGCCGGTCCGCCCGGGTCAGGCTCCGCCCATGGGACAAGGTCCCGTTGCGCGGGCTCCTTTATCTCTTGAAGAATTCCTTCAAGAAGCGCGCCGCAGGCGTGGTGAAGCAGATGCCGCGCCCATGGCAACCGCCGCGCCCGCTCCAGAGCTGCCAGCGCCTGAGCCAACGGGCGTTGCTGCGGATGCCGCCAAACGACGCAAGGCCAGAAAGGCCCGTGACGCCGCCTCAGCACCGTTGACCATGGATACCAATCAGACACCCGAGCTAGGGCCGGCACTGCCAGCCCTACCGGCTATGGCCGCATTGTCGGCCACTCCGGAAGCACTTTCGGTTCTGGTTCAATCCACACAAACGGGTCAGCAGCAGGCTCAGCACCCATTCAACCGGTTTTTGAGCCAAGTACTATCCGATAGGCGGAATATTCAGGCAACCATTCTTTTGGGAGAGGTTCTCGGGCAACCACTGTGCCACAAACGGCGCGGCCTTACCCCTCCCCGGCGCCCAACCCAAAATAATCCAGAATAATCGCGCCGGCATCAATGTCATCGCGCCGCGCGCCGCTGCGCGGATCGGTCCATTGTCCGCGTCCGCCCGGCCAATGATGACCCAGTCTCTGTATCAACCGGACTTCAACACCTGCAGTTGTTTCGATATCCCCATACCGCCACGACCGCCATGGGCCAGCAGACGATGGTACTTCTGCGGAAGATTTGGCCCCCATCGCATGCGCCCAACGCGAAATCCGTGTGGAAATATCAGGCACGGCAATAAAGTCCGGGTGCCAAGGCAATACCACATCACCACCGCCCCACGGCACAAGTGGATCCACTTCCCCCATGAGAAAGAGCGATGGAACCGGCATGACTACAGCAACAGGATCTCTGCGAGGATAACCACACACGTACGCGGCACCACTGAAGGGCGCGGCGCCATGCTCAATGGTGGCGGCAATCATTCCCGCGCCATTCGAAAAACCAGCCAAATACGGTGGTCTGGAAAGCCCGAACTGCTTGACTAAGTCCCGGGACAACTGACAAATCCACGCCGCATCATCCGCATTATTAGCTGGCTTGGGTTGCGGCCTATTGGCCCCGTCGTCCCAACAGGGCGCATTGTTCATGAAATGCGCTGGCCTTGTCATGTCGGCACGCGTGGCCTCTGGAAAAGCCAAAGCCAAGCCAGTTGCCTCCGCATGGATTTCCAATGCGGTTTCTACAGCCATCCACGACGCCGTTCCCCCACACCCATGAAGCACCATGAGCAGATCACGCACAGGTGCGGATTGAGGAATCTGCAGTAAACAGCGCCGTGGCCAATGGCCGTAGTGTCTTTCTAAACGCTGACGGATCATGCGCGGGCCAGTTTTTGCCAGAGGGTTTTGTAATCCTTCAGGAAAGCGATGCATTTTTCCTTGTCGGGAATTGACTGGCCCACTTCGATAAGAGTGGTCCGGTCGTAACCCGATTCTCGCAACAGCCTGAACAGTTCGCGGTAGGGGTATAAGCCCTTGGCATCGTTATTCAAATCGTTGATGTGGCACGACCTGATCCACGGTTGAAGCATGGCAAACGACTCAGCAACGCTCCCTTTTTTCACGTCAGTTGGATTAGAATTCCAAGTGATACCTACCTTCTTGTGATTCGTTTGCTCCATGATCGATTTCATGTGAGCAGGTTCCTGGGTGCCCGCGCCATGCACTTCCACCCAAACCTCAACTCCAACAGCGTCAGCCGCTTTGCCACAAACCTGCAACGCCTTGCCAATCTGTTCCACTGTTTTTTCCACAGGCACGCCTTTGGGGAATCCATTGGGGCGAACCTTGACACCCTTTCCACCGATGTCACTAACCAGTTGAAGAAACGCTTTGCACGTCTCAATATTTTTCTTAACAACAGATTCATCAGCAGCATGAAACTCACATACAGAGCCACATCCCCAGATATCGACACCTGCATCAGCACACTGTTTCTTGATATCACGCCGCGCCTGCGCATTCAGCGTGGGTTCAACCCCATGCTTGTGGGTGGTCCGAAACTCGATTGGCGAAATGCCGGTCTTCTGGCAAATATCCAGAAGTGTTGTTAAGTCAAAACCCTGCAAGATGTTGTAGGTGACGGAACCAAGCTTGAATTTCGGTTCCCCAGCATCGATGAGACTGTTTGCCCCTGCGGAACCACCCTTCAGGGCCAAGGCCACTGCCGAGGTCGCAAGACCTGAAATGGCACTGCGACGGTTCAGATCTGTGCGGTTGTTCATGGTGCAGGCACCCTTCACGCTGGCCATGGTGTGACGAATCCCACGGTCCCAACACCCCGTTGCGTGAAATTGGGGGTCAGGAATTCCGAAACTCCTCAAGGATTCGGTGTACAGATTCGTTTCTATTAGAATAAGCTTAATTAGGCATTTCCACGTGAACGCACCTGCCGGGGAGAATCAACATGGCCACGGCGACGTTTGAAGCCCGCCCCGGGATCGACCCGGCCGAGGCCACCATTGAACAGGCCCTCGCAACCACCAGCCAGCACTTGCGAATGCGTGCCCTGACTTCGGGTGGATTGTGGGCAGGTGCAGCATGTTTTTTGGCATGCTCCGTCCTGATTCTCGTTCATGCAAGTGGCAGGCTTCCTGCTTGGGCTGGAATACCGCTACTTGGATTGCTTGGCCTGTCGGTAACAGTCGTGATTGCTCGCATGCTGCTACGTCCCATGCTGACTGGTATCAATCCGTATTACTCCGCGCACACCCTTGAGGCCGTCCTTCCTGAATGCCGCAACAGCCTGATCAACTGGCTGGACCTCAGGCATCAACCCATGCCACTGGCTATCAGGGGCGCACTGATCAAGCGGGCCCTGAAAGACGTCCATGATGTGGATATCGCCGAATCCGTTCAGGCCCTACCGCAGTCGCGCATGCCCGCAACCATGTTTTCGATTGCTGCCATCGCCTTGGTTCTTTTGCTGGCACTGATGGGCCCTGGAAGCTTCGTCCGAGCACTCACACGCGGCCTCACCCCGTGGATCGACCATCCGGTCGTATGCCTCACCCATATCGAGATCCTCGATCCGGCGGGCGGAAACGGCTCGATTCGCGTAGGTCACGATATGGCCATCCGTGTTGAACTGACGGGCAAGATTCCTGAAGCAGGCGCCGCAGATGCAGCCTTGCTGCACATGTGGAACACACCCGACCAGATTCCTGTCACAATTCCAATGGCAGCAGACGCCTCACGTGCGGATGGAATTTGGTTAGCAACAGTCCCCCGGGATCTGATCCATACGGGCTTCACCTACCGGGTGACTGCGGGCGACGCCCGAACAGCAGACCACGAGGTAACAGTCCGCCTCGATATGTTTGTGCAGTCGATCAAAACACGAGTTGAACCCCCCGCCTACCTGCGCCTTGATCCCATCGAGGGAACAGAATTGGGTATCAGTGCCATTCGCAGCTCCACGATCGCAGTTGCCGGTACCGCCAGTGGCGACCTGAAAAGCGCGGAGCTTCACTTCACTTCCAGCAAGACCGGTATTTCAACAAAATCGAAATTCAATGTTAGTTCGGACAGCCCAAAGGCGTTTCAGGGTAACCTGCCTTCGAGCGAATCTGGAAATTACTACATTCATCTCGTGGGTCTAGCGGGCGATATTGCCGACACCCTTTCGAGCAAGCTTGAAATAGTGGAAGACAGCAAACCCACGTTCAAACTGCTTCTACCGGCCACCACACCTGCAAGACTTCGTCTGGTCGATTCTGAAATGTTTCAGGTGCTCGTGACAGACGACCATGGTCTCGGTTTAGTAACCGGTAACCTTGTTTTCCCGGGACATCCGAAGAAGCCCTTGGCAGCCTCTGGTGTGCCCCCCCTTCCCGGCAGCAAGCCGGTTCCCGCATGCACAGCCTCTTGGACCATCCGGGCCGCAGATCTACGGGATCACGCTGGAAGCAAAGGGACGCTTGTAGTGACAGCTTCGGACACACGCCCGGGCGACAGCGGTACAAACGAATTAGAAATCCCTATCGAAATTCTGAAAAACAGCACGGAAATCCGGATGGTGCAACCCCGTGGCCCTGCTCGCCTGAAGGCTGGCGAGAATTTGTCGGTGGTGGCACAGATTTCAGGAGAAATTCCAGAAGCCGGCAAAATGAACGAGCCACGTGTTCATTACCGCGCAATGGGGGATAACGAAGGCGGCAAGTCGTTCCCGCTGAAACGCAGATCCGAAAAAGAACCGTGGACAAGCATGGTTCCCGCTAATGTTATTGGTGAAGGCGGCTGGTATCAGGTTTTTGCTGGCGATGCGGCAACACCCGTCCAGCCTGTGGAATTAGCATCTCCTCTAAAATTGACCGGCTTTTCCGTAAAGCTGGATTCCCCGGAATATGCGCGTGTTCCCGCGACCGTTAGCCGCGAACGCGAAATCAAGGCAATCGCTGGCTCGAAGGCAACGATCTGCCTAGAAACAAATGTTCCCGGGGTTCAGGGCGGTATTACGTTCCAGCCAACAGGTGGCGCCGAGCGGGAAATTGCTGGACTGCCAGACACAACGAACAACCGGAATCTCAACGTCAATCTGCCACTCGATAAACCGGGGGTTTACCGCGCGTTCGTGAAGGGTGAAAATCAATCGCTGCGCGAGATGGGGACCTATCCAGTAGAAATAATCGAAGACAAGCCTCCCGTGGTGGAGCTACTGGAACCCGCGGATGGGACAAGTGTTGCGGTCAATGGCCAACTCCTGCTGAAGATCCGCGCCGAAGACGATCTCGGATTAAAATCGGTGATCATCCGCGCCGATTGGCTTATGGATGGTCAGGAAATTGCGTTATCTGGGATTGGCACAGCATTACCAGCGGGAGAAACTGGCCCGCCCCTAAAGATTCAAACCCTTCACCCACTGAAGCTTTCTGACCTTCGCGACACGCAAGGCAGGCCTGTCACTCTTGTGGCTGGGCAAAAGTTGCGTTTGAAAATTGAAGGCCGGGACCATCATCCAGATCCAGCGCATCTCGGCCAGAGCCAAGCTGTTCTGGTGAACTTGATTCCAGCGGCAGACGAAATGGATCGCCAAAAGGAAGATCAGCGCCAAAAAGACAAGATGGATCAATTCCAGAAAGACCAGAAGAACCAAGAACAAAATGAAAATCAGGGCGATAACCCAATGCCCGGACAAGGCGACAAGCCTATGCCTGGTGAGGGCGACAAGCCTATGCCCGGACAAGGTGAAAAGCCTATGCCAGGACAAGGCGACAAGCCTATGCCCGGACAAGGTGAAAAGCCTATGCCCGGTCAAGGTGAAAAGCCTATGCCAGGACAAGGCGACAAGCCTATGCCCGGTCAAGGTGACAAGCCTATGCCTGGTCAGGGCGACAAGCCAATGCCCGGCCAAGGCGACAAGCCTATGCCCGGTCAGGATGACAAGCCCGACGCCTTGAAAGATGTCGAAAACCGAATCCGTGAAGCGCTTAAAGACCAAGGCGACAAACCCATGCCCGGTCAGGGCGATAAGCCCATGCCCGGTCAAGGTGACAAGCCTATGCCCGGTCAGGGCGATAAACCAATGCCCGGACAGGGCGATAAGCCGATGCCCGGTCAAGGCGACAAGCCAATGCCCGGACAAGGCGACAAGCCAATGCCCGGACAAGGCGACAAGCCAATGCCCGGTCAAGGCGACAAACCGAT
>CAMCLK010000006.1 GCA_945875585.1 Candidatus Kuenenia stuttgartensis | reverse complement strand
ATGCCAATGTCAGGAGAGCGGATGAGGGTGACCGAAAGGCCGGGTACCCGGGTTTTGAGGGCTAAAGCTGCCAGAAAACCCGCACTGCCACCTCCCAAAACCAGCGCAGAACGAATATTCATGGTTGTTTTCCACCTGTGAGACAACTGTCATTTTTTGCCGCAACTCGATATCAATCCAAACTATTGCGACAATCGTTATTATCACGTTAACCGTTATGACTGAAACAGTACGACTGTCAAGATACCATCTTTGCCACATTTTCAGAAATTTTCCTATAGAATGACATGAACAAAAAGGTGAATCTGGGAACACTGGGTCGATCTTACTTTTTAACTGAGGTTTCCATGCACATTGCCACCCGCCGCAAAGCACCGCATTCCACACGTTTGAATCTCGAAGCTTTAGAACGTCGCGACACACCTGCCGTGAGCGTTTCCGCTGTTGGCAATGAGCTTCAGCTCAATTTCTCTGGCAACGACCAACTTTCAGTTCATTCTTCCTCTGGCAGCAACACGTATGTTTTTGACCTGGCCAGCAGTACGTTCAATGCCCCGGGTGGAACTCCGGGTGGTGTCACCATTGCTGGCAGCACATTGACACTAAGCTCCGGAGCTTATGGTGATGTGAAAATCGCTGGCGGATCTTCTTCTTCGAACGTGACATTCAAAGGCGACACCGGCGGTGGCAACGGCACCTACGACATCGGATTTAAGATCGGCTTCAATGGCGGAGTGACCTTTGCCGAGAATGCTGATTTCACCTCAAACTTCCTGGCAGACATCGCTGGCAGCGTTACCGTGCAGGCCTCAGCGGCAGGTATCGGAACAGCAAATGTCAGCCTGCGTTCGGCAGGGGCACTTACGTTTGTTGGCTTGGGCGCACTAGCCACAGACACAGGCACCCTTACCATCGAAGGCACCACCACCTTGGGCTTTGGCTCTGTTGTCGGTGCAGGCCTGTCGGTTCCGAACAAGAACCTTGCTGCTATCAGCGTGGGCTCAGGTGGCATCCTCCAATTGGTAGCCCCCTCAGTATCGGCTTCCAATGTAGATGCTTCCGCATGGGCCAGCATTCTGGGCACCGTGAACATTAAGAGCACGGCTCCCTCAGGCACCGTGACTTTCTTCGGGAATCCTTCCACACTCGGACCAGACACGGTGATTGAATCACTCGGGTCGATCAGCCTTTCAGGAAAAGTAAACGCCCTGAGCAGACTCGAGCTTCTCGCCGATACCGACAGCAACAACAGCGGTTCTGTAACAGTTTCAAACAATCTTGCAGTGGGCGGCCCTGGCCTAGACTCGCTGGTGTTTCAAGGCGCTTCGATCGTTATCAGCAGCCCGGTCACCCTTAGCGGTTTGGCTTCCGAAGTGGTGTTCCAACCATCCAACCCCGCCATCAACATTTTCTTGGCACAAAGCTCGGGAACAGGGCTCAATGTCAGCTCCAGCACGCTCGACATGGTGAGCGGCGCGGATCGACTGGTTCTTGGCAGGGCTGACGGCACCGGGAACATCAGAATTGCAGGCCTCTCCCGTTCCGGTACCGATATTGAAATCCGTCAATCACCCATCGGCGCGGGCTCGATTATTCTCGACGACGCACCCGGTTTCGCGCTCAACAACGGCGCCAACCCTGTTTTCCTGACCGCGGGTACCGGCGGAATTATCGCTGTCCGATCCAATGGCATCCCAGAAATCGTTACCACCGGGGCCACGATTACCCTCGAAACAACTGGTGGAATTGGGTCCGCAACACTTCCATTGGAATTGACTGGTGCAGTCGCCGGAAATCCCACCGTTATCATCGGAGCAACGCATCTGCCTTCTCGTGCTGTGGTATTGAGCGGCATCGGCGATCTGGTCGTGGGGGCTGTCACTACCAACAATGCACCGCTGACACTCACGGGTGTCAATGTTGACATCACCGATGATATCGGCACAGGCACAGGTGCCATTTCCATCACCGCAACCAACAACTTGTCACTGGGCGGAACTTCTGCAATTCAGGGTGGCAAAACTCTGCTGTCTGCAGGTGGCATTCTCAGTCAGGCAGCAGGCGTAACGGTCGGCGCGGGTGCTAGCCCACTGGAACTCATCGCAGGCACATTTACCCTTTCAGGCGCCCCGCAATCTTTGGCCAGCGCAGGATCTGTCATTGTTAGGCCCGCAAGCGCGGGCAGTTCGCTGGGTATTGGAATTGTACGTCAGGTGAATCTATCCCAGGCAGATATCAATCGCTTCGACCCGACGACCACGCTCATTCTTGGATCCATCACCCAAACGGGTGAAATTGCCATGGCGGGCGGGGTGAATTTCCCTAATGACACCATTGTTCAGGTCGATACCACATCGCTGGCAACGATCCGGGTTGATCAGGGGGGTGTGACTGGCAGCGGTAGCCTCACACTCAACGCAGGCCTTGCCCCAGTCATCATTTCCGGGATCGGTGCCGATGTCACGGTTGCTGGCGACCTGACCATCAACGGCAGTGTGCTGATCGGAACGGAAAACAGAACCCTCAAGTCCTCTAGCGGCAATATCGTTATCAATGGTGCTGGCGGCGTTGCAAGCCAGCTTCCCGCTGTGGCGCTCACGCTCGACGCGGCTGGTCTCATCAATCTCTCCACCACGTCCTTTGGTAAGGGTGGAACCAACCAGTTCTTGGCAGGACTTAAGATTACTGCCGGATCATCCATTGTCATGCCCAACGCGGCATCAACCGTCAACGGCTCCGTTACTATTGAAGCGGGCACGGGTATTAATTTCAGCAAGCCACTGACAGCACTGGGCGATGTTTCCATCGATGGCGGAACAGGCACGGTGGTTCTGCCTGCCGGCGCAGACATCAACGTTACAGGCTCCGGCAAGACCATTTTGCTGCCCAATGCCCTCAACATTCTGCTCGGCGCGGACCTTACCACCAATAGTGGTGATATCAATTTGGCTGTTCCACTCGAACTCACCGACAGCTCCGTGAGCATTTCGAGCGGTGGCGGCAAAATTTCGTTCGACACGGTAACAGCTTCACTGGCTTCGGCCCGGTCGCTGGTTCTTACAGCCGGTACAGGTGCCATCACCTTTGGAGATGATGTTGGCACCGCGTCGTCCCCGCTCAATACGCTCACCGTTGTTTCGGCGGGCTCGCTCAATATCGTTGGCGCACTGGTGGCCCAGACTCTTGATCATCGTTCTGCAACAGCCAATCTGTCGTTCGGCGGACAGGTAGATATTCTTGGTGCCAATCCACTCACGTTGCCCGGTAACACCATCAGCTTCGCGGCAGCTTTCAATCTTGCGGCACCGGGTGCCAGCCTAACACTTCAAAATACCGGAACAGCGTCCTTCAACGGACCAGTTCTGGTCAATAAGGGAATCACACAGACCACCTCTGGCGACATTGATCTGAGCGACGATGTCACGGCCAACGATGGCGGCATCAGCCTGAACGGCAACGTCACTCTTTTGGCATCCTTGGCATTGAAGGCAACCTCTTCCATATCGTTGGGAGGCGCGCTGGACGGCAAATTCAACCTTGATGTCGATGCCGTTGGCGGCGCATTCAACATCAATGGCCCCATTGGCGCAGCGGTGCCGCTTGGTAGTGGCATGCTTGGCACCGGAACGGGCGCCGCTCTTTCGGTAACCACGGCTACTTCGGTTGGGCTGGCGCAGGGCGGATTTTTGAATTCGGGAATCGTTCTCGCCGCGGGGATTCCATCGACACTTGCCGGTGCTTTCATCATCAATGGTGGCGACACTGACTCAGTACTACCAGGTGCTGTCACACTCAACAGCGCCAGCATCACTTCGGCAGTTGCCACAACATTGGGAACAGACAACACAACCCTTATTTCGATGTCTGGCAGTATCCTTCTAGACCAGTCCAAGGGCGACCTGACTGTTAGTGGACCTATCAGCGGAATTGCAGACCTCAAAGTCACGGGCAACGGATCGGTCGACTTCAGTGCTGCCTCCTTTGTTGGCGGCAAACTGAACCAGTTCCTCACCAGCGTGGATATCTTCGCCGGCAATACCGTCACCTTGCTCAATGCACCTTCCACCGTGCTGGGTGATGTGCGTGTTGAAGCAGGCAACGGTATCGATTTTGGAGCATCACTGACAGCTTCGGGTACCGTCACCATTGATGGCGGTACTGGCGATGTGACAATTCCCACCGGCGCCAATATCACTCTGACTGGGGCTGGAAAAGCCCTTTCCCTGCCGAACGCTTCCAAGCTTCTTCTGGGTGCAGACCTAACCACCACAGGCGGCAGCATCACCATTAATGTTCCCGTGGAACTCACCGATCCCTCCGTGTCCATCACAAGCTCTGACGGCACCATTTTCGTTGGACCAGTCGCGGCATCGGTTCCTTCCAAGCAGTCGTTGGTTGTAACCGCAGGCAAGGGATCCATCACATTCAATGGTGATGTCGGTAGCCTGACGTCTGCTCTCGACACGCTTTCGATTGTCTCAGCAAGCTCCCTCGACATTGTTGGCGATCTTGCTGCCGTCACACTCAATCAACAATCAACCACAGCTAATCTGAACTTCGGCGGTCAGGTAGACATCCTTGGTGGCAGCCCACTCGTACTGCCGGGCAATAACATCAGCTTCAAGGGTGCATTCAATCTGGCAACCACTGGAGCTAGCCTGACACTGCAAAACACCGGTACCGCCTCATTCGATGGTTCAGTTCTGGTGGATAATGGCATCAAGCAAACAACATCTGGCCCCATCGAGCTGGCCGATGATGTGACCACCACCAACGGTCCAATCGACCTTAATGGCAACCTGACCCTACTGGCCTCACTGACTCTGCAGGCCACAACAGATATCACTCTCGACGGCTTGCTCGACGGGCCATTCAATCTGACTGCAAACACAGCAGGTGGAGCATTTACCGTGAACGGGCCCATTGGCGGCAACAGCGCCCTTGGTACTGGTGTTGGCGCGGCATTGAATGTAACCGCGGCAAAGTCGATCTATATCGCTCAGGGCGGAGCGTTCAATTCCGGTATTGTTGCTGCACCGGGCGTTGATGGAACACTGATTGGCGTCTTCAGCATCACGGGAGGCGACACGGGCACACTGATTCCCGGCGCAGTCACCCTCAATGCTTTCCGCATCGTTTCCGCGGTCGATACAGTTTTTGGGTCTGGAGCTTTAACCCCCATTACCTTCATGGGAGCCAATACCAGTTTTGTTCAAACGGCTGGAGATCTCACCATCGATGGCCCAGTGGATGGCAACGTCAATCTGGCCATTACGGGCTCCTCTACTGGTAATGTGATTTTCACAGGAGTTCTCGGGGCAACAAAACCGTTGGGGAATGGCACCGGGGCTGCCATCAACATCGGTGCCGGTTCAGGCCCAGTGGAGTTCCAGAGCGATATCACCTCGCGTTCCGGTTTGTTCCAAAGTGCCAGTGCTGGCAAGGTTACCTTTGGAGGCTCAATTCTTTCTGGTGAAACCAAAACGCCCGCGGTCGCCACAGAGCTGCTGGGCGACTTGGTCTTCATGGACGACTCCTACCAATTCGGTTTGGGAGCAGTTCTTGGTTCTGGCGGCGCCAATCCGACCTCCGTTGAATTCAATGGCGGAAACGTCGTCCTCCAGTCTGCCTTGGGTTCCATCCAGATCAATGGCGAGCTTTCTGGTGTTGCCAACCTTACAGTGACATCTCCAACCAGAGTGGCAGTTGCCACTGCCATCGGCACCGCTACACCACTCGGCGGCCTTGCAATCACCTCGCCAACGATCGTCCTTGCTGGGATTGGTCAAACGGGCCAAGCCGGAATTACTGGCAACGCATCACTCACTGCTACCAACTTGGCCTTGGGTGGAAGTTATTATCAGGTCGATGGCCTGTTTGCGATCTCAACCAAGGGAACCACCAGCTACTCTGGAGACATTGGTGGGCCCGGAACGGTCCGCTTCAATGGACCGGGAACTTTGGCGCTGGATGGCAACCTTTCTCTGAGCGGCGCGCTTTTGGTACCGGCTGGTCATCTGGTGTTCAACGGTTCGGTGGGTGCACCCACCACCATTTCTGGTGGCACACTCTCTGGAAATGGAACCTTTGGCAACCTGACCCTGGCCACTGGGCAGGCACGGCCGGGGAACAGCCCAGGCCGAATCACCACCACCAACTACGTTCAAGGCGCCGGCACACTCACAGTTGAAGTCAGCGGCAGAACTGCTGGCATCACGTACGACCAACTGGTTGCCAGCACCGTTACGCTGGGTGGCAAACTGTCCGTTGTCATGGGGGCAGGTTTCAAACCCGCTATCGGTGAAGTCTTTACCATTATTGATAACACAGGCACCAACCCTGTTCTGGGCCGTTTCCAAGGGTTGCCCGACCGTGCACGGTTCACCATTGGTACCACCACTTTCACCATTCGTTACAACAAGGGTGATGGCAACGATGTCACGCTTGAATCGGTCTTCACCCCTCCACCAGCTACAGGCCCCAAGGTAGCCAATCCGTTCTCGCTGACTGGACCGGGCGCCCTAGCGTTGGCAGTAGGCAACACCGGGACCATCCAGATCAACTCCGGGCGAAATATCTCTCAGGTCTTCAGACCATTCGTTGGCTATGTCGGACCACTTTCGGTGGCCTGCATGGACCGCAATGCTGATGGACGTGCAGATGCCTTGGTCATTGGGGCAGGGGTTGGTCAGTCGCATGTGCTGGTGGTGGATGCTGCGACGGGCCGTGTTGCTGCCAGCTTCCTTGCCTATGCGCCGGGCTTTATGGGCGGCGTGAATGTTGCCGCCGGAGTGATGCGCATCGATGGAACAGGAGTAGCGCGCGCGGTTGGCGGCTTGCTTCCAGTGATCATTACCGGAGCAGGTTCAGGAGCCCAGCCAAATCTGGCAGTCTTTAATTTCAACGGAACGGTCAGGGTCAGAAGCTACCTGACATTCCTCGAAGGCTTTAGGGGAGGCATTTCAGTAGCATCTGGCGACGTCAATAACGATGGCAGCACGGAAATCATTGTTGGATCAGGCAAAGGCCCAGCACCTCATGTTGTTGTGTTTGACGCAGTCACATCAACAACGAAGGCAAGTTTCTTCGCCTTCCCACGCTCGTACAGAGGTGGTGTTTACGTCGCCTCGGGAGAACTCGATCCGACATCTCCTGGCTGTGAAGTCATTGTTGGCACAAATGCCAGCCCGATTCCCAAGGTTTCAATCTTCAGCAGCACCGGCCAGCTTTTGAAAACGTTCAGCGGCTTCTCCGGTCCATTCGCTGGAGGGGTTAGGCCAGCTGTGAGCGACTTTGTACCGGGTGGCAACGTGGAAGTTGTTGTTGTGAACGGTCCTCAGGCAAGAGTTCACCTCAGAGTCTTCCGCTTCGATAATTTTGCTTTGCTCGACAGCTTCTTCTCCGGCAGCACTGATAACACTCTGGGGGCAATTGTAGCCAACAATCCATTCCGACTGCCCGATTGATCAACGGCTCAGAGTAATTAACCAACCAAAGGAGCCGGGCGAAAAGCCCGGCTCCTTTTCTATAGCCCCCAATGCCCCTAAAAATCTCAATCCGATTAAACGATCCAAGCGAACCATTCGTATCTGCCCTACCCTCTTACTCACATTCAGTAGATTTTTCTTCAATTTTCAGAAAGAAAATTTAGAACCTTCCATCCTTTTAGTCATGCACATGCCCATGTGGGCCCGATAGAGGTTGTAGTGATTGTTCCGGTTCTTTTGGTCGCGACGACTTTTCCGACCTAAACAGGCGGAACCAGCAATTAGACGGAAGGCCAGCCATGAAATTCATGAACTCTAATAGAAACGGCGGCAAGCGAAACAGGAATTGCAGTATTCTTGTGGCGTCCCTTGTACCGCTGTTTTTGACAGAGGCAGCATTCAGCCAGCCGCAACCCCTGGTTCTGCCAAGCCCGGGTGCCTTGGCTCAGCAAAATAGGAATCCCAATCAGCCTGTTGCTGGCCAACCTGCTGGGAACAACTTGCCCGCACCGGCGCAGCTTCCAGCGGGCGCAGCCGGAGATGCTGGCGCTCCTGCTGTTAATTTGCCACCCGGCCTGCCCTTTGCACCCAATCAGGTGCGACTGCAGCGAATGGGCCAGCCCGCTGCACCGTCCAGGATTCCCCCTACCCTGTCACTTCAACAAGGTCAGGCTGAACCCAATCCATTCATCAAGGATGTGGTTCAACCTGCCAATTCGCTGGAAGTGGTGGTCACGCGCACCACACTGCTCCGCTTAAAGAAAGCACCTAAGCGGGTTCAGGTTGCCAACCAGAGCATTGCTTCCTATGCGGTGGTCACTCCTACAGAATTGTCCATTCTGGGCGAACGGGTTGGTGTGACCGTCCTGACACTTTGGTTTGAAGACGAAAAGGACAAGGCAAAGGAAACATCTGTTGCCTATACCATCCTTGTAGAGCCTGATCAGGAAATCAAAGACCGCGTCGAGCGCATTTACAAGGAACTTGAAAAAGAAATCAACAGGGCGTTTCCAGAAAGCCGCGTCACCCTGATCCTTGTCGGCGACAAGCTGATGGTGACAGGTCAGGCCAAATCGATGGACGAGGCCAACCAGATTCTGCATGTGGTTCGGGCTAACTCCCCCATGAGCCCACAGGACCGCAATGGAGCCAACGCAGCGCGCGTTCCAGTGGATCTGGTTCAACCCGACGACGCGGCAATTCTTGAACAAGGGTCGATTCCGCGCCAGGGGCTGATGAACTTCCAGGCAGCGGGTGCACGCCAGATCATCAATCTGCTGCGAGTCCCCGGCGATCAGCAGGTACAGCTTCAGGTAACAGTTTCCGAAGTGGACCGGTCCGCTGGTCGCAGCATCGGGCTAAACTTTAACTTCTTCAATAACAATGCCCTGCAAACAGTGGCCTCCACCACTGGGCAAGTGAGGCCAGCACTGGGACTTGGTATCGGTAACAGCTTCTCGGCGTTCAACAACAGCGGCGGTATGAGCAACATCATGCCGCAGGGCGTTATGAACAACCTGCCGATTGCTCTGGACAATGGACAGATTCAATTGGCCATCAATGCCCTTCGAGAGCTGCATTATGCCAAAACATTGGCAGAACCAGCCTTGGTGGCCATGAACGGACAGACAGCCAACTTCCAGGCGGGTGGCTTGATGCCTCTGCCCTATGTCACGGGTTACACAAACTTCGGACTTCAGGGTGTTAACTTCCTGCCTCTCGGTGTGCAGCTCAACTTCACCCCTTATATTCTTGGACGTGACCGGGTGCGCCTGATGGTATCCGCCGAAGTCAGCGAACGAGACCTGACTCTGGGCGCCACCATCATCAACGGTTCATCGGTGGCTGCCATCAGCACCCGTAACTTCCAAACGACGGTTGAAATGCAGGAAGGCCAAACCCTGGCAGTGGCTGGCTTGTTGCAAAACCGCATGGCAGGTAACTCGGCGCGCACTCCTTTCCTTGCAGACATCCCAATCGTTAACCGCCTCACGGGTGTGGACCGAGTGCAGTCCTCGGAACAGGAACTGGTGATTCTGATCACGCCACGCCTAGTTGGGGCTATGGATCCAGACAAGGTAGGCCCACTGCCAGGCAACGACCTGTTCGAACCAAGCAACCTCGAGTTTTACCTTCTGGGCCGCATTGAAAGCCGACGCAACAAGGACTTCCGGGCACCGGTTATGACCGACATGCACCGCCGGATCAACTACATGAAATGCCAAGAGTTTTACATGAACGGACCAACGGGACACGGGGCAGCAACCCCACTCATGGACGAGTAACACGCGGATCGTAGTCAAGGAAGCCACGGTTAGCTAACGACAGGAAAGGTGCACAATGGGACGCAAACGAGGATTCTGGATGCTGATAGCGAGCATCGGGCAAGTAGGAATGACATCGGCCATGGCCGGTGAAACATCTCTGCCCAGCGTATCGCTCAGCCAGCCTGCCGCAGAAAACCCATCTGTTCTTCCCCCTCTGACACCCAAGACCGGGACCCCGGTCCAGGTGCTCTCTGGAACTGGCCACAGCAAGCTGGGTTTGACGGGTGAATCCGCTGTAGCTGATGCCCCCTGCGCCACCTGCGGTGCGCGTGGTAACGAAAAGCACTCGCGCAAGGATCGCTGTGGCATTATTCCCAAGGGGGCCTTGCCTGATCCTGCCGGAATGAAATTCAAAAACCTGATTAATACCCAGGCGCAGATCGGATCTGCCGGACTTTTGTTTTTCTACGATTGCGAATGGGAAGGCGACACCGACAAGCTAGGCCGCACGGCTATTACGCGTTTGGCACGTTTGACTTCACGTGTGAGAACCGGCCCCATTCCAGTCATGATCGAACGCACCGCGGACCCGGTACTTGATGAAAAAAGGCGCTTAGCTTTAGTCGAGCATCTAGTACTTGCCGGTGTGCTCGACGCTTCCGAGCGCGTTCAAATTGGTTATCCAATCGATCCAGGTCTTGAAGGCCTCGATGCTGAACGACTTTATTATTCACTCAGGTTGAATCCCAACAACCAAAATGGCATGGGAGGCCGCAGCGGAGGTGGTCGCTTGGGTATGTTCAGCGGATTCTTTGGAGGCGGCAGCGCCGGTGGCGCGGGTCGCTGAGAAATAAGAACTGCGTAGAAGACAAAAACGGAAGAGGGACGTGACATGATAATGCAAGCCACTCGTATTTCACTGGCAGCACTGGCATTGGGATGGATGTCTGGGTGCCAGACCGCGGGCAAAGTCACGAACACCGCCGCCAAGCCGAAGATTACGCAAGGATCCTCGGTTCTGGCTGGAACTGCTGCCAAGAACAGCACACCCAAACCTCTTCCGCCGGGCGAAACTGTTTCATTAGCCATTCAGGTAGGGCAGCGCCTGGAAAATGATGGGCACCTGCGCGAGGCTGCCGTTCAATACGACAGGGCTTTGGCGATCGAACCCAATAGGGCCAAGCTAGTTCACCATCTGGGCGTGGTTTACGATCGTCTGGGCGAATACAATGCGGCCCGCGAGGTCTATGCCAAAGCCAAGGCACTCAAACCCAACAACGTGGATATCGATATCGATATCGCGTTCAGTTACTACCTTTCAGGCGAATACGACGAGTCGATCCGCCTTGGACAGGCGGTTGCCGCTAGTCACCCCGACAAAGTTCGGGCTTGGAACAACTTGGGATTGGCTATGGCTCAAAAAGGACGGGTTGATGATGCACGCGAGGCTTTCAGCCGCGGATCATCTCCAAGTCAGGCAGAATGCAATCTTGCGTTTGTATTTCTGACCAAGGGAGATTTTGAAGGAGCGAAGCAAAGTTATCAAAAAGCTCTGATCATCGAACCAGACATGGCTGCGGCACGCGCCGGTCTCGAGAAAGTGAAGAACGCCCGCGGCAATGAAATAATGTCCGCGCAGGCTGGTTCATAAATCTGTTCAAATCTCACTCAAAAAGAAAAAAGGCCACAAAGGGAAACATCCCGTTGTGGCCTTTTAATATTTCAGAATCTAAAAAATCAGTTGCAGGGGAGAACGTTGATATCGGAAGGCTGGGCTGGGCTGATGGTGATTGGCTGCATCACCAGGCCTGGGTTGTCGATAGCTTGGCTACCATCAACCACTGCGGAGCAACCAGATACACCAGAAAATGCATAGCCTTGGCTCAAAGCAAGGAACGCATTGGCGAGTTCGCTCAGTTCGGCGTTGATGGCATCACGAACGTTCGTGAGGCCAACAATGATACCGATGACCAGGATGGTCGAGAAAAACAGGTATTCGCTAGCGATGATAGCGCCACAGTCGTCGTTCCAAAGACGCACAAGCATAGATTTCACTAGTAGACTCCTTACAAGGCAAGGTCCGTGTTGGCAGGTCTGATGTGACGGTCACTTTGTGTGCATCACATTCCGGACAAACATGCCACCGGATTTTACCCCTGCAAATTTATTGTCGCGGTTTCTTTCGATAATCGGATTGCTGAATTAGAATTGGTAACGATTGAACCGATTGGTACATTCAAAGGGAAATTGCCTTCTATCCGGCTTTAATGATCACCATGAAGGCCGATGCAGTACTTCAGGACCAATATCACTAAAATTTCCCCCGGGGCGAACTGCCAAAAACAATCGTGATCTGCGGTCGATACCAGGGTTATCGTGTTCATCCACAACGACACGCCAGTCTTCAGAAATCCGTATTTTTTCGCACAATGTAGGATGCATGAGCGCTTCAACCAGAACCAAATCCACGCCCCACTGGGATAGTTGCTGATCCCAACCCCGAACGCCAAACTTGATTCCAAGGCACGCCTGATAGTGTTCCGGAGGGAGTAGGTGAACATGCGAATGGAGCAGCACGGGTGCCCGCGGTTTCCAACGCCAAACCAAATGATCTCCCAATGATTCGCTGACAAAAACACGCCCACTGGCCATTTGATTGGCTTCAAGTGGATCCATGCGGTCCCGCAAGGCCATTCCCAATTCCCAAGGAGTTGCGGAAGCCACACGTGAACCGTCTGAACCGCCACGGCACCACGAATCGGCCGGGCCGGAAAGCAAAATGGCAGCCACCATGGCCATTAAAACCATCATCCAGCCACGTCCGGGACGTGGCATGGGATTAACTTCCTCTTCAGGCTTGAAAGCCGCGGCTACAAGAATGGGAACCATCAGGAACCACCAAACCAGCAAACGCTGATGCAACAACGGCAACAACATGAAAGCCATTCCTGGAATCAGTGATTGCCAAGGCAGGCGTTTTTCAGAAATCCACGCGACACGGATGCCCCATCCACACCAGAAAAGTGACACAACCCACAGAATGATGGGAAATAGGCTTTGATTCGACCACAACGGACGCCATTCATCCTGAGTGCGAACCGCTCGATTGGCCCCCATCGCAATAATGTCCGCCACGGCACCTAAACCAGATGGATGGATCAATCCCATAATGATGGCCGATATGAGAATGGCAGATGCCGTTTCAGCAATAATAAATGTTTTGGCACGCCACGATGAATTTCCAACAATACGACCGATCGACACAGTGCCCACCATGACAATTCCGATCAGGAATGATCCATGGGATATCGACCAAACTCCCAAAAGAAGTCCCAGAAGGATTCCCCGCCACCAGAATGAACCGGGCCAGAGGGCGATCAGCAGGAGGGGTGTCGCCAGCAATTCTGCAATGATTTGTGGACGAAAAATGGGCAGGTGTCCGATTGCCAACCCTAGAGTCACTACCACCATCAGGACCAGACGCCGATCTTTGCATCCCATCAGGCGAAGCAGCACCCCCAGCAAGATGAGGCGAACGAGTACCACTACCGCGTGCAATGCCTGAATGCCCGCAACCCCACCCATGCGCCATGCCAAGGCAATGACAATTTGAGACAACCAATAACTGTTCAGTCCCGGAGCGTTGGGAACTCCAATGGGAGTCATTTCCACAATGTTCAATCGGCCAGCATCCAGCCACTGCTCGCCAAACGCCAAATGAAGCCAGACGTCGGTCTGGTTCAATGGAACCCGGCTGATCAGGCAGGCTGTTGCCATGGCCAAGATGATGGCGACGAGTAATCCGAAGGAAAGTCTGGGCATCATTGAACCACTCATTGAGGAGACCGATTCGCTGCCATATTGTCAAAAAGAACCGATCCAAGTGCTACCACCCCTACAAACCTCGTTTTACAGAGCCAAAATCGTGCAGCCTTATTTTTTTTGTTAAAGTCCGATTTGCCCATGCCTCTGTAGTGGGGCACTGTTGTCTGGCGAGGCTAACTGCCTCCAATACGACGACCAGTAGCCCATCTTCAGGAGTTTCTCAACCATGGCATTTTTCTCCAAGAATCGATTGGATCTTGAATCGCTTTCAGAACGCATTGTTCCCGCTGTTTCTGGTATCAGCTTCATGAACGGAAACCTGTCGGTCCGTCTCGACAGCCAAGGTGGGTCTTTGACTCTTCAAGGCAACAACAACAATTTCAGGGTTCTGTTCAACGGGACTGCTGTTGGCAATCTGGCCGGTTACAACCTCGGTGGATCCCTCAGCGTACTCGGTGGCAATGGTAACGATACCGTATTGCTTGTAGAACAAGCTGCCGCTACTTCCTTCAGGATTCCTGGCGCATTTTCCGTCAATCTGGGCAACGGTACAGACTCCCTCAAAACCACGGGAACGCTGAACGTTGGCGGCTTGGCCAACATCAACATGGGTAACGGTACCGACACCGTCATCTTCGCAGATACCGCAGCAGATTCCACCACCATTGCCAACTACATGACCGTCATCATGGGTCAGGGCAATGACACCTTCGACGCCACTGGCGGTAATCTGACAGTGCACGGTTACAGCACCATCAGCGGTGCCAACAGTGTCGAACTGACTGGAAATGCCATCACCTTGTCTTCTGTTAGCATTCAGAATGCCATGGCGGAAACCAACAACAATGTGCTGAATCTGGGCGCCACCACAACATTGAATGGCAATCTGGTTTACACCAGCAATACCCGCACGGAAACCATTGGATTTGATGGTTCCACCATCCTTGGTAATGTCTCCCTTAATCTGGGCCAGGGCGCCAGCAATGTTACAATCGGTAACACCACCGATACCTTGGTTCAGGGCACCTTCACCGTATTGGGTGGTAATGCTGCGGATCAGTTCACCATTGCCGCAACCTCTTCCAGCACCATCAATGGCAGCCTCAATCTGCTTCTCGCCAACGGCGATAACACCGTAACGCTTGATGGCGATGGCACTTCTACCGTAGGCGGAAGCGTCACCATCACCACAGGTTCGGGCAACGATGCCATCAATGTTGGCTCAGCCGGTAACACGTTCACCATCGAAGGCGCGCTGTCCATGTCTGTGGGCAACACCTCCTCGGCAACGGGCAATGTGGTTATCCTGACTAGTGCCGACATTGGTGCCAACGTATCCTTCAATTCCGGTTCGGGCGCCGACACGCTGACCCTTGAATCAACCCAGATCTCAGGCAACCTGTACGCCAACACTGGTGGTGGCGCTGATACGGTCGAATTCGATCCATCATCAGCAACACCTGTTGGCACCACCAACATGGGCGCCGCTTACATCAACTTTGGTGTTGGTAGCGGACCAGACGTGTTCATCAACAACTCTGGCAACGACTTCGACATCTTCGTTCAAGGTTTCATTGGTTGATTCCTGAGACACCTGCCAAGCATATTTCAACCACCCGCCCCATTGGGCGGGTGGTTTGCGTTTATTAACAGATAGTTCTGTACCAAACACCAACAACTACCAACGGTTCTTGGTTCTGCATCGTTATTGTGGTGTAGAATGATGGGCGCCCATCCAAATACCGCCTCTTGACCTGTCTTCCCGATTGGGAGATCTTCTCATGCGTGCCTTCTCCAGTTTTTTCATGGTCTTGGCATTCACTTGGGCGCTACCCGCAGGCGAAATCGACCAAGTTGAAGCATTCGCCTTGGCCAAGGACAGGTCTGAATTCCTCAAAACACTCATTCCAGGAACAGAACCGTACTATTTCTACAACTGTCTGCATCTGCTCCAGACCGAAAAACCTGACCAGTGCATGGAACTCACCAAGGCGTGGCATGCCCGCCATGGTCAAACAACCTTATTAACTGAAATCCAATTGCGCCACGCCTTTGGTGGACATGGCAAGGACCCACGCAAGACAATCGACTACCTCAGTCGGCATTTGGGTGTAAGGCACGAACACCAACGGATCATTCCAGGCAGTGTTCCCAACCTTCCCACGGCTTTGGACCCTAAGGCAATCGACCAAGCCTTGCTCACCGAATCGGTACTGGCCCGGGCCAACAACCACCTCGATCTGTTTGAAGACAAAGCTCTCGAGCGTTTGGCTGCAAACACATTAACACCCGATCAGCGACGAAGTCTGTTGCGACGCCTGTCACGGCCGGACCTGTCCGGATTGGTGAAGCTGATCCTCGATGACCTTTCCACGAATGGAGCAGGGCCTTTTGGTTCGATGCCCATCCACAATCGACTGACATTATCCCAGTTAGAAGAGCTAGAAAAAGCACAACCAGGACTGCTGAATCAACAAAATTTCGTTTTGGCGATTTTAGCACGATTGCGGCCGGGTGCCGACGACGATTGGCGCGGGGACAAAGCCCTGGCGGGCGCTTACATCGACCGCATGCTGGCGTTTGTTCGGCGTCTAGGCCCAGTACACAACAGCCTGAAAGCACATGTATTGAATCAGAAACTGGCCCTCGAACGGAGTCAGGGGCGGATCAACAAGGCGTTGGTTCTTGAATACCTTGCCTTGCCCCGCCAACGCCATTACCAATCTAAGGCCCTGCTTGAAAGCGACGAATCCAGGCGCTTCCCGGTCGATCTCAATGCTTCATACTCTGGATCAACCTTGCTACCACCGATTCGCGACGACGAACCCTTGGTGCGAGATCTTCTGCTTGAATTGCTGCGAACCGAGGATTCCACCCGCGAATACCTGCCTTTCGTCAATGATGTCTATCTGAACCACTTGCTTGTGGAGGCCAAAGTAACCTCCGGACTGGGTGATCCAGAAAATTGGGCTTCAAAAATGCCACCGGAACTGTTCCGCCAGTTACGGGAGCGTGTGGATATCGATTTTTCAGCTACCAGCAAAACGTTTTTCCGGGTTGACGAACCAGTTCAACTAGAATTGATGGTTAAAAATGTTCCTTCCATGATCGTGAAGGTGTTTGAAATCAACACAGGCAACTATTACCGGGAATTCAAACGGGAAATCGATACCGATGTCAATCTGGATGGACTGGTAGCCAACAGTGAGCAAACGCTCGTGTCGAACCAGTCACCCTTGCGACGAGAAGCACGCACTCTGCCATTGCCCGGTTTGACCAAGCCCGGCGTGTACGTGGTGGACTTTATTGGTAATGGAAAAAGCAGCAGAGCATTGATCCGCAAGGGAGCATTGCGTCCACTGGCAAGGCAGGTTCCCTCCGGCCATCTGGTGACCGTGGTGGACGAACAAAATCGCCCTGTTTCCGGTGCCATAATTCACTTGGGAGCACAGGAATTCCCATCTGATAAGAATGGCCAGGCACTTTTGCCTTTTGCCGACTCAGCAGGTAGAAGGCCTATTTTCCTGTCGCAAGGCAGCTTCACATGCTTGGATTATTTGGACCAAAAGAGCGAGCTCTATCAGTTATCCGCAGGTATTCATATCGATCGAGAAGCATTGTTAGCAGGGCGGGAAGCCACCGTGGTTGTGCGCCCCGGACTAGCGCTCAACGGCGTGCTGATTTCCACATCAAAATTATTGGAACCAAGGCTTTTAATTCAGGCTACAGATCTGGATGGGATTGCGACCCGTCAGGAAGCGAACGATTTCAAGGTGTTTGATGACCGTGAATCGTACCATGTGATTCGAGTACCGCGCCGCATGGCGACTGTGACTGTGACGTTGAGTGGCAAAATAAAGGTCGCCAGCAAGGGTATGGATGAGGAATTCACCACCAGCGAAACCTTCCAGATCAATGCGTCTCAAAAGACGGACAAGGTGGATGACATTCATTTGGGAAGAGATGCGACCGGTTATTGGCTCGAGGTAGCAGGGCGAACGGGTGAGACCCGCGCCGACCGCGCTGCAGAAATTGTCCTCAAGCACCATGACTTCCGTGAACCTGTGCGGGCATCGCTCAAGTCAGACGGGCGTGGAATCATCAAGCTTGGCCTATTGCCCGGGATCGACCGAATTGAAGCAACCCTGTCGAATGGCGCAACCCGTGCTTGGCCGCTTATGGCCGATCGTGCCACCCAGCGCAAGGTTTTGCATGTGGTGGCCGGTCAGGATGTATCTGTCCCTCTCATGACAGGTGCCATTGCGCCTCAGCGATCCGAAGCCGCCTTATTTGAAGTCCGCGAAAATGTGATTGTAGCCGATCGTTTCGACCGCCTTTCAACAAGCAATGGGATGCTTGTTGCCAGAAAACTGATGGCCGGGGATTACGACTTGGTTCTGAAGGCCCAAAACGAAGTCATCCGCATCCGGGTCGTTGCAGGGCCTGTTCTGGAGGGAATGGTACTTGGCTCATTGCGCGACATGTCACTAGCCCCGGTGGCGCCTCTACAGGTGGCGGGAATCACTCGCAACGATGTCGGCCTGACGGTATCCCTTGCAGGAACCACGCCCATGACGCGTGTACACGTTCTGGCCACGCGATATCAACCAGCATTCGACATGTTTGGCCAACTGGCCAAAGTACAAAATGCCGAATTGTCCGGCATATATCCATCAAAGCAGCGATCGAGCTATATCACCGGCCGCGACATCGGTGATGAATACCGTTATGTGCTCGATCGGCGTACCCAGAAAAAATATCCGACTGCCATGGTCGATCGCCCTGGCTTGTTGCTAAATCCATGGGCCGTGCGCGATACAATCACGGGTGAACAGAATGCCATGGAAGGTGGGGTTTTCGATAGCAAGGGGACTGCTGCAGCTTCACGTATGGCAGCCGATCCTCAATCCAAACGAGCCCGCGAAACATCAGCAACGTCTGATAGTGCGGATATCGACTTCCTTGAAGATGCCTCGGCACTTTTGGTTAATCTTGTACCGGACAAGGATGGCATTGTCAAAGTGCCGGCAGCAAGGCTAGCTGGACGGGGTATCATTCGTGTGGTCGCCACAGATCCGCAGTCTGTTATCGCACGGACCATAACTGCGCCAGGCGCGCCATTGCATGCCGTGGATCTTAGGCTTATTGAGGCACTTGCACCTACGGGACACTTCACCCAGCTGAAGCAGGTGACTGTGGTTCCAGCCAATACGCCATTAATTATTGCGGATATTGGCGCTTCGCGTTTTGAAGTTTACGATTCCCTCGACAAAGTATACGGCCTGATGGCAACCGTTCGTAACGATGAGCGGTTCGCCACGTTTAGGTTCGTGACAACGTGGCTCAATCTGAAAGCTGATGAAAAGAAAACACTTTATTCGAAACATGCCTGCCACGAACTGAATGTTTTTATTCACTACAAGGATCCGGAATTCTTCAAGTCAACCGTCGCTCCGTTTCTTGTCTCCAAGAAAGACAAGACGTTTGTCGACCACTGGCTATTGGGCGACGATTTGGCCGGGTATCTTGAACCATGGCGGCATGCGCGGCTGAACTCCGCGGAAAAAGTTTTGCTGTCCCGGCGGCTGGCAGGTGAATCGGCACGAACCGCTCGATGGCTTGACGAGCGCCTGCGCCTTCAACCACCAGTCGCGTTGCAATTGGCAGCGCTTTTTGACACCTC
This sequence comes from Candidatus Kuenenia stuttgartensis, assembly GCA_945875585.1. Classification (GTDB taxonomy): domain Bacteria; phylum Planctomycetota; class Planctomycetia; order Gemmatales; family Gemmataceae; genus REEB421. Next base: position 93,833 of record CAMCLK010000006.1, on the reverse strand, counting down.
GATTGCACGCGGCGATTTAAGTGAAAAAGAGGGATTGGCCCGGGAACAAATGGGGCTTCGCCGGGGATTGGGCAGGCTCAATGAAGCACAAGCCGATAAGTTGTCCATACAAGGCGGCATGCTTGGAGGAATGGGTGGTGGCATGCCTGGAGGAATGGGTGGCGGCATGGGTGGACCAGCAGCAGCATTCGGTGCTGTTCCTGCCGCGCCCGCGCCATCAAATGCAGCAGCAGCCGGAAAGCCAGCAGATCGATTTGCCGGGAGGGATGGTGCCAACCGTGAATCCGAAGCCAAAAAATCGGATGAACGCCGCAAAGAAATGGGAGAAAAAGCCGCTGCTAAGAACGAAATGGATGGATTAAAACAGCGAAAGATGTCACTATCTGATGCTGCCCCAGTAGAGAAAGACCAAAAAACGCAATATTTTTACAGATCCGAATCTCTTGAATCTCTCGAAAAAGCGAATCGTACTCTTTACAGGCCCGTGGCAATAACTCGCGAATGGGCTGAAAACAATTACCACCATTTGCCGATTGACCAGCAGATTGCGGCGCTGATTCCGCCCGGCCGTTTCTGGCTCGACTTTGCCCGCCACGACGGGAAGTCTCCCTTTCTTTCAAAGGACTTCGCCTCGGCCAGCGGCTCGTTTGCCGAGGCCATGCTGGCCATTTCAGTTCTCGACTTGCCCTTCACCGCTGGCAAAGCTAATATCAAATTCGAAGGCGCGCGCATGACGCTGGTTTCGCCTAGTCCCGTTATTGTGGTGCATGAAGAGGTCAAGTCCACCGCTGCACCTGCCGCTCAGGCACCTATCCTTGTAAGCCAGAATGTCTTTCAGGCAAACGATCGGTACCGTGACGACAACGGCGAACGCATGGACAAATTTGTCACTGGCGAATTTGTGATCCATACCGTTTATGGATCGCAGGTGGTAGTCACCAACACCTCACCTTCTCGCCAAAAACTGTCCATCTTGATTCAGATTCCTGCCGGATCAATTGCGCTTACTGGCGGCAAGGCTACGCGCAGCGTTTCTGTTGATCTGGAACCTTACCGAACCCAGACCATCGACACGTTCTTCTACTTCCCGCTTCCCGGAAAATACGCGCAATTCCCAGTGCATGTTGCTAAAAACGAGGTTCTGCTTGCTGCTGGGCCACAAGCCACCTTCCAAGTTGTTGCCAAGCCAACACGCGTGGATACGGCATCGTGGGATCATATTTCTCAAAATGGGTCATCAGACGAGGTTATTGCCTATCTTGAACGCGAAAACGCCCAGGGCCTCGATTTGGATAAAATGGCGTTCCGTTTGCGTGACCGTGTCTTTTTTGTCCGAGTGACCGATCTGTTACGGGCCCGCCATATCTACCACGCAACGGTATGGTCGTATGCCATGATGCACGACGACGTAAGAACCCAAGGGGAATTCCTCCGCCAGCACGATGCACTGGCTTCGCAACTGCACAATGTGCTGAAGCATCCACTTTTGTCGCTCGATGCTGTTGAACGCCACGCCTACCAACATCTCGAATACAAGCCACTGGTTAATGCGCGTGCCCATGCGTTGGGTAAGGCCAGACAAATTGTCAATCCGATATTGCATGGCCAATACCATGCGCTGCTGAATGTGCTTGCTCGCGCAGGGCAGCTCAACGATTCCGATTGGCTTGCTGTAACGTACTACCTGCTCCTGCAAGATCGGGTTGAGGAAGCCCTAGATTCGTTTACCAAAGTACGCGCAGACAAAATCAGCACTCACCTGCAATTCGATTACTGTGGAGCCTACCTTGCCATGTGCCAGGAAGACCTCCAACGCGCCCGCGAACTGGCAACCCGCCATTTGGCTCATCCTGTGGATCGATGGCGTCTTGCCTTCCAAGTCATTGTTGACCAACTGGATGAGGCCCAAGGCAAGGTTGCCAAGGTCGCAGAAGCAGGTAACCGCGATCAGGAACAGGGGAAACTGGCCGCTGCTGAACCTTCTTTCGATGTGCGGCTTGATGGCGCAGCCGTGGAACTAACGTGGCAGAATCTCGATAAAGCCCGCATCCAATACTATGTGATGGATGTGGAGTTGCTGTTCAGCCGCAATCCTTTCCTTCAGGACTTTGGCGGGCAGTTCGCGCTGATCCAACCAAACGCCACAGCAAACATCAACTTGGCCGCAAAACAGGGCAAGCAATTGATACCCCTTCCCGATGCACTCAAAGGCAAGAACGTGCTGGTGGAAATATCGGCGGGGGGTAAGTCCAGAGCTCTGCCATACTATGCCGGGTCTATGAAAGTCCTGGTTCTTGAAAACTACGGTCAGGTCGCCGTAAAAGATGCCGCAGGCAAACCACTGGCCAAGGTGTATGTGAAAGTTTATTCAAAGCTGGCCAACGGCCGGGTCAAATTCCACAAAGATGGCTATACCGATATCAGGGGACGATTCGACTACGCTTCTGTCAGCACACCAGAACCGGTTGCAGTTCAGCGATTTGGTGTGCTGGTCCTGAGCGAAACTCTGGGCGCCACCATCCGGGACGCGGCACCTCCCGCCGGCTCCGAACGCGATGACCGCCCTGTTCCCATGGAGAATCCTGCGCCATGATTCGAATGTTATCCGTACTGTTCATGCTGTTTTTTGCGGTATCGCTCGAATGCCGGGCTGATGAGCTTGCCAGTAACCTGCTGGCCGGGGAACCAACACAGGTTTTCCGCAAGGTGGACCCGGCGTGGCACGCTGTTCAGGCTGTCACGCTCGACCCAGCCAACCCACGGAAGCTAACGATAGAAGCGGGCAAAGGCGTTTGGACCAATGCCCCCAAGGGTACGGCGCAAGACCTCTACACCACACGTGAATATGGCGATGTCGCTGTGGAAATCGAATTCATGATCCCCCAACGGTCGAACTCGGGAATCAAGCTGATGGGGCTTTATGAAGTCCAGATCACTGACAGCCATGGAAAAACAAAAATGACCGGATCCGAATGCGGCGGCATCTATCCGCGCGCCGAACTTCTTCCCAAATACCGCCACCTCGACGAGGGCATTGCCCCGAAGTCGAATGCCTGCGGTAAACCGGGGGAATGGCAAAAATTGGAAATCGCTTTCCGCGCCGCGAAACATGAAGGCGAAGGCAAAAATCGCAAAAAGATCGCGAATGCGCGTTTTGATCGTGTTGTTCTGAATGGCACCGTGATTCACGAAAACCTGGAAGTTTCATCTCCCACCGGCCATAATTGGACAAAGGTGGAACCAGCAAAAGGCCCACTGATGCTGCAACTCGACCACGGTCCGGTTGCGGTACGAAAATTCATGGCACGCGATTTGGGCAAATGACCTGTTTCCAGTTCCCCGGGTCGCGCAGCGAACCCGGGGCTAATCGCTCCTACCCCTACGGGATCATGTTCTCGTTTTTAGAATCACACCCCGGAGGGGTGATAGCCATTAGACGGTGGCGACCGATGCGACTCAAGTGGATGTATCGGTTTGAATAGGGCACAATTATGCCATTCACCTATCTTAGTTTTTATTATAAGGTGTTGATGGCGTTGCTGATCATGCGCATCTGCTCGTTGGCTTGATCTCAAGAAGACGCCCTCGAAATGGGTACCCGATACAGTGGGATTAAAAGAATTCGCATGGCAAACCGGTTGCGCGGCCTTTACGGTCAGGGCGACCGCTCGCGAATCAGCTCAAAATGATATTGCCAAGCAGGAAGAGTATCATGCTGCACTGTCAGCGCGTGATGAACAGATCCTAGAATGAACCGACTATTGCGTTCGCTGGACCGAATCTATAACAGATGCCAGATAATTGAGCAATTCACGGCGGTAGCGTTCTGTGGTGAATCGCAAAGCCTGAACGCGGGCGGCCGATGGGTCGAAATCAAGCTGCTTCTTTTCAAACTCCAGAATTGCTTCCACAAGACCGTTTTCCGTGGGTTCCGGATAAAGCACGCCCGTTGACGGAACGACAGTTTCAGTAGCTCCGCCTCGCCCCAAAGCCACCACGGGAGCCCCGCACGCCTGCGCCTCGAGTGGAACAATTCCAAAATCTTCTTCGCCGGGAAACAACAACGCTTTACAACGCCGCAGGTGATCACGAATCTGGGCATCGGATTGCCAGCCCAGCATGCGCGTTGATGGGCCGGCGATGCGGCCAAGGCGCGCGGCGTCCTGTCCCGAACCGATCACCACCAATTGACGTCCTAGACGGGCGCACGCCTTAATGGCATGATCAACCTTTTTGTAAGGGGCCAATGCTGAAACCACCAAGTAAAAATCTTCACGGACTGGCGGTTCCTCACCGGGGTTGGCAGGGGTGTAGTAATCAGTATCAACAGGAGGGTAAATAACTACGCTGTCGCGATTATAGCAATCTCGGATACGTTGCTGAATGGTATTGCTGATCGCAATAAAATGAGTGACCCGCTCTGCCGATGCCAAATCCCATGCGCGCACACGGTCGAGTAGGCGGTCGCGTACTCCGCCCAGTAGGCCTTTGCTGGCGAAGTATTCACCCCGCATCTGCCAAGCGTATCGCATGGGCGTGAAACAATACGACACATGTGGTACACCGCGTGGAGCGCGCGCGCCCTTGGCGACACAATGGCTGAAACTCACAACCAAATCTGTTTCACGCAGATTCCACGACCAGTCTGCCACTGACGGTAAAATTGGGAGTAAGTAGCGGTAATATTGATGAACAGAGGGGAGCTTACCAAGCCAGGGTGTTTGCGGGTTAAGCGCGTCGATGGCTGGTGTCGTCTTTCCCGGTCGATGAATCAGAGTGTTCAGGCGAGCATGTGGCCAAGCACGCGCCAGCACGTCGAGACACTTCTCGCCGCCTCTCAGGCCCGTAAGCCAATCGTGTATCAAGTTGATGCGGAGTTCGGACCAGTTCAAAGGCAAAGGCCTCCCACAGGAAGGCCTTCTCTAGCATGAACAGATGTGCGAACGCAAGGAGCAAGAGTCTGGCGAGCCCCGATCAATCATCGTTCCTTCCACCCAACAAGCCCGATCGCCACAAGTAATACAAAAGCGTGAGGACGGTTGTCAGCGTTGCAGCCACATATGTAAGTGCTGCAGCGTCAAGGACCCTCTTCACAACCTCGTCTTCATCCGGGGCAATTAATCCGTGCTGCACAAGTGCAATGCGCGCCCTGCGGCTAGCATCAAATTCCACGGGCAGATTAACCAACTGGAAGATCACAGTCAGAGAGAACAAACCAATCCCTGCCAGCAGAACCACCTTCCCCAGTACCAGATGCATGGCAAGCATAAACATTCCCGCCATGATGACAAACCAACTCATACCGGAACCAAAACTGGCCATCGGTACCAGCGCACCGCGGAGAACCATCAATGGATAGCGATGGGCATCCTGCAAGGCGTGGCCGACCTCGTGGGCGGCAATTCCCAAGGCTGCCAGCGAATCGGCACCGTAAACGCCCTCGCTCAGCCTCAAGGTTTTGGTGGTTGGATCGTAATGATCCGAAAGCTGGCCGGCAATAGGCTCGATACCAACATCGGAAATTCCTTCAGCCTGAAGGATGGCGTAAGCTGTTTGAGCCCCGGTAATTCCAGTGCTCGCCCGCAACCCCGATGCCCAGGTGTAGGCAGCCTGCACCCGCCACTGAGCCCACATGGCCAGCAACATTCCGGGTGCCAAGAATACGAAGTACCACAAATCCATCATGAACATGGCGTCTAACTCCAGCAGTTGCCGAGTTGACCTTCATTCTACGTGGCATGGTGCATTCTGGTTGGTTCGATACGAGACGGGGTGACAAGGGTCTTTCGCCATACATCAAAGGCTGTTAGCCTGTGATCACGCTCATTACAGGACGCTTGGCGAGGTATGGACATGACATCCGCAGGAACTGCAGCGGCTTGGCTAATAGCTCTGGCAACAATCGGGCAACTGAGTCCGGAAAAGCAAACCGCGGCCTTCACGGTTTCCCCCGGTCTGGAAATCAAACTCTGGGCCTCTGAACCGTTGTTCGTAAACCCAACCACATTCGACATCGACCCATCTGGGCGCATTTGGGTGTGCGAAGCTGTCAATTACCGCCGCAAACTACGCGGACAACCGCCATTACGAATGGAAGGCGACCGTGTTGTCATTGTGGCCGACAGCAATGGCGATGGTACGGCTGACAAGTCCACCACCTTTTACCAAGCTCCGGAAATCATGAGCCCTATCGGCATTGCCGTGGCCCAGAACCCCAGTGGCAAAGGCTGTCGGGTTTACCTGTGTCAATCGCCAGACATATTGGTATTGGAAGATAAAGATGGCGACGACAAAGCCGATGGCCCTCCCACAAAACTGCTCACAGGCTTTCAAGGTTTGGACCACGATCATGGTGTTCATGGTATTTCCATCGGGCCAGATGGCAGGCTTTACTTTTCCGTGGGAGACACGGGTGTCAAAGACCTCAAATCCAGCGATGGCAAAGGCCCGACTTTCAACAGCAACAGTGTCGACTTGCGGGCAGGCACGGTCTGGCGTTGCGACCTTGATGGCCGCCATCTGGAACTGATCGCCCACAACTTCCGTAACAATTACATGCCAGCCATCGACAGCTTTGGTAACGTTTTCATCTCCGATAACGATGATGACGGCAACCAGCAAACACGCATCTGTTTTGTCATGCCCGGCGGCAATTACGGATATCATCCACGCGGTGCTGGCCAAACACATTGGCATGAAGAACAGCCCGGAGTGGTTCCCAAGGTATTGCGCACATTTTTTGGCAGCCCGACAGGCATGTGCTTTTATGAAGGACAACTGCTGCCTGAAAAATACCGTGGCCAGATGCTGCACACCGATGCGGGCCCTCGTCAATTGAGATCTTACCGCGCCACTCCCAAGGGCGCCGGTTTTGATGTCGAACGCGAAGACATGGTTACCAGCACCGACAACTGGTTCCGACCCAGCGATGTGAGGGTTGGCCCAGATGGTTCCGTATTCATGGCCGACTGGTACGATCCCGGTGTGGGTGGTCACGGCATGGGCGATACAACCCGTGGACGTATTTTTCGCCTTGCACCTCCCGGACACAAACCCGCCCATGGGATCACTACCGTTGATTCACCTGAAAGCGCCCGCACGGCACTTGCGTCTCCCTGCTTGGCAACACACGCCATGGCTTTCGCATGGTTGAGGCAACAGTCGCAAGCGGAAGCCATCGCGACCGTGCGCCCCATGGCATCGGGTAATCAACCAGACTGGATCAAAGCACGGGCACGCTGGGTCCTTGCAGAAAGCGGAGCGAAATTTCAGAAATCTGATTTCGATGGACTCGACCATGCTTCCCTGGCTGCACAGGCCGCTCGCATTGTGCGCGATTATCCCGCCATGTCTGGCCTAGCGGCACAGTTGCCTACCGACGACGCCGCGGTAACCCGCGAAACTTTGGTGGGTTTGCGGGAAACAGATGGCACCAAGGCTCACGAGGCGGTAATGAAAGCTGCCAAGGCGTGGGATGGCAAAGATATATTCTTGGTAAAATCACTCGCTATTGCCGCAGGAGGCAGCGACGCAAGACGTCAAACTGTGCTGGCCGACTTCGCTTCCTCCTTCCCCGAGTGGAACGACCGGACAGCCGCCTTGGCGTTCGAATTGCGCCCCCCGGGAATGACCGAGCGTCTGCGCGGAGAATTATCAAATTCAAAATTGACCAGCGCCGACCGTATACGCCTGATTGATTTTGTCGCGGGAGACAGCAATCCAGCAGCGGGCAAGGCTCTTCTGGAAGTTCTTGTGCCGGCAACTCCACCAGAGGTACGAAAACGTGCCGTTGACGTACTCTTGGTTGGATTGCCGGGCCAATGGTCGTTGCTGGTCAAGGACGGCACAGCCGGAAAGGCACTCGAATCGATGGTCGCCAACAACACCAATGCCATGGCCACAGAGTATTTGGCACTGGCGGGCGCCATCAGCCATGGTCAGGCAATTTCCATGGCGACGACCATCGCCTTGAGCCCAGCAGCAACTCCAGCGTTGCGCGAACGAGCAGTTGCTGCCTTGGGAAAACTACCAACCGATTCATCCGTCAAGGTTTTGGAAACGTTGGCCAAGGAAGGCGGAAAACTAAGCGGCAAGGCATGCCTTGCTCTGGGCGAGTTGGCTTCGGCGCGCACCAAAACACCAGCGTCCGACCCAGCCCTCAAGGCGCTGCAGGGACTGCTCAATAATGAAGCAGCGAAGTCTGCCTCGCTGGAAGCAATCACCTCGACACGCGCCGGAACAAGCTGGCTGCTCGAGGAAAAGATGTCAGAAAAGCTTCCAGCAGATCTTGTATCCGAAGCCGGTCGCCTGCTGCGCAATAGCCCGTATCAGGACCTGCGCAACAAGGCGATGGTTGCTTTTCCAGCGCCGGGAAAGATTGACGCGCGCAAGCTTCCTTCCTCGGCCAAGCTGGCTCTGCGCCAAGGCAATGCCGCACGCGGGAAGGCGCTGATGGCCGCCAGCACAAAAAGCGACCTGCAATGCCTCAAATGCCACATGGCCGAAGGCCGTGGCGGTCAAATCGGCCCCGATTTGTCGCAAATCGGCAAAAAGGCCAGCCGCGAAAACCTGCTCGATTCGATGCTCACCCCGTCGAAAGCCATTGCGGACCAGTACTTGGTTCATGTCGTCACCACCAACAAGGGCTTGGCGATCTCCGGCTTGCTGATGGAAGAAACAGCGGACATGATTGTGCTGCGCGACGCGAACGGTAAAGACCACCGCATCGGTAAAAAAGAAATCGATGAACGCGCCCGCCTTCAAGAATCGATTATGCCGGCTAATTTGGTGGCAAGCATGTCAGAAGACGATCTACTCGACCTCGCCGAGTACCTGCTTACATTGAAATCCGCCACACTGGCTCCCAAGGCATTTCGCATGATGGGACCACTGGAAGGTGGTCCTGGTGGAGATACAGGCTTCGACACGGTGTTTGATCCCGAGAAAAAACTTGATTTCACCCAGTCGATCAAGGGCAAGAATGGACCTGTTGGTTGGCGCACAGTCCGACCTGATGCCAACGGCTATGTTGACCTCGCGAACATTCATGGCGAAAGTGCTACGAATAGTTTGACTTACCTCGCCACAACCATTGATTCACCATCTGCTCAAAAGGCAATGGTGGTTCTTGGAGCCGACGATTGCAGCCGTGTGTGGGTCAACGGCACCAGAGTGCACGAAGACCGCTCCCACGAGGCTGCCATCCCCGGCAAGTTCCGTATCCCGGTTCAACTGAATGCCGGCTCCAATTTTATCCTTTTGAAGATCAGCAATGGCGGCAATCCGCATGGATTTTACTTGTCCATTGTTTCGGAACAGGACCTGAAGGAAGCTCCACTCCCCTGATCCACCCAACAATCCGAGCGACAGCAGCACCATGCCCAACGCCTTTGGTTACCGCCTTTGGTCTCGGTTGCTGCGCATGGCGCCTGCAGGTATTCCTGCAGGCGTGCATCGTCAGACAAGGTTTGGCACAGGTTTTGATCTGGCAGGAATACGACCATTTGAACCGGGTGACGACCCGCGACGGCTCGATGCTGGTGCCACGGCACGCCGCGGTTTCCCCCATGTGCGCGATGACCGCCCATCGCCCAGTCAGGCACTCCATTTTGTTGTCGAGGGCGGATCCAGACTGACATCTTCACCCTCGCCGTCTCCCCTTGATCTGGTTCGAGAGGTCATTTCGCTGCTGGCACCGGTTGCCTTGTCATGCGGCGACCCCGTTGGCCTCACCAGTCTGGGTGACAAGGGTCTGCGCCATCTTCCGCCAAGGAGGGATCCCGCTGCGGGCCATGCATGTATGGCCCACTTACTAGATGGCGCCCCATCAGCCAACAAGAATTTTGAATTGTGGGAGGGGCTTGTGCCAAGAGGCGCATTAGCCCTGATCCTCACGGACGGGCTTTCGCGCACCTTGCCGCTTCAATTAACGGCACTGACACGGCGAGCCGAAGTCCGGTTGCTGTTGGTGCGCCATCCATGGATCGATGAACCTCCCTCCACCATCGAACCGGTAGTTGATCCGGAGAGTGGAGCAGTGTTACCGCCACCCTCCAAGTCGGCATGGAAAATCTGGCGCCAAAAGGCCCTCGAACAAATGGCACACACAACTGAAGCTTGCCGGTTTCACAGGGAAACCCCCTGCAACTACAGAGCCATGGAAACATTGGGAAGCCTGCTGGCGGAGTTGCTGATGGGTCAACATCCATGAATCTGACATTGATGCTGACAATTTTAATATGTCACCAAGAGCAGTACTCCCTACCGCCGTCGAACTCCACTGCTGGAGTTCGACTGGTGATTATCGTTCCAGAACCATTGGAACAATCGATGGTTGAATTGAAACTGGAAGCTATTGAGGGAAATAGTATCTCGACCCGGAATCCCACCCTTGTGAAGGGAAAAGGTTGGCTCCTGCTTCATGAGTCTGGCGACCGTTGGTTGCTTCAACGCATCGATACAAATGAAACGGAACGACCCGGTGTACGGTGGCCATGGCAGCAAAACACCGAAGATGCTTGGCATGAATCACAATGGGACGATCTTTACGGCTCCGTGCCACTCGCCGGAATTCCTCATCGTGTTGAACCTAACCTACGCTGGCCTTGGTGGATGCTGATTGTCGGGGAGGGATTGGCAATCATCCTAATCGTATTGTCAATAATGATATCAAGACGGATCAACGATCCCGCCAACCGCCTGCGGCGGAAATTGAGTGGGGTTTCATCCGCTTTCGTTTACTGGTCCATACTGCACCAATTCATTCAGGACTATTTGAAGAAAACATGGAACTGCCATGGCCATCACATCATTTACCAATGGCACGCCCAAAGGCACGACCCCGACTTGGGGCGACGTTTGGAGTTGTTATTGGAGTCTTTGGCAGAAGCCCGGTATGGACCGGAGGTAATCCAAGCAAAAGGCTTGCCACACGATTGGATTCAATGGTTGACCGATGCCGGGAAGGTACGATCGCGCCGGTTGTAACAAAAGTAGCAATTCCGCATTTTGGCACGCCCCGATAATTGGGGGCGTGCGGGAATTTTGGGCCATTGAGGTAAACGCTGAGCGCACGCAAGACCGATATTTCCTCAAGACGAATCCAATAGAAACGGCGCTTCTCCAGACCACTTCGCCGCAAGTACAGGTAACGTCACGAGGGCTCAGTGTCATGAATGACATCAAATCAAAGTTATGGTTGGCTATTTGTGTTACGGCATGCATCTGGGGATGCTCCCGGTCACCCGGGCTTTCTACCGCTCAAATGGATCGCCTCAAGGTTCTGGAAGCCAAGTGCGCCAAACTCGAGGAAGATCAGTTCGCTGTTTCCGAAGCCAGAGATGCTGCGCGTCAGCGACTGGCTACAGCAGAGATGGAAATCGGCGATCTTAAAACCCAAGTCACAGTCCTGCACGAAGTGCGCAAGGAACGCGACCTGCTCAGCACCCGTGTCGACAAAATGAAAAAGGGACTGGAAGAGCTGATTGGCGCGGATACGGCCCTTGCCGATTCTCTCCGCCCAACCACGGCTCGCGAGAAAACACCCAAGAACAAGGTCCAAGCCATCCCTGCAGCGGGTTCAGCGGCGAAAACCTTTCCTCAGTAATCGACCGCACATTTGTTAATTGGTTTCACCGCCATGGAATCATGTCGGTGAACATGAGGACAGCCAACCGACGGCGGTCGATTCCTGCGCCTCGGGCCACCAACCGTCCATCCCGTCTGACGTCGCCATCGTTTTCGATTTTGCCTACCAATTTGCCATTTTCTCGAACCTCCCCCGTGCTGCTTACCTTCAGCAGGAGGCGCCCTCCCTTGCGAATCGAACCATCCTGTTCGATTTTCCCCTCCAGACGACCGTTGGCGCGAACGTCTCCGTCATTTTCGAACTTTCCGACAAGTTTACCACTGGATCGTACTTCACCATTGTCCTCGACCTTGGCCACCAGTCGTCCGTCAACCCGCAGGTCTCCTGCATGAACGATCGAAGCCAAAAACAAGCAGAATATCGTTCCCATAAACTGAGTCATTGATTCCCCTTCGCCTTGAGGACGCCTTGATCTGTATAACCAGCATCGGTCCCATTGCGGAGAACGACCCTTTGCGCCTAGCTTTCTTTTTACCACACATTGGTGTTACTGGTGGCTTGGGAGTTCATGCCCGGACCCTGTTGGCCTCGTTGATTGAATGCAACGAGGCATTTGAACTGACTGTTGTGGCCCCGGACAACCCCGCCCAACTCTTTCCACGGTCTGGGATTGAACCAGGCTGGACAGAGCTGTTGCAGGATCCCCGTTTCAACCTCGACCTGATCAAGTGGCCAGAATCTGCAAACCTAGCCGACCCACTTGATGCTGTTTTGGCCAACCGCCCTGCAATTCAATCCGCAGACGTCATCTACACCTCGTACTACACGGGCATGGCACATCCGCCAGCGCCACAGATCATCACCTTCCATGACGCGGGTTTCCTTGAATTCCCTGAGGCCTTTGGTTCAACGGCAAGCACCCGCCTGAATACGTTACGATTAATCAAATCATCTATCTCTGCCATGCACTGCGTCTCTGCAGATGCGCGGGATCGCATTTGTCGTCTCCTTCCATTCGACCCCTCACGCACTCGGGTGGTATGGCACGCATTGGCCGATGAGGCATCAGCCATAAATTCGGCCAAACATGAAAGTTGGCAGGACCGGCCACTTTGGGAAGAAGGTGACACCCTGCGCCAGTGGGGTCGCTACGCTTTCTTTCCAGTCGGTGCCGCGACTGGATTCAACCGCCGCCGGAAAAACGTCCCGTTGGCCGTGGAGGCGTTTCGAGACGCCAATATTCCTGATTTTCGTCTGGTCATAGCCAGCACTTGCCTTCTAGATGGCGGGTCGCTGGATCAACTTCTACCAACCAGTGAACAATTGCAAGGCGGCGCCATGATCCGGGGGGCATGGCGCAGTAACGATGGTCGAGTGATTATCCTGCCAAATCTGGACCGTCCACAATTCTTGGCGGCCATGGCACATTCACATGTGGTGTATTATCCCACGCGGTACGAAGGGTTTGGATTACCCGCAATCGAAGCGATGGCGCTTGGAATTCCATTGATCAGCGGCAAAACCACCAGCCTGATTGAGGTTGTGGGTGATGCGGGTATTTTGGCTAATCCAGACAATCGGCATGATTTGTCAGCCGCTCTAAGAGCAGCGGCGTACGATTCCACTCTTCGATCCCGCTTAACAGTTCAAGGATGCGAGCGGTCGCACCTCTTTTCCCGCTCACGCCTCGCCGATGGCATGATGGCCATGTTTCATGAGTTTGCTGACCGGCGATGACCTGCCAATGGGCTTCACAGTAGTATGTGCCCATGCCCCTTGAACGCGCCGAAGGATTGATTCTCCGCCTGCACGACTTCAGCGAGTCGAGCAAGGTTGTAACCCTCTATACACGCGAATTCGGCAAGATACGAGCCTTGGCCAAGGGGGGCAAAAGACTCCGTTCCCCTTTCGAAAGTGCGCTTGACTTGCTTGCGCACATTCGTATTGTCCTCGTGCATAAATCGGGGGGGGCCCTGCACCTTCTGACCGAGGCAACACAAGCTTCCAGGTTCTCTGGGTTGAGAGACACCCTCGATGGCCTGAATGGCGGTTACTTGGTGGCGGAATTGCTGGGCGACTGGACAGAAGAGAACGATCCTCATCCGCGTTTGCTGGATGAGGCCTTGACCACGCTGACGCGTTTGGCCAAGGGGGGTGTTGGGGGAGATGGTGCACGGGCAGCATTGGCTCGATTCGAGTCGGTACTCCTGTGGGAACTGGGATACAGGCCAGAGTTGGAGCGGTGTATCGGGTGCGCCAGAAGGGCATTGAATGGCCCCTTGGCGTTTGGTTTCGGACAGGGTGGCATAATGTGCACCCCTTGCCGTCAGCAACAACGCGGTTGGCGCGAGTTGACAGATGGAACATGGCGGATTGTGCGGGAATTGACCCGCCAAGCTGGCGGTGCAGAAGAGGGTGACGGGCCATTGGCCGGTTGCGACTCCGCCACAAGGCGCCAAGTGGCGCGATGGCTGGGTGAGTATCTGAGCTGGATCCGTGGGCGCCGGCCTCGATTGATGGGCTGGCAGGAGACTTGACGGTGAACGATCGCCGATATCATCGAATCCAGTGGCGTATGCTCCTAGCGGGGGCGTTGCTGCTGGCATGCTCTCCAGGTTGCACAATGCTGGACCACGTTCCACTTGTGGGAGTACCCAAGGGACCACCTCCACCTGCTGAGTCTGGGGTTTTGCTGCCAGACGGCTCAATCGAGCAGGCAACTATCAGCGATCCCAACAGCCCGGAAGGGCGTTTGGCCAGCGGCAAGGAACTGTTCCGCCAGGGTAATTATTCCCACGCTGAGCGCATTTTCCACCGTCTAGGTGCCAACAAGAAAAACCCAATGCCCGTTTTGGAAGAAGCACGTTTTCTGGAAGCTGAGTGCTTGCGGATGCAGGGGCACTACCCCCGTGCAGCCGATACCTACGTGGACTTGCTTAACAAATTCGATCGCACTCAATACAAAGAGCAAGCTATCCAGCGGATGTACGATATAGCCAACTACTGGCTCGACGACACACGCGCCCAAATGCGCGAAGACCGCGAAAAGAAGGAAGGGAAACGCTGGATGGTCAGCCCGATTTTCCTGACCTTTGACCGGACCAAGCCTTTCCTCGACCGTGAAGGTCGGGCCATCGAGAAACTCGAACAGGTGCGCTACCACGATGTTGGCGGGCCACTTGCCGACAAGGCCCTCTTCTTATGTGGTTGCGTTAAGTTTTTCCGCAATGATTTCGCCGAAGCAGACTACTATTTTTCCCAAATTCATGAGCGGCACCCCAACAGCGAATTGGCTCCACAAGCCGTGGAACTGGCCATCATCAGCAAGCACCTGAGCACGGGTGGATCCGACTACGATGGCCGCAAAGTGGCGGAAGCCCGCATGCTTGTTCACGCCGCCTTCAACAACTACCCGGAACTTGCAGACAGCAAAAAAGACTTCCTCAGCAGGCAGCTTGTCGGAATCACGCTGCAACAGGCAGAAAAAGACTTCAAGGTTGGACAGTTTTACGAAAGAACCAGTCACCCCGGCTCCGCCTATTTCTGTTACGAAATTGTCAGAAGGCGCTATCCCGGAACTCCTTATGCGGAACGCGCCAGCCAACGTATGGTGGAACTGCGAGGGAAGTCTGATGAACCGCAACAAGCATCCTGGACTGATTCGCTTCCAACCATTCCCGAGGTCAAGTGGCCCTGGCAACGCAAGGATGCAGATCTGCCAGCTTCACGCCCCGAATTGGCCCCAGCCCCCAAGGCGCTACCTGCCGGTATGATTCCGCCAAGTGCTTCGGGCAGTGGCAACTACATACCTTGATTCAATCCGTGGAGACAGCCATGCGGCCAACTTTTTCGTGTCTTGTGCTCTTCATGCTGGGATTGATTCTGGTATTGACGGGTTGCCAAACCTGGGATGGTCAACTCACACTTGGTCGTTACACAACACGGCCAAATTATGAAAGTTCCATCCGAACCGTGCGGATTCCCGTTTTCATCAACAAAACCCAAGTGTTTCAGGGGAATTCAGGTATCGAAAACGAGCTGACACAAGCCGTTATTAGGGAAGTCGAATCCAAGACACCGTTCAAGGTACTGCCAGCCAACGCGGAGGCTGATACTGAACTTACAGGTGTAATCACCAGCTTCACCAAGGGCATCATCAACCGCAACCAGTTGAACGAAGTGCGTGAAGCAGAAACGTACCTTACCGTTGAAGTCGTTTGGAAAGACTTGCGTACCGGCGAAATCCTAAGCCAACCCCACCGCAAGGATCTGGATTCTCCTAATGCCGCGTTCAACCTTCCCGAACCGGGGGCTCCGGAAATCAAACCTGTCAAAATCACCTCGACAGGCAGTTTCATTCCAGAACTTGGCCAATCGACAAGCACCGCAAGGCAAGTAAACTTTGACCGCATTGCCAGTCAGATTACACGCATGATGGAGAAGCCGTGGTAGCCGTGAGCAGGCGGATATGGAAGTCTGGAGACCGCGATTTACTAGCCATTGGTCGCCCTCTGGTAATGGGTGTGGTGAATGTTACACCGGACAGTTTCTCCGGTGGAATCGACACACAATCCAGCACGCTGGCTATCAATCATGCCTTGGAGCTTGCAGAACAAGGCGCAGATATCATTGATATCGGTGGTGAATCCACACGCCCTGGGGCCACACCCGTCACGGCGGATGAAGAGTGCCGGCGTGTCATTCCGGTTATCCGCGCCTTGGTGCGGGAAACAAATATCCCTGTATCCATCGACACCATGAAGGCATCCGTGGCTTGGCAAGCTTGCGACATGGGTGCCTCCATTATTAACGATGTTTCGGCACTGGCTGATCCTGATATGGCTTCGGTCGCATTGCGCGCGCATGCAGCAGTGGTACTCATGCACATGCGGGGAACTCCGGCAAACATGCAGGAAAACCCGGCATATGTTGATGTGACTGCGGAAGTGATGGCGCATCTGGTGGAAAGAGTTGCTCGTGCCATGGATGCTGGAATTGAAGCCGCACGGTTGTGCCTCGATCCAGGCATCGGTTTTGGAAAAACCTTAGAACACAACCTCACACTCATGCGTCAATTAGGGCAATTGAGGCAGCTCAATCTGCCTATTCTGCTAGGCGTTTCTCGGAAATCATTTTTGGGACATATCACTGGCAGACCTGTAGCCGAACGACTTGCCGCAACCCTTGCTGCGCAAGCCGTAGCCCTTGTCCGCGGTAACGCGGATATTATTCGCGCACACGATGTTCGTGAAGCAGTCGACCTTGTGCGCGTAGTGACAGCTCTGGCTGACAATCCAGACGGGCGGGAGGATGCATGTTCGACCGGTGGCTGAATGTATTTGAATCGTTCGGCTGGCGTGACGCCATCGAAGTGCTGCTTTTGACACTGGCAGTTTATGGGGCTCTTCGTTTGCTGGGCCGAACGCGCAGTGCGGGACTGGTGCGCGGCCTCTCCCTGCTTGTTGTTATTGTCTTCCTTGTGGCACAGACCATCGTGGCTGCGCTCGATCTGACGGTTGTTGGAAAGGTGCTCGATTACCTGTTCACCACAGGTGTCTTGGCGTTGGTGATCATCTTTCAGCCCGAACTGCGACGTGGTCTGCTCGTTCTGGGTCGTTACCCCCTGCTCCGCGCGTTCGCGCCTGCGCGTTCCCACCCAATCGCCGACACGCTTGCCGATGCCGCGACGCTGCTGTCGCGGCAAGGAATTGGTGCTCTCATCGTTATTGAGCGTGAAGAATCGCTCGATGCGCTGGTGGAAACTGGAACGCGATTAGACGCCGAACTAAGCGTTCCCCTGCTGCATTCAGTGTTTTTTAAGAATAACCCGCTGCATGATGGCGCTGTTATTGTGCAAAGGTCTCGTCTGCTGGCGGCTGGTTGCCAATTGCCACTTGGAGCGCCTTCAGAATTGACTCCCCACCAACATGGAATGAGACACCGGGCAGCTCAGGGCGTCAGTGAAGAGACCGACGCGCTTGTTCTGGTTGTCAGCGAAGAAACAGGCAGGATTTCGATTGTTTTTGAGGGCAAACTTGAAGCCGTTGATCGTGAACGTGTATCCCGCAGGATGGCAGAATGCCTCGCCGCACGCCCTACTGTGCCGCCTGCGCGCAAGTCACTTGTTATGGCGGCACTGCCCAAACGGGATCCCACCTATCCGAGGGACGACAAATGACCGATCGGCTGCTGACTTTCGGCCTAGCGTTTGCCTTGGGACTGTTTGTGTGGTTGTATGCCCGCAGTCGCGAAAGGGAGATCCTCGATAACATTGTTGTTCCGGTAACAGTTCGACTGGCTCCCGGATTGGCCGATTCATATCGGCTTGAAAGCCCAGCCGTGGGACAGGTTCGTGTGAGTTTCACGGGGCCGCCCAACAAGTTGCGTGAACTGCAGGAAGCCATCAGCCGCAATGAGCTGTCAGCCACAGTCGACTACGCTCTCCCTGAAGACCAACTGGAACGCAATCGTGTAGAAGACTCGGTGCGCGTGGAAGCAACAGATCTCCGTGTGCCGGCCGGGGTCACAGTACTTCCAGTGGAGGGTCGCAACCGAATTGGAGTCATGCTGAGCCGCTTGGGAGACAAAGTGGTTAAGGTGCGCATTGAAACCAGCAAAGATCTGGAACCCAGGCTGCGCATCATTCCCGAAACGGTCAAGGTGAGGGCCCCTCGAGACCTGCTGGAACGACTTTTTGAGCTCTCGGTCATTTTGCCAAGCCGCGACGAACTGGGATTCATGGGTCTAACACCCGGACGCCCGGCAAGACTTCCACTCCCTCGCGAAGTGGATGGTATTGCCATTGTTCCCGATCCGGAAAGTGTGGTTGTACGCATCGATCCGCAAGCGCCGCGGATTTACCCGCTTGCCGATCTGCCTGTTCAATTTTTGTGTCCACCGAATTTTACCTTAAGGCCCCGATTTCTGGATGACCGTGCCGGGAAGCTCCAGTTACGCATCCAAGGGCCAGATCAAGGCGATACACCACGCGTTCATGCGTATATTGATCTGACAGGCGGCCGATTCCTTCCAGGACCCGGCATTGAATCCGTACAGATTCAATTGCCTCGCGATTTCACACTGGCACAGGACCCCCCTGCCAAGGTTTCTTTCGAGTTGGTTCCCGTAGAAGCAGCTCCCAAGCCACTGGGCGGGCTCCCTGCTCCGTGATAATATCGACGATATGGGTATGATTTACCGCTTCGGAGACTGAAATGGTTGCAGCGCAGCAAACAATTGAAGCCACCTGTGCGGCTCTCTGCAACCGGGCCAAGATAGCTGCGCATCATTTGGCCTTGGCAGACACCGGTTCCAAAAACCATTGGCTTGAGCTTTACGCCAAAGCGCTGGAAATACAGGCTCCTGCTATCCTTCGAGCCAACCAGACAGATATGGATCGCGCCAGCCAATTGAGCTCGGCAATGCGCGACCGGTTAAGGCTCGACGATTCCAGACTGGCTTCAATGGCTCATGCCTTGCGGGAAGTCGCGAATCTGCCAGATCCAGTGGGCGAAATACGAGCCGTCGAGGTCCGACCAAGCGGTATTCGTGTCGAGAAAGTCGGTGTCCCACTTGGCGTTATTTTTTTCATTTATGAATCCCGCCCCAACGTTACTTCCGATGCCGCGGGCCTTTGCGTCAAAGCCGGTAATGCAATTATCCTTCGGGGCGGCAGCGAGGCCTTAGAAAGCAACCGCGCACTGGCCAACGCTGGCAGGGATGCCCTAGTTCAGGCCGGCTTACCACTTGAATCGCTCCAAATGATAGCCACGGCAGACCGTGATTTGGTGGGTCAGCTACTGGCGCGTGCAGACGCCATCGATCTGGTCATTCCACGGGGTGGCGAAGACCTTATCCGACGGGTGGAAGCCCAAGCTCGCATGCCGGTGCTGAAACATTACCATGGCAACTGCCATGTGTATGTTGAGGCCACGGCAGACCCAGTCATGGCACGCCGCGTTGTGATCGATTCCAAATGCCAACGGCCTGGAACCTGTAATTCCGCTGAAAAATTACTCGTTGACACATCGTGGGCTCATCGCCACCTCAAAGAACTGGGCGCGGCCCTGAAAGCGCGCGGAGTGCAGTTGCGCGCCTGCCCCAGGGCACTTCCGTTGTTGGAAAGCGCTATCCCAGCCACTTCAGACGATTGGGATCGGGAATACCTCGATCTTATCATGGGTGTCAAACTGGTTGACGGGCCAGAAGATGCAATTGCCCACATAGCTGCTCACGGATCAGGCCACTCCGAAGCCATCATCACCGCGAACAACATCATCGCCAATCGCTTTGCGCGCACCATTGATGCTGCGGCAGTGCTGGTCAATACAAGCACACGCTTGCATGATGGCGGTGAGATGGGACTAGGAGCTGAAATCGGCATCAGCACTGGAAAATTCCATGCCCGAGGCCCTTGCGGTCTGAGGGAGCTCACCTCCTATAAATATATTGTTCGGGGAAACGGCCATACTCGGGGGTGACCAACTGTCATGCTGTTGCACGCGCTCGTCATTGCGACGGTCGTCTGCCTGGTGCTAGCCAGCGCGCTGGCTTTTGTATTGGCACGCATGATTCGCCCACGAACGGCCCTGAACGCCAACAATCTGTCAGGTGTCAGCCGCCAGCATTTTGAAATCTTTCAAGGCGAGTCGATCGATCAACAAGCGGTCAACCGCTCACGCGAGAGGTTCCGCCGTCTGCTGGACAAAGGCGAAATTCGGGCCGCGGAAGCACTCATCCGCCCCGGTATGGGATTTGTCATCCATGTCCACGCACTGACAGAATTGGGCACATTGGCGGCTGGCCGGCTTCTTGAAAGGCAGCTAAATCTTAGCCACAGCAGAGACTCTCTAGAGCAAATTTGGTATTGGCTCGATCTGGCAACTGGTTTACGCTCCCTGAATCGCACACAAGCACTTCCAAAACTGGTACGCCTAGCCGATCAAATCGGGTCCGATCTCCCTCTCTCCAGCTATTTTGCCGCGGAAGTGAGTAGCTTCACTGGTTTTGGCGGCCTCCTAAAATTTCCAGATCATCCGCTAAATCCGCAAGCGTGCAGGGTCTTGCGTCGGGCCTTGGAAGGTTTGCGCCAAGGACTTGAACCGTCACGCCTTGCAGAGGCCCGTATGGGGGAACTGGTCGAACACCATTGGGACAGCCAACCAGCGCAAGACGACCCGGACAATGTCCGACTCCTTGCGGAAGCACTCCGCATCACACGGCGTTTGCCTGCCTATGAGGCTTTTCTGCCAGCAAACGAAGACGAGCAAGAAGCCTGGCAATTGCAAGCGGCCCGTCTTTCCAATCTTGAAGAAAGCATCGCCGACTACCTGATTCAATGCGTTGAACCATTGGCTGCACGGTTGCCAGTGGAGGACCCGGCTATCGAACGGCGAATTCTCTTAGCCCTCCACGACATTCGCGCAGACGCAGCGCGTTGGCTCATTCCCCTGCTGACATCCGGGCGAATACAGCACCAGGACTTGGCGATTGCCGTACTGGCTCGATCACACGATGAACAAACAGGACGGTTTTTGGAAATGTGGGTGCAAGGCCACATTGATGTGAACTTGCGCGCACAGATGCGCCGAGCCCCAGCACCCCGACCAGAAGATGGCAAGCCCTTTCCTTATGTTGCTGTTCTGCGCTCCCTACGGGGCCATGCCTCAGCAGAAGTTGAGGAACTACTTCTCTTAGCCGCCAATGATCCGGAACCGGGTATTCGAACAGCTGCGGTAAGCAGTCTTGGCTGGCAAGAACCGATCGCTCTGGAAAAGGTACGAACAGGTTTGGCAAAAGCACGAAAGGACGCCGACCCGAGTGTCCGATTTGCTGCCAGAGCAGCACTTGCGCGTCTGGGTGAACGTGCGAGCCTCGATATCTTCCGTAAAGGCTTAGGCAGCCAAGATCCTCAACAAGCCCTCCTAAGCATACAGGCAGTCGCCGAAGAGAATCTGACCCTTTTATGGCCGGATGTTGATGCCCGCGCGGACGCATCCGATGCCATCGTGGCGCACCATGCTCGGGAAGCCTTGGCACTGCTTTCTGAAGAAGCCATGCCACCGCATACTACATAATTTAATTCGCGACAAAGCCCCTGCTGGAACAGTTTCGTTTGATACAATTCGTAACAAACTGTGGCGCACCAATTTTTCCGAGAGCCTATTTGCAGTGGTTGAAAAAACAGCCACAATAACACGAAAGATTATTATTGGGATGGATTTGCCAATCATGAATAATCAGTCGCCAGTCTTGGATGAACGCATGAGTTGCCATTCCATCGTTCTGGCGTTTGAAAAGGCATTCCGCAACATCGAGCTTCCCAATATCGACGATTATCGCACCGGTGCGCAAGGCTCTTCGATTCATCTGCTTCTGGAACTGATACTCAGTGATATTGAACTACGGCACCGCCGTGGTGCAGCCATTCCATTTAGCCATTATCTAAGCCGATTTCCTGAAATCGAAACGCAACCAGAAATAATGAGTCAACTGATTCAACAGGATGTTCAACTCAAGCGGCAATCGGGCGTAACCATCAATCCACGCGAGTACCCCAGCCAATACACCATCCCCCGACAACCACACAATGTCTCCGAGACTATCAATGTAATATCAGGATACGAAATAAAGCATGAAGTCGGCCGAGGTGGCATGAGCACGGTTTATCTGGCGCGCCAAGCGTCGCTAAACAGATTGGTTGCACTGAAAACCCTGCGCACAGAAGACACCGATTCAGAACCACGTGACACCATCAGGTTTTTGGCAGAAGCCGAACTGATAGGCACTATTAGGCACCCCAATATAGTTCAGATATACGATTATGGGGCAACGCCCGGAGAATCACCATTTCTAGCCTTGGAATATCTTGCCGGCGGAACATTGGCGAACCGATTGACTGATGGACCATTGAAGCCAGAAGAAGCGGCCAGCTTGGTCAGTTCTCTGGCATCCGGCATTCATCACGCGCACAGCCTTGGAATGGTGCACCGAGACCTCAAACCTGGAAACATCTTATTTGATGAAAATGGCGTTCCCAAAATCATTGATTTCGGCTTGGCCAAATGCACTAATTCAGACATAACACGCACGCAGATTTTGATGGGTACACCGGCATATATGGCGCCGGAGCAGGCGGACAAAAAAGCAAAATTTGTTGGGCCAACGGCGGATGTGTGGGCCTTGGGGGCAATCCTGTACGAGTGCCTGACGGGAAAACGGCCATTCAACGCGACGGACAATCTTGAGGTGCTGCATGCGATCCGTTATGATATTCCAGAACGCCCGCAATCCATCAACCGAAAAATACCGGTTGAATTAGAGCAAATATGCCTCAAATGCCTTGAAAAGGCGCCCGAGGATCGATATAGCTCTGCGGAATCCTTGGAACAAGACCTGTTGGCCTGGGTCAATCACCGCCCGCTTTCAATCCAAAAACCAAGCGTGTTTGGACGGGTATCCAAGTGGATTCGCCGTAATCAGATCGTATCTAGCGCGATGTTCGCCATCTGTTTGACATTGCTCACCGCGGCGACAATCTCTGGAGTTTTTGGGATATGGGCATTGAACGAACGTGAGATCGCCGCCACAAGAGCCACTGAAGCTGAAAATGAAAAGAAGCGGGCAGATACCAAAACACAACTGGCGGAAATCGAACGCGCCAGATCTGATTTCCAGCGGAATCGCGCAGAAAAACTTGTTTATGCCAATCAATTACAGGCGGCGGAACGAGCATGGGAAGTACAACGCCCGGAAATAACTTTCAACAATATGGATGATTGCCGCTGGGATCTGAGAGGCCCCGAATATAACTTTCTTTATTCGCGCTTCAATGATAATCAAATAGCACTATTTGGACATCGATTTAATGTTTCGGCCGTCGCTATAAGCCCGGATGGACAAACCATTATGTCTGGAGATGCTCAAGGAAATGTGCGTGTTTACGACATGTGCAATGCATCTTTTTTGATCGATCATCCAAAACAGGTAAACGGAGCCATTACTTCAATCCAATTCTCGCCACTTGGCTCGGAAGTTGCCATTTGGAGTCGTGGTTCTGTCCGTGTGTATGCTCGTTCACCATCCAACCAGTGGTTGAAACAATCGGCTTCTATTCATGAAGGATCCACTGAACAAGGAATGATTGTGACCGGCCCAGTATGGCGTTTTGGTTCTCTGATGGTTCCTGATCGGGATGTGCCATCATCCTTATTTCTCAGATCTTTATCCAATAAAAAGGATCGCAAAACAGTAGTTCATTCACTGTATAAGAATTTGGGGCCTATCCGTTTGACTGCCATATCTCCAGATACCAAACAACTCGCCTTGGCCCGTGGTAACACTGTAACCATTCATGATGCCGCAACAGATAAAAGAATCGGCAACGTCTTGCATGGGCAATCTGCCGGCCATGTTTCAGCGATGGCATACAGTCCTGATGGATCTGTTCTCGCAATCGCATGGAATGACGGCCTTCTCCGCCTTTATCGATTGGGAGAAAATGGAATTTCAGAAAATTTTACGCGTCTTCAAAACTATGAGACACCTAGGGAAGCCGTGCTTTGCATTGCATTCACACCGGACAGTCAGTTGCTGCTAACAGGTGGAGCGACTATGGGCCTGACGGCATGGGACTGGCGCAAAGGGCGTGTTTCATGGGTAAAGCAAGGTCACAGGGACGTGATTCGCTCAATCGCTGTTAGCAATAATGGGCAATTTGCCATCACAGGCAGTGAAGATTGTACCGCACGCATTTGGGATCTCCATAAGACATCAATGCAACGTTATCTTCCAGAAACTACCGGGCCGATAACAGCAATTGCATCCAGTCAGGACGGTTCTTCATTGGCATGCATCGACCGCACCAAAAACCAAGTTTTGGTAACTATTCCCGGGACACAGCAAATATATCGGCGTTATCACGACGTCGCGGCAGATGTTAATGTTTTAGCTATGACACCCGATGGCCAATCAATGGCCATGCCCTGCAATGATGGAGCGATTCGTGTAATACGTCAGCGAACGGGCCGATTCGCACTTACCACGAGTGGATTAACAGGAAAAATTACTGCCATTGCACTCAGTGATGATGGCGGTTTGCTTGCCGTTGCCACGGCGCATCCTGCCAATATCGCAAAACCAACATCATTCCGTGTTATCGAAGTTGCTTCTGGGAACACCCTATGGGTAAATGAAACAACCAATGACTCATCCATTGCCATATTTCATTCCATTAACAGAAAACAGATAATAGCAACTGTAGATTGCGACGGAAAAATGATTTGCTGGAACACCTCAACGGGGCGACAATTATTTTCACCACTCACATCTAGGAACCCGGACTTCATTAGAAAACCGCCGGGTAAGATCAGGTGTGTTACCAGTAACTCCGACGGGTCACTTCTGGCTACTGGCCACGATGATGGGAGCATTCTCACATGGAATCTTCCTGATTGGTCATTGGCTGGCCAATGGAGAAACCCCGCCTGCGAGTTGCTTCGGATCGCGTTTTCGAGCGATTCACAAAAATTGATATTTGCTTTTCGCCTTCATACAGGAAGAACACAGCTGGGCTTTCTGGACTGGCGCTATAATCTGAATATGGTTTCCGTTGAAGTTGATTCTCCCAAGCTTGGTAGCACGCTATCAATCCAGATCGCTACCGAAAAAGAGGGCCCCATTGTTTTTGTTGGACATACCCGCGGATTGCGAAGGATTGGATCAGGCTACCTACAGGATCATTTTTAGCTTAAGGGTTCCCCGACAACCATTAAAAAATTCAAATTGATCGGAAATGGAGCGGTTGCTGAAGCAACACTGGGGGAGCATCCGCCCATTCGCTGGAACATGGTGACAGGACGCTTGCTAACAGAAGACGACCAAGAAATGATTGGGCTTCCAGAAAACCCTGCGCGGG
Organism: Candidatus Kuenenia stuttgartensis; assembly: GCA_945875585.1. Lineage (GTDB taxonomy): Bacteria > Planctomycetota > Planctomycetia > Gemmatales > Gemmataceae > REEB421. The sequence continues at coordinate 68,331 of CAMCLK010000006.1, read as the reverse complement.
ATTTCACGCTTCACCGCTTGTCAAGCACTGTTCTAGTAGTCGATATCAAAGCAAGAACCAGCAATCAGGCTGGAAATTTAGCATTCTGTAAAGCGATTGCTACTCCGATCGCTTCCATGTATTTGGCCGAATTTGCGGAATCCAGTACCAACCAACCTCCAATTGTTCAAGCATTCCAAATGGCCATGGCTCGACAACTGTCCTTTTGGGAAAACTCTAGAAGTTTTCAGGAATGGGACACGCTTTCCAAGACAGAGCATTCATCCATGGCACACGATTTGAAAATAAATTGGTGCACTGACTTGATTGGCCGATCCATCCTCACTGGAGTAACGCCATCAGGCCAGACAACATTGCCCGGCTTTAGGGGAGACATATCCACCAAAAACAATGTGATCAAGCCATGAGTATTACTGACTCATCTTTTGACCGCATCATGCACAGTCTCGAACAGGGAAGCGAAGATGCCGCAACCCTTGTTTATCGACGTTTTGCCGATCAACTGGCACGACTAGCCCACCAGCATATCGACAACAGATTGGCTAACCGGATAGATCCTGAAAGCGTGGCAATATCTGTATTCGAATCGTTTTTTAAACAATTCAACCAAGGCGTGTTAGAATTCAGCAACTGGAACATGGTTTACGGTCTGCTTTCTATTATCACCATCCGCAAATGCCTTAATAGGAACAGATTCCTCACGCGCCAGAAACGATGGCACCCATCCGGGCCATTAAGCCAGGACGACTGGCGCGCCATGGCCAACGGGCCAACGCCCGAAGACATCGCGATGATGGGCGAGATATTGGAATTCGCTCTTTCAGAGTTGAACTCCGACGAGCGCGAAGTGATTGACGATTTTCGCGCCGGATTCCCCAATAATCAGATAGGGCTTCGAAGGGGGCTAAGCGCGCGCACCGTTGCGCGCATTCTCCGCAAATTTCAGAGCACACTCAGGGCCATGCTGTATTCGGACTAAAAGCATTTTCCGCGCATCCGCATAATCTATACATAAAAAAGCCTCTGGTTTAAGTCAGAGGCTTTTTGTGTATCGTTATGGCGAATCTGCCGTTGTAATCAGGCGAACCAGACGGGAAGCGCGCCTTCCTCTGGCAGACGAACAAAGCTGACGCTCCCAATCTGAGGGTGCGCGGCCACTTCATCGAGAGCCTGCTGCGGCGGTACAGAGTCCAGATTGAGCACGGCAATTGCCTCGCCGCCTGCTATTTGCCGGCCTACTGTCATCTGGGCAATATTGACATTATGCTGACCAAATAGATTGCCGATAAAGCCAATCAATCCAGGAACATCGCGGTGGCTGAACAATAACAACATGCCATCGAGATGTGCGTCGAGGCGGTGAGGCCCAAGGTGGGTCAACCTGAGTTGGCGATTACCAAATAGCGTACCAGCAGCCCGGTATTCTTTACGGTCCGTATGGACTATGACTTCCAAAAGGGAGCTGAAGTCGCCTTTTTCAGAACTGCTTTGCTCGATCAATTCAATGCCCCGTTCGGCCGCGAGCACACGGGCATTAACCAAGTTGACCTGATCCAACCACGTCTCAAGAAGACCAGCGGCGAAGGCGCCCGTGATCAGACGGGTAGGCTTGGTAGCCAAGTCGCCTCGATAACGAAGTTCTGCTCGCTGGATAGTTCCCCGAACCATTTGGGCAAACAACAGGCCCAATCGGCGCGCAAGATCCACATATGGCCGAACTTCCTCAAGTTCGGTCCGGTCCAGTGCCGCCATGTTCACAGCAAAGCGAACCTGTCCCTTGCACAGGAAATCAACCAGCAGTTGCGCCGATTCTCGGGCAACAAGATCCTGAGCTTCAACGGTTGAAGCACCTAGGTGCGGGGTAAGAACCGTGGTGGAAAGAGCCAAAAATGGATGGTCTTTCGCAATGGGTTCTTCAACAAACACATCGAAAGCCGCCCCGGCAACATGGCCAGATTTCAAAGCATCGGCCAATGCTGGTTCATTGATGATTCCACCACGCGCACAGTTGATCACCCGCGCGCCCTTGGGAAGCAGAGCCAACTGCTTCGCACCGATCATGTCGCGCGTTTCATCGGTAAGTGGCGTGTGAACCGTTATGAAATCACAATGAGGCAGCAGGGAATCAACAGATGGAGCTGTTTCGATACCAAGCTGGCTGATCGCGGCTGGAGCCATCACCGGATCGAATCCAATCACCCTCATGCCTAGGCCCAACGAGGCTCTACGCGTGACTTCACGGCCAATGCGGCCAAGCCCAATCACTCCAAGTGTTTTGCCAGTGAGCTGGCAACCCAAAAACTTGCCTTTTTCCCACTTGCCGGAGCGTATACTGGCATCTGCCGCGGGAACATGGCGCGCCATCGACATCATCAGGCTGACCGTGTGTTCAGCAGTGGACAGGGTATTGGCATCCGGTGTGTTCATCACCACGATGCCCTTGCGGGTCGCCGCGGCCACGTCGATATTATCGACGCCCACTCCACCACGAACTACCACACGCAAAATGCCTGGATCTTCAAGCAATTCCGCCGTCAGACGGGTACCGCTGCGAAGAACCATGCCATCTGCTAGGCGAATCGCTTCTTTCAGCTCATCACCCTTCAGGCCGGGGCGGTTATCCACCTCGATACCTGCCTCAAGCAGGATATCCATGCCCGACTTTTCAAGCTTGTCTGATATGTAAACACGTGGCATGGCGAATCAAGCCCCCTCGGAAAAAGCGCGTTGACTTGCCGAAACAGCCGTGCCCGGCTGAACAGCATGTCCAAATTTGGGAAGCACCATTTCCAGTGCCGAAACCGCAGCAAGCACTTCAAAATAGTCAATATATCCCATATGGGCGAGACGAATGATTTTGCCCTTCAGCGTGTCCTGACCGCCAGCGACTCGAATACCGTATTCTTTTTCCAGAACGCCGAGAATGGCTACGCCATCAACCGTCTCAGGCAACTTGTAGACCGTCAAACCATCGGCAGGGTCCTTGGCCAGAAGCTCAAGGCCCAATGGACCCGCTGCAGCGCGGGCTGCACGCGCCATGCGAGCATGTCGTTTCCAGCAATTCTCAATTCCCTCATCACGCAGCCTCTTCAGGCTCAGCCGAAGGGCGCGCACGAGTGTATTGGCCGGGGTAAACGGAGTATCGTTTCCTGCAAGGTTATCCCGGTACTTGCGGAGATCGAAGTAAAAAGTCCGTGGAGTGGACGGGCCTTGGTACAGGGAATCAACCCGCGTCCATGCGCGTGGAGACAGCGATATAAACGCAAGACCGGGAGGCAGCATCAATGCTTTTTGTGACCCAGTCACAACAACATCGACGCCCCAGTCGTCCATACGGCATTCCATAACGCCGAGGCCGCTGATTCCATCGACAATCAGCAATGCACTGGATGCCTGCGTGATGGCAGCGAAACCTTTAATATCGTTCCTCGCACCCGTCGCGGTCTCGCTGTGTGTTGCCGTGACTATGGCAGCATCAGGATGTTCTTTGAGTGCCGCCGCCAATGCTTCGGGAGGAACAGATTCTCCGTAAGGAACCTTAACCTCAACGACAGTTACGCCAAATGCCTTGCAGATGTTGCGCCAGCGCTCACCCCACCTACCGCTGATAAGGCAAATAGCCTTTCCACCCACCGGAACAGTATTGGCAATGGCAGCTTCCATGGCACCCGTGCCAGAAGCTGTGATCGTGAGAACAGGCTGGGTTGTGCAGAAGATGTACTGCAAGTCTGCAGTTACTTCCTTGATGATGGCCCGAAACTGAGAACTGCGGTGGAATGTAACCGGTCGGGCTAGCTCCAGCAGGGTTTCTTCGGGCGTGGGAGTAGGACCGGGGGTCAACAGGCGAGGTTTCATGTCCGTCAGCGTTCCTGGATCTGGGTGCTGGGTTCCGGAAAATGCGATTCTACCAGATCGACCCGCTATCGTCTTCCCGCATCTTGCGCTTGATTCAAGGAAGACCCAAAGATTATCCGGCGCGCATGAACGCCATTATCTTGATGTCGCTATTCGCCCTGCCGGCGAATGAACCAAACCTCCCGCCCCCTCTCAAGGGGCAAGTGCTAATTCTTGATAACGATCGCACCCTGGAGGGTGAGATCGACAAGGTTGGCGACCGCTACAGGCTTCGCCGTGGGCAAGCTATAACGTGGGTTCCGGCACAATCTTCGGCTGTGCTTTGTGCAGACTTGCCGGAAGCTCTCGCTACACTTCGCAAGCGCGCCAACATGCAGGACCCCGATGAAAGATTGCGGTTGGCACATTGGTGCCTAGCACGAAATCTTCGCGACGAAGGCATTCATGAAGCTAAAGCGGCACTGCAATTACGGCCAGACCACGGAACTACCCAACGTCTCGTTAAACACTTAGAAACACGCGATAATACAACGCCGGTTGCCAAAACAGCACCATCGGGTGACGAACCAGGAGCCAGTCCAGTCCAGCTTACAACAGACACACTAAGCTTCTACAATCACCGCATTCAGCCCATTCTAATGAATGCATGTGCTTCGTGTCATGCTGCCGATCGTGGTGGAAATTTCCGTCTGACGCGCTCCTATGGCGCTGGAATGGGAAACCGAAAGGCTCTGCAAGCGAACATTGCTGCTGTTGTGGCATATGTCAGCCCTACATCGCCACTGTCCAGCCCGCTTCTAGTCAAAAGCGTTTCCATTCATGGTGGACAATCACAGCCCGCCCTAAAAGGCCGTCAGTCGGAACCTTACAAGCAACTGGAAGATTGGGTTCGGCTGGTGGCTGAAGAATACGCTGTAACAAGGCCAACTGAACCCGGTTTGCTGCCAGTTGGATTTGCAGCGGAAACCAAAAAACCAATCGTTCGTCCATTGGCACCTGAAATTCAGCAAGCAGATGTCAAAGCAGTGGAGTCGCGTCCGGGGGAAAGCAAATTCGCGGAAGCGAAACAAAATCCAGTCGTGCCTGCTGCTGCACCAGCGACTCCTATGCCAATGCCCGATTCATCAACCAAGCCTGTTCCAACGCCAATGCCAAAACCAGCGGACCCGTACGATCCGGAGCCATTCAACCAATTGCCAACCAAGGCTCCGTGAAAATGTCTGACCATTCGAAACCTGCCAATCCAAACTGGGCTGGTCTATCAATAATACTTTGGCTGTTGATTACCATCATAGCGGCAACCAAGCTTGCGGCAGCACCCTACAAACATTCGGTTTTCCCGGTGTATGTGGCTGGTGTCTCAGATTGGTTGGCGGGAAATCACGTATATGTTGAACGTGAAGGGATCGATCTTTACAGGTATCCGCCTCCTAGCCTGCCAATATTCTCGCTTTTTTACCCATGGCACATATCTGTAGGGGTTATCTTATGGACAATTGTTGGTAGCCTTGGGCTGTATCTTTCTGCTGAACAATTACGAATTAAAATCCTGCCAGGCGGATTGCACTGGAACAACAAACAACTGGGTTTATATCGGTTCATGGTATTATTGCTGGCAGGTCGCAGCTTGTGGAATGCGCAAGCCAATACGCATGTTGGAGCTCTTTTGATAGGTGGGTTGGCCATCGGGCCAACGCGCGTTTGGCTGGGTGCGATACTAACAGCTATGTCGCTGTTCCTGAAACCCACCATCATATCAATACCCATGCTGGCGTTAGTTCAACGACCTAGGCAAATTGCAGCATTGGTTGCTGCTGCCATCGGAATCGGATTAATACTTTCAGGCCCATGGTCAGCAGCCAATAATGCTTTATGGAAAGAATGGGTTGAACATGGACTGGCCAGTGCTGGAGAACGCAGAGCAGCATTCCGTGATGCTTGGAGCGCGGCACTAGCAATCGTTGCATCGTTATCTGGAAAAATCCCAAACCTTGAAACACCTTACCCAGCAGGATGGCTAGGCTTGAGTGGCGTCCTTGCCCTAACAGCCCTGGCCACAACTTTGCTGTTTGGGCAAAAGCTGAAAAGACAATCTGTGATAACACTCGCGGCATTTCTTGGAACTGCTTGGTTTCTACTGGTAGGTCCAGCCATCGAGCCACCCACATATCTGCTCATAGGACCATGGATCGGATGGGCCTTGATCAATCGAAAAATGGGCTACCCACAATTGCCATTATTGGCAACAATTGTGATTTTAATGTCATTTGGGTTTTCCGGAACACCAACAACAGCACAGCTAGCGTGGACACCAGCATTACTGCCATTATCCGTTGCATTACTGATTCCTTGGTATTTAAAAGCCATACACAAAATCAATCACCAAACCCGGGCATAACTTGAATGATGACGCCCGTTTGCCTTCTGATCATATCGAATATCTTCATGACATGGGCCTGGTATGGACACCTGCGTCAGCGGGAAATGCCATTGCTGACAGCGATCTTGGTTTCGTGGGGCATCGCGTTTTTTGAATATTGCCTCATGGTGCCAGCCAACAGAATTGGATATAGTCAGGGAATCAGCACACCCACGCTCAAGATTATTCAGGAAATAATCACCCTCGTGGTGTTTGCCGGGTTCAGCATCTGGTGGTTGGACGAACCACTTCATTGGCGCCATGCAATCGCATTTGTTCTGATTCTCTCAGCAGTGGTTGTAATTATGCAACCATGGTCGTTCCCAACAGATCAGAATACGCCAAACCACTAGTCTTTCTTTTCAGAATCCAATCGAGTGATTGGTCGCCTATCATTAGCTTTGCGAGCAAGATGATCACGCAACCATGCTGGGGTAAGGAACCCGGCAACAAGTAATGCGGCTGTTAACGCACCAGCGCCATTCTTGTCATTTGATTCCGGACCACAAATCCACTCCGTATCACCCCAAACAGAATCATCTACAACAGCACCTGTCGTTGCCAATAGATCAGGATGATCACCAGCAAACTCAGCGACAGCACGATCCATGGCACCCATTGGTGGCACTGCTGATCGGGGAGCAGCCGGCACAGGAGCAGGTGGTGTGGAAGGTAACTTATCAGCGCCAGAAACTGGCTTCACTAGTAGTTTGGCAGCCTGATCCATGACAACTTTTGCCATAGCTGCGGCAGAGATATCAATTTGCTGAACGAACTGATTTCCAGTTGTAACAAGAACATTGCTTAGCAAAACGCGAACCTTACCAGGAAGAACTGTTCCCGTGATTTGTTGCAATGGAGCGGAAGCACTTGCAACCAGCTTATCAACCACTGCAATCTTAGAGGTGATAAAACGAACACCACGATTAAGAGAACTTGATACATCTTGAGAAATAACGAAAACAGCCCGCAAGTTTGCCTGAACAACGGGATTGGACAGAAATACCAGCAAACCATTATCAGTTCCTAACAAATCTTTGGCATCTTTCGAGCCATCCACCGTCGAGGCCGTCAACAAGAGACTAACAAAAGCAGTGGCCTGCGCAGAAGCCAATTCACCTAAACCTTTGATATCAATCACACTTGCCACTTGGGAAGACAATGTCTGAATGAGCGTTGAATTGACTGCCGATGCAATGACCGAAGTAATGGATGTTCCACCCGTACCGGTACCAGTGCCACCACCACCGGAAGATCCGCCGCCATTACCACCAGAATCGCCACCCTGGCTGAAATCCAAAACAAGTTGCAATCCTTCCTTAGGAACATCGCCGGCAGGAAGGGTTGAATAAGAACCGCCGTTGAAACCAACACGAGGCGTTATAACAGTTCCGGTAGGTGTGATCATGGTGGCACCAGCGAGAACACGACCACCACCCACACCCATCAGATTCATATTGAAGGAACCAGCACTGGAAACTGGAACAACAACAAGGTCCAGCGCGCCACGCGACGAAACCGCAGCAGAAGGATTTTCGGAAACAGCGCCACCATTGGTGGTTCTGCCCACTTCTCGGCCAGCACCATCGGAAACAGCGAAATCAACCGGATCAAGGTAAATCACTAAGACGTGAGTGTCAGGAGTGCCGTTGATCAACAGATAACTACGAACAAGATCGCTCAAAATTTCATTTTGAATCTTATTGATATCCCCGCCAGCAGTCATCGTGGCAATGCGACGCACAAAAGCCGCATTGAATTCATCACTGAGCTTCGCGATAACATCGCTCGAAACAGGACGAAGGTCACTGCCAGAATTCAATTGAACAGACGCGTCGAGAGAATACAGGGCAAGATCCCCTTCGACAGAGTCAATGCGGATAAAGTATTCACGCGCCTCAACGACGGACGTGTTTAATTCCAATAAACCGCTACCGGTAGCAGACGCCACCTGAACAACATCATTGCCGTTCCTTGCAAACAGCCTCACCGTGGCATTACCAACCTGAATGGTGGCATTTAATTCCAAAACACCGGACAAAGGCGAAACAACCTTGAGTAGATCAATATCACGCGAAGACTGAAGCGCGCCTTCTCGGTGGCCACTGCCATCCGAAGCCAACGCCCACGATTCAGCCATATCTGCGGTATCGCCAAATTCATCGTCAATTTCAGCAATTGGACTGACCACAACCTGATACAATCCTTCGCTCGAACCAAATCCTTGTGCTCGCAGGTAATAGGTCTGACCAGCCTGTACGGAGAATTCAACCAGACTGTCCTTGGTTAAGCGAGTTGCGTCATCGTTAGCGACAATAAGGCGACCATTGCTGTCGAAAGCAGAGAGATTGGAGTCGAGATTGCTACCGGCACCCGCAACCAACGTGACAGCAATCCGAGAATCGATTGAGGGGGTAAACCGGAAATAATCTTGATCAAACGCTGTATCAATCGCACCAGCAATTAATCCATTGGCATGATCATCCACGACAAGTGCTGTCGATGAATCGAGCGAATTTCCATGGTCATCCACAACAGGTCGGGATTCAAGAGTGTAACTCCCGGTGCTGCCTGCCGTACCGACGACGCGCACATAGTATGTGTGGCCTTCGATCAGATCCAGAGGCACAGTTGCTCCAGTGTCAAGATCTGAACGGTTGTCCTGACTGCCTATAAGATCAAGGCTTGAATTGTAAACAAACAAGTACGGATTCAAGCCATCGACCGAATCAACACGGACATTTGCTAAACCGCTGCGATCTGCCTTAAAAGCAAACCAATCCGCATCAGTTCCTGACTCTTGGAAAGCCGGATCAACACTATTGATTTTTCCAGTAAGAACAAATCCATTGGCAGAAACAATCGCGCGAAAAGCGCCAGAAGCATCATTGGCATAATCATCATCAACTAACCGGGCTGATACTTTGTAAGAACCAATTTCACCAAGAACCGAAGCCGCCTCAATATAAACAGGGATTCCAACATTAACACGAATGGAAAGCAAGCTATTGAGCCCGAATCCACCAGCAACATCCTCCGCCAAAACAGCGGAATGATTATCCAGTATCCGAATGCGTGGATTGGAAACTCCCACAACATTATCTAAATGAACAGTCAAAATACCATCAATGGCAGGATCAAATTTGAATACGTCGCGATCTCCAACGTAATCAAGCAGCGCGACTCCGTCTAGCGGAATTGAACCAGACGAAACAGGACTCTGACCAAAATCATCAGCAACAGGAATTTCAAGGGCGACAGTCAATCTGTATGTTCCGGTGGTGAGCCCGAAACTTCCCGCGCTAATGACGACAATCTGATCCTTGACAACATCAACCACCAGACGGCTGTCTGTTGTACCGGGACCAGAATTATCGTTAGTGGTATCGGACGCAGAATCCGAATCATAAAGTCCAACAATGGGATCGAGTGAACCACCCGTACGCGCGAGATTGATAATCAGAGTTCCGTCGTTAGGAGATTTGAACTGGTAATAATCCAGATCAGTCCCTCGCTCGATGGTGCCGTTCACAATGGAAATAGCGCCTTGTGGCGTTGTGACAAACGACTTAATTGTGGCTTTAGCCGGATTATCAGGCGCATCATCAGGACCAGTCTGCGACTGTGTTACGAATTGATTGAGCGAAAGACTGTAAGAACCCATAGTTCCACGCGAAGAACCAACGCGAACCAAATAATCGCCAGCATCAAGTGCCTGGAATATCTGGGCATTTACGCTATCACCACCGTCATCATCCGTTGCCAACAATTGCCACGTCTGTGATGATATATCCTTTTGGAAAAGCGATAAACGCGCATCAAGCTTGCTGCCTGATGAAGCTCCCGCGCCAATGGTAAACTTTCCTGACTCGGCAATGTTGAATCGAAGGAAGTCAGAATCGTAATCAGGACTAATTGATCCGGAAACATCTTGTCCAGGAACGAGTACATTGGTCTGATAATTCTGGGCCATATTGATAGTATTGGGGAAATCATCTCCAACCTGAATACCATCCGCATATCCATCTAACAAGTAACGACCTAAACGCCCAAAACCTGCCACCTCCACAAAAACATGCTCTCCAGCCATCAGATCCACGGTGACCAATCCACTACTGTTAGGAACACTTGCGTCAACACTGGATACAATCTGGCCACGACGAATCACATTTAACGATGGTTCAGCTTTGCTGCCGATATCAGGACGTGTATGGAAAACATATGAACCACTGGTATTCACTACAAATTCAAAAACATCCTTGTCTGATTGAAAGTCAAGATTGCCAGAGACAGACCCGGCAAAAACAGAAGCATTGGCAATTGTGTCTTCAAAATCGTCGGGTACTTGCTGCACAAACAACTTATATCGACCCGCAGAACCATTATTACCACGAATCCGGACAAAAATCGAATCGCCAAAGCTCACTGATGCGGAAACGGTAACACTGTAATCCGGATTAACAAGTGAGGTTCCAATGACCGCACCAGAAGCGTCGACAATATCCACCGAAACATCGAAAACCTCACCAACAGGGTCAAGTCTGGCAATCACCTTGCCAGTTTGAAGTATTTGAACAGCAAGGTTATCAATATCACCAGGCAACTGGATACCACCAGAATACACCTCACCAATTGGACCAGGGTTGATTGATTTAGCACTGGCAAAGTCACCTGAAAACTCATCCACCGCAACAGAAAGGCGGTATTCACCAGAAGACCCTGAAGCAAATACCCTTACAGGAACTGATCTGGTATCAGTGTAGATACCATCGAGCAGCAACCGCCCATTTTGAGTAACGAAGGATTTTTCAAAAGAACCAGTCCCCACTACCACCCGACATTCAAACCCAGAATCCACCGAAATAAGCAACCTTCGGCCCGCTTCGGGCAAAATAATCTCAAACCCATCGGCATCACCAGTGGCCTCAAGTCGCATCGCATAATTGGCACTTCGAACTGAGCCGGAAAGATCAACCTTGCGGGCCAGCCCGGATTGATCATCTGTCGCTTCTATGCCGCCTTGGGCAAAGGTTGATTCCAAAATGTAGGTGCCAACTGACTCCACACCAGAAGCCAAATGAGAACCTACCTTCACAAAATAAGTCGAACCAGAAATTACTGGAAACCGAACAACCGCTTGATTCAAAATGCGAGATTCAGTTTCAGTCTGCGATGTGAAAACATTCTCTGATGATCCACCAGCCAATGAAGGGATCAATGCTGACGATCCGGTCGGACTGGCGCGGAAAGTAATCATTCCAGTGGCGGAGGCGACAAATTTAAAGTAGTCAACGTCACCTGATTTGTTGATTTCACCCCGTACCGAATAAATGCCAGTACCTGACGCAGGCAATCCTCCAGTGTCACTGACTGAATTCCCAAAATCATCTAGGAACGGGTCACCTAAAGCCAAGGACAATGAGTAGGCCCCAGTGGAAAGGCCTCTGGCTCCAGCTCCAATGTAAAACGCCTCTCCAGCAATCACATTGATCTTTAGAGAACTTGAGGCAGATGCGGAATTATCGGCAAGAGCAATATCATTTTTGTTCGAATCAAGAAGCTTCAAGGATGTTCCCAGAGACTTGGCACCTGAAAGATTAAGCGAAAGACCGCCGGAAAACGGGGCTACCACACGGAACCAATCTTGATCAGACACCTTGCCAAACTGACCGGAATATCCCGCGCCTGATCCAGAAAATTCCAATTTCTGAGAATCAGTGGTGGAAGTTGAAATATCAAAAGACGTGACGAAAGAAAGGCCAGGTGCGGGATTACCGGAAATATCCAAAACCGCCCCCGCAGGTAACTTCACAGAGAACACGCCTTCGCGGCTCGGAGACAGCGACAAGGTAAATTTGCCAGCGGATTGATCAATTTGCCGTACAGTCAAACCATCCGAAACAGAAAGCCGCTCCAATGGAAACGATCGAACAGGCTCGCCAAAATCAATAACCAAGGTTTGTGGAACCAAATTCGATTCCGGCAAAGACGCATTCAAGGAGATGACTGGGGATACAGTATCAAAGTTAAAGGTCACCTCGCTTACAGAATCCCGATTACCTGCGAGGTCCTCCACAACAAAACTAGCCGTATAAGTATGACCAGTGACAAGCGCGCCAGCAGGTATGGGCAACGACCATGCCGAAGTTCCCGTTGCCGTAAGCTCAACGAAGGCATTAGCGAATGAAGTCCCGTTATAATATTGTCCAAGATTATCCGTTACTGTGCCTATAACTCGAGCGAGAGCAGAACCACCCAGCGATTGGGCAGATCCTTTGATCGAACCAGACCAGGATTTGAGATTGTAATAACCACCATCCATCGGGAACGCGATTGTTGCTGCAGGAGCAACTGTATCAATAGTGACCGACAATTTGGTCTTGGCGGAAAGATTACCCGCCAAGTCTGACGCCTCGATTTCAAACAGATACTTACCATCATCAAAAATATCAGGCGCGGCAATTGACCATGATCCATTGATTCCAGCAACCACTGAGCCAAATGTTTGATTGGCCCCATTCACTGCGGAACCATATCGAACACGAATAACTGATCCTGGTTCCGCCTTACCGGCTAATTCAGGAAGATTATTGGATGTAACACCATCTGAGGAGAGTCGACCGGTATCAGACACCAATGTCACACTTGAAGGTGGTAAAGGAGCGGTTTTGTCAATTACCAAGACGCGAATAGCAGGAATTGAACTGGAATTGCCAGCGCGGTCAGTAGTTATAATCTCAAGTGTTTGGATTCCTTCTGGAAGCGTAAGTGCTACAGTCCAGAAACCATCCAAACCAGCCAGCGCGGTTTTGACTGGCGAACCTGGACCACCCAAACGTATAGATACTATGGACCCGGCTTCAGCAATACCTGAGATAATTTGTGTGGTATCAGAAGTCACACCATCGCCGGCTAAACCTGTGTCATCACTAATTGAAACAATTTCTGGGGTTTCGGGAGCAACCGAATCAATTTCAATGGTTCGAAGAGCCGAATCAACACCAGTATTGCCGGCCGCATCAATAGCAACTGCAACAATTTGATGACGCCCGTGGCCAAGAATCACACCAGATCCTGATAATTCGAGTGACACATTTCGATCGCTACCAGCAATAGCTTCACCCAAAAATGATCTGGTACCATCCTGCATCACTTCAAAAAAGCGAACCGTTGAGCCTGCTTCCGCTAAACCAAAAATCCGTGAGGCTTCGCGCGTCAAATTGTCAGTACTACTCGAACCCGAATCTGGACCTACGGCGGTAATTGACGGCGCCTGCGGGGCACGAGTGTCTAGTTGCAACTCGAACTGAACACTGCGAACCGACTCATTACCGGCGGCATCCGTTGAATATGCAAAAACAGAATAGGATCCATCAGGCAAATCCTTGGTAGGAAAATAAACCCATTTGCCATCACTATCTGTAATGACAGTACCTGTCGAAACAACTGTCGTCGCGGAATGAATCTCCAATCGTATTCTAGATTCTGGCTCTGCTAGGCCTTGAATGGTAGGACGAGAAGAAGAGAGGCTTCCAGAAGAGCCGACAGATAAACCTGAGTTCGCAATCGCAAGTTGGATATAAGGGGCGTCAGGTGCTGTTTCATCCACAACAATGACAAATTCAGCTGCCGTTGACGCATTGCCGGCCTGATCTGTTTGTTTCAGTACAAGTAAAGTACTACCCTGCGGGAATTTTTGATCAGGAGAGGTAACAGCGAGCAACGCCAATTTGGCACTCCAAGAACCATCCTGTAGAACCATCGTTGAAATCGCTGCTCCAAGAGATGGAGCTGAAATCTCAACCAGGGAACCTGGTTCACCTCGCCCTGAAAGTATTTGAGGTTGCTGATTGGTTATTCCATCTGTGTTACTAATTCCAGAATCGACATTAAATCTTATGCCGGAGAGAGCAGCCGGAGCCGATGTATCAATAACAATTGTTCTGACACCTGCAGAAGCAAGATTACCGGCAACATCGATAGTATTGGCATCAAGAACGTACACGCCATCCGGAATTTGGTTAAAGTTAATCGACCATTGACCGTTGTTCGGGACAATGATTTGGCTAGAACCAAGAGATCCAAACTTCACACTCAGCGTTGATAATGGCTCTGCATGACCTGATACCACAATAGAATCAAAACCAATAATACCATCGCTGTCTGATGAACCACCATCGGGCTGAATATTATCAATCCCAGGAGCAGAAGGAGCACTGGTATCCAAGGTAAATTGATATGGTGCCGATGCAATACCTTGGTTTCCTGCCTGATCTATGGCCGATGCAACAACCCTATGCACACCATCGTTAAGACCGAAAATTAAAGCAGACCATATTCCTTCCGAATTTGCATGAACCGTTTGAGAATCAATTCCGTCAACCGTAACGCGAACCCTGCTGTTTGGCTCAGACTGGCCACGGACAGTTGGAATTCTGGATGAAGTGAGAGCATCCGCGTCAACAACTGCCCCATCAAGAATTCCAACTATTTTGGGCGCTGAAGGTGGGGTCGCGTCGAATATAACAACGAAATTGGTATTTGGTGAGTTATTGCCGGCAGCATCAATAGAAACCACAGCGAATTGATTGATGGGTTTTCCGCCCAATGCTGGCAGGGAAAATGTCCATGAGCCAATACTGTCAACAATTACCGAACCTGCGATTTTTGTATCACTAAAAATGTTCAAAAGCGAATTTGGTTCGGCTGAACCAGACAACACAACATGTTTTGATGATGTGATGGCGTCCAAAATTGGCGTTCCGGCACTATCAGCGACTTCCCTTATGACAGGCCGGGAAGGGGCCTGACTATCACGAGTGATAGTGAAAGCGTCTTGTTGATTTGAGTTGCCCGCGGTATCGATGACAGATATCGCCACTGAATAAGAACCGTCCTTAATCAAAGGAATGATTCCAGACCATTTGCCATTCAATTCAACTGGAATTTTGGCATTAATTATACCATTGATTTTTAATGATATTGTCGAATTTATTTCAGCGAGCCCCGAAAGAATAACACTATTAGAAGAGGTGACAAAATCCCCAATAACACCAGTATCAGGGCTAATGGAAAGGTTAATGGCGTTGTCAGGAGCGATCGCGTCAACAACAAGAGAGACTGGAACGCGAGATTCATTGCCAGCAGCATCAATGGCTACGATCACAAGGTTGTAAAAATCAGATTGCAACATTCCAAGTGGAAGGACCCATGCGCCTCTGGAATCTGATGTTGTCCGCGCTAATTCACTGTCAAATAGTTTGGCAACTACAGTCGAACCAGCCTCTGCCGAACCTATAAGCGTAGGGGTTGTATCACTGGTGATAAAATCAATTGCCGATAATCCGGTATCAGTTTCCAATCGACTAAGCAAAAGGCTTGGAGCCGACGTATCGATGCGGACAGTTGCCGTTGCGGCGCGCGCGGAACGATTACCAGCCACATCATAAGCAAGAACCTGAACTGAGTAAGCGCCGTCTGAAAGTGTTATGTCTTCATACGACACACTGAAGGAACCTGTTTCATCATCGGCGTAAGCCCTTCGTGACTGTCCAGCCAATAACACTTCAACCAACGATCCTGGTTCAGCAACTCCTCCAACTGATATCGAACCATCACTGGTCAACATATCTGTCGAATTGAAGCCAAGGTCATCTGAAATAATAATATTTTCTGGAGTGCCTGGTGCGGTCAAATCAATTGCCACGAAAAGAGGAATTCCCTCACTCGACGATGTTCCAGCGGTATTGATGGATTCAGCGGTAAATTGGTATTCAGCTTCAACAAGACCAGAAACAGCAACAGTGAACGAACCGTTTTCAGTAGACTTTGTGACTCCAGAAAGCACTCCATTTCGATAAACACGAATGGTTAGGTTGGGTTCCGCAACTGTTCCAATCACTGAAAAACTGCTGGCTCGGGTGACAAGATCTGTTGAATCGATTCCAGTATCGTTGCTTATTCCGGTAAATATCGGTCTGCCAGGCAATCCTGAATCAATAAACAACGTCATGATTTGGGAAGTTGGCGAAACATTACCTGCTCGATCGATAGCAACAGCCGCCACGGTATGTGATCCAATAGACATAACCGGCAAATCATACTTCCACTTCCCAGCCGGGGTAGCAATGACAGATCCAATGGCTACCCCATCGAGGTATACCAATACTTTCGCGTTTGCTTCAGCCACCCCAATAGCTGACGGATTGGCAACAGCGGTTATTCGGTCGCGTGGATTACCCGTGTCTGGAGAAATCCCACCTGTTCTTGGAGCCAATGGTGCGCGCGTATCGATAATTACCAGAAAATCGGCAGACGCCTGAGCACTATTTCCAGCCAAATCTGTTGCGATGGCTGCAAATGCGCTGCGGCCATCCAAAAGTTCAAAATTGGTGCCATCCAGTTTCCATGTGCCATCCGAACCAACTTGAGTTTTACCGAATTTTGCGCCATTGCGCGTAATGTTGATAAAGGTGCCGGGGGCACCAGTACCTTCAAGTGTCAACCGCTTCGCATTCGTAATTCCATCTGCTGCGTCTTCACCGGAGTCTTCATACAATTTCGTGATGTTGGCCGAAGCAGGCGCTACTGTATCAACGACTAGGTGATGCTGGGCAATCACCGATTCGTTACCTGCGAGATCTGTTGATCGAATCAAAAGAAGATGATCACCATCAGGAAGTGCCGCGAGGTCGATGTTCCAACGGCCACGGTTATCAGCAATAGCTCGCCCAAGCGTTTCAGTGCCAAGCATAACATCGACGAAACTACCAGATTCAGCGAAGCCAGAAAATCGAGGGGCGGCAATATTTGTGACAGAATCGATAAATGGTCCTGTGTCAGGAGTTATGACAAAATTACTTGGCGAATTAGGTGAAATTGTGTCCACGACAGATTTGAAAGACAATGATCTGACGGATTCATTGCCAGCACGATCTGTTGCTGTAGCCGTGTATACGTAACTACCTTCAGACAACGTGTCAGGGTCGGCAAAGGTCCACGAACCGTCCGTACCTGCGGTAGTATTTCCAATTTGAATACCATCACGATAAATTCTAATAAACGAATTCATTGAACCAATTTGAAGAGGATGAACGTTGGGATCAGCCTTCGCAATCAACACAAGACGTTTGGAACTAAGGACCTGATCTCCATTGATATTTGTATCACCAACCAACGCGGTGATTGCTGGAGATCTAGGCGTAATAGAATCCTCGGTGATCAACGGAAGTATGGTGTTTCCGGAAATATTACCATGACGATCAGTCGTTGTGATGACAAAATTAGTTTTTGAATTCCTAATAAGATCGAGGCTTATTTCATTTGAATACGTCGAAGGGCCATTGATCGATACTTCATTGAGTTGCAGCGCGCTTGCACCAAGATCACCGGAGCCACGTATGGCGACAGATTCAAATGACTCCAGGACTGCTCTGATTTCACTTTCAGTCGCCAGTGGTCCTGATGCGCTTCCAACATGCCATGTGCCGTTTGCAATCAAATCAAGTTGATAATGCGTCCATGACATTCCAGGTGTTGAACCTGCGATAGATACCAAAGAAAGACCAGAGCCTGCCATAACAACATCAATGGCTTCGATATTTGTGTTCTTGCCGTCGGCACGCATAGAAAACGACAAAACTCCGCCATAGTAACCACCACGAGACCCCGCATGCGTGGAAGGGCTGACGAAATATGAGGGTGGATCATTGGCTTGACGTGCTACAGTCAAATATCCATTTTCAACTTGATCCGCAGGAATGTGAACTGGGATGCCACTACCACTTACTGACCAACCATCTGTGCCATTGGCAAAATAACTGGCCGATTCAAGAAACGGAAATTCAGTTGTCGAAACTATCGAGCCATTTCTCGTAACAGTAATAATTCCGCCAGCTTGCCCAATACTAGAAAGTGGGACGGCGGGAGAATTCAAGTATAATTCAACAATTGGATTGGTAGCAACGAATCCTGAGTTAGATTCATTTCCGTTGGTTTGATTTACGATAGGCCCAAGATTGCCATCATATGTTGATGTAACAACCCATCGCTCCTTGCGATCGTTTTCAGATGCGGTGGGCAATACAATTGAGAAATCCGTTTGATTCGCTTCCAATTGCTGCGATGCAATTACCTGACCACTATCAGCCCGATAAATCCGCACAAGACTTCCAGCATGCGCAGTTCCACGAACGGATTGGGCGCTTGAACCTGTAGCGCCAGGCACAGCAGCATTGAGAACCACTGGGGCAGGAGGTCTGATTTCAAGCAATACCCCGCTGGTCGTTGGGCCGGAACCACCAACCAAGGCCCGCATGAAATAGTCGCCAGCAATTGGACCGGCTTCAAAATTGGGAGACGATGCAACTCCCACGCGATCTGCTACGACATAAATATCCCGACGACCGTCCTCAAAACGAGCACTCACTTTGTCAGACGGCAAAGGAACATTGAGTCGTACCGGAACAAAGGCAACTGGAACGCCTGACGGGTCTCTCACTTCAAATCGAACTGCTCTGTTGTATGATTGATTGATCATTACATTTTGACCGACACCATCAAATACTCTGACATCAAGGATTTGGCCATCGAGCATTTCCCCAGACATTTCTGAAGATTGTGATGGACTGGATGCTACCGCGCGGAAACCAATTCCCTGATTGGATACGCTTACAGCAACATCAAAAACCATCACCCCAAGCGAATCAGTCGTTCCACTATAGGTTGCCACTGGATATGCTGAACCATTTTCCATTGTCCGATATATTTCAATTGTTGTAGCGGTGATTGGACGCCCTAAATATGTTCCAGATACCAACAACCGAGTCTCCTCGGCAACAACGCTTGAAATTACTGGTGGATTGGCCAAATTTGTCAGGCTGTAACCGTCATAACCAGCGGACCCAACATCAACGAATAGCCTGCTCTCTTCAAGTAAACCGAATTTATTGCCAGAAGTGATGTTTGAAAAACCTGTCGCTGGCAACTTGATCGCGTCGAGAATGGAAGCAGTTATTGTGTTCTCAATAATTCGCCCGTCACGAGTGTCTTCAATCAATATCCCGAATTTTGAAGAATTGGTTATTACGTTTTCTTTTATAAATGCTCCATTGGAATTGGTTAGAATAATTCCGTTCCCACCTACTTCGGTTATCACATTAGCAATAATGTTGGAATAAGGACTGCCTACAATCGATATGCCATCACCAGCACTTTGAGAAACAGTATTGCCTACAACACGAATTTCTTTGGAGCTTTCAATTCGAATTCCTGTTTTATTGATTAAGCCAACTGTATTGCCGTGAATATTTACCGAATTAGCTGATGAAATGCGGATTCCATCTGCTTCTGATCCTGCAAGTGTGTTGAAGCCAAGCTCAACGTCATTGACTTGATTTACCCGTATCTCTGAAAGTGATGCGCCCAAAAGTTTAACGCTACCGCTATGTTGTGCAGAAAATGTCGAAAACTTATTCGCGCCTTCCAATACTATTGCGGAATTAATACCGGCTTCCAAAGATGCGTGACCAGTTATTTGTATTCTTCCTTTATTCGCAATGGAACCATTAGCAATGATCGATAATGGACCAGCGACTGACAAATTTCCAAAAATTGTGTTTCCGCCACTGGAAACTTTGGTAAAGCCATCCGTTTTTCCTTCAAAGTACAAATCATTGGCGGAATTAATGAGTACCGATTCTGCCGCTAGGATTAAACTCAACTTGCCTGAATCAGTAATTTCAATCGTAGAACCAGTAAGTGCTACTGTTCCATTGAAATGGTTTCCTGAATTCGTGAGATAAATAACTTGGTTTTGGCTATTTATCTCTGTTGAACCTGTAACGTTAATCGGGCCGGATTGAACAACTGGACCACCTGATTTGGTGGATAAATTACCGAAAATCTTCGTACTGCCGAATGATGTATAGCCCGCACTGGTGTACAGGTTTTCTGCCACCGATCCACTCAATAACAAGTCGTATCCGGAATGCACTTCTGCTGAACCTGCGTTTAAGAATAGTTCAAGCGAATTGCGGTCTCGAATCGAAATGTCAGAGCCATTCAGCGTCACCACACCACTGAAATCGTTCTCTTGATTTAACGCGATGGGTTGGCTGAAGGCACCAATCTTTGTGGCGCCCAGGACGTTCAGAATACCATTCTGCGTGACTGGACCATTAGCCTTCACCGACAGATTGCCGGTCACGTCTGTCTGACCAAATATTGTCGCGCCTGCAAATGTCGATAGGTTCCCAACAACCTTGCCTTGAAGCGAAAGATCATCGCCAGACTGAATGATTCCATTATTGGCGGACAGCATTACTGTCAGCGAGTTACGGTCACTGATCGAGATGTCGGTGCCGTTCAGTGTGACTGACCCACCGAAATCGTTTGCTTGGCTCAGTGCAATAGACTGGTTGAAGGCGTCAATCATTGTGTTGCCCGCAACGTTCAGAATACCATTCTGCGTAACTGGGCCATTTGCCTTCACCGACAGATTGCCGATTACGTCAGTCTGACCAAATATCGTCGCACCTGCGCCAGTTGATAGGTCCCCAGCTACCTTCCCTTTAAGCGACAAATCATCGCCAGCCTGCACAAATGCAGAATTCGATGACAACTCCAACATAAGTGAATTGCGGTCGTTGATTGATATATCCGATCCGTTCAGGGTTACTGGACCACTAAAATCATTTGCCTGACTCAATGCAATCGACTGATTGAAGGCGTCGATTGTTGAGCCGCCCGCAACGTTAATGATGCCATTCTGCGTGACTGGACCATTAGCCTTCACTGACAGATTGCCGGTCACGTCTGTCTGACCAAATATCGTCGCACCGGCAACTGTTGATAGGTTCCCAGCCACCTTCCCTTGAAGCGACAAATCATCGCCAGCCTGCACAAATGCAGAATTGGATGACAACACCAACATCAGTGAGTTGCGGTCATTGATCGAAATATCCGATCCATTCAGGGTTACTGGACCACTGAAATCGTTGGCCTGACTCAATGCAATCGATTGGTTGAACGCATCAATCGTTGTGTTGCCCGCTACGTTAATGATGCCATTCTGCGTTACTGGGCCATTGGCCTTCACCGAAAGATTACCGATCACATCTGTCTGACCAAATATCGTCGCACCGGCAACTGTCGACAGGGCTCCAACTACCTTACCTTGAACCGACAAATCATCGCCAGCCTGGACAAATGCTGAATTCGATGACAACTCCAACATCAGTGAGTTGCGGTCATTGATGGAAATGTCCGAACCGATAAGAGTCAAAAGCCCGCCAAAATCGTTATCCAAATTCAACGCAATCGACTGATTGATAGCGTCAATTGTTCCGTCGCCGACAATGTTCAGGATACCTGTCTGCACGACCGGACCGGTAGCCTTAATCCAAGTGTTGCCAGCCAGATTGATTGGACCAAAATTGACAGACGCAGATGAAACCGTGAGGTTCCACGCGCTTCCACTTAACGAAAGATTACCTGCTGCCACTATCGATGCACTATCATCAGCACCAATGACAATATCGAGGCTGTCTAGATCGGCAACCACGATGTCATCACCAGAAACGTGCAGGCTTTCATTAAAATTATTATTTTTATTAGCAAGGCCTATTTCATAGAGTGCTTGGATTGACAATGCAAAGTTGGATGTTACAGGACCAGCAAGTTCCACACTCCCATCCATGGCCTGAATATTAACAGCGGACGAAACTGTTACATCTTGGAAAGCTTTAAAATCACCATGTTTAACTACGAAAATTCCACCAAGAGAAACCTTGTCACCAATGGAAATCGCGCCATCGACAAATGCGTTGCTCAATGATGTTTTGCCAGGGGCATCTGTGCTCAAACCAGAGAGCGCCATGCTAGTTCCAATGGAACCCAAAAATTCAGTAGATCCACCACTCCTGACATCCAATTTGAAATAGCCGTCGATTGATCCACCAAAGGTTAAATTACCATAGCCGTTCTCGAAGATAGTGTCGCCAGACATGACAACAGGAGTGTTCACATCACCAAAAACAAGATTGGAATTGTGAGCATGTATTGATCCAGAAATGAGGATGATGGATGGCGATGTCGCATCGAAGGAGGAATTAAAATTCACTGAGGATTCCAGTGAAAGAAGGCCAGACGATTGAACTGCTGAATCGGCTGCCAAAGCGACGTCAACCAAATGAACGTCATACAAACCACTGGAAGCTTGCAGTTTGAGACCCTTGGATGATTCCACATACATACCATTTCCGACGAGCATATTATCTTTAATAATAATATCAGATGACAAGGCGAGTTGGATTCCGAAGTTTTGATTTGCAATTACAGTGGCGCCATCAATGGCGAATCCGATAATATTTCCAGCAATAACCGTTCCCGTCGTCTGCCTTGCGTAAACACCGCGTCCATAGTTTCCTGAAATGATGTTGCGTTCTTGAAAATCATTCAGGTCATCTGAATCAGTACCAACAATCGTGTTGTTGGCGAAATCACCAATCACAATCCCATCAACATTCGTAATTGAATCTGACCCTGATAAGCCTATGCCGATAGAGTTACCCGAAACCCTGTTTCCTGATCCGGCCACTCCTACGGCAACGGAGCAATTGCCAATGATATTTCGATCGGCAGCGACTCCACCCCCAAAAATGTTCGCTTCACCCAACAAGACAACACCTGATGCGGCGGAGCCTCCCATGGGAAGTCCATTGCCGCCAATGCCGATGAAATTGCCTGCAATTATGTTCGCGCTTCCAGACACACGAATAATTTCATTATTAGAAGAATTTCCGCCAAATGCAATTCCTCTGACTTGGTTGTTGGTTCCACCAATATCGATCGAAGTGAAATTACTGGCCGCGATCTGAACGTTGATGATGCCGTTGAACGCCTGATCAATGGAGGCTGAGTTTGCGCGGGAACCGATCTGGGTGTAGCCATCGATCGTTATGCCGCCGAGCAAAACTGGCAAGGATTTGCCGAGGACAATCGTCTTGATTCCTTCACCGGGAATATTAAATTTAATAATATCAGGCCCAACAGTCGCATTAGCCTGTTTAATAGCCCAGCGCAATGTGCCCCTGCCGGCAATTCCATTGATAGTGTCAGATTCTGATATGACTGAGAAAATTGTAGGGAGGGCTGGCGTTTCAAGAACACGAATAGTGGCCGGGCTAGATTCATTCCCGGCAGCATCGGTAGCTGTGACAGTTAGCTCATTAACTTGGTCTTGAAGGATTTCCACCGGGATCGCATAGTCGGTCTGATTTTGAAGCAATTGAACCGAACCGATCAGATTTCCTTGGCGAAGAATCCTGATAAGCGAGCCCGGTTCAGCAGATCCTTCAATCCACAATGAATCGGCATTGAGGGTGAAATCCGACACGATTGGCGCGGGGCTTTGGGGGGCAATCGTGTCGATTGACATTGCGAGTTCATTCGAAAGAAGAGACTCATTTCCGGCCACATCAGTAGCCTTGACAAAAAACGAATGCCAGCCATCTATAAGATTTTTTGTTGGGAAGTTCCAAAAGCCTGAAGCATCAACCTGTGTATGCCCTAGCAGATTATTTCCATCATAGACAGAGACCGACGCGCCTGGTTCAGTTCTACCGGAGAGTTGCAGATTTCGGTCCGATGTCAGGAAATCCTCCGGAATTCCAGTATCGATGCCGTAACTGTCGATAGTTGGACGACTTGGTGAGGAAACATCAACAATAACCGACAAATATGCATCTGCAGAAGTATTTCCCGCCGCATCTGTCGCATGAATTCTAAATTCATGATTGCGCTCATCTAATTGTGAAGTAGAGAATGACCACAAACCATCAGAGGCAGCCGATATGGAATCAATAAAGGAATTGCCATCAAAGAGACTGATCAACGACATTGGCTCGGCGATTCCTGAAATCGTAATACCGCTGTCGTTGGTAATTAAATCGCCTTGTATTCCGGAGTCCCGGCTGTAACCGGTTATGACTGGAGCATCAGGTTCCCTATAATCGACTGTTACGAAAAGTACAGCGGATGGCTCTGTTAGGTTTCCTGCCTGATCCGTTGCGGTGGCGTTGATGGAATGCAAGCCTTCGCCAAGAATAGGTGTTGTGAAAGACCAATTCCCTTCAACCGACGCCCGCACCTCGCCCAGAAGCAATTGCCCATCGAATATACTGATAGTGGATTCTGCTTCCGCAGTTCCTTTGATAATCAACGTTGAATCGGCAGTGACACCATCGCCTAAAATTCCTGTGTCATTTGCGAATTTATCGATGAGAGGAACATCGGGACGGGTGATATCGACAACAATGGGGTAGTCAATTGTTGTCTCGAACCGGCTGTTGGATGCTGTAATTTTTACATTATAAGTGCCATCGGAACCTGCATGAGGAGTTCCAGAGAAAGTGCCTGTTGTTGGATTAAAGGTGATTCCAGCCGGGAGGTTCCCGACAAGGGAAAGCGTGATTGTTTCCGGAATACCTCTGGCAATGACCTGAAATGATTTACCACTTTGAGTATTAAATACAGCTTTATCAATGATGGTAAAAGCTGGCGCGTGTGCGTAAGGCGATGATAAGCCTACAACAGAATTCAGGTTACTCGGTGCCAAACCTCCCGTACCTGCATTCCCCCAAGCCACAATAGTGCCATCTGACTTGAGTGCCGCAAAAGCTGATGGAGTGGAAATAATCTGGGTAAAACCGATTTGGGTCGGTGCTCCATTACCACCATTAAATTGACTTCCCCAGGCAGCAATGGAGCCGTCCGATTTCAAAGCTGCGAACGCAGCCCCTGTTGAATAAATCTCGGCAAATCCACTACCTGTGGGTGCACCAGTTGCACCCGATCCTGGTGCGCCCCAGGAGACTATTGACCCATCGAATTTCAAGGCAGCAAATGCGCTTGCGGTAGAATAAATCTGGGTAAAACCTGTTCCTGTAGGCGCACCTGTTCCGCCAGAACCCGGGTCACCCCACGAAACAATTGATCCATCAGATTTAATTGCTGCAAAGGCATTTCCTGACGAGAATATTTTGGTAAATCCCGTGGAGGTAGGAGCGCCTGTTCCGCCAAAACTTGCACCACCCCAAGAAATTACCGATCCATCAGCTTTGAGAGCTGCGAAAGCACCATAATTGGACACAACCTCTACAAGGTTGGTGAAACTTGGGGGAGCTTGTCCGCCATAGCCACCCCAAACGACTGCTGTGCCGTCGGATTTCAATGCGCAGTAAGCTTCGTTGGTGGAAAAGAGCCTTACAACACCAGTCAGGTTTGAAGGGGGATTGATGACTTGGCTAAAATTTCTTCCCCATGTCTTAACTGTTCCATCATTTTTAAGAGCCGCAAACGATTCTGTATTTGAATAAATATCCACAACACCGACAAGGCCGGCTGGTACTGTTCCACCTCGATCTGGATCGCCCCACGCTACAACTGTGCCGTCGTATTTAAGAGCAGCGAACGCCGTGCCTGTAGAATAAATAGTTCGAACATTCGATAAGCCTGCGGGCACGCCCGTGCCACCGTAGGATGCGTGTCCCCACGCAACCACAGTTCCATCACGCTTTAACGCTGCAAATGCCCCTTTAGTAGAAAATATTTCCGCAACATTGACAAGGCCTGCCGGAACAGACGCGCCATAAGCGGAATTACCCCATGCAGCGACTGTTCCATCGGCTCGAATTACCGCAAAAGCGTATTGATTCGCGTATCGATGCCCAGTTCCGGTAATAAAACCAGCATACTGCCCAGTGCGTTCTGCTGGACTAATATCACCTACTACCGCCAACCTGAATGTTTGAACGGCATCTGGCCCGACACCATTCGATGCAACAATATCAAATTGGAATATCTTTCCGGCTGCGCCTGATCCTGGAACTCCTGAGATAACTCCCGTGCTGGCATTGAGCGTGACACCCTGGGGCAAGACGCCAACAACACTGTAGGTTGGAGCAGGATTGGCGGTCGCCATCACGGGAAACACGCCAGCAACTTTTTCTGCAAAAGTGGTCGTTTCGACGCTGAAAAATGTTGGGTTAGTATTGATTGTTAAGTATTGAACATTCGAGCTTCCTGAAATGTTACCTGCCGCATCGATGGCGACTGCCTTGAAATCGTGCTTTCCATCGGGGAGAATGCCTGTAGTGAATGTCCATGATCCATTAGCCGCCGCACTTACAGTTCCAATCTGGTTTGAACCATCATAAATGGCAATAACGGCTTTCGCTTCACCCGTTCCAATCAATGTAATGGTATTGTCCGATGTGATTCGATCTCCAACGACACCCGAATCTTCACTATATCCCGTAACAACAGGCGCATCTGGCGCTTTGCTGTCAATCACAATCACATAGGCAGTCGATAAACCAGAAATATTGCCGGCGGTGTCCGTAGCCTTTGCCGTGAAGGAATGGCTGGAATCCGTTAATGATGCAGTCAGGAATTCCCATACCCCATTCACATCAGCATCAATGGAACCCAAAAGATTACCAGCGTCGTAGATATTTACTTTAGATAGGGGTTCGGCTGTTCCAAAAAGTAAAATAGTAGTATCTGACGTCAGCCCATCGCCAGCGGTTCCTGTGTCATTGGCAAAACCGGAAATGACCGGCGCTGCAGGTGGTGTAAGATCGACAGTCCATGAGACGAAGGCGGCTTTGGATAGATTCACAGCCGAATCCTGTGCCGCTCCGGCCGTGACGCTGAGGATGTATTTTCCTTCTAGGGCTGTACTCCCTCCAAGAGCGCCAAGAACATAACTGCTTCCGGATCCAGAAAAGCTCTGGCCCAATTTGTCATAAAGGCGGGCTGCTGGAATGATTTCTTCAGTAAGGGAAGGGCTTAACCAGTAGAGTGAAGCAACAGCACCCCCACTATTTTCATAATATTCCATCTTGATGGATGTCAGTTGACCAGCAACAAGATTGATGCTTCCCGTGTAGGAAGTTGGCCCCATGTCGTTCCAGCGATCAACCAGTAATTGCCCGTTGACCCACAAACGCACACCGTCATCCGTATGGGTGCGAAATGTGTATTTTTCGCTGAATTGGGGGAGAATTGCGCCGTCCCAACGAACGCTGAAATGATCGCTGGGGATCGCCTGATTTGGACTGCCACCACCGTAATCGGAATTGATGGCGGAATCGATCCGCGTCAATGCGGGTGAACCCGAAAGGGTTTGATTACTGAAATACTGCCCGGTTATTCCACCGACTTTCGCCTGTGCCAGAGTTACTGATTGCCCATTCCTGGTTAGGGAAAAGTCGTTCAACGCAAGTCCAGTTACGCTCTCACCCAAATTGACCGAAATGGAATCCACCGAATTGGTTCGCGGGGTGTTGATATTTGAAAAGACTGGAACGGGTGGAGTGGCGTCGATGGTCAAAGACAATGTTTGCGATACAGGAGAACTGTTTCCCGCAGCATCGATGGCAATGACAGAAAAATCGTGCTTCCCGTCGTCAAGGGTAACGGTGGTGAATGACCATTTCCCATTGGCGTTGGCCACGGTATTCCCAAGCAACTTACTGCCGTCAATAATGGCCAAAGTGGAATTGGCCTCAGCCTTGCCAACAAGAGTGATGGTGGAATCGGAGGTAAGATTGGCGCCTTGCGCCCCAGTATTATCACTAAATGAATCAATTTGAGGCTTTGCAGGAGCCAGTGTGTCAATCTTTAACGTCAGACTGGCGGATGAGCCGCTGCCAGAATCGGTTGTAATTTTGACATTGCGTATTTGACCATTAAAACCCTCATTGTAAGCATGGTGCGCCGAACCGATGCGTATGGTCGCGTCCGCAGGATTTAGTTTGCCATTCGCTGTAATTGAATCTTTGAGTTGCCCATCGACATAGATTTCCAGAATACCCTGAGATCCGTCGTTTTGATAGGTGATACGGACCGGTACAAACGCGCCATTCGTTGTCGGTCCATTGAATAAATCGAGATGCCCTTTATCGTTTCCGTTTAAAAATAAACTGTCGCCACGAAGTGTGCGGACTAGCACGCCGTCCGTGTAGCTTCCATATGAAAAAACAGTATTTAGACCTCCATTGGTGTCGGAAGCCATGAGGTATTCAGCTTCAAATGTCCAATTTTGACCTAAGTTTTGTGCGATAATAAAAGGATTGGATCCATTCGGACTGAGCGCGTACGGATTGCCAGTTAGGAATTCTGATGTGCTTGTCGCCGAAGTCGCCAGTATTTCATGCACTCCGTCCGACAACGTTGTTGTTGTGAACGACCATTGGCCTTGGGCATTGGTCGAGGTTGAACCAATAACTGAGGCACCATCTTGGATTTGGATTTTCGTATTGGCTAACGCAGTTCCATCGAGCTTGATGGTTGGGTCTGCGGTGACATTATCCCCAATCAAGCCTGTATCGTCACTGAACCCCGTGATTACCAAAGCGGGCATCTCACGTGATTCAAACTGCTCAACAGCTAAAGGAGGCTGATTTTTGCGAAGCGCACCTTCAGTCAGAAAGCGCGCCAAGTCTCCCATTTTACCAATCGCATTACCTAGCCATGTCCTGCGCATGTGGGGTCTGCGTGCACCTGCAGGCCTGCGATTTCCGCTGGGAATCATGACGTATCCTACCTATATCAAACCATAGCTATCGGAAGTGGGTAGCCCCCGACAACTTTGGCATCGATTATGGGACAGTTGGCAGTACTGGACCAACCATCTATTCAATCTCACACCATCAGAACATAACCCGATAGCAAGGACTAGTCCTGCAAGGCCAAGGTAACGGTATTTTTGAACCCTATACCGTTACTTATTCACCTTGCCAGAACCGTAGCTCACAATTGGTTCGCGTGAAACTTAGTCGCTTAAAATCTTCGGGAGTTCCCGCAACCATTCAATGAAATCGCTCCGCCACGAATCCTTTTCTTCGAATTCGAGCGTGTGAAAGGCCCTTGGGTATTCGAAAATTCGCAGGGGGCCCGAAGCACGCCGTCGCACCCAGTGTCTTGTCAGGCGGTTATCAATGATTTTTTCTTGCCCTGCCAGCTGCACCAAGAAAGGTTGCTTCCATCGCCCCCACATGAGCCAGTTGTCCAAAAGCACGCTTTCAACCAGAAAACGTGCTGTCGCTTGGTGCAATCCCAAGCCGTCATTACGTAGATATTCCAGCCAATGCGGGTTATTGGTAAACATATTGGGGTTATTGAGTGGAATATCAAACAATGACCTCGGACTGACAAGCCGAGCCAGCAAAATCTGCAACCGTTTTAAAAATGGCACCTGAATTAGCGGGCAAATGCCCGGGGCCAACAATGCTACCCCGTCAACTTTGTCTGGATGCAGTCTGGCAACTGCTAAAGCTAACTTGGCTCCCCAACTGATACCCGCCACCACCCTAGGGCGAGTCGGCAAGGTATCGAGAGCTACGCTCACATCGCGAACCAATTGACGCCACGAAGGGGTATCTCCGCGCCCCTCCGTTTGGCGACCCGACCCACGTCGATCCAACATGGCGGTGTCCCATCCGGCTAGGGCTAGGGCCTTGCGGGAACTTTCATACCAACCGGCATGGCTTTGAATGCCATGGAGCATCAAGACCGAACCAACGGGTTTTCCCACTGGGCTTTCCCGCCATAATTCAAGTGGCCTGCCATCGGTGGCTGTCAGGTTTAATTCAGGCACCCATCACCACCTTGCGAACTGCTACGCGCTGCAAAGCAGCTTCATCTACAGCTATTCCTAAGCCCGGACCTACGAGCGGCGGCGCCTTACCACCCCATCCAAATGTCAGGTCTTCGCGAGTCAATCGCTCACCAACGAGATACCGATCAAAAGATCCTTCTACTGCCTCAAGACCAGAAACTGATTGCGCAAAATGACGGCCCGCCGCCGACAGGATTCCTGTTTCACCGACCTGGCAACCCAATTGTGCACCCAGACCAGCATTTCGAGCCCTAGCCAGTAGCCTGAGTGTTGGAATGAACCCACCGCATTTTGACAGTCGTAAATTGAAGAGGTCAACGCGTTTGCCAGATACCAACTGTTCGGCATCCAAAGGGCCACACAACGACTCATCGAGCATGACACGCACACCTGAGCGGGTTCGCAACGCTTCGAGGTCCGCATCGCTTTCAACCGGCATGGGTTGTTCAACCCATGCGATGCCAAAATGTTTGAGGTCGGCCAAACATGACACCGCTTTCTCCAACGTCCATGCCTCGTTGGCATCGATTCGAATCTGGCGGTTTGGCCCCATGATGCGCCGCAACAACTTCAAACGTGCCGGATCGTTCTGCCCTTCAATTCCAACCTTGATTTTGACATGCCGAAAACCTGTGTATCGGTAGAGGCGCGCAAGCAGCGCCAGCTTCCATCCTTTGGATGATGTAATCACGCCGCTGTAGCGAACCGTTTGAATAGGCTGCGCCAAGCCAGGCTCTAGGCGTTGCACAATGGAACTGAGAGGCTGACCGAATTTTCGGCCACATGCATCAAGCCAAGCTATTTCCAAAGCACACCGCGCGGCATTACCAGCAATGCCTCGCTGATCTCCAGCCACAGGATTAAGGCGCAAGGCTTCGGCAGCCTCGATGGCTTCAAACCAATTGTTGGCGGAAAGTGATTGTAAAAATGAACTCGCTTGAATGAGCGCCAATGCGCCATCGACCGTCTCACCCGTCACATAGTCCCGCGGCAAACCCTCGCCCCAGCCAACTTCGCCAGAAGGCAAAACGCATTGTGCCACGAGGCTATCGGTGTGCTCGCGCGTATGAGACGCATGGCGCACCTTGCGACGCAGGGGTATACGCACATGCCAAATAGTCCATCGCGCCGTATTCACGCCACACCTCACAAAATGGGTTGCCTAGGCAATATATCAGCGGTTCGAATCAAAAATCTTGCCGATTTTCATCGGAACTAGCCTTGCGCCCAATCGGTTCCCCCGACTATTCGGCACGTGTCCGTAGGGGGAGCAGGGCAATTGAACTGCTCTTTCGGATAAAGTGAGAGTTTAGCCGATCTGAATGGTTACGTGCGGGTAACTGTTCGGCTCCCCTGGCGGGGGGAGGGAATGAGGGTACTATCCTCGTGGAGCGACTTCTAAGTCACTCCCCACTGGTATCCAAAAGCCGCGACTGAATTGCTCGCAAGGGGTGCCGGATCAAGAGATCCGGCACCCCTCGTATTTTCTGGATATCATCCCGACACTTGGTTGCCACGCCCCTTGCAATCGGTTTCAATCAACACATGCAATCCTACCTGCCCTCTCACAGGTTCTACCCGTGAATAGACTTTTAGCACTGATCAGCCTTGCATGTAGCTGGGCAATGCCTGAAGAAACGGCGGAATTGCCACCTGCCATGCTCTCCCGCTGCGTGTCGTGCCACGGACCTGCCAAACAACGTGGTGGACTACGTCTAGATAGTGCAGCACAAATACTTCGAGGCGGAGATTCAGGCCCAGCCATCGCACCAACTCAAATTGAAACCAGCTTGCTACTCCGCCGGGTTCGCTCCACAGGCGAAGACCGTATGCCCCCTGCTGGCCCTCCCTTGAGTAACAGCGAAATTGAAGCCCTTTCTCTGTGGATTGGATCTGCCAAAGGCAAAGAAACATCCGATGAACGCCTTGGCCACTGGTCATTTCAACCACTCAAAAAAGCCGCGCCTCCCGCCTGGAAAGATCGGGCAAAGTTTGGTAACCCGATCGATTCTTTTGTGTTATACAAGCTTCAGCAATCTGGTCTAACCCCATCAGCACCAGCCGATCGCCGCACCCTTCTGCGCCGCCTCTATCTGGATTTAACAGGCCTTCCACCATCGCCTGATAAATTAGACTCATTCGCCATCGACAAAGACCCACAGGCATACAAAAAGCGTGTTGAGCTGTTGTTGGCATCACCCCGCCATGCGGAACGATGGGCACGCCACTGGCTAGACACCGTTCGTTTCGCAGAAAGCAACGGTTTCGAGACAAACACCAACAGGCCTAATGCATGGCCCTATCGCGACTGGGTTATCAAGTCGTTCTGGAATGATTTGCCATACGATAAATTTGTAATGAAGCAGATTGCCGGCGATGTGCTGGGCGCACCCGAAGCTACTGGTTTCCTTGTTGGCGGACCTTGGGATCAAGTCAAGAGCCCAGATCCAGTCCTGACAGCCCAACAACGGGCAGACGAACTGCACGACATGGTAGGCACCACAGGAAGTGCTTTCATGGGGCTCACGCTGGGCTGCGCGCGTTGCCATAATCACAAATTCGATCCTATATCGCAAGTCGATTACCACGCCGTTACAGCAGCCCTAGCAGGCACCCGGCATGGTGAGGCCGCGATGCCACCTACCGATACAGCACGCCCCAGACTTGAAGCTCTGCGCCGAGAACGCACGTCTCTGGAATTGTCTCTAGTCTCGCTCGAAGCGCGCGCGTGCCCCGCCGTAAGCCATCTGGCCAACACCGACTCATTTAAGGCAGTACCAGCCCGATATGTCCGCATGACCATTACCCGCTCCTCGGGTGCCGAACCGTGCATTGACGAATTTGAAGTTTTCGATGTGAATGGCAAGAATATCGCACATGGCTCCGCCGTTACCGTTTCGGGTACCCTGGCCGGCTTTGCCATCCATCAGGCGAAGCATCTGGTGGATGGGGTTTATGGCAACGACCATAGTTGGATCAGCAATCAGGCCAATGCCGGCTCCCTAATGATTGACCTAGGTATCCTTGCAACCATTAAAGAAGTCCGCTGGAGCCGGGATCGAAGCGGTAATGCGCGCACATTCACTGACCGCGTTCCCGAGCAGTACACCATCGAAGTTTCCACAGATTCACAAAAATGGCAGACCGTGGCCAGTTCGGTTGATCGCTTGCCGCGTGGCCGCAAACCTGCTGTGCAACAAGCTGGTCCACCCCTTACTTCTGCAGAAATCGCAGTGCTCGAAAAGATCAACAAGCAAATCCAGATGATTACCGACGAAGAAAAAACCTTGACGGGTGGTGCCCGAGTCTACGCAGGCACGTTTACCGACCCGGGTCCACTTCGGCGCTTCAACCGTGGTGACCCAACTCAACCACAAGAAGTAGTGACCGCCGGCGTAATCAAAGCATTAACGGGCTCTACTACCATTGAAATGGCATCCATGTCAGAGCCGCAGCGCCGGCTGGCACTGGCTCGCTGGATTGCCAGCCCCAACAATCCTCTTACTGCCAGAGTGATAGTGAATCGCCTCTGGCAACACCATTTTGGAGAAGGTCTGGTCTCAACTTCCAGCGATTTCGGCCGCAATGGCGCGGCACCTTCCCATCCGGAACTTCTCGACTTTCTAGCTTCACAATTGATTGCTAACAAATGGAGTTTGCGTTCGATCCACGAGATGATTGTCACTTCGGCAACCTACCAGCAGTCGAGCGATATCAGGCCTGAAGCGATGGCTAAAGATGCGGGCAACCGCTTGCTGTGGCGGTACCAACCTCGACGCCTTGAAGCTGAAGCCATTCGTGACGGAATTTTGGCGGTGAGTGGCAACCTCAACCTTACAATGCTCGGCCCCGGATTCGACCTCTTCGAACCGAACAGCAACTACGTCAAGGTCTACACACCTAAAAAAACCTTTGGCCCAGCAGAATGGCGCAGAATGATCTACCAATCTAAACCCCGAATGCAACTCGACGATATTTTCGGGAATTTCGACTGCCCGGATGCGGGCCAGATTGCGCCAAAGCGCTCACGCTCCATTACTCCTCTTCAGGCGCTGGCATTGTTGAACAGCCCATTCATGGCGCAACAGTCTGACTTATTGGCCAAACGTCTGGAACGTGAGGCACCAGATTCATCATCACGCATCAATCGCCTTTTCCAGCTCATCAACGGTCGTGATCCCGACAACGATGAAAAAGAAGGCGCTCTGGATCTTGTCAACCATTCGGGTCTTCCATCCCTTTGCCGCGCAATGCTCAACAGCAGCGAATGGCTCTTTATCCGCTAGGAGCAACGCGCATGACAGCCCGCGGCCAATTTCTTCTCGACAGACGCACATTCCTTTCCGAACCGGCAGGCGGACTTGCCGCCATCGCATTGGCATCAATGGCGCGTAGTGATACCAGTAAAGCTCCCTATCGTCCTTTCATTCGGCCTGATGAGCCATGTTCCGCAAGGTCTGGGATGTTTCCAGCCCGGGCCAATAGAGCCATTGTCATATTCTGTTCCGGTGCATTGAGCCACCTCGACACCTTTGATTACAAGCCAGAACTGCTTAAGAGAACTGGGCAACCATTGCCGGGTGGCAACAAACTGGTGACCTTTCAAGGCGAGCAAGGAGCCCTGACCCAACCGCTGTGGAAATTCCGTCCGCGCGGCCAAAGCGGGAAAATGGTGTCTGACCTGCTTCCAAACTTCGCCAGCATGTCGGACGAATTCTGTTTTCTTCATGGCATGACTGCAAAAAGCAATACTCATGGGCCTGCAGAAAACCAGATGAGTACCGGTTACACTCTCGACGGTTTTCCCGGTATGGGTTGCTGGATCAGCTACGCCTTGGGAAGTCCATCACGCGATCTGCCAGCATTTGTAGCCATCCCCGACCCCCGCGGCGGTCCGCAGGTAGGTTCCAATCATTGGAATAGCGCCTTCCTGCCAGCGGTTTTTCAGGGAGTTGCCTTCAACGCAGCGAAACCTTTACCGCATTTGGGAGCACCAGTAGGGCTGAATCCTGAAACCGACCGACGCAGCCGCGATTATCTTCGACTGCTTGAAAGAAAAAACCTCGCTCGTCACCCGGGCGATACCGACCTTGAAGCCCGTGTGGCCAGCTATGAAATGGCAGGGCGCATGCAGCTCGCCGCGGCCGAAGTTGCTGATCTATCGCGCGAATCGGCCGAAACGTTGCGTATGTATGGTGCCGACCAACCAGACCCTGTGCGTGCTGGATTTGCGCGCAACTGCATTCTGGCAAGGCGTCTGCTTGAGCGTGGAACTCGCTTTGTGCAGTTATTCAATGGCGCCTATGCCATGGGAGAGGGTGTGGGAAACTGGGACGGACACAAAACGCTGGTCCAGCAGTACTCGGTACACGCCCCCATTTTAGACCAACCAGCAGCAGCATTAATGGCTGACCTGAAAAGAACCGGCCTCCTCGAAGATACTCTGGTAGTGCTAGTAACAGAATTCGGCCGCATGCCAACGTTCCAGAAGGGCGCCAGCGGCCGAGATCATAATCCCGCTGGTTTCACCGTTCTTTTGGGCGGTGCTGGCGTGAAACGCGGCCACAGCTATGGTGCCACCGATGAATTCGGGCACAAGGCTGTGGATGGCGTCACCACCATTTATGATCTTCACGCCACCATGATGCACTTGCTGGGCATCGACCATGAACGCCTATCGGTATACCACAACGGCATCGAACGGCGTCTGACCGATGTGCATGGAACAGTCATTAAGGGCGCATTGGCATAATACCATTCATGATCGAATTTTGAGGGAACCATGAAAATATCGCCCCTTAACCGACGCACATTTCTGCGAGCTACCGGGGTATCACTCGCCCTGCCCATGCTCGAATCGATGCAACCCCGACTGAACGCCTCGGACGCTGCACGCGCCATTCCTCGCCGAATGGTGGCCATTGAAACCAATATGGGGATCTTGCCCCAGTTTTTCTTCCCAGATAAACCCGGGAAAGAATATGCAGCCACACCCTACTTAGAACGGCTTGCATCCCACCGCAACGAAATGACCGTGTTTTCAGGAGTAAGTTTGCCAGGCGTAACGGGGGCACATGCAGCGGAAAAATGCTTTCTGACCGGCACACCCCACCCAGAACGCGGGGGGTTTCGCAACGGTGTGTCTCTTGACCAATTGGCCGCTGAACAGATTGGAAATCGTACACGTTATCCATCGCTGGTATTGGCCATCAGCAGTGAAGGAAACCAAACCCTGAGCTTCACTCGCAGTGGCGCACCCATTTCCGCGGAACGCAGTCCCCGAAAACTTTTTCAGACATTGTTCCTGCAAGGGAAAAAGGAAGATATTGATGCCAATATTGAATCGATCAAGCAAGGCAGAAGCATGCTTGATTTTGTCGGAGAGCAATCAAAGCGCCTGAACCGACTGCTGCCTCCGTCTGATCGGGCGCGAATGGACCAATATTTGTCCTCAGTGCGCGAACTAGAGCAAAGACTACACAGCTCGGAAGAATGGGAGTATAAGCCAAAACCAAAGGTCACCGCCAAACCCCCTGAGGATATCGACGACGCTCGCGAATTCGCCAAAAAAACAGGGATGATATTTGATGTTATCAAGCTGGCATTGGAAACCGATTCAAGCCGAATTATTTCTTTATTCATCGACACCACCGTTATCCATAATATCACGCACCATGGAAACCGACCTGAGGTAATCAAAGAGCTTCGCTCGAAAGAAGAAAGCCAGTTCAATGTGCTAAATTCATTTTTGACATCTCTTGCCGCAACCCGTGAGGATAATCAATCGCTGCTGCAACGAACCATGGTGCTCTATGGCACCTGCATGGGCAGCGCAAACTCGCATTCCAATGTGAACCTGCCAGTTCTCCTTGCGGGAGGAGGATTCCGGCATGGACAGCATTTGGCATTTGACACCAAAAACAATTATCCGCTAAGCAATTTATACCTGACGATGTTGCATCGATTGGGTGTCGAAACCAATCAATTCTCAACCGCAAAAGGCACCATGACCGGACTGGAGATGACGTGATCGATCGCCCTACTGGCAAAATGCCTTCAGGCGCCTTGGTTTTCACGCTTATCTTGTTTTTGTTGAGCAGCGACCACGCGCGCGCGCTTCCCCCGTTTCCAACCAAACACTGTGTCGAATGCCACGATTCCATCACAAAAAAGGGTGGTCTCGATCTGACCAACCTGCAGTCCAACCTTGCCGATCCCGATACTTTTGCACTTTGGGTCAAAATTCACGACCGCGTCGAACGCGGGGAAATGCCCCCCGGCAAGAACCGTCGCCCCAATCCTGCGGAAACATCCAGTTATCTTGAATCATTGGCCAAAACAATCATGGCGGAGGAATCGCGTCGTTTCCAAGGACAAGGCCGCACTATCACGCGGCGACTCACACGCTCGGAATACGAAAATACAGTTCGAGACCTTTTTGATATGCCAGGGATCGCGCTTCAGGGATTGCTACCAGCCGATGGATCAGCACACGGTTTCGACAACAACAGCGATGCCCTCGACATATCACACGTCAATCTTGCCAAATATGTCGAAGCTGCCGACCTCACGCTTGATCTGGCTATTGCCACCCGACCTGTAGCGCCCATCAGCAGAAAACGGCGGATTTCACTAGCAAACCGCGGAGGATTTATCGCTCATATTATCATGAATGGCGACGGCGTGCTTCTGAAAGACAAAAAACCAGACCCTGATTTCCCTCCTGCAGGAGAGCAAAATCACCTCGATCAGGGTGCACATGAGCGTATGGGGTCATTCAGCAATGGCAGTAGCGTGGGTCTGTTCCGCCATGAAGACGAATCGGTCAGCCCTTATTTCATGGAACATGTCACCATTTATCCGGGAATGTATCGCGTTCGCACTTCGTTATGGAGTTTCCAATGGGACAAGGGAACAGTTCTTCCTTCCAGAGGGACTGAAGCTGCCCGGCTTTCCGTTGTGCAACTCACAGGAGACGGCCGTGGCGGCCAACACCCCAGTTATGTTCTTGGATACTACGATGCGCCATCCATGGTCTCGCAGGAACATGAAGTCACCACCTGGCTAAATGCCAATGAAATTATCGGGTTCAATACAGCCTCATTGGCACCCGTTGCCAACTATGCGCGAAAGGGGCGAGCCATGGCTTTTACAGGCCCTGGAATCGCCTGCGACTGGCTCGATGTCGAAGGACCATTACACACCGCGTGGCCCCCCACAAGCCACAAAACACTGTTTGATAACCTACCTATGGCCGAATTCAAAATATCCGAAGGGAAAACGACTCCGCGGCCTCCACAGCGGAAGCAGATTCGCCAGATTGGCGCTGGCATGAACAGACCCGATCCATCACCCGGCATTTTCACCGTCCAAAGCAACCAACCCCTTGCTGACGCTGATCAACTTCTTGCACGTTTCCTTCCCAAAGCCTTCCGCAGGCCTGTGCCTTTAGATGTTCGGAACGCTTATGTCAACAAAGTTGCCGATCGATTAAAAGCAGGCGATTGCTTCGAGTCTGCAATGAGATGGGCTTATCGAGCAGCCCTATGCTCTCCTGATTTCCTGTACCACGTCGAGCCCGCCAACAAACTTGATGACCACGCTTTGGCAAGCCGCCTTTCCTATTTGTTCTGGAATTCGATGCCTGATAATCGATTGACAGAATTGGCCAACGCAAACACCCTCCACTTGCCCACCACACTCCGTGCCGAGGTCGAACGCTTATTAAAAGACCCACGATCACAACGTTTTGTATCTGATTTTACAGGGCAATGGCTCAAGCTCCGGCAGATTGCCGCCAACGACCCCGATCGTCAGCTTTACCCTGAATTTAGCCCTTACCTACAAGATTCGATGGTGGCGGAATCCAGAGCCTATTTTCAGGAAATCATCGACCGCAATCTCGGTGCTTCCTATCTC
Source organism: Candidatus Kuenenia stuttgartensis (assembly GCA_945875585.1). Classification (GTDB taxonomy): domain Bacteria; phylum Planctomycetota; class Planctomycetia; order Gemmatales; family Gemmataceae; genus REEB421. Next base: position 29,455 of record CAMCLK010000006.1, on the reverse strand, counting down.
GTCCAATCTGATTTCGTCATAGTCAATGGAAAACTGGCAACTCATTATGGCATTCACGGCGTTAGCGGAGCCAAACCGCGTCGGGTACCTCTGCCCAAGGATTGTCCCAGAGGTGGATTCTTAACCCAGGCAGCAGTGATGAAAGTAACCGCTAACGGCACAACGACATCGCCTGTTCCGCGCGGGGCCTTTGTGCTGGAACGCATTCTTGGAGAACGACCAGAACCGCCTCCCCCCAATGTCCCGGCAGTCGAGCCAGATGTTCGTGGAACCAGTACCATCCGCGAGCAGTTGGCAAAACATCGCTCCGACTCATCATGCGCGGCATGTCATGCCAAGATGGATCCACCCGGTTTCGCCCTCGAGTCTTTTGATGTCATTGGCGGGTACAGAGCACGCTACAGGTCCATTGGCGTGGGCGATAAGGCCGAGAGAGGCAGCATCGACCCGTTTATTGGCATCAACTTCAAACTTGGGCCCACAGTTGATCCGTCTGGAATATTGCCTGACAACAAATCGTTCAAGGATATTAAGGAACTGCAAACACATCTGGCGGCTGATCCTGACCGACTGCTTCGTAATCTGGCCATGCAATTGGCTGTTTATGGCACCGGACGCCCCATTGCATTCAGCGACCGAAAGCAGATCAACGGTATAGTGTCCAACACCCGCAACAATGGAGGAGGTATCCGCACCCTGCTCCACGAATTGGTTCAAAGCCCATTGTTTCAAACACGTTAATCAGCATTGAAGGAATTTCGTGATGAACTATGGAATTACAAAAACTTTCCAACGCAACCATCGAGTTTGGTTATGGTGTTGCGTGGCGTGCGCATGCGTATTCCTCACCTCTCAGGAAATCCATGCGGATGAAACTCGAATGGCTGTTCGCATCACGGGATTGTTTTCACCGGATCGTGCCAAAGAACTGCGCGAAATCGTCTCCACATGGCCTGGCATCACATTATCAAAACTCGACTTTGATCGAGCAGAAGCCATTTTCACATGGGATAACACCAAGTTTTTCAGCAAACTTCAACCCGCACAAATAGTGGCACGCTTGGATGACACATTGCGCAGCGACTCGAGTCATACTTTTGGCGTGAAGCCCGCCTCGACAACTCCCGGCGAGCAGCTCGTCAAAATCGATATTCCAGTCGTGGGGCTCGATTGCAAAGCCTGTTGTCTGGCTGCCTATGAAATTGTCGCGCGGATCGATGGAGTGGAGCAAGCCACAGCAAGTTTCAAAGATGGTCGCATCACTGCCCGCATTGATTCCAAGCGAACCAGTAAGAGCGCACTAGAGGCCGCATTGAAGGAACGCGGAGTGACGCTCCGGAACCCATAAACATCAAGTTGCGTTTCCAGCGTTTTCAGCTATTCGCGCCTTCACTATTTGGCGGACAAGAGTTGCTGGTAATGGTTTTTCAGGTTGAAAACGGATAGTGCCTTTGCTGGTATCAAAACCAGATAGTTTCTCGGCAAATGCTTCCACCGTGCCACCGCTCATCGGATAAAAAGCGCAGTGTTTTGCTGTTGCACCAATCGCCACCAGCATTTTCCCGTTCAGCCGAAAGCTTGGTATTCCATAACAGATGCATTCCTCTGCTCCGGGAGCCGCTGTGTGTACTGTTTTGCGGATCTTTTCCAAAGCAAGCCGCTTGGATATCTCAAGGGATTCCAAGTAAGTTTCGAAGGTAGTTGCTTTCTTCATCATTCACCACGCCCCCAGCTCATCATCGATCTTATCGAGCATGGGTTTGCTCGCCCTCATTTCCAGATGCCTCATCCAGATGTTTTCCTCAACATACATCAATCGCCTGTCGATTCAGAAAACTCTTGCACGAATCAGCATGAAGAATTAGAATTGCCAAGAAGTATTTGAGCAATTTCCAGCAAAGTATGATTCCCCGTAGCATTACTTTGTGGAGCATATTCGTTCGCCAGCGCAAATAATATGCGTTCCGAACCTGCCAAAGAGCAAAACCCGCCCATGAATGCCCTTAAGCTCACGATCCTGCTTATCGTTGTTAGCGCAGCCGCGATTCTGGCAGCGGATGTGCAGATTACTCCCATTACTTTGGAAGCCGCCAAGGAACAGGGGCGAGCAAAATCCAGATTCTTTAAAGAAACTAAAGCACCTATTGATGGCACTAACGCGATCCCGAAGGCAAATGTTGCTTATTTTCAGAAGTCGGTGATGCCGATCTTGAAAAAGAGTTGCATCAACTGTCATGGCCCTAAGAAGTCTGAGGGTAGGCTTCGTATTGATCAACTGAATCCAGATTTGCTAACCGGTCCCGATGTTGAGCAGTGGCGCGAGATTTATAACGCGCTCAGCAATTCTGAAATGCCTCCACCAGACGAACTTAGTTACGCGCTCGCCAACACGGATCGTGGCGGCATGGTTGATTGGCTTAGCGAGGAGTTGAACAAGGCATCACTCATTCGTCGCAACACCAAGGAGCATTCATCTTTCCGAAGAATGACGAAGTACGAGTATGACTATGCCTTGCAGGATCTGCTTGGCTTACCTCATTCCCTTGCTAACAAACTGCCCCCGGAAAGTGTAACGGAAGATGGTTTCAAGAACAGTTCAGAGTTATTGCAGATTTCCTCCATGCAGTTTGAAGCTTACCGTGATATCGCTCTGAAGGCTCTCAAGCGGGCGACAGTGAATGTTGGTGCTCGTCCGGAAGCTGTCACCTACATCATCTCAATGAAGCAAGAGATGGAAAAGGCCGCGGCTATAAAAGATACCAAAGAAGCAGCGAAGGGTAAAAAGAACCCGAGAAATTTGAAAAATCAGCAGCATCTGCTTGATCAACAGACAAACGAAAGCCTGCCATTTCCCGAAGTAAAGTTTGCCCCCAAGGCCAACGCTGTTGCTGGACAAACACCTCCTGTTTCGCCAGTTGTTCTGGTTCTTCCGTCATCTAGCGAATTGAAACTGGATCTAGATCGCTTTCTTCCCGATGAGGGCATTATGCGCGTTCGTATTCGGGCGGGCCGCTCGACGATGAACCCGAATGAATACTCCAGTTTACGCCTGATGCTAAGTGCCCATACCAGCAATGATGCCAACTTTTCGCAGGTGATCAGCCAGCGAGACATCCCCGTTACAGCACCTGCCACCAATCCGCAATTTATCCACTTCGATATCCCGTTAAGCGATATCCAGCGCAACCCGTTTAGAAAGCTCGCAACGACATATCCTAGAAGAGATGAGTTCCTGCACATTCAGAATATATCCAACGCGTCTAAAGGGGATGAGCGGCTGCATGTTCTGATCGACACCATCGAAATCAGCGCACCGTTTTACGAACAGTGGCCGCCGAAAACCCACACCAACATTTTTGTCGAAAGTGCCAATAAGGGTAACGATGAAGTCTATGGCCGAGAGGTTTTGAATCGATTCCTCCGGAATGCCTGGCGTCGGCCAATTACCTCGCAAGAGGTCGATCAATTCATGGTTCTTTTTGCGAAATACCGGCCAGGATTTTCAACTTTCGAAGATGCGATGGTAGAGGTGCTGGCAACAGCATTGGCGGCGCCTGATTTCCTCTACCTGACCCAAAGAGTTCCGACCGACAAGACGAAACCAGCAAGTATCAGTGAGTTGGAGCTGGCCAGTCGCCTCTCGATTTTTCTGTGGTCCAGTATTCCAGATGATGAACTGCTAAAACTCGCAGAGCAGGGGACATTAAGAAAACCCGAAGTGCTTTCCGGGCAAGTTAAACGAATGCTGCTCGACCCGCGTTCCAGACGATTCTCCCAGAACTTCGTTGAGCAATGGCTGGGCTTGGATGGGTTAAACAGTGTCACTCATATTCCTGAGCCACTCAAAGATGCGATTTATGAAGAGCCAATAGCTTTCTTTGAAGAAGTCCTTAAGCAAAACCGAAGCATCATGGACTTCATTCATTCTGATTACGCGGTGGTTAACGAAAAGCTTGCGGCACACTATGGGATTGCGAAGGTATACGGTCCGCATTTCCGCAAAGTGCCAATCACAGCTCAAACGAACCGCGGAGGTATTTTGACTGGTGCTGCCATTTTAGCAATGAACTCGGATGGCCACGACTCTAATCCTCTCAAACGAGGCGTCTGGATGTTGAAACGCGTCCTGAACGATCCACCACCACCCCCACCCCCGAATGTTCCGGAAGTCGACCTTACGAACCCGGAGATTCTCAAAATGACATTGAAGGAACGAATCGCCGATCATCGGAACAAGGCGGCTTGTATTTCCTGTCATGCCAAGATCGACCCATGGGGCATCGCATTTGAGAACTACGATGCCTTTGGAGTCTTCCGTACCAGCATCAAGAACAAGCCGGTCGATGCGACATCAGAACTGCTGAATCACCAGACTCTGAATGGGGTTGATGGGGTTAAGCGATATCTGCTGACGGACCGACAAGATCAATTTTCCCGGGCGATGGCGCATAAGCTGACTGCCTATGCTCTTGGCAGACCACTATCTTTTGGCGACCGCGCCGACATTGACAGCTTGACCGCGCAACTCAGGAAACATGATGACAAGCTTGGCGACTTGATCTCCCTGATCATCAGCAGCAATCTCTTTAACTCTAACTAAGTGTTAGGAATGAACAATGAGCAAAAAATCTGAATTGTTGAGTCGCAGGACCTACCTTCAGGGTACTGGAATCTCTCTGGCCTTGCCTTGGTTTGAAACATTTGCCGTGGGTAAACCACGTACGGATGAAACACCGAAACGGTTTGTCAGCATCTACCACCCTGACGGTGTTGGTTTACCGCTTAAGAACGACCCAGCATGGACAGATTGGAGCTGGTTTCCCCGGGGAAGAGATAAAGATTTTCAATTAACCAAAGTGCTCGATGTGCTCGAGCCATTACGCGGTGACATCACGATTTATTCAGGGTTGTCTCATCCCGTGGCGAGAAAGGTTCATGGCCATTCCAATGCTGATCAGTATCTGACCGGTGCACCCATTGGCGGTCATGGCCCTTATAAAAACACAATTTCTCTGGATCAGGCCTACGCGGAAACGATTGATTCGTTCACCCGACATTCCTCATTAGTTATGTCGACCAATGGAGGCGTTGGCGGTCCTCGCGGCGCGCAGACCCAATCATTCAATCGGGAAGGCAGGCCGGTCCCCGCACTTAACAAGCCAAAACAAATTTTTGATATGCTGTTTGTGACAAGCGGCAAGGATGCCGCCGGGAGACTGGCAAGAAGCAAGAGTGCGCTTGATCTTTTAATTGAGAATACCCGATCACTGGAACGCCAGCTTTCCAAACGGGATCAAGAGACGCTTAATCAGTATTTACACGCGGTGCGCGATACCGAGTTGAAGCTTGTAAAGGCCCAGAAATGGATCGATACCCCGACTCCCAAGGTTGACACCCGCAATCTGCATTTGGATGCGGATCCCAAGGAAGCAAGACTCTATTTTCAGACAATGTACGAACTGATCTATCTTGCATTCTTGAGCGATTCGACCCGCGTTGCAACATTCCAACTGGGTAGAGAAAATGGCGGTGGGCCGCATGATCTTCTTTCAAGAGCCGTTGGTCTTGGTGATGCTCATCACCTGACTCATGAAGTCAAGAAGCCCGGTGGCTGGAAAAACCTTGGCACCTATAATCGTTATCAGGCTGAAGAATTCGGGCGTTTTGTTCAAAAATTGAAGGATACTCAAGAACCAAACGGCAAAGGCAATATGCTGGACAACACCTTTGCGATGCACGGCTCCGCTTCCAGCAGTTTCCACCTCTCACGCAACTATCCGATCATTTCTGCTGGCGGTAAGAATCTCGGGTTCAACAACGGTCGGTACCTCAAGTTTGGCAAGGGAAATGAAGACAACCAGGCTGGCGCAGGCATCGATACCGATGCTGGTTGGCAAGGCAAAGTGGAGGTGGAGGAGCTTCCACTGTCTAAGCTTTTTGTCACCATCTTGCAGAGGCTTGGAGTCGAGACCAATTCGTTCGGTGGAATCACCGGATCGTTAACCCTGTGATATGGGCCTGAATATCAGACCATCAGCAGCGACTTGAATCACAACAATTATGGGGCAAACGGGAGCGCCAACTGAATAAAAATCGCGCGCGCGACCCCCATCCTTCTGCAAAAATCACCTACCACTTTGGAGGTCGAGACTAGCGACTCATGGATGGGCATGGGAACATCGTAAAGGAAATTTTGGCATGAATTGGATGGTGGGTAGCATTGTTTTGAGGCATGGTATTATTTAAGTCGATTATGAATGCGGTTCGTTACTGTTTGGCTTTCCTTGCGAACATCGGGTGGCAGCTATGTTTCTCAATCGAATTCTTTCCTCTGTTTTTCTCACCCTGACCGCATGCATTGCCTTTGCTGGATCAGTCCACGGGGATGAACCTTTTGAAGGCTTCCTGAAAAAACACTGCGTCGCATGCCATGGACCCGAGAAAATGAAGGGGGACGTGCGTATCGACCAACTCTCACGCGATTTCAAACGGGGCGCTGACACGCATCACTGGGCGGAACTCATTGAGCAGGTTAATTCCGGCGCGATGCCACCGAAGAAAGAACCTCGGCCGACCCAAGCGGAGATCTCGGCGTTCGTCACGAATCTTGACGCGCGGCTTAAGGAAGGTAGAGCGGTGCGAATGGCGGCCCGACCCGCCGTGACGCATTATCGGCTGAGCCGGAAAGAATATCAGAATACGGTCTATGACTTGCTTGGAGTGCGCTATGACCCTGCCAAACCGGGCGAATTGAACGAAGATACGCTGTGGCACGGTTTTGAGCGCATCGGCTCGCAACTGTCGCTGTCACCGTCGCATGTTGATCGCTATTACCGCGCTGCGGGTCTGGTGCTTGATCGAGCATTTCCTGTCACACCTGGAGAAGCACGCAAAGTCCGAAAGACCGCTGCTGAATTACGTTATGGCGGCGGAAAGCAACAGCAGGCCGCGCTGGACCGCTTCGGAATCAAGCGGCCGCTGCGTTACCTGCTCTTTCCCGGAAATGTCCAGAACGCGCTTTCTTCCAACTGGTTTGGAAATAAGGGGCCGGAGCAAAGTGGGCTCTACAAAATGCGCATTCAAGCCAGTGGCATCCGCCCGCCCGGCGGACAGATGGCTCACCTGAGCATTGGTAAGCGCACGGGTGAGGAAACGGTGGATGCACTTATCGAGTTTGACATTCAAGCGCCAGAAGACAAGCCGCAGGTTTATGAGTTCGAAGTGTTTCTTGAAATGCCAGCAACGCTCGATTTCTGCGTGGTAGCCACAGATGTGGTGGACCGAAGAGCAGGCGCTGCCTTCCGCAATGCTCTCAGCAGCCAAGGCGGCTACATTTTCACGCACAGCAGTGAGTCCATGCTACTGAATCCGAACGCGCCGCAGATGTTCGATGGTAAGGGGAACGGCATCTTTTCCACGGTGCTTCTTGATTGGATCGAATGGGAAGGGCCACTGGTATCGGAGGCGGAGAAGGCGCGGCGCAAGGGTTTGCTGCCGCCGGATGACGCAACGGCTGAAATAGTAGCGGAGCATTTGCAGCGCTTTGCAGAAGGCGCTTGGCGCCGGCCGGTAAAGAAAGAGGAACTGGAGCAGTATCTGAATTCCTACCTCACCGAACGCAAGGCAGGTGAAAAGACTGCTGACGCCTATCGCGTGGCGTTGCAGGGTGTACTGACCTCCCGGCATTTCATCTACCTTGTCGAGGGAGACACCGTAGCGCGCGAACGGCTCTCAGACACTGAACTTGCCTCGAGGCTTTCGTATTTCCTCTGGAGTTCGATGCCCGACAACGGTCTCCTCGCCGCTGGCAAGAGCGGCACGCTGAAAGCCGAGGGCCTCAAAAAAGAAGTGGACCGGATGCTGGCGGACAGCAAAGCCAACCGCTTCGTTGAAGACTTCACACGGCAATGGCTGCAACTTCACCGCGTGGGCATGTTCCCGCCCGATAAGAAGCTCTACCCCAATTACGACGCCTGGCTGGAGGAAAGCATGCGGGCTGAACCGGTGGAGTTTTTCCGCGAGATGTTCGCCAAAAACATTTCCATCGATGGCTTCATCCATGCCGACTGGACCGTAGCCAATGCTAGGCTGTGCGATTTCTACGGACTGCCAGAGCCGATATCTAGCGGATTCCAGCGAGTGTCGCTGAAACCCGAAGATCATCGTGGCGGCCTGCTGACAATGGGCGCGGTACTCGGCCTGACTTCAGATGGAACGCGTCATCGCCCGGTGCATCGAGGCGTGTGGGTAAGTGAAGCCATTTTCGGCAAAACTCCTCCGCCCCCACCGGCGAATGTGAGTGCGATCGAACCCAGCCCGCCGGAAAGTCCCAAGGCCACTCTCCGGCAAAAGATCGAAGCGCACCGCAATAACGCAAACTGCGCCGCCTGCCATGCAAAGATCGACCCGTTGGGACTCGCTTGGGACAATTACGATGCCATCGGGCAATGGCGTACCCTTGAGAAAGTTGCGCAGGGGCGTGGCGCAGACCCCATGATCGATCCATCGGGCCTCATGCCCGATGGCCGTGCCTTCAAGGACGCTAACGATTTCAAGCGCCTGCTGCTCGAAGACCATGAAAAAGTCGCGCGGGCCTTCATCGAGCATCTTTGCACTTACGCGCTTCGCCGCGTGCTAACCGTGGACGATCAGGAAGACCTTAAGGCCATCGAGGCCGAAGCGAAGAAAAACCAATTCCGCGTGAAGGACATCGTCCGAGCCGTGGCCCTTTCCGACCTGATTCGCAAACGCTAATAAGGAGAATCGCAATGAGCAATATTCTGACACAATCGTGGCTAATCGAACGCCGGCACGCGCTGCGCGCCATGGGTAGTTGCATCTCGCTTCCATTTCTGGAATGTATGGTCCCCCTGCGGGCGGCGGAGCAACAGACCGCCTCGCCCCGACGCAGTGCCTTCATCTACCTCGCCAACGGCGTCCATTCACTCAATTATCAAATCACGACACCTGGCAAAGACTACCAGTTCTCGCGTTCCCTTAAACCTTTGGAAAAGCACCGCGAGATGATTACCCCCATCAGCGGCCTGCATCACCCGGGTTCACTGAGCCATCACCACAATTGCATCTCAGTCTGGTTGACCGGTGGCAATCTTGGCCCATCGGACCGCAACACCATCTCCGTAGATCAAAAGATGGCTGAGATCACCGCGAAACACACCCGATATCCATCAATGGAGATCGCCCTTACGGGTGATTCTCTCGGGTGGACGGCTGATGGAGTCCGATTGCCCTCGATGCGTCGTTGCAGTGAGATCTTCGCGTCGCTGTTTGAAGAACCGAAAGGCGGAAAAACGGTCCAACGGCGGGCCTTACGCCGCAAAGGCAGCGTGCTGGACGCCAATCTCACGGAAGTGCGTCGGCTCGAGCAAGCAATGGGATCGGCAGACAAAGGACGCCTCGATCAATACCTCACTTCGATTCGAGAAGCGGAAACCCGCACGCGGCGTGCCGATGCTTGGCTCGATACGCCACTTCCCACTGTCTCTAGCGCCGATCGCCAGCGTACCAATCGCGATGTCGCGGCCACTATGGCGGGCGATTATTTCCGTACTGTTTACGACCTGATCGTGCTCGCATTCCAAACAGATGTGACACGCGTGGCCACTTTCAGCCTCGGTGGCGAAGGGGATGCCTTCGCAATTCCAGAGATCGGTATCACTGAATCTCGCCATCAACTCAGCCACCATGGTGGCGATAAAGGCTACATGGAAAAACTCACGATGTATGACACTTTTGCCGTCGAGCAGTTCAGTTACTTCCTCACCCGGCTGGCGGAAACCAAAGATCTTAACGGTAAGCCGCTTATCGGGTCGACTATGGCTCTTTTTGGCAGCGGCATGTCCTACGGCCACAGCCATGGCAACGCCAATCTCCCTCTGGTGCTTGCTGGTGGATCAGATCTCGGCCTGAAGCACGGCAGGCATCTCGACTTCAACCAAGGCCACTTCAAGGGCTACCAACTCGACAAGCCGGGCGAGCACTACTCGCTCTGTAGTCGCCCCGCGAACCCGAATGCCTACATGAGCAACTTGCTGCTCATGATGGCCCAACGTATGGGCGTGGAAACGGACAAGTTTGGCGACAGCAACAAGGTGATCGAGCTATGACACGTATAGCATATCCGATAAAGGCTTTATGCCTGTGTCTTGGCTTGTCACTGTTCACCATTGCAGGGATCGCCCAAGAGAAGCCCTTCCGGCCCGAGGCGGGGAAGTTCCCTCCTTTGGAAAAAGCACTCTCTTATCGGGGCGAACTCGTGTTTGTGGATCATGCGAACCGTCGCGGCAGTGTCCGTGTGCAAGGGTCGGGCATGTTTTTCCGTAACGATCCCCATCCCATTGCCATGCTCCCCTACGGTATCGCGCGCTATCATGGGGCTCCGGCGGATCTCCGTGATATCCCGCTCGGCACCGTGCTGCATGTCCGAGCCTTTCTACCGCCAGACCCCAAAACATCCACTGTGCCAGTGTTGCCGGTCAACAACAAGCTGATGGATGGAAACCACAATCGAGGCGCGGGCACCGCACCCGCGGAAAACCATGTTCTGCTTCTCGAGGATGAGCCCAGCCACTGCCGACGCGAAGGCAAGGTCTGGAAACTCAAAGAAATAGACCTCAAGAATAACCAAGGGATGATCGTTGCCACCTGTGAACCTAAACAAGGCGGAGCGGACAAGGCTATCGAGGAAAAGATGACCTTCGATGCCGCAACCCGCATTTGGCGCGGCCGCGAACGCCTCGACACTGAGGACCTGATCGCCGAAGGCATCTGGCCTGCGGCGGGTAAGAAATCCCTCGGGGACCAACCCGTCCAGATTGGCATCACTTGGAGACCCACAGAGGATGGCGTCTTCACTCGCTTTCACATTTCGGATATCTGGTTGGACGACGCGGCGATGCAGCGCGCCGCCCACAATCAGACCGAAGTGCACAAAGCCTTTATCCGCAGCAGGTGGATGCCAGCATGGATCGATACCGTCGAGTATGGCAAGTTCGGCCGCGCGAAGGTGACAGCAACCTTGTTCGGCGGTATGGACGCGTCGCTCTACGACGACTTCAAAAAAGGCAGCCCTGCCATGATGAATTCCGTCGAGATGACATTGAAACACACCCACGGCGCATATGGACCGGCTCACATGGCCTCGGGAGGCTCGGTGATTAATGTGACAAAGATGACCGGAGCGGTGCCAATGGGTAGCAGCGGCATCCAAATCCTTTTCGAGACGGATCTTATCATCGAGGGCATTCGCCCCGGCAGAGTCGTCCGTGTTCGACCAGGAAACTGGCCCCGTGTCCAAGTGCCACGCGAGGAATATCTTAACGACACAAGCCCCGAAGAGCGCTTTCCAACTCCTGCGATCTTCCCCAAGTACTAAGGCGATTGGACTTGTCCAATGGGGGTAGACATAGGTGTGAAAGAGGCCCACAAAATTCTGTAGGAATTTAAATGATTCGGTTACTTTCCGCCACTTAAAACCAATGCGTCTAACATGGCCATTAGGGCTACCGCATCAGCAGGCCTGCGGCTGGCATCGGGCTGCAGACAACGCGACATCACTTTTCCATGATCCACCGGCAAACCTCGGTCAAGCGCCTTGTCGACCCAATCGAAACTGCGCGGTGGTGCCAGATCCCAACACCCCATGACCATCTGGTACCAGATCATTCCCAAGGCAAATACGTCATCGGCTGGCGTTGGTTCTTTGCCTTCCAATCGCGTTGGCGATCCATAATGAGGCGCCCAGCTACCACGCCGCTCATACATCTGGCGAGACACTTTGATACTCGCCAAACCTCGCACCCGAAACTGCTGCTCTGCTTCGCGGTCGGCCCAACCCACATCCGATAAATGCACCTTCCACCCTTTGCCCTGACGTGCCAAGGCCACATTGGCAGGCATCAGCCCACCGTGTGCAAATGGTTCTCGCTGCCCATGCAGTACCATCAATGCGCGGGTCATCCGCCTTATCCAACGGCCAACGCGCTTGGCATTAATATGGCCACCAGTATCTTCCCAAAGTTCCTTGACAGCCGGCAGCGGAACCGATCGCTTATATGTCCAAGCCAAAAAGGCCTGTTTTTCCTCAGCATGGCTGGTGATGAGTTTCTGAATTCCCGGATGGTCAATCTTTGAAAGGCGTTTCAAGCGGTCACCAGATGCCTGGAATGCCTCCAATGCCGTTTTTTGGCGGACAATGTAAAGAGAAACAGGCAGACCATCAGCCTCGGTTGAAAGCGCTTTCCACGCCTCCGCGGTGGCACTACCATAACGAAAACGCTTAAGTCTATAACCGCCTAATTCTTGTCCAGATTGATGAATTACCCGCCGCAGCGGCAACAGATCCAGCAAGTCTGCCGGATCGTTGAGGTTCCATGCGGCCGGGGCAACGCGGCCGTCGGGTGATCGCATGGTGGCAGCCCGATGGCGCGCCTGACTCATGACATGGCACAGGTAGTTGGCGAGGGCTTGCTGGTGTGCCGGCTCCTTCACTTCTGCCAAACCGCGCACCAGATCGCGCAAGCGGGCTCGCATCAGAGCCGAAGGCATGGCCAATCCACGAGCCAAGGCTTTCGACAAATCCTTGGGCCGCATAATTGCGGTAAGTTTGGCATGGATATGGCCGACCCCAGCCAATAGGTACTTTTCAAGCGATGCCTGACCAAGAAGGCCCGGCATGGCAATTTCGGCAAGGCCACGAGCCAAAGTCTCCAGCCAAATCGTCCAGGGTGACATGGAAGGCCTCGGGCAGTTTCGGTTTAAGCTTCTCTATCTTACCTCTTTTTTCGCACTCTGGTCGCCTGCGCTTGCTCCGAAATCAATGGCCCCGGTATTCTCCTGCTCCAGAACAGTCTGATCAGAGGAGTAACTCCATGAGAATCCGCACGATGGCAGTTTGGGGCCTAGCTGCTTCAGGCCTTATTGCCGCAACCGTTTTTTTACTGGGGCTTGATCGCGCTGTGGCTTGGTGGCGTGTGCGGCAGTTGCTCGCGGCAGAACCGCAGGCACGGGCCTTGGTCGTTGATCAGTTAGCGCGGCACCCTGTTGCTGCCTGCCATCAACTTCTCGACGTCCTACTCGAAGAAAACGACAATGAACGAGCGTTGGTCTTGGGCGACGCATTGACAGTGATTGGGCGGGAACCCGGCGGTGCTGCCAATGAAGCCCTGGTACCCTGCCTGCAACAGATTGTTCAGGGATTCAAATCCTGTCCGGCCAGTGGCCGGGAACAGGCTGCCCAGTGGGTAAGCTCCATGATTGAGCGAATGCCCGAAGGTGAAAAAGCTGCTCCGGAATTCCTGACATGCGCTTCCCGGCTTGTGGAAATCGGTAGGGGATCGGCGGAAGCAGGGCCGCGCGCAGCGATGCTCAGGCTCGCCACCTCATTGGCCAAATTGGGGCTGACGGAAGAAACTGTTTCCCGCTACCGCGAACTGGCACGCGCTGGCCTTGCCGATAACGCGGCATCGGTACAACTGGCCGCCATCAGCCTTGCGATGTTATCGCCGTTGCGTATGGCCGATGAAATCGCCCCGTGCCTAAGCAGCAGTTCCAGCGAAGTTCGCCGCGCAGCGTTGGTGGTGCTGGGCCCCAACCCTGAAGCCGTAACCGAAGATGCTATTTTGCCTCTCCTGCACGATTCAGACGAACAAAATGCGGCATTGGCGCGGTCCGCTCTGTTTTCAAGAGGACTGAGTGACGACCAGATACGATTGGGGCGCCTGCTGGCACATCCGAGCCCTGCCCAGAGGCTTCTGGTAATCGACCACCTCGATGAGGCATCACATGTGGATGTGAACATGTGGCTGAAGCGGTTGAGCCACGATACCTCTCCAGCAGTGAGATCCGCCGCTGCCCGCGCCATGGCGCAGGCTGGCAGTCCGGATCTCACAGAGAGATTGAATCAGATGGCAGAAGGAGATCCCAGCCCCACCGTAAGCCGACTGACGCGCCACTTCATGAGCGCAAGGTAGCCTGAGCCTACATGGCCCCCATACCAAAGAAGACGTTCTTCTTGAGGAACCAGTAAAACAAAGATGACTCAGGTATCTCACGGCCAGGCAAGTGCTGGCTGTGGCGAGGCTTGATCGAGTTGAGCTCGGCAAAGGCATCGCGGGTAGAGTAGTCTTTTGCCCCGTGGGATTTGATATAGTCGTGCAACTCTTGGGGATGCTCAAGAATGACGCAACCCTTGGTTCGGCACGAGACAAAATCCTTGAATCCCTTCAAGTAGCTGCTTTTTGAAATGGTCTTCACCAAGTCGCCACCGTTGTCGCGCACGGTATCGGTTGCGAACGAAAGCGGTGGGCAGATTTCAATGCTGCCCCGTGGGCCGATATGGAACCCCATACCCATGGCTGCAGGGCAAAATGCCTCGCCATCGGCGGTCCAGTAGGTATCAATAATAATGATCGGATGCTTGTGTCGCAGAGCCACCATGCGCCGACGCGCCTCAACCAGATCATCCTGTGTCAGGCAATACTCCGGATGCGGCTCTTCTCCAACAGGACGATAAAAATAGTACCAAATGTACATACAGCCGCGCTTGATCATGTCTTCAAGGTAACTGTCGCACAGGACTTCATTGAGGTTCTGTTTGGTGATCGTGCACGCCGTACCAAAGATCACGCCACGTTTCTTGAGGCGCTCCATCCCTGTCAGCGCCGATTCATGCACACCTTCACCACGGCGCATATCGTTGTTGACCTGAAGCCCGTCGATGGAAATCAGCGGGGTCACGTTGCCGACTTCAGCGATCCGATCAGCATTCCGCTCGGTGAAAAGCATACCATTGGTGATGGCTTGAAAATAACAGTCGGGATGTCTTTTGAAGATATCCCAAATGCCCTTGTGCATGAAAGGCTCACCACCCAGAAGGGTGTAGTAGAAAGCGTTCCTGCGCTTGCCCGAGCGGATGATATTGTCAAGCTCGTCGGCCTGCATATGAAACGCCTCGCCCTCCTTTTCAACCCAGCAGCCATGGCAGCGCAGGTTGCAGGTGTTGGTCAAGGCAACGAACATAAACGGTGGATAAAGTTCTTTGCGGCTGATCCGCGCCTGATAGGAACGGACCGCCAGCATGCCTTTATACACCCATAGGTGCGCCGCCTTGGCAGCAAGGCGGGGCGACAGTTCCGTGGCAGCGCGATACGCCAGCTTGGCTAACATGGGCATTGTCTTCCCCAATCAGATTTCCAGTTTGTCCAGTGCATCCACCAAGCCATCAAGCTCATCGGGTACGGTTGGCGCGCGTGGGGCACGCCGAGGAGCCATTCCCACCGTCAGTCCGACGGCATCGCGGCCGTCTTTGACCAACTCACGGTCGCGCTCAGCAGCCGCGGTGACGGATGGATCGCCACCACCAAACAGCTTCGAGAGATCGATCTTCAGGCCAGTGACAACACCAACAGGAGCACCAGCAATAGCTGGAGTCTTGTACTCCGGAAACATGATGGCCTGTTCCGGGCAAACGCGACTGCACGCCGGGCAGCCTTTTTTGCAATTGTCTTGGCTCTCAACCAGTATCCGCTCGCCGCCATCGACCCCGTACACACCAAACAGGCAAAAATCGAGGCATTGCATGCAATTAGTGCATCGGCTGTAGTCGATGACCGGATACCAACGACGGGCCGCTGGTGCCGAAGCAAGTGTGGTGAGGTCTATAACGGGCGCTGGTTTTGGCAGGCCCAGTTCCACAAGCACAGGCGGGCGGACCGAAACTTGCGCTTCGCGACGCGCCTTCGACTCGCCAATCAGACGACGGACTTCCTCGAGATACGGTTCGTAGCCCGGCTTGGCACGCAGGTCAAGTAGCGTGATTGTGCGATCTGGAATATCGCCTGTTTGTCCTATCGCGGGGACTTTTTCTTGTGGATCAGCTTCGCCAGCTTCTTCTCCATCATCTTCGGCTACCGGATGCATGGGACTGCTACCTTCCAGTCCCTTGACTCCCATCCGGTCGAGCAACCAGAAACCGGCACGCGGAAACAACCAACCGAGCACGATCATGTCGCCTGAAACTGAATTCAGGAACAGCCGGCCCGTATGCCCTTCCTCAAGGTCATAAAGATGGGGCACGATCGAAAGATCAACACCTGGTTCCATCAACAGGGTCGCAGCAAGGCTTTCTTCGAGCGCCCGGCGCAACGGATTTTTGCCTTGCGCCTGCGAAATGACCACGGTCACGCGATTGCGGCTCATGCTTCCCCCTCATCCGGCGATTCATCCACGATACGGTTCATGCCACCCTTGATCATCCGCTCGGTATTGGCCCATGTTGCATGCAAGTGGGACAGGTATGCGTCAACATCCACTAGGTGGCTCGGGGCATTAGTGCATTGGATCTCATACAACCACCCCGCACCATAACCATCCGCATTGATGATAGCCGGATCTGCCAGAGCTTTCTCATTGAACCGTACGATTATGCCTGAAACAGGCGCATACAGATCGGATTCGGCCTTCGAGGTCTCGATGTGCCCTATCAAGGCTAAATGATCGACTGGCAATCCATCCGAAAGAGACCAGTCGAGGAAATAGATGTCACGCATCAGTGCCAGCGCATAGCTTGTGAAACCAAACTGCCAGATTTGCGAACCAGCATCTCCCACCTGACGCGCCCAGACATGGTTGGTAGTGGCATACAGCAGCCCGCCGGGCAGTGGGGCCCGGTGCTTGCCAATTTCGAATACCTTATCCTCAATCATGATCAGAGCCGCCGGTTGCGTTGAAATAATCCATCAGGTATACCGTTTGTAAACAGAATGTTCCGGTTCGAAGAAGCGAGGGAGCAGGCGATCGACCTGTATGAGCCCCGGTCGGGTAAGTTTCAGACCCGGGGCCTCATGCGTGGCCAAACCGCGCGCTACCAGATCTTCAACCTGCGGAGCAAAAGCCTCGACAGGATCGACTCCATGACGAGCCAAGAAGACGGATGAATCCCAGATTCCCGTCTTCAGCAACAAAATCGATTCGCGGACGAACTTCTGCCTAGGTGTCAAAGGGAAGGCGCGCGCCCATGGCGCTTCGCCCCTATCCAACGCGCCCAAATAAGCTTCCCAAGTATCTAAATTTTGCACGTGCGTTCCGCCCACGTGGCCAAAACTCGCGACACCGGTGCCAAACATGTCGGCACCCCGCCACAGGCTGTCTCGGTAAACAAAACGTGTGTTGGCAGGATCGCGCACGGCAGTGGTGGCACTGGTAACGGTATAACCGACCTTTTCCAGCTCGGCAAAGGCGTAATCGACCCAAGCGCGCTTCGTGGGCCAGTCGGCCACTTCGCCTGAAGTTTCGTCATCTCCCAGCATGCGCAATTCTTTGGAAAAGACCGTGTTGTAGGGCAATTCCATCTGATAGATGGTGACACAGTCTGGCGCGAGATCCACGGTTTGGCGAACGCAGTCGCGCCAGTTCTCCCATGTTTCGCCCAACATGCCGGCAATAAGATCGATATTGACCTGCGGGAAGCCCAGCTCACGGATCCAGCCGTAGGCCCTGAACACTTCTTCAGACAAATGAGCTCGCCCATTACTTTTTAGCAGGGCGTCGCTGAAGTTTTCGATTCCCAAGCTGACACGGGTAACCCCAGCGGCGCGCAACGCTTCAAGCTTGTGTTTTTGAAGGGTGCCGGGCTCGCACTCAAAGGTGACTTCGGCAGCGGCAGACCACGGGGCATGGACTTTCACGCGCTGGAACAGACGCTCCAACTGGGTGGCGCTCAGGTACGACGGAGTCCCGCCCCCAAAGTAAATGAATTCAAATCCGCGGTCACGAGCCAACGGCGATGCTGCCAGCAATTCAACCTCGCGGGCCAGCGCCGCCACATACGTCTCGATGTCTTCAGCATTTTTGTCAGTGTAAACTCGAAAATAACAGAATTTACAACGCTTGCGGCAGAACGGGATATGAAGATAAAGACCCAGTGGCGTGGACGGGTTGCCTGGCGAGGAAAGCACTTCGCGCGCTGTCGAAAGGTAATCAGGTTTCCAGAACGAGAACGGCGGATAGTTGGCAACGAAGTAATTGCCCAGACCTGTGCGCTCTTGGCGCGCATCTTCATCCGGACCAATCATTGTGGTCATGGCTCAACTCCGAGGGCCAGTGCCCGCTAGGAAGCCCCATACTGCGGGAATTCCATCTTAGCCATCACACGGATCGTCACAAGCCACGCGGACGATACCGCAGCGGCTTGGGAGGTTCATTATCAATGATTTGCCGGCATTCGTTGATGAAATCTTCGGGAAGGCCCATTCCGGCGATGTCGTCCACAGCATGGCCCGGGTCTACCGCGCCGCGCAAGGGGCGGGGAGTATCCGGACGCGGGGCTGTGGCGGCGCGTGACGACTCGCTTAATAAGGCTTGGGCCCCCTTCATCATGGCATCCAATGGGTCAGGCGCGATGGGGCCGTGCGGTTTTGGCGGCACGGGCGGTGGTTCTACCCGGCGAGCGGGCAATACGGCTGGTTTAGCGGTCTGTTCCAGCAACGATTGGGCCCCATCCATCATAGTTTTGAGCGGGTCGGTCCACTTCTTGCGGGTAGTTGAGCCACCTCGCTTGGTCCCAGCTGAACCAATGGCAGGAACTTTCAACTCCTTCTGTTGTAATTCGATATCGGGTTTCAACGCATCTGCCAATCCTTCCAAACCATGCATAGCTGAAGGCTTTTCTTCCGGTACTGGATTGGCAGCAGGAGACCTCGAGACTCCCGACGGATGTTGCAGCCATTCAAACCAATCAATGCAGGAGGCAACTGGGCAACCTCGTCGCCTGGCTTCACGAGTGATGTCGTTGTCACCAGAAACAACTGTCAAACGGTCTGGGCGAGCCGTTTCGTTCACCAATTGAATGATCAGGTCATCCGCTGACTGCTGCAAAGAAAACTGTGTCTCCAAATGCCGCGAAACAACTTGCCCTCGATGCGCCATGGCGATGGCGGGGTTTTCATGACCGTCGAGACAGACCAACAGATGACCAGGGCCAGTCCACAGCCGCTTCAGGTCAGCAACAAAACGCGATCTAGCAGCCTGAAATGCCTCAGGCTTCATGTTGGGGCGAACCAGCCCCAAGGCGTGCAGCATGTTGTTGCCGTCCACCACATGGTCGTGGCTGCGGTCCCATGATTCACTCAACGGTTGAAGTCTCCGGCGCAGGTATGTATCACACACATTATGATTCGCCCACACACGACAGTTCTTTTCGACATCGATGGCACATTGCTATCTTCCTCGGGTGCAGGCTTGCGCGCCTTGGAACGGGCCATGGTTGACATCCATGGTATTGCCCATGCCATGGACGGTGTATCGCTTGCTGGCCGCACTGACCGCTCAATCGTTCGCGACCTGATCGCTGCCCATCGACTCAGTGCCGGTATCGAAGCCGAAAACACAATTCTTGCAGGCTATCTCGGTCACTTGCCAGAGCAGCTGAGCACGGCAGCCACACTCCTTCCCGGTATTGTCAGACTTCTCGAGCATCTGGCTGAGCAAAAGGACATCGCTGTAGGGCTGCTGACCGGCAATATCAGGCGCGGAGCAGCCGTAAAGCTCGGGCACTTTGGTATTCACCACCACTTTAGCTTCGGTGGCTTCGGTGATCGACATGTTGATCGCGATGATGTTGCCCGCGAGGCGGTTGAATCGCTGCGCGACCGTCACGGTGCGGATTATCCGACGGATCGCGTGCTTGTGATTGGTGACACACCACTCGACATCCGCTGCGCCCGAGCAGTCGGCGCCCGGGTACTCGCCGTGGCCACGGGTATTCATGCGGTGCATGAATTGGCACCGCATGCCCCAGACCACCTCATGGCGGATCTATCGAACTACGACTCTGTTTTGGAATTGCTTCGACCATAAAACCTTTTGATCCTGATTCAATCCATCACTGGCCATACCAACTGGCCAGATGCTCATCTGTTTCTAAAAAGATCGGCGTCATACCTCCACATGCCGGAGGTGGTTCATACAGACAGTACTAATAGTTACGTCCATGCAGGAGAACTGCGTGTGCACCAGGCCCCCGCCCTTGCCGTAACAAAGACAACAGACCCGCCATGGCTCGCATGCTTACGGCTTGCAGCACCGGCATTGGCAGTATTGCCTCTGGCGGTGGTTGGAATTGTCCGCATCTCCAGCAATCCCGATTATTCAATGTTTCCGTTCATCGTTGCTCTGGCAGCTTGGTTGGCCATGGCACGGTCTAGGGAACTGGGCCCACTGACTCCCGGACGCCTTCCAGCTGCATGGATCATGGCCGGCCTCTTGATTCTGATCACTGCACTATCGGTTTTTGCCATTCAACGGGCATCACTTCTATGTATTTTACTCGCCATTGTAGCCATTGGCTGGAGGCTGGGAAGTTGTCCACTGGTTCGAGCATGGGCACCGGCACTGGCATGTTCGGTTTGGTTCATTCCGGCCCCCATGGGTTGGCACGATCTGGCTATTCGCGCATTACAGGGGTGGGCGGTTCTCGCGGCACATCAGGTCTTGGTGGCAATAGATGTGTTGCATGCCATCCGCGGACATCTGATTGCACTGCCCGGACAGACCTTATTTGTTTCTGAAGCCTGCAGCGGGGCGCGGATGTTACTGCTGCTTGGCGCGTTGAGTTGTCTTTGGTGTGTTGCCATTCGCGGAAACGCCCTGTTTATGACACTCTTGCTCGCAACAACCATCGGTTGGGTGGTGGTCATTAATATCACCAGAATCGTTGCCATTGTTTTAGGCTTGAAGGTTGGGATCAATCTCTCGGAAGGTTGGCCACACACAGTTCTTGGTCTGGGCCTTATTCCCTTCGGAATCATTTTGATATTAGGTACCGGCATCTTGCTGGACTGGATCATGGCATGGCGCCAAAGGCCAACGCTACTGGAAGCCAATTCCGCCCCCACGGTGTGGCTACCACTGCAGCAGGCGGCGTGGCCTAACTGGGTGATTGCATGGTGTGGAGTTTTGTTCGTATTTCAGGTGGCCATGGCTGGCGTGGTGACCATCCGGGAGATACCTGCGTGGCGTGCCACTGCCCACCTACCGCTTCTGAATGATGCTTTGCCAAAGTCTATGGCCGGTTGGCAACAGATCTCCGGACCAGTGCTCGTTGAAAGCCCCGAAATGATGCCGCTGGGAGTACGGTCGCAGCAATGGACTTATTCCGATGGAACTCTGGCTGTGCAGATAAGCGTTGACGATCATTTTGCAGGATGGCACCCGCTTAATGATTGTTATGCTTTTATGGGTTGGCAACAGAAGGTATTGAACGAGGAAATAGGCGCGTTAGGCCCACTCATGCTGGCGACATACGAATCTGGGCAGCGCAGACACGGGTTTTTGGTTTTCGGTTTACGCTCTCGAAGCGGACATTGGATTGGAAGGCCAGGGATTGTCAAACGCTACGGTTTCGCACTAATCAATCATCTAAAACACCTTTATTTTGGACAAGGAATTGATGAAACAGAATCTCCAACAAGGCAGGTCCAGATATTCATCGAAACAAGAAAGCCACTGGATGCAGATGGGCAACGCCGCCTTGTGGCCTTTTTTGAATCCATTCGTTTAAACCTTGAACCGCACATGTGGCCGGGAGAATCCCCATGAGCCAATATCAACGTGCATCCACAATTCTATTATTAAATGATACTTATCTGATTGGGCTGATCATGGCTCCAGTCATTATTTTTCTTGCCGGCACGATTGCCCTGACAGCTCTGGCATGGTCTGGGCCGGACGACGTGGATTTTTACAGAAAAAAAGCAAGGCTGGCTGCGGAACGACTTGATTGGCAGTCATCGATTTTCGCCATGGAAACCTTAATGACGATCGAACCATCCAACAGATCCCTACAGTGGGATCTGGCAATGGCCTACAAAAAGTCTGGTGCGACAGATTTATTTGATCTGTCGCGCACAGAAATGGCACCACTCGACCGACCCGGGTTTGGGCCAGCCCACCGCTTCACGGCTGGGCAAATTCTGGAAAAACTCGAACAAGCTCCGCCAGCCGATCCATCCGTACAGGAATCGATGCTGAAACAATCAATAACACATCTGCGCAATAGCTTGGTTGATCAACCCGGTCACGCTGAAAGTGCAGAACGTCTGGCCGATCTCCTTTTAGCTTTGGAAGACTATTCCGGAGCGGTACAGGTCATGAATACAGTACCAGTAGCATCGATGACATCATCCATGAAAATACGGATGGCCTGGGCCACCAACAGGGAAAATCCAAACAAAGGGCTTGAAACAGTCAACAGTCTGGCAAGCGCATTAGAATCGACTGCAACCAAGGCAGATGCGCTCGATACTGTTCGCCGGGCACACGCCGACTCCTGCGAATTACGCGGAAATATCCCTGCCTCAGCTTCCATCTGGATTCAACTGTTCAAAGCAAGCCGGGCCGAATTCCGCAAAACAGAAGCTCGACGCCATCTGGCCAGACTTCACACGCGCCGGGCAGATGAATTTTTCAACCGTGTGCCACGCGACTACAGCGGAATGGCGGAGGCCATATTTCTTGGGTTGTCCATCAACCCGGCTGAACCATCACTCCTTGAACGACTAGTAAAACTAGCAAATCCATCGGAAATCCCGCTGGAATCACCAGACGACTCAGGAATCCGTGCCAAGGCTCAAATCCGGTTGAATGAAATGCTCGCCCAAGGTGTAGCCCCCTCGTTGCTGCATTTGCTGCTGGGTGTTGAATATCACAAGGCCCGGCGCCAAGACATGGCAAGACTTCATTTTGAGCTGTCGCATCGGGCGGATCCGCTTTCCATGGACATTGCCAACAATCTTGCATGGTACATGGCCCACACCATCCCAAGGGACCCAGAAAAGGCTCTGATTCTGATCAATGCCGCTCTACTTCGCCTACCCGAACAGGCCAATTACCTGGAAACACGTGGACAAATCCTTGCTCTTCTGGGGCGCCACACAGAAGCCATCACCGACCTTGAAAAAGCAACGCGCCTGATGGGATCTACCCGGGCAATTCACACAACTCTGGCCGATTGTTATACCCGGCTGGGCGAAACGGAGCTGGCAAAGCGACATCAGTCATTGGCCAATCAGAAAAATATTCGCCCCAAAACTCCCGTTCAATAGCATTACACTAAGTCAGTGGGCCGATATCACGTGGCAATGCGAAGATACCTTTTGAATGCGCTAGATTGCCAGAACGCGAATGCTAACCGCCTGCAAGTTCTTAAAAACATCTCAGAATTACACGATTGTGACACCTTTGCCTTTGATAAGGGTTATAAAGTCTAGACCCGGCTCAGGTGCGCCGCGGGAGGCCCCTGCTCAACGGGATGAACCTCTCTCCCGCATGCGAAAGGATCGAACCATGTTCCGTAGTCTCGTTCTCGGTCTTGCAGCCCTCGCCCTTGTTGTTGGCGGCATCGTCGCTGAAGAGTACAAAGGCAAGCTCACCAAGCTCGACACCAGCTCCAAGAAGCTGACTGTGGAAACCAAGGACGGCGAGAAGACCTTCAGCTTCTCCGACCTCAAGATCGAGCGCAAAGGCAAAGACGGCAACGAAGCCGTCGATCTGGAAAAGGCTTCCAAGATGGTTGAGAAGGCTGGCGCTGCTGGCAAGAGCCCATACGTGACTGTTGTCACCAAGAAGGAAGGCGACAAGGAAGTAGCCACCGAAATCAAGATGGGCGGCGGCAAGAAGAAAGAAAAGAACTAATCATTGAAATCATCAGCATGCCAATTTAGGGCTTACAGCTTCAGATTGCGCAGGCACAAAGACGTGTATGGCATAGGCCATACGCGTCTTCTTCTTTTTACGGACAAGGTTTAAACGCGCCGCTTGACCGCCAACAATCGGCATGCCCCAATAGATGACGGCGTCACTCCCGACGCTGCGGGATCCCTCTCATGCTGCCATTGCTTGCCTGCCTTGCCTTACCGTGTAATGCGGATTTTGAAAAAGATGTTGTTCCGATTTTGGCCCGCCGCTGCCTTGAGTGCCATTCAGGTGAAGAAGCCGCTGGAAAGCTCGACCTGACGCATGAATCAGCACTGCGCCAAGGAGGGCGCTCCGGCCCAGCAGTAACGCATGGGCAGCCAGGAACCTTGATGGAACGGGTAACTGACGGCCGCATGCCGCCACCTGCCAAAGGCCTTTCTCAGACGCTTCCGCTAAGCGAGCAAACCGTTCTGGCCAATTGGGTTTCATCCGGAGCTGTCTGGCCCAAGGGCAGAGTTCTCGATCCACTCGAACGGTCCACAGAAAAAAGGGGAGGCCGTGACCTTTGGTCGCTCCAACCGGTACGGGCCACAACGATTCCATCAGGGCAACATCCGATCGATTATTTCGTCGAAACCGAACTGCGCACAAAGGGTTGGTCAGTCGCTCCTCCTGCAGACAGACCGACACAGCTGAGGCGCTTAAGTATCGACTTGACGGGGTTGCCACCAACTTCGGCAGAAGTCGAATCGTTTCAGAGGGACAACTCTCCCGATGCTTATGAAAAACAGGTGGACAGGTTGTTGGCAAGCCCGCGTTTCGGTGAACGCAGAGCCAGACAATGGCTCGATGTGGTGCGCTGGGCAGAAACATCGGGTTACGAACGCGATCAGGACAAGCCATTTGCCTGGAAGTACCGCGACTGGCTCATTAACGCGTTCAATAACGATATCCCACTGAAGCGCTTCATTGTTGAACAGATGGCAGGCGATGAAATCCCCGAAAGAACGGAAAGCTCGGTTATTGCCACAGGGATGCTGCGCCTAGGCACATGGAATGATGAGCCCAACGACGCTAGGGAATATCAGTACGACAGGCTTGAAGATTTGGTGCATGTCACGGGCACGGCATTCCTGGCCATGACCATCAAGTGCGCGCGCTGCCACGATCACAAATTCGATCCTGTTTCACAGCATGATTATTACCGCGTAGCGGCAGCATTTTGGCCCGGCCCAGTGCGCGCTGGGTCGGCAGGTCCACTGGGTGGACCGCCCGTGGACCGGACCGGAAAGGATGTGCTGGCATGGGCAGATCTTTCTGCCACGCCACCACCCTTGTACCTGCTGAAAAAAGGTGATCATCTTCGACCCGGTTCAGAAGTCCCGTTTGGTTACCCTTCCATGGTGCCAATCCTTGCCAAAACACCGTTGCCTGTGGGAACTGGCGCCAGCACAGGCAGGAGGCTGGCACTTGCCCAGTGGATTACCGATCCTCAAAATCCTCTGACGTGGCGCGTTTGGGCCAACCGACTGTGGGCAGCACATTTCGGCGAAGGCATTGTTCGGAGTCTGGACCTTTTCGGTTTCACGGGCGACCGCCCCACTCACCCGGCACTGCTCGACTGGCTTGCTACCGAATTACTGAGAACAGGTGGAAGATCCAAGGCAATCCACCGCCTGATCGTAACGTCGAAAGCTTACAAGCAGTCCTCGTTGCACCCCATGGCAGCAGAATACGAAGCAGTCGATGCCAGTAACAAATACCTATGGCACGCACCACGCAAACGCCTCGATGCGGAGACTCTAAGAGATGCCATGCTGCAGGCGTCCGGATTACTCGATACCCACCGCGTGGGAGGCCCGAGCTTTTACCCGGAAATCAGCGCCGAGGCCTTGGAAGGGTGGTCTCGGAAAGGGTCCGAGTGGAAACCGTCGCCACCTGAAGAGCAGGGCAGGCGTTCGCTTTATGCCTATGCCAAACGCGGCCTTCCAGAGCCCACCCGAGCCGTTTTCGATGCGCCCGACGGTACTCTTCCGTGTGGCAAACGCGATGTAACGCTTGCGGCGCCACAAGCGTTGGCCTTGCTCAATAATGCATTTATCTGGAAACAGGCGCGCAGTTTGGTGGAAAAAGCGGGCGACAATATCACTGAAGAAGGCTTTATCTCACATGTCTGGTTGCAAACACTGGCTCGGCAACCACGGGCAGACGAGCGAACCGCTGCCTCTGCGCACCTGCTTGCTGGCCGTCGCCTGCTAGGTTTGGAAAAGGAAGCCCGCACTTCATTGGCGCTTGTGCTGATGAACACTAACGAATTCATGTTTATTGACTGACAGGAGATGCCATGAGTCCTGTTTCGTTTCCCTGCGGCCTGACCCGCAGGGAGCAAGTGTGGCAGATGGGCGCCGGGTTTGCCGGGCTGGCCATGGTTGATCTGCTCAGCCGCGATGGTTTCTTCACACCCCACGCCCGGGCCAATTCAGGTAACGCTCCGGGAAGTGCCAGGGCTCCGCATACCGCGGGGAAAGCCAAAAGCTGTATCTTTCTGCTCATGAATGGTGGGCCTAGCCAAGTAGATACTTTCGACCCCAAACCTTTACTCGATAAACATGCGGGCCAACCGCTGCCAGCCGATAAGAAATTCATTAATTCCGGTGGCCGCAAAATGGGATTTCTCACGCCTTCATTTCGTCCGTTCCGGCCAGGAGGCAAAAGCGGCCTGCCGGTGTCTGACTTTTTTCCCCATGTGCGCAGGCATGCCGACAAACTTGCAGTCATTCGGTCGTGCCACACAGACAGTCATGCCCATGGTTCAGCGCTGGTTGCAATGAACACCGGAAAGACATTCATTGGCCGGCCATCACTGGGAAGTTGGTCCGTGTATGGTCTGGGAACCGCCAATCAGGATCTCCCCGGCTACGTGGTTATGCTCGACAAGCGTGGTGGCCCCATCAGTGGCCAACCCAACTATGCCAGCGGTTTTCTATCATCCGCCTATGCTGGCACGCTGTTTCGCCCATCAGGCAATCCAGTCCTCGATTTGGCAGGCCCGGTATCTCGGGAAGTCCAAAGACAGCAGTTGGCACTCCTAGAGCAATTAAATCACCAACACATGGCACGACACCCGGGTGGCAATGAGCTTGCCGCACGTATGGCAAGCTACGAGCTAGCGTACCGTATGCAGGCTGCGGTACCTGAGGCTGTGGATCTATCGAGAGAACCTTCGAGGCTTGTGGAAGCCTATGGTGTTGGACGAACACCAACCGACGAATTTGGTCGTAATTGCCTCATTGCCCGCAGGTTGGTGGAACGAGGTGTCCGTTTCATTCAGCTATATTCGGGCGGTGGGCATCTTGAGGAAACATGGGACGCGCACGCCAGCATCGAGAAGAACCACGGCCAACATGCGGCGGAAGTCGATCAACCGATTGCCGCGCTACTGGCCGACTTGGAAAACCGTGGACTGCTAGACGAAACCTTAGTCGTATGGGGAGGGGAATTTGGGCGCATGCCTTTCAGTGAAGGCCCCGGTGCGCCAGGACGCAACCACAACCCGTACGGGTTTTCCATGTGGATGGCGGGTGGCGGAGTAAAAGGCGGCGTTTCCCATGGCGCCACCGACGAATTTGGATTTGAAGCGGTAGAAAACAAAGTTCATCTGCACGACCTGCACGCCACCATCCTCCACCTGATGGGGCTTGATCACGAGCGACTGACATATTTCCATCAAGGCCGCAACGAGCGATTGACCGATGTTTTTGGATCGGTTGTCAAGGAAATTGTGGCGTGATGCCGCCCCTCGCCATCCGAACTATTTCCCGCCCCCACGGGTTTGGCGTGGACGTTTTGTTTTTACTGGGTAGCGAGTTCTTGGCGGCGGAGGTGGAGAAGGATCGGAACCCGCCAAGCGCCAGTCGAGCTGGAGTCTCTCTTGGTCTACCCGCGCCACGGCAACGCGAATACGGTCACCCAACCTGAACCGTTTTCCCTTGCCGCCTTCGAGGGCTTGCGCGTCCTCGTCGAGTTGGAACCGTTCCGAACCTAATGCGCTGACATGAACACGCCCCTCGGCGGGAATCTGCTCCCCCTGAGCGAAGATGCCGTACTCGGCGACACCTGTCACGATCGCGTCGTATTCCTCACCAATACGATCGGCTAAATAGGCAAGCAACCGCCGCTTGACTAGTTCGCGCGTGGCGGCTTCGGCCCGTCGTTCGCAGTCGCTGCAATGGCGCGCCAGCACATCGAGCTCTTGCACATCGGCGGGCGCTCGACCTTGCTTCAAGAGCCTCGAAAGTTGTCGGTGGACAACCAAGTCCGGGTAGCGACGAATAGGGGATGTAAAATGACAGTATTGATTGGTTGCCAATGCATAATGCGTGTCTTCCAAGGCGCTGTACACCGCCATGCGCATGCTTTTCAGAAGTGCAAAATGCACAGCCCGCGCTTCCGGGGCATGCCGTGATTGGTCCAGCAGGGCCTGCAAAGAAAACCGATCCTCAGGGTTGTCGATTGGCATGCCAAGCCTTTGCACAAACCGGCCAAAGCCACGCAACCTATGGGCTTCCGGTTCCGGGTGAATGCGGCGCAGATAGGGCACCTTGTTCTCGTCCAAGTGCCTGGCAACCGCCTCATTGGCAGCCAACATGAACTCTTCAATGATCTTGTTACTTGTTTTTTGCCAGCGCCAGTGAGCCCCGGAAACCTTGCCGTTATCATCGTACTCAAGAACAGGTTCGGCCATTTCCAGTTCAAGGGCGCCACGGGCCAAGCGACGGCGGTGAAGCAGTTCCGCCAAGTCCTTCATGGCTGAAAGTCTGGACCATAACGCTTCATCACCCGCAGGACCTACAGGCGCATCAAGCAGTTCCTGAGCCTGATCGTAGGAAAGTCTGCGGGCTACCCGAATAACACCTTCATAAAATGAGGATCCCGTTACACGACCCTTGCTGTCAAATTCGATTCGAGCCGTTTTTACCAGCCGCAACCGTCCCTCCTGCAAGCTGGCAAGGTGATTGCTGATCGCCTCGGGAAACATCGGCAGAACCTTGCCGGGCAGATACACACTGGTGGCACGCCGCCTTGCCTCGCGGTCGAGTGGTCCACCCGGTGGAACGAAATACCCGACATCGGCAATGTGCACCCAAAGCGTCCAGTTACCTCGGTCATCGCGGACAACATGAACGGCATCGTCGAAATCTTTGGCATCGACAGGGTCGATGGTAATAACAGGATCCGTTGAGAAATCAGTCCGGCCGACGACAGTGTCCTCATCGAACTGCTCGGCTTGGTGCAATGCCTCGTCAAGGACATCCTGAGGAAACGTATCGGGAAGCGCATGATTACGGATCACTGCGAGCAAATCCACACCTGCGGCCCCGCGCGGACCAAGCACCTCCAGAATGACTCCCTCGCCGTGCGGATCTTCGGTCGTGGGGACGCGGAGAATTTCAACCACAACAAGATCGCCCGCATGGGCTCCCTTTGCTGTGATATCGCCCACGCGCAGACTATGCGCCAGTGTGGTTCCGTCGAGGCGAACACGCGGCTGACCATCCCGCAGGAAAAGCGTTCCCACCATGCGGCTACTGGCTCGGGAGATCACCGCATCGACACGGCCCCATGCCACGGTTGGGTCATCGCTGGCGGGCGACACGCGCCGAATAACTTTATAAATGACCGTATCACCCGGGCGAGCCTCCCCCAAGTCGGCGGCGCGGAAGCGCACGGTTGGCAAACTAGC
>CAMCLK010000005.1 GCA_945875585.1 Candidatus Kuenenia stuttgartensis | reverse complement strand
AAGATGAGGTTGCGGATGAGTCTTCCAAGTTCAAATGGCCATGCGGCCGGTCATGACACACATGATCATGTCGGCGCGAATGAAATGGTTCTCTTCTGGGCCAGCTTCCTGACGCTTATCGCGGCAGGTATTGGGTTCTCTGTGCGCGGCGCCATCCTCGGAGACTGGGCCAGCGAATTCGGGTTTACCCTGTCGCAACTCGGCACCATCACTGGTGGTGGCCTCGCTGGCTTCGGCGTCACCATTATAGTGTTGTCTTTTTTCGCCGATAAGATCGGATACGGCCCCCTTATGGGCTTGGCATTCACCCTCCACGCCTCATCCGCCATAATCACCTTTATGGCTGGTTGGGCGTTCAACGCTTACGGCAAGGAAGGCGCCTTCTGGTGTTTGTTCCTTTCGACTTGGCTGTTTGCTTTGGGCAACGGTACCTGCGAAGCGGTCATCAACCCACTCACCGCAACCCTCTTCCCCAAAAACAAAACCCATTGGCTGAACATTCTTCACGCTGGCTGGCCGGGGGGCCTCATTCTTGGTGCCTTGCTGGGCCTTGTATTCGACCGTATTGGCGGCGTTCACTGGACCACGCAACTGGCAACCTTCCTGATTCCCACCGTGGCTTACGGCGCTCTGATGCTTGGCCGCAAGTTCCCCAAATCGGAAGCCAGTGCTTCGGGTATTGAACTCGGAACCATGCTTCTGCAATTTGCCTCGCCTATCCTTCTATTCTTGCTCCTCATCCACGCTTGCGTTGGTTACGTGGAGCTTGGAACCGACAGTTGGATCACCAATATCACCAGCCGCATCCTTGGTAGCAAAGAAGCTGGCCTGTGGTTGTTCATCTGGACCTCGGGCCTGATGTTCGTGCTGCGATTCTTCGCTGGCCCGATCGTTCACCAGATCAACCCACTCGGCCTGCTGTTTGTTAGCGCCATCTTCGGCACCCTCGGCCTGCTGCTTTTGGGTAATGTTACGGGCGTGTATCTCTGCGTTGCTGCAGCCACCATCTATGGCTTGGGCAAGACTTTCTTCTGGCCCACCATGCTTGGGGTTGTTTCAGAACGATTCCCCAAAGGCGGCGCGCTCACCATGGGTGCCATGGGCGGCATCGGTATGCTCTCGGCAGGCTTTTTGGGCACCCCGGTCATTGGCTACAAGCAAGACTACTTTGCTTCCAACAAGCTGGAATCGACCGATAAAGCGGCATACGAACGGCTCAAGGTTGCCACGTCGTCCGCACCATTGCCTGGCCTTCCACTCATCCACCCTCTCGACGGATCTAAGATCGCCGTGGTAGAAAAGGGTGACAACAGCGTGATCCTTGCGGACATCAAGACACTGAAAGATACGAAGGTAACTGGCAATATTCTAAAGGTAACTACCGGCAAGATCCTTGAAGAAACCGAAAACCTCAATGAGTGGTGGGTTTCCACGGAACAAGCCCACGCTGAAGCCGATAAGGGCAAACTGGCCGAAGCACGGATGTACGGCGGCCAAATGGCGCTCATCTACACCGCCTTTGTGCCCGCATTCATGGGCATTTGCTACCTGCTGTTGATTGGCTACTTCGCGTCAACAGGCGGTTACAAGCAGGTGGACATTTCCCACCAGGATTGACGTCTTTTGGGGCGGGGCCGGACTCCATGCCGGCCCCGCTTCTTTTTGTTTTCCCATCACTGTCAGGAATTGAAAATCATGTCCTCGCCTCGCAAGCTGCGCGTCGCCATCATTGGGCTTGGGTTCGGAGCCGAGTTTATCCCTATTTATCAGGCTCACCCCGATGCTGAACTTGTTGCCATCTGCCGCCGCAATAAGGCAGAACTCGACCGCTGCGCACAGCAGTTTGGAATTGCCAAGGCGTACACCGACTACGACGCGCTGCTGAACGATCCGGATATCGACGCTGTTCACATCAACAGCCCCATTCCCGACCACGGCCCCCAAACATTGAAAGCGCTGAAAGCAGGCAAACATGTCGCCTGCACAGTACCCATGGCCACCAGCAAGGCTGAGATTGAGGAGATTGTTAAGCTCCAGCGCACGGTCGGTAAGACCTACATGATGATGGAAACCGTGGTCTATAGCCGCGAATATCTTTTTGCCAAGGACCTGTACGACCGTGGCGTGCTGGGGCGCATCCAGTTTCTGCGCGGCAGCCACCAGCAAGACATGGACGGTTGGCCCAACTACTGGCCCGGCCTACCACCCATGTGGTATGCCACGCATTGCGTCAGCCCCTGCTTGGCAGTGCTCAGCGATCCAGCCAAAGGAAAGAATGCAGTCGCCGAGAGTGTAGTCTGCCACGGGTCTGGGCGCATCCGCGAAGAGCTGATTCCGAAGTACGGCAGCCCGTTCGCGATCGAATCGGCAACATTCAAAATCGCCGGTTCAGACGTGGTAGCAGAAGTGACCCGAAGCCTGTTCGACACGGCACGCCAGTACCGTGAGAGCTTCGACGTGACAGCATCGAATGTCTCGTTCGAATGGCAGCAGGTAGAAGGCGAAGACCCTGTGCTGCATACGCGTGGCCTGCCAGAATCGCAAATTCCCCGCCGGGTCAAGGTGCCCGACTTTGCCAGCCGCTTGCCAGAACCAATCCGCAAGTTCACAGGCGCCATTCACGACGCCACGCACCTGAGCTTCCTGCAGGGTGCAGGCCACGGAGGCAGCCACCCGCATCTGGTCCATCAATTTGTGATGGCAGCACAGGGGCATCAGCCGGCGTTCCCGGACGCGCCAACAAGCGCCAACTGGACTCTGGTAGGTATTTGCGCCCACGAATCGGCCATGAAGGGCGGCGAACGCGTCGCCATCCCGCAATACTGACACCACCCTTTCCGGGAGGCCATCACCATGCGCGCACTGCTATTTGCCATTGGCAGTGTGGGTGATGTATTCCCGTTCTTGGCGCTTGGCAGAGGCTTGCAAGAGCGTGGCTGGCAGGTAACTGTTGCTGCTAGTCCTGTCCACGCGGCATCTATAGCCCAGGCGGGTTGCAAACTCGAGCCAATGGGCTCGGAGGAAGACTACCACCGGATGACCTCCAATCCGGAGCTTTGGAAGCCGCGGCAGGGCATGCGTGTTATTCTGGGCGACAGCGGCGCAGCGGGCATGGTTCGCCAGCAACGAGACCTTACCCGAGCCTTTGTGAGCGGTTCCGGGCGGTCTGTTGTTGTCGCCTCGACGCTGGCATTTGGTGCGCGAGTGGCTCGCGACGAAATGGCCTTTCCACTGATCACAACGCATCTGGCGCCCGTGGTGATCCGCTGCCACCGTCAGCCACCCGTTCTGACACGAGCGTTTCCAGAGGGTTGGATTGTAAAGCTGTGGCCCAGTCTGGCCTACAGAATGATCGACCGCCGCATAGCCGATCCGCTTTTAGCCCCATTGGTGGAACCGCTACGCGCTGAGGCGGGCCTTGCTCCCGCGCAGCGTTACATGAATGGCTGGTGGCACAGCCCGGACCGGATCATGCTTTTGTTTCCGCGCTGGCTAGGTTCGCCGCCTTCGCTGCCAAACCGTGCCATTCATACCGGCTTTCTGTTTCACGACGACCAGAAAAGCCACGACAACAATCCTGCGCTTTACCAGTTTCTCAATAATGGATCTCCACCGATAGCAATCACACTTGGATCGGCCATGCGCCACGGCCGCGATCTTATTGAACAAACAGTTCGGGCCTGCACGGCTTTGGGACAAAGACTTTTGATCCTCAGCAAAGATGCCGACCAGGTTCCTAGGTCACTCCCCAACACGGCTTTCCATAGCCGGTGGGCGCCTATGGATACCACCCTTCCCCGCTGTGCCGCGCTGATCCACCACGGTGGTATAGGCACCATGGCGCGAGCCTTTCAGGCAGGCATTCCCCAAGTGGTGATTCCATTTTGTCACGATCAGCCAGACAACAGCGATCGCGTGACTCGTCTGGGCGCAGGCGCTTGGGTTTCCCCCAGCTCGGTCTTGCGTGGCGGGCTTAAAAAGGTGTTGGAAAAAGTGCTGAATCATCCCGACATGCGCGACCGTTGTCACGCTTTGGCCGCAGAAATCAGCCCGAAAATGGCCATCGACAAAGCATGTTCAGTCGTGGCAGAAACAAAGGCGACGTGACGCTTTTCCAAATCGCAATTATGTGATCCCCCTGCAAACGCCACAGGGGGGGGTAGCAGAATCAGGTAAGCCTCGGTCACTCTGAAGGAACTATCTCGCCGCCGGCGCGGGTTCCCATAGCTACCCACGTTTTGGGGCTGATGGTGTTATTGATCTGACGGACCGAACCATCACCCAGTAAGAAATTCGCCCCGCCCGTGTGGCGACTCCAAAAGTCGTCCACGTGGGCGATAGGGCTGTTAGGAGTATGAGGAGGATCAAATGGGTCGAATTCGCCAGTGTGGCCCAAAATAAGCGCCTGAGCTGCCTCAACTTCAGTAGGATCGGCGGGATGCTCAGCAGTCATGGCAGGGTCGAAACCAGCCCACGTGCATTTCAGCAGGTTGCTGCTGCGTTCCCCCACCAGAATGGTGTTGGTGGTTCCGTCCAGAATATCGGCCATACGGGTCCGGCTGTTGCGGTAGAGAACACCGTTTCCTCGGCCCGGATCGTCAGCAATTTCGCCTGAACCCCACATGCCTACATAATTAGAAGGCGCCATCGATACCGCCAGACCGGTGGTGTTGAACACCTGATTGTGAGTGTCGGAAGGACACTGAAACACTTTCAGCAGGGTGGCACGAGGTGTAGCATTGGCAGCATTGGAAACAGGCTGCGCAAAGTTGAACTGCTTGTACAGTGGGTCTTGTTCCAACTGGGGCAGAAGAGCCGTGGCCCAACCAAAGCCTGGACCAAGATCTGTTGGATTGGCGATTTGGGTTTGCAGGTCCACATAACCGGGCGGCAAGCGACCAAATTGGTCGTGGATGCCGTGCATGGCCAAACCAATCTGCTTGAGGTTGTTGTGGCAGGTCAGGCGGTTGGCTGCCTCCCGTACTTTTTGTACCGCAGGAACCAGTAAGCCAATGAGAACCGCGATAATGGCGATCACCACCAGTAGCTCGATGAGTGTGAAAGCATGGCGGTTTTGACGGCGTAGGTTCATCGTTAGCCCCACAGTATGACTTCGTTCAGTATGAACAACGTACATACTAAACTTTGTTTTACCTCGGTCAAGCACGGTTTGACAGAATTCCGGAATCTCATTCCAGCACTTGGCCTGTCCTCCGCCACGGTTTCCCGGTCACAATAGTCTCGAGCTGTGAAACCCTACCAACCGCAGGAAGGACCATGCTGGAACTCCCTCTGGAATTGCTTGAGGACAGCCGAAGCCTTAGCTTTCCCAGCCTGTCGCTCTTTTTGGTTGTCGGCCTGTTCCTTTGGGGAGCCGGCGGAGTTTTCCATCGTTTCTGGCTTGTATCGCTCGCAACCCTTACGGGCGGCCTTGTGGGCTTGGAATCGGGCCCTCGCTTCCAACTTCAACCACTGGTTGCTGGCATCTTGTTCGCCTTCACATCGGGAGTTCTGGCTCTAGCCTTGGTCGATTTGGCAATTTTCATGCTCGGCGGTCTAGCTGCACTCACGGCGCTACGAGCCGTCGCGGCACCTGGACTGGAACCATTGCCCTTTGTTTTGGCTGGTGGGCTGGTCTTCCTGTTGCTGCGAACATTCTGGATGGTGCTGACCACGGCTGCTACCGGATCTTTGGTGCTTATCATCACCTTGCTGAGTTTTCTCGACCGTGGCCGCCATCTCGATGCCGTGGCATGGAGTGCCGAGCATCATAAAATTCTGCTGGGAACCCAAGTGTTCCTCACCATGCTGGGTGCACTGGCCCAGTGGATCGTTTTCCGCTGGAACCAGCCAGAAGATGATGAAGCAGAAGCACCCGCCGACGAAAAAGGTGCACCGCGGAAACGCACGGCGCACGCCCATTAATGCAAGAATCTGCCGGTTATCTCTCTGCTCGCCCTTGAACAACCTGCTCGGGCCATGAATATAGATGGTGGAGGCACGCCATGCTCGGCGGGCACCACTTCCTGAGGCATTCGCATGAGCGTGGCGACAACCGAAACGTACCTGACTGACACCGGCTTCGACCTTCTGGCATTAGCCCGTCGCATCAATGAAGGTGGCGAGATCACGCGCGACGAAGCTCGCGCCTGCTTCCAGCTTCGCGGCGAAGCTATCTACGACCTGATGTATGCCGCCAATAAGGTCCGCCGCCATTTCCATGGCAATAAGGTAACCTTCTGCAGCATCCTGCCAACTAAGTTCGGCCGATGCAGCGAAGATTGCAAGTTCTGCGCTCAGTCGTCGTTCCATGCCGCCGGAATTGAACCGTACCCGATGATGTCGGGCGACGAGGTGGAAAAGGCGACAGAGTTCGCGCGAGACAACGGCGCCAGCGCATTTGGCATCGTTAACAGCGGTAGAGGCCCCACGGCGCGGGAATGGCCACAGATTCTTGAAGCGATCGAGTCGATGAAAAAGGTCTCGGGTATCTGCCATTGCGCCACGCTGGGCACCCTGAGCGAAGATCAGGCGCGCGACCTGAAGGCCGCCGGGGTTCGGCGCATCAACCACAACCTTGAAACCTCGGAACGGCACTATCCGAACATTGTGACCACGCACAAGTGGTCGGACCGTGTGCGCACACTACAGATCGCCCGGGCTGCGGGTTTGGAAACCTGCTCGGGCGGTATCTTCGGAATGGGCGAGACCATTGAAGATCGCGTGGATTTGGCATTCAGCCTGCGCGACATCAATCCTCACGTGGTGCCCGTAAACTTCCTGCACCCGATTCCCGGCACACCGCTGGAGCACATCAAGCCGATGCGCCCACTGGAAATCCTTGGAACGGTTGCGACCATGCGGCTGATTCTGCCCAAGCAAGACCTGAAAGTAGCAGGCGGACGCGAAAAGAACTTGCGCGACCTGCAAAGCTGGATTTTCTACGCCGGAGCAACCAGCGGCCTCATCGGCAACTACCTGTCCACCTACGGCCGCGCCAACGCCGAAGACATGAAGATGATTGAAGATCTTGAATTGACATGGGATGACGACCGCGTAGGCGGCACAGACCCAGATATGGCTGAATCACAACCCGTTAGCCATACTCGCGCTCCAGGGTCTTCACTGTCACTTCCGGTACTTTCCTGAGGCTAACGGGTCAGGCGCACCGGGGTCAGACATGCGGGGCTTCTGGGCCAATGAACTCAACCTGAAGCACCGCGAGGGTCTGTACCGCTCGCGTAGACAACTTATTCCGGATCCCGAACGTGCCGATTGTGTGATTTGGCAAGGGCAGCAGCTTGTGAATGCCGCTGCCAACGATTATCTGGGCCTAGCCCGCGATGCGCGCTTAGCCCATGCTGCCGCCCGCGTTCAACGATCCCACGGAACCGGGGCAGGCGCCTCGCCTCTCATCACAGGCTGGTTGCCCATACACCGCGCTCTAGAACGCGACCTTGCCCGGCACGAAAGCACGGACAAATGCCTTCTTTTCCCTTCCGGCTTTGCAGCTAACCTCGCAGCCATATCCGCGCTGGCCGGTCCCGACGACCTGATTTTGAGCGACTCCGCCAACCATGCCAGCCTGATCGATGGTTGCCGTTTGTCGCATGCCCAAACTCTGATCTATCAGCACGGCATGGCTGAAATTGCGGATAAGGAACTACGGCAGCACCGTGCCAGCTACAAGCGGGCCTGGATCGTGACAGACTCGGTTTTCAGCATGGATGGCGATACAGCGCCTCTGGCCGATCTGGCCCGAGTAGCACACAGGCACGATGCCGGCATAATCGTTGACGAAGCCCATGCTACCGGGGTGATGGGCCCGGATGGCCGAGGTCTTTCAGCCGAACTGTCACCGGATGCCGTTCCAGCCGGATTGGTGCGGGTAGGCACCCTAAGTAAAGCACTGGGTTCGCAGGGCGGTTTTGTGGCGGCCGATCGCAGCACTATAGATTGGCTGGTCAATCAGGGACGCAGTTACCTGTTTTCAACAGCGCTGGCTCCGGGTGCCGCAGCCGCGGCGCGCATGGCTCTCAAAATATCTGAAAAAGAGCCCGATCGCCGATTGCGTGTGCTGGCGCTGGCCGCGCGGTTGCGGTCATTTTTGCAATCTATCGGCAGGCCCGTTCCGGGCTTGTCTCCCATTATCCCGGTTGTGGCGGGCAATGAACACCTTGCGGTTGAGTGGTCTAACCATTGCCGAAGCCACGGTTTTTTGGTGGCAGCCGTCCGGTATCCCTCGGTGCCCCGGGGTTTGGCGCGGCTGCGTATCAGTCTGTCAGCCAATCATCGCGACGAAGACATGAGCCGCCTTGAAGAGGCGCTCGCAACAGTTCCGGCACAGGGGGCCTGATAATGGACATAGCGACATTACAGACTATATTAAGCTCCTGCCATTCAGGAGCCATGCTGGCGTCGGCTCGCCTGCTCGAAAAGGCCACCACTAGCACACTTCGCAGCGGGTCCATTTCTGCCGCGTTGGCGCGTGGTTATGTGGTGATGGCGAGGCAGGAACTGTTCCGGCGAATCGAGCCAACAGAATTGGGCCTAAGCCCGACCCAAATATTGCCAGAAACCATCTTCCTGATCCTGAAACCGTCTGACGATGAAATCGCGCAAACAAGTCCGCACCCTTCTCTGGGCGCGCCACCACCCCGCGAGGAAGTGGCGCGGCAGGAACGTGAATTAAACCGGCTGAAATCAAGGTGCGGCAGGCTGCTGTTTCAGGCTCTGGTTGAAGATGCCCTCACGAACCATTGCCACAACAATTTAGATATTCGTCGGTATCTCACTCTCCTAGATGCCGCTGAACGTGAGGAAATTCGCGCCACGCTTGTCAGCGAGGGTCGCTTGGAGCACCATGGAACCGACACAGACCTTGCCCGTGAGTTTCTTGTTTACTTGGCGCTGCTGAGCCGGTTGGAACGTGATCGCCTTTCAGCCTGCTTGCCTATTCTGGATTCTGCTTCGTTGCGGAAACTGACGGAAGATCTGGCGACAGATGTGGATCTGAATAGTATCGAACGTACCTGCCAGCCCTTGCTTGCTGTAATCTCCGGGCATGATGAACCAGAACACGACTTTGATCCTTACGTGGTGGATCTGGAAGCCCGCGCGGAACGGTTTCACCAGCGTCGACAATTGGTTGATGCCGCTAGTGCGATGATGCAGGTCGCGCGCCTCAGCACAGGCGACCGCTCGCGCCGCGCCGAAGATCTGGCACGGTCGCACCTGCGCGATCTGGTGCGCGGTCTGCGTGATCCGTTGCACCTCAACGATGCCGTCTCCGCGCAACTTGAAACAAGCCTGTATCCTGTTCTGGAAAAGGCGGATCAAGGCATTTACGTTACCAGTGAACGGCGTCTTCTGCTTGAGCTTCAGGCCATAGTGGATGAAACTGAACGCCCCGCGCAGTCGCTTGATATTTATCGATGGATCACCAGCGTGGGGGTGCGCCCCATTCGCCGCGTTCTTCCGCACCAAGAAACTGTTCAGGCGGCGCGCCGGTTGCAAACGGTGTTGCGCTATCTGCCCGGAGTGCGGCTGGATGAACCGGAAAGCGGCAAGCTAAGAGAACTATTCAAAGGCAGATTATCGACCTGCCAGCAGGTATTGCGCGATCGGTTTCAGCCATTTCTGGAAGACGCGCTGGACGATGTAGGGCTTCAACCCAAGCACCCCCTCGAACTGGTGGCGCGCCGCAAGGTGGTCAGCGAACTGATCGACCGGATTCTGGCAGATGGTTATTTCAGTTACTTTGATGTGCGGGATGCCATCAGCCGCAACAATCTCAAATTGCCCGACATCACAGCCAAGGGCGAATGGGGGACAGACGATCCGCTTCTGCGGTTGGACAGGCTTTTGACCTTTAAATTCGAAGGAATTTACCGGACCGGCCAGATCCATGGCAAGCTCCTTCAAAACCTGACCTCAGTGCTGTTTGGAACCGACTGGGGCAGGAAAGCTTGGTCATTATTCATTGCCCCTTACGGCATAGCCCTTGTTGTAGTAACGATTGCTGTGGTACTTGGACGCCATCTCCCCGGCGGCGCAGGCAAGCAGGATCAAACAAGCCCCGTTTCCACATGGCTGGCTTGGTTCTGGATTATCAGTCTTGGCACCGCCATGGCGTACCTCTTTGCCAATGACAAACTGCGCGATCGCCTTGGAGGGTGGTTGAGAAGAATCGCGTCTGGGCTTCATTGGCTCATTGAGGACCTACCACTTATTCTGGCTCGCCACCCGGCGTTCCGGTCTGCCGTGGTGATACCCCTGAAAGTGGCTTGGTATTGTGTGATCAAACCGGTTGCCATGATTATGGCCGTGTACCTTTTGGCACCCTACCTCATCCCCAATATTCAATCCGTAGTCATCTGGTGGTGCCTGCTGGCGTTGGTCATGACCACGCGCCCATTCCTGATACTCGACCAGCGCCTTGCCGAAATCATGTTCGATCTGGTGCTCGCCATGCGTGCCGGGTTGCTGGGCCGGCTACTCGATGGATTTGACCGGATTTATAAGGCGTTGATCAAGGGTGCGGAAACGGCTCTTGTACGGGCCGACGAGGCTCTTCAGTCGCGTGGAAACGATTCGACCATTATGACCGCCGTGCGTGTGGCGGTATCGCTTGTGTGGGTTCCGGTGCGTGAAGTCAGCCGGATACTTTTTATTGTTATGGTCGAGCCGATGCTTCACCCCCTGAAGCTTCCAATCTGTTTTGTTGCAGCCAAGGTGCTTTATCCTGTTATGGGCCCCATGGGCAGCGAGACGTGGATCCCTGCCCTGAGCCCCTATTTGGGTTACTGGTTGGCCATGTCGACAGTAACCACCACCATCTTTCTCATGCCCAACGCCTTCGGTTTCCTCTTTTGGGAATTCCGTGAAAACCGTGGTCTTTACGCTGCCAATCGTCCAACCCGACCGCGCTATGCCCCTGCCGGTCCGGGTGGAGAAGATATGCGGGCGCTTTTTGAACCTGGATTG
Organism: Candidatus Kuenenia stuttgartensis; assembly: GCA_945875585.1. Taxonomy (GTDB): domain Bacteria; phylum Planctomycetota; class Planctomycetia; order Gemmatales; family Gemmataceae; genus REEB421. The sequence continues at coordinate 103,149 of CAMCLK010000005.1, read as the reverse complement.
CATGGTGGGACACTTCCGCGCATCTTTAGAAGGCTCCGCAAGGCAGGAAAGCCTGTCTGTGAGGGAGGAGATCGTGCCCGCGAGCGTCAGTCTCTGAAACAATTGGAAGACGTTCGCGAAGCGGTTTCACGATTTATCCGCCGTAATCTCATCGACCCGCTCGCTGTGAGCCCCGGTTGGTCACTGCAGAATGCGGCCCCTTTGGAACGCCCACTTGAGGTCAGTTTACTCCGACTATCAACGCACCGGGCACAGGCATTCCTTTCGGTCCCGGGGGCGCCGCTTGAATCGGACCCAGCCATTGTGGTTACTTTTGAATTCCGCGCGGGCAATCTTTGGGGCAGTTTCAAGGCTGGCCATTGGTTGAACACACTGCCACCCGAACGCAGGCCAGGCGTGGCGCTCGCTGCCGCCTGGTGCCTTTGTGCCGCCGGAGTGCAGCTCAACGATGAACAGGTGGTTTCGCTGCTTGGACCCATGGCGGAAAATTTGAAATCGGCTGAACGCTCACTGACACTCCGGTCGGATGTCAAAACAATGCACTACCGGCTGGACTCGGAACACGATGAGTGGGCCCTGACGGTCGATTCCGATCCGCCAGACCGTGAACCGGCGGTGATTCGGCCCAGTTGGATTGTTCGATTTCAGGACATGCCATGGACATACGATGATTTCACCAACCGGTGGAATCATTCCGATGCGAGTGGAACAGGAACTGAACTCATACTTTCCGGCCATGCCATCCACCTGATCGGCACCACCCCTGCCACGATTCTTCCCCACCAACTGGAGACCTGACCATGAGCCTTTGGCCACACGCTATCTGCAATGAGACATTTGAAGGATGGGACCACGCCCGAGTTTGCTCCACGGCAGCCGGCCTCGGTTACCAAGGCCTTGAATTGGCTCCATTCACACTGGCACCCCGCATCACCCAGTGCGACGCGGCCACGCGCAAACAAGTTCGCGATACCGCCGAGCGCGCTGGTCTGAAAATCATTGGTCTGCACTGGCTGCTGGCACGTACCGAAGGATATCAGGTCACCAGCCCAGATCCGGTAGTGCGCGCCAATACAGCCGCCTACCTTGGCGAACTGGCCGTGGCATGCCGCGACTTCGGTGGCGACCTCATGGTCTTTGGGTCTCCTTTGCAGCGAAAAATTCCCGCAGGGGCGACACACGGTCAGGCAACCGACTGGTTCATCGATACCTTCAGACAAGTTGTTCCCCATCTGGAAAAAACCGGAGTACGCTTGTTGCTTGAGCCGCTGGCACCCACCGAAGCGGATTTCCTGCAAACAGCACGGGAAGGCGACGCCATGCTCGACCGGCTCAACCACCCCCTATTCGGGCTTCACCTCGATGTGAAAGCCATGTGTGGCGACGAAGCGGCGCCAGCAGAGATTATCCGCAAGCATTATCACAGGCTTGGCCACTTCCATGCCAACGATGCCAACAGGCGCGCTCCTGGCATGGGCGAGACCGACTTTTTACCAATCCTTCAAGCACTTCGCGACATTCAGTATCGCGGCTATCTGTCGATTGAGGTGTTCGACTACACCCCAGACCCGGAAACCATTGCGCGTGAAGGCTTGCGCCACTTGCGCGAAGTGGAAGCCCGCCTCACAGGCGCCTGATCCCTTTATCCCCAAGGAGATTGCGTCCCATGAACAGCGACAGCGATTGGTCACGCGAGGAAAAGGCACTGGCAAGACTGGCCCGGTCTGTGCCGGCACTTGAACCCCTTGTTCATCCCGCATTCGCACCAAAACCAGAGGGAGAACGCAGGAGTGCTGTTTTTGCCACACTCCCAGCACCAGATCCCGTGGCACGCGTCAGGCGTTGGCTGGCGCATGCCGCGGCATTAAGGCAAGTGGGCTTGCGCCCGTCAAGCGGCAGCAGTTCCGCTCAAGATAATCTCGGTCAGGAATTCGCCTCGTTTTTAGAGCGAATCAAGCCAAACACATCAAAATTGGCCGGAATCCTAGGCAACGCCATACGCGCCGATTCCATTGCCGCGCTGCTCGACCGTGTGCGGGAACGCCTGACAGATTCAGATGAGCCGCCTCTGGAATTACCGCCCGTTCTGACGGAATCTCTGGCAATCGCTTCCGAGGACTGGCCGGGCCGCATGATGGCACAGTCGCTGCACCATCGCACCGCATTGCCAACACTGGAAGGCGTCAATCTTCCCAAATGGCTGGAATCGCTTAGAAATTCAATTCCGTTAGCGAAACCCGATCTCCTGGCGCGCCTCCTTTTGGTGCGACTTTTGGTGGAACATGGAATCGACCCCAGGGCCCCATGGTTGCGACAGCTCGCAGGCGGCGACGTCAAAGCGTGGACACCCATTATTACTCTCGACGATGCCTTGGCGGCGGGATTGCTCGAAGTAACAGTTCATGCCGATGGCGATTGTCCGCGTCTAGCCAAGTCTGGGCTTGTTGCGGAAGTGGCTGGAGCGCTTGTTGGCATACCGGTGCCCGTGTTGCACGCTCCATCTTTGCCGAAACTGATCGATCATGTGCTGGCAAATCCGGGAAACAGGCAGCGGATCGAGTGGTCGGTACTCATACGTCATCTAATGACGGGTCGGGAATATTCAGCCTTGGGCTTCCCCGTGATAAGAGCGCTCATGAGGCTGGCCTGTGAAGAAGAATCACGGCCTGTATTAGCTGCTAAAAACCCGCGTAGACTCAACGATCACCTTCAGCACGCCATGACTTACGGCGATGATGCCAAGATAGACTCCACGGAACGGTCGTTGATTATTGAAGCAGAACTGGTTTCGGAGCAACCTCCCCATTCCGTGTCTTCGGATCGCACGATTGACTGCGATTGACTCCCCTGCCGCTTGCTTCGATCCGCATTGCAATGTAAAGATGAGGAACCCCCCACCGCGCAAGGTTCCTCCTATGGCAGCCCCCACCTATAATCGCCGTCAACTCCTGCAAGTAGGCATGTTGGGCTCTGTAGGATTGTCGTTACCAGACCTTTTGAGGCTTGAAGCCCGGGCGCTCAATCGTTCGGGGCCAACCTCGGTGGTGATCTTGTGGATGCGTGGAGGCCCCAGCCAGCACGATATGTGGGACCCCAAGCCAGACGCTCCTGCTGAAATCAGGGGGGAATTCGCTTCCATTGCCACCAGTGTTCCGGGCGTCCGCCTCTCCGAGCATCTGCCACTCTCGGCAAAAGCCATGCACCGGTTTTCGCTGGTTCGCAGCCTGCGCCATCTTCCGGAAGATGGCAACGTTGGGCACTCCGATGCTGACCAGATTTGCTTCACTGGTTACAAATCAGGCCCTCAACCAGATGTGAATACCATGCCCAGTTGCGGGGCATGGGCGGCCAAATTCCTGCGCGACACCGATCCCGGCATGCCCGCTTATGTGATGGTTCCGCGCATGGTGCCGGGTACCGATGCCGCATGGCTGGGCTCCGCCTGCCGGCCATTCGAAACTAAAAGCGATCCTGCTCGTGACGCCGTCTTCAAGGTGCCCAACCTCACCCCGTCAGCGCGCCCCGGCGCTCCCACTCCCGATGAGGGCCGGGCCTTGGTGAATGCTTTTGATCAGGGGCCCCGTTCGGCACAGACCGAATCACTGGACCGATTCCAGCAGCAGGCGCTCGATTTACTTAGAAGCGACCGCGCGCGGAAAGCTTTCGATCTAAATTCAGAATCTCCATCGCTGCGCGCAGCCTATGGACAAATGCCTGAATTCGACCCGAAAGATCCTGAAAGATGTGGTTGCCCCAACTGGGCCCAACGGATGCTGTTGGCGGCGCGCTTGGTTGAGGCGGGTGTGCGTTTGGTGACTGTCGACCTCCGATGGTGGGATTTCCACAAGAAGGGCTTCGAATCACAAAAACAAGGATTCCTGCCACGTTGGGACCGCGCTTTCACGGCATTTCTCGACGACCTGCAAAACCGGGGCGTGCTTGACCGTACTCTGGTTGTGGCATGGGGCGAAATCGGCCGCACACCCGTGGTGAACGACCGCGCCGGACGCGATCACTGGCCTTACGTTATGTCGGCGGCCTTTGCTGGTGGCGGGGTCAAGGGCGGTCGCGTTGTGGGCTCTTCCGATGCCAAGGGTGCGCATCCACGCGACAATCCCAAACTGGTCCACGATGTACTGGCCACGGTGTACCGCCATCTGGGAATCGACACCGCGGCGACAGCACTCGATCACACGGGCCGTCCCAATATGGTCTTACCCCATGGTAAGCCCATTGATGAGCTGTTCTGATTTGATTGCTCGATAAAACCAGCGGGTAGGCCGGATCAGCCAGCTTGACATTCCCAAACCCATGCCGCACAATGAAGACGTCAGTATCCACAACTCGTGGCACTGTTCCTTGATGGGAGTCGTGATTCCATGAAGACCAGAAAACCAGCGTCTTGCACTATTCTCAGGCTCGAAACGCTCGAAGTTCGGGATAACCCGACAGTCAGCGCCATCTCTCTCAACCAGTTAACAGGTCTGCTTACCATTCAGGCCAACGATCTGCCTACAACGGTACGTGTGGAGTATATCCGCACCGGTGTCGCACCCGCACAGATCGACCAGATCCGTGTTACTGAGGGAGCCAATACCGTTAGGGGCACCTACTTAGCCAGTAGGGTCAACAAAATTTCCTTCAACGGCGGTCTAGGCAACGACTCCTTCAATGCCACAGGAATACGGGTCCGCATTCAAGCCATTGGAAATGATGGAAATGACCGACTCATCGGTGGAAGTGGCCCAAACACTATCGATGGCGGCAACGGCAACGACACCATTCAGGCGGTTGGTGCTGGATTCTTTTATGGACAAGGTGGAGACGATTCCATCACCACCGGTTCAGGGGACGATACTGTCGATGGCGGTAATGGCAATGACACCATCAACACCCAAGGCGGGTTAGACAATATCGCAGGCGGAGCGGGAAACGACACCATTCAGGCCGGTGATGGCAATGACCAGATCTTTGGTGAAGACGGAATTGATTCCATAGCAGGTGGTAATGGCAACGACTTGATCAATGGTGGCACGGGAAACGATGGCCTTAATGGCGGAAACGGAAACGATAGCATTTTTGGTGGTGAAGGCGATGACGCCATCAACGGCGAAGCTGGAAGCGACGCACTCCTTGGCGGCAATGGCAACGATATCATCGTCGGCATGGCAGGCCTCGACTCCATCAATGGCGAAGCTGGTAACGATTTCATCACCGGCGGACCAGACGCGGACACCATCCACGGAGGCTCGGGCACAGATACCATTCAGGGAAACGATGGAGATGACATAATCACTGGAGACAGTGACAACGATAACATCCGTGGTGGTAACGGAAATGATCTCGTCGAAGGCAACAATGGAGATGATTCACTCTATGGCGACGCCGGCAACGATGTCATTCGCGCCCAAAATGGTAATGACTTCGCGGATGGTGGCGATGGATTGGACTTCATACTGGGTGGCGACGGAATTGATTCCCTCCACGGTGGCAACGGGAATGACACCATCAATGGCAACGGCGCCATTGACGACCTGTTCGGCGATGGAGGCGACGACTGGTTGGTCGCCATCGATGCCGCTTCTTTCGACTCAATGACTGGCGGTACTGGCAGAGACATCTTTTGGCGTGATCCGCCTGTTGGCGACATTTCCGGCGATATTCTCGCGGACTTGACCGCCGTTGACGCCGATCAGGGTGTTGCGCAATTCACCAACCCGGGCGCAGATCGCACACTCAACGGTGACGCCATTCCCGGACCGGCTTTCACGGCCGGTCTGGCCACTCGCTCCTTTGCCGACAAACCGCTCTTCTCCTCGATGGGCCCAAAGGCCACCGACATCAATCAGGGAGTCGTCAGCGACTGCAAAGTGGTTTCAGCACTCGCCGCTTTGGCTCGCAACACCGGCCCGGGCAACTCATGGGCCATCCGCAAAAACATGGTGGATTTCGGTGACGGAACCTACGGACTGAAACTCGGGAATAATTTTTACCGCGTTGACGCGATTCTGCCACTGAAGGCGGGGAGCACCGTTCAACCCAACTATGCCAATTTGGGATTTGAAAATTCGATATGGGTGGCTATTGCCGAGAAGGGGATCGCCATGGCAGATCAGCGTGTCGCAGGGGCACCCAATTACGGTGACCTCGCCAGCACAGGCGCTGATGAAGTCTTACAGTTTTTTGGCAGCACCCAGACGGGTGTCCCGTTCCTGCGCGGCGGTTATGCCACGATGGCTGCACTGGGTGCCGATATCCTGCAACGTTTTTCCGGGGCCAACCCGCAATACCTAACCGTTTCGCTCAGTGATTCCTTCGATGAGATTCCGGCCAATGCCGCAACTGGCCAAAGGCGGGTTATTGGAACGCTCGGCCGAAAATTTGTGACTAACCACGCCTACACGGTATGGTCGACTATTACAGATGCCAATGGTAGGTTAACAGGTCTGATTCTGCGAAACCCGTGGGGAACCGACACAGGTAATTTAAGAGTGAGTTACAGCGATGCCAACCCGAATGATGGACTGGTACAGATCACGCTGGCAGAACTGCGCACTTCCAAGGGACGCCTGAATTGGGGATCCAGGGTGACCTGACGCTGGTTGAAAATCAAGCAGCCCGACAAACACATGTTTCCTCATGCTTGACCCTAACGGGCCAATGAGCGAGCATTACGCCTTGGCATGGAGAAACAAACATGAATCTGATGGTTCTGGCGCTCTGCTGCGCCCTGAGCAGTGCGCCGACGCGCGGCGTGGTGTTGATTGTGGCCGATGACCTTGGCGCTCGCGATCTCGGCTGCGATGGTAGCAAGTACCACAAAACGCCAAATATCGACGCCTTGGCCCAATCGGGCGCGCGCTTCACTCAGGCCAGCAGCGCCTGCCCAGTCTGCTCTCCTAGCAGAGCGGGAATCATGACTGGCAGGCATCCCGTACGCTTCGGGCTGACCGACTGGCTTCCCGGCAGGCCAGATCAACCGGGTCAGGCACTTTCCCGACCGACACTTCCCAATGGCCTGCCCCTGGAAGCCACAACCATCGGCGAGGTGTTCACCAAAGCTGGTTTCTCGACCGGATACATCGGCAAATGGCATTTGGGCGGTGCGGGCAAAGGCCCGGGCGAGCAAGGTTTCGCCTTCCACAAGGCCGCCGATGGTGCCGGGTCTCCACGCAGTTATTTCGCCCCCTATCGCGACGCTAAAGGCGCGTTTATTCCCGGGCTGGAACAGGCCCCGGAAGGCGAATACCTCACCGACAGGCTTTCACAGGAAGCCGCGTCTTTCATCCGCGCCAATTCAGGCAAACCGTTTCTACTGGTACTTGCCCATTATGCGCCGCACACGCCGCTGCGGGCCCCTGAAGCCACCGTCAAAAAGTACACTGCGGGCAGACCGGGCTCTCAGGGCAACCCGATCTACGCCGCCATGCTTGAACATGTGGATAATGGCGTTGGGCTCATCATGAAAACATTGCGCGAAACAGGCCGCGACACCGACACCGTCGTGGCTTTCACATCCGACAATGGCGGACTGTGCACCCGCGAAGGGCCGAATACTCCTGCCACAAGCAATGCCCCATTACGGGAAGGAAAAGGTTACTTATACGAAGGTGGCATCCGTGTCCCCCTGCTGGTAAGCGCACCCGGCATTACCCCCAGGGTGGTTGATACTCCGGCAAATGGCATCGACTTACTACCCACACTGACAGAATTGGCCGGTATCAAGCTTCCCGATTCCCTCGATGGTATCTCGATGGTGGGGGCACTCAAGGGCCAACCATCGCCTGCCCGAACGCTGGGCTGGCACTACCCGCACTATGCCAATCAGGGTGGTAAACCCGGTGGCGCATGGCGCGATGGCCGCTGGAAATTGGTCGAGTTTTACGAAAATCAACGACGCGAACTCTTCGACCTGCAGGCAGATCCTTCTGAATCGCGCAATTTGGCGCTTGACCAACCCGACCGCGTTGCCTCCATGGCCAAGGCGCTTGAAGCGTGGCGCAAGGAAACCGGGGCCGTGATGCCGACTCCCAACACGGCATATAAGCCGAACCCGCCGGGAAAAGACGGTGTGATCCGGATTTCCTCGTCGACCGCGAATGTGGAGGGCGCGCAGTTGCGGTTCGAGCCACAGCCGCACAAAAACACTCTTGGTTTCTGGATCCGTCAGGCGGATATCGCCAAATTTGAAGCCACTGTCGAAAAGGAAGGCACTTATGTTTTGCGGATAGTGCAGGGATGCGGAAACGGATCAGGAGGCGCGCGCGTGGCCTTTGAAGTGGCAGGCACGCCACTGGAATGGAAAGTCGAGGAAACGGGTGGATTCCAGAATTGGGTCACCCGTGATGTTGGCAAAATCGCGTTGAAACCCGGTCGCGTCGCCATCTTGGTGCGCCCTCTTTCCAAACCGGGCGTAGCCGTCATGGACCTTCAAGAAATGATCTTGGCGCCAAGCAATCCCTGATACGGAGTTCAAACATGGTCATATTACTGTGCGCGATCCTGACCTTCCGTCAGGATCCCACAACGGCTGTGGCCGTGCGTCAGGCGCTGGAACCGTTTGTGGCTTCAAGCGAACTTTCAGGTGCCGTGGCGGTGGTCGGTCGCAAATCCGGGGTATTGGCCCATGAGGCGATTGGTATCCGCGACACGGGTACCGGCGATCCCATGCCGAAGGACGCTTTGTTCCGCATTGCGTCCATGACCAAACCAATGACCGCGTTAGTGGTAATGCAACTGGTTGATGAAGGCAAAATCGACCTCGATGCTCCCTTGGCACAATACCTGCCTGAATTTCGAGATATGCCTCTGATCAAAGAGCGAAAAGGCACGCGGGTCGTGCTCGATAAACCCGCAAGGCAACCCACTGTGCGCGACCTGATGCGGCACACATCCGGACTGCCAGGCGGTTACCCCAAAGGCCTCGACAAACTGTACGACCGCAGAGATCACTCGTTGGGGGAAGCCTCTTTGGTACTGGCTCAGCGGCCACTGGAATTTGAGCCCGGGTCCAAATGGGCGTATTGCAACGCTGGCATCGACACCTTGGGGCGGTTGGTGGAAGTGGTTTCGGGCACCCGGTTTGAGGACAGAATGCAGGCCAAGCTACTGGTTCCACTGGGAATGAAGGAAACATCGTTCTACCCCACTCCACTGCAGCTGAAGCGTCTGGCCTATACCTACGACCGGAAGAACGGGAAATTGGTCGATTCGGGAACGCCGCTGACGGGTCCGCCCGCAGGTGCCAAGCACCCCATTCCCGCGGGTGGGCTGTATTCAACTGCCGATGATTTATCGCGGCTTTACCGGGCCATGCTGCTGGGTGGTGAACTGAATGGAACGCGTGTGATCAGTTCCAAAGCGCTGGAGGAAATGACCCGGTTGCAAACGGGTGACATTCCATGCGGCTTCGTGGAAGGGATGGGATTTGGCCTCGGATGGGCCCATGTGAAGACTCCCAAAGGAGTTACAGCAATGCTATCCGCTGGTACTTATGGCCATGGCGGGGCATACGGCACGCAGGCGTGGATCGACCCGAAGCAGGACCTTTTCATCATTCTGCTGATCCAGCGGACAGGTCTTGGTAACGGCGATGCCTCGCCCATGCGATTGGCCCTTCAGCAGGCTGCTGTCAAATCAGTGAGCAAAAATGGATCAGCCCGCTGAGGGTGGCGCATTGGCAGGGTGGGCGTTAGAATGGTGCGTCAGCGGCGGAGACTCCGCGGCGAGACGCCGGGAGGGGACCCACGCAAAGGGAAGTTGTGAACCTGGTCAGACCGGAAGGAGCAGCCATAAGCAGCGCCCCCTTGTGCAGTGGATCATCCTCTTCCGGCGTCCCGCCGCGGCACTCACGCCCGCCGGCAGGATGCCGGTTCCTTTAGCTGGATGTCGCTCAACCTTAAGGGAGATGTGCGGCGATGGCCAAAAGCCGTCCGGAACAAACGGAAGAAGTCGTGTCGGCACCAGATGCCGGATACACCGTTTTAGCCCGCCGTTACCGCCCTCAGGGATTTGAATCACTGGTCGGGCAAAAAGCTGTCGCAGATGCTCTTTCGAATGCCATCAAATCCGGTCGCATCGGCCACGCCTACATGTTCACAGGCCCCCGCGGTGTCGGTAAAACCTCGGCGGCGCGCATCATGGCGCGGGCACTCAACTGCGAAAAAGGCCCAACTCCCGAACCGTGCGGAAAATGCCAGCCATGCGAGCGAATTGCCCGTGGCGACGAAGTCGATGTGATCGAAATCGACGGCGCCAGCAATAACGATGTCGAAAGCATTCGCGACTTAAGAGCCAACACGGCTTATCTGCCAGCGCACTGCAAATTCAAGATTTATATTATCGACGAAGTTCACATGCTGTCCAACTCGTCCTTCAACGCGTTGCTGAAAACGCTTGAAGAACCGCCAGCGCATGTCAAATTTATTCTCGCGACAACCGACATCCACAAAGTCATTCCAACGATTCTTTCACGCTGCCAGCGGTTTGATTTTCGCGCCATTGGCACCTCGGCAATCGCCAAGCTTCTTGGGGAAATCGTTACCAAGGAAAACAGGGAGGCAGAGCCCGAGGCGCTGACGCTGATCGCCCGTCAGGCTTCCGGGTCGATGCGAGACGGGCAGTCGCTGCTAGATCAGGCGCTCGCCTTCACATCTGGCACGCTAACAGCTCAGGCCGTGCATGAACTTCTTGGCACCGGCAATGACGAAATGATTGCCGGGATTGCCCAAGCCATTATGGATGAGCGCGCCGACGAAGTCCTCCGCCTGTTAGACAACCCCAACGTTAGCGGTGTAAGCCCTCGTCAGGTTCTCGAGCAAATGGCCTCTTGGTGGCGTGACTTGATGGTGGTGCAGGCGGGTGGGTCCAGCATGCCCGACCTGAATGTGGCGCCCCGGTTCCGAGATGCCCTTATCGCCATGGCACCGCGTCGCGACATGGAAGCGACCCTTGCCGGGCTTGAGGTGCTCGACCATGGCCTGTTCCGCCTGCGCGACAGCACCCATCCACGCCTTCTTCTGGAACTGACACTCGTGCGCATGGCCAGATTGGCCCAGGTAATGCCCGTTGCCCAACTGGCACAAAGCCTCTTACAGACTGGTGGGCAGCAGCGACCAGCCACTGCACCTGCTGCTCGCCCGATGATCTCCCGGCCAGCGGCACCGGAACCGCCACCAAAAAAAGCTTCGGCCGGGGACCAGGCGACAGGGCCTGAATCTCCGGCCCCTCAGGTGACTCAACAACAGGTGCCGAAGGTTCAAGCACCCCGTAGTCCTCTGGAGGCCTGGCCCGATGTACTAGCCGCGCTCGGCCCCATGCTTGGCGGCAAAGCTGGTAAGGCCACGCTCAAGGTTCGCGCACCCAACGCCACAACATTGTTCTTCCCTAGCAGCGCGCGCGCTTCCTACGACTACTTCATGGGGGCCGCGGCGCGTGTTAGCAAAATCAGTGAATTGCTGAGCCAGCACACAGGCAACGCTTGCACCGTCAGTTTGGAATTGGAAGAAGGCGCAGAAACACCTTCAGACAATGCTCAGGGAACACCCGAACCAGAAGTCAAAATATCTCCCGTGGCACGGCGATTAGCCAAAGACCGGGCAGAACTGATTCCCCTTGTTCGCCATGCCGTGGAAACATTCCGGGCAACCATCGTTCAGGCAGATGAGAACTTTGGCCAGTCCGAAACGAAGCCTGCTTGATTTCCACAAGCCCTGCAAACATTAGTTATATGCAATTTTTGGGCCAATTCGCGGCAATCGTATTTCGCCGCATCAGAATCGTGGGTATAATGCTGATGACAAGTGACGGGAACGGATGAACCTAGGAGATTTTTTATGGCAGGCCGGAGGGAACCGGTCACGGCGACCACGGTGCTGGGCAGGGTGCAGGAAATGCTCGGGCAGTTGCCCGGCTTGGGGCCCAAAAGTGCCGAACGGGTGACACACCACCTGCTGAATGCTCCAAGGGAAGAAGTTCTGGCCTTGGCAGACGCGCTGCGCGAACTCAAAGACAAACTTAAGCGTTGCAGATGTTGCTGCATGCCCACGGAAAACGACACGTGCCAAACCTGTCTCGACCCTAGGCGCGACCCGAATATCGTTTGCGTGGTCGAACAGCCGAGAGATCAGGCGGTGGTTGAAAGAAGCGGCAGCTTCCGTGGCCTCTACCACATCCTGCACGGGCGCTTATCGCCATTGGATGGGATCGGGGCCGACCGGTTGACCATCGACTTGCTTCTGGAACGAGCCAGATCTGGCGTGATACGGGAAGTCATCATGGCCACCAATCCAACGCTTGAAGGCGATGGTACGGCACTTTACATTTCCGGATTGCTCACGCCCATGGGCCTGAATGTTACCCGTCTGGCTCGCGGATTGCCCACCGGTTCGGTTTTGGAATTTGCCAACAGCCAGATGCTGTCGGATGCCCTGGAAGGTCGCGGCTCGTTCTGAAAACAGCCACAAGGGAGGATGGGATTCCATTATGCGCCTAGAAACCTCCATGTCTCAACGAATGTCGATGGATATGCGGTTGGCGCCCCGCATGATCCAATCGATGGAAATCCTGCAAATGCCAGTACTGGCGCTTCAGGAGCGCATCGATCAGGAACTGCAGGAAAACCCCGTGCTGGAACTTGTCCGCGAGCAAGACGGCGAATCAATCGATCGAGAAACTCTTCAGGAATTGAGACGCGACGACGACATCGGCATATTGAAAATGGACCCCGTTGGGGGTGAAGCCGATTTCCGCAGACTCGACGACATGACCCGTGATTATGGCGATGCCATCGATACCGAATCCCGGTTATCGCGCGGGGCACGCGATGATCTGGCGGACAAACACCACGACCTCATGCAGAACGCGCCTGGCCGTGGTCCCACCCTACTCGATCACCTGTTGGAACAGATACCGTTTGTCGATGCCTCGCCAGAAACTCTGGCCTTGGTGCGTTATCTGGCTGAAGCGGTCGACGATAACGGTTACCTGACCACCGATATGACAACGCTGGCAGAAGCCCACGACCCAGCAGTTACCGTAGACGAACTGGAAGACGCGCTCGACTGCTTGCAGCGTTTTGATCCCGCCGGTGTGGGAGGCAGAGATCTCAAAGAAGTGCTTCTGCTTCAGGTCACCCGGCAAACACCGCGCGCGGAACTGGTACGCCAGCTCATCAACAATCATCTGGAAGACATCCAACACAACAGATTGCCAGCCATCCAGCGGCGCACGGGCCGGGAATTGACAGATATCCGTGAAGCGATTGAGGCCCTGAAACACCTGAACCCCAAGCCCGGCTCGGGATTCACCGGTGAAAAGGCCATGGCGCTGGTACCGGACGTCATTATTGAATTGCAAGAGGACGGCAACTATTCGGTGCGACTGAAGGACGACATGATCCCCAACCTTCGGGTCAATACCGAATACGAGACCATGGCCAAAAGCAAGCAAACCGATTCCACCACACGCGATTACCTTAAACGCAAGGTGAACGCCGCCAATTGGTTGCAGGAAGCCATTGAACAACGAAAATACACACTAGAACGTGTCACACGAGCCATCGTGGAGCGACAGAAAAAGTTCCTCGACATGGGCCCCGAATATATCGAACCTTTGAAAATGCAGCAAATCGCCGATGATGTGGGTGTGCACGTGACCACCATCAGCCGGGCGGTGGACGACAAATACGCGCAAACCCCCCGTGGCATTTTCCCCCTGAAACGATTCTTTGGTGGTGGCACAACCACTGCGAGTGGCGAGGAATTGGCGTGGGAAATCATCAAGCGAAAGCTAACGGAATTGGTGGAATCTGAAGACAAAACCAATCCGTTGTCAGACGAGGACCTTGTGGAGCGCATGGGCCAATCAGGCGTGCCAATAGCCCGCCGCACCATCACAAAATACCGCAAAATGTTGAATATACCAAGCTCGCGTGAAAGACGGGAATGGTGAGGCTAGAACAAACCTGTAGGCAAATGTTAGGCGATAATCTGCCGGGCCATCACCCTGAACAACCTGGCCGGAACTGGATGCCTGAGCTTCCAGATAATACTCATGGGCCGACTGCCTTGATGGGAAACGTATTGGCAGGGACCCAGATAAGCGTACGGCGCCGATAAACCTGAAGGTAAATCATTGTGTTCCCTAACAAACATCAACGGGGTATAACCCATCGCTTCGTGGTGGATATAACGCTGGCCAGTGTTTGACTCAGCCGATGTATTGCTTTGCGATTGCCAATGAAACAAGTTATGTGAAACAAGGTAATCTTCATACATAGTGGTCGGAGAGTAATCAGCTTCTGTTTTTTGCAGGGTCACAAAAAAAGGCATCGACTCGCGAATGCTTAATGTGCAAGACACCTTCGCGGTGCTCGGGGCGCCTGTCTAACGACCAATGCCCAAGCGCCACCAATATTTCATCACGCGTGTAATGCGCATGTATGGTTAAGGGACCAGATACAGATGGAAGCTGACCATATTCCAAAACAGGGGCCATTGAAAGTTTGTATTGAAGAATGACCTGAAGATCTGACCATGCCGATCGATTCAAACGCAACCGATTCTCACTTTCAGCAAGTGACCAATCTATCCCAGATTTACCCCACAAGGCCACTTGCAGCATGACAAGAAATGGTGATTCCTTCGCGGAATCGATATTATTGACACCATCACCACGCATATAATCAAGCAAATATCGAATTCGTTCAAAATCATCGATGTGACTGATCCGGTGAAGGCCTTTAGTAAGCCGGTCTTGATCCGAATCATTTACTGGATCAATCAAACCAGCATCAGCAAGAAGATCCGACCATAGGTAACGCTTAAGCAGTGCATCCAGAGACATATCTAAATATTCAAGAACCTCGGAAATGGTTGGCGTACGCCCATAGTATCGTGCCAATTCTTTGATGTCGGCAACCAATTTCAACCGACTTTTCCTAATCGAATTGCGAATATTCTCAAGGATGTATTTTTGTGCAACCCTTTCCAGCCGGATGGAACAACCACTTGGTAAATTGGGAAAACCGTGTTCAATTTCCTTGTCGAGTCTTTTGGCCGGATTAGAACTCAGAGCACGAAACCTCTCGCCAAAACGATATTCACGTCTCTGGGCACCAATGAAATCAAGAATCGTCAAGCAATCTTTGTCTGGATGCAGGCGAAGTCCGCGGCCCATTTGCTGCAGAAAAATGGTCAGACTTTCAGTTGGCCGAAGAAACAAAACCGTATCAATTTCAGGCAAATCGACGCCTTCGTTATAAAGATCAACAACGAAAAGGAAATTGATGCTACGCCTAGACAGTCTAGCCTGAACGCTGCGTCTTTCCTCGTCTGGTGAATTGCCTGTCAAGCATGCAGCAGCTAAGCCATGGTTGTTGAAAAAGTGAGCCATAAACTCGGCATGGGCAATGCTGACACAAAAACCAAGGCCTCGGGCAAGCGCAGGATTCAGCAATATTTCCTGTACTTTTGCAACAATGCCGCCAGCGCGAATATCGTTTCCAGTATAAATTTCGTCTAGTTCATCCCTACGGTATCCGCCACGTTGCCACGTCAGGTTATCTAGATCAACCGAATCGGTTACGCCAAAGTACTGGAACGGGCACAACAAACGCCTGTTAATGGCATCTGGCAAGCGGATTTCAGCGCTCGCTTGACCTCCGAACCAGGAAAGAATATCCAACTGGTCGGTTCGTTCTGGGGTTGCAGTCAAACCAAGCAAAACCTGTGGTTTCACATGCTTGAGCAGGCGCTGATAACTTGGTGCAGCAGCGTGGTGGAATTCATCAACAATGACATAGTCGTAATAACGTTCATCTTTGGCATACAATGCACGAGATTGATAACTCTGGATGGTACAAAACAAGTGTTCTTCCTGATTTGGATTCTGGCCACCAGTCAGAAGATCACCAAAATTATTATCCCGCAATACCGCCCGGAATGCACCCATTGCCTGTTGTAGAATTTCCTCGCGATGCGCAATGAACAAGAGCGTTGGTCGGGTTGGCAATTTCCTAGCAAACCGCGAATAATCAAATGCAGCAATCATCGTCTTGCCTGTTCCAGTCGCAGCTACCACTAGATGCTTGAATTTCTTCTGGTGCTCCCTTTCAGCAGCAAGGATGTCGAGAATTTCCTCTTGAAACGGAAATGGTCTTAGATCGAACATCAATGGCACAGCAGAGTCGCCACTGCCCGCGCGTTCGCAAGCAATAGCCTGGCGGAGGCGTTCCGGTTGGTTGCCAGAATACTTTTGAAATTCATCAGCCTGCCAATACGATTCGAATGTTGCAGTAATTCGGTTCCACAGATAGGGCAACTCGTACTGACTAATTTTTGTTGTCCATTCGAGTCCTTCCGATAATGCCGCATGCGAAATATTTGCCGAGCCAATGTAAGCGCTACCAAATCCTGTTTCACGGTGAAACAAATACGATTTGGCATGCAGGCGTGTCCTCTTGGTATCATAACTGACACGAATTTCGGTATTGGGTAATCGACTGAGTTCCTCAATGGCACGCGGATCTGTGGCTCCCATATAACTTGTCGTGATGATCCTGATGCGGGGACCGCTAGCACCGGGGCGATTCGCTAATTTCTCGAAGCTTTCAATAAGTAATCGTAATCCACTCCACTTGATGAAAGAGCACAGAACATCGACCCTATCCGATGACACAATTTCTTTAGCCAATTGAAGATGAAGGGCAGGATCATGAGTCGATCCTGTCATTAACGCTGATCGTGCCAGGGGAGTATCAGGGCGAACATTTTCAACTGCAGGTGGAGCTTCATGCACTGCCAACAATCGTTGCAAGGGTTCAACCAGATTCGATTGGGCTGAGAAATCGCCCCCCATCTGATCTGTCAATGTTGCAATCAAGCGGTCTACCAACTGCTTTTGCCGTGCGGCCCCTTCTAATCCACGGTAGGAGGCAAGACATCGTACAAGTGCGTGCTCCAGAAGCTGGGCAATGGCAGAGTGGGCGTCTTCGGCGTCAACCGGGGCACATTGAATGCAGTCAGGGTTGGAAACTAGACTCAATTGCTCCTGCAAGCCGACGGTCAGAAGATGATCATACAAGCCTGTTTGCACTGCATACCCCTATTGGAAAATCTTCGCCAATTCCCCTGTAAGATTATTTATAACCCAAACCTAAGGCGGTACCAGGCCAATGATTGCAATGGCACAACATCAGCAAACAAAAGACTTTACAGCACATAGCCAACAAGACGAGTTGGATTTGATCGCAAGTGAATAGTCTGCTAGCCCGCAAATAAAATATATTTTTAACGCCACTCAATGTGTTTGAAATTTTAATCATTTTTTGAGATACTAAAAATTAGTTGAATCGGGCTGGGTTATGGAAGCTGATTCCTGGCTGTTGACTTGGACCACTTATGGCACTTGGATACCCGGCGACGAGCTTGGTTTCGTCGGAAATGTGGTTGAGGAAGCAGCCAATGATGCCATTCAATCCGCCGACGTTGGTCGAGCCGCCGACGCCAGTCGGCGGGTTACTTTCAACATGCTGATATTGATAAATGATAATCATATTTTACCATTGCTGGACTTAACCCGCCGACTCGCGTCGGCGGCTCGAATTAGGCCGATGGCGATGGCTAATTACGGCATGCCGATGGCAGGTCGAATCAGATGGAACTGGGTTATGGAAGCTGATTCCTGGCTGTTGACTTGGACCACTTATGGCACTTGGCTACCTGGCGACGAGCGCGGTTTCGTCGGAAATGTGGTTGAGGAACCAGCCAATGATGCCATTCAAACCGACAACGTTGGTCGAGCCGCCGACGCCAGTCGGCGGGTAACCCACAACATTCCCGACACCCCCTACGACCGCTCAATGCCCGGGCTGCGGCACTATGTGCTCCAGCAAATGCGTGGCGAACCAGTTTGGATCGACTCTCCGCAGGCTGAGCTCTTCCTTGAGGAAGCCCGCCGGGTGGCAGAGTTCCGGATGTGGCCACTCCTCGCCATAGCCGTGATGGCGAATCATGCCCATCTGGTGGTGACAGCGCCCAAGGGCATTCCCGGCGAACGGCTGCTGCAGGAATTCAAAAGCTACGGCTCGCGCGTGCTGAACCGCCGGTTCGGCGCGCGCGAATCAGGAACTTGGTGGACGAAGTCTGGCTCCACCCGGATGCTGACGCATGAAAAAGCCGTGCTCGCGGCGGTGGAGTATGTGCGGAACCAGCATCAGCCCCTGGCACTATGGATCGCTGATATGTTCGACCCGACAACGTAATGGAACCCGCCGACTGGCGTCGGCGGCTCGAAACAGCACGTTCCGATTACACCAATATCTCCCTCAGCACCCTGCCCCTGCTGATGGGAATCGGTCTGTTTTCGATATCGTGGACTTCAGTATCGGGAGCATGGCCAAGGCAATGAAATACTGTTGCTAGATAATCACATGGGCGCACCACGTCCCCCGTGGCCTCCGCTCCAATTTTATCGCTGGCACCCAGAACCACACCGCCACGGACACCGCCGCCTGCCAAGGCTATCGAAAAGACACGTCCCCAATGATCCCTGCCACCTTTAGGGTTGAAGCGGGGGGTATGGCCGAATTCTGATATCCAACAGACCAACGTCTCGTCCAGCATACCACGCTCTTCGAGATCATAGATCAACGCCGAATAAACCTGATCCATCGCGGGGATCAGCCAGCCCTTGATCGATTCATTGTGTTTCTCATGCGTGTCCCAGCCGCCACCATTGGGCAACGCCTTATCATAATTGGCCCACTGGACCTGAACCAAGGAAACGCCTGCCTCAATCAAACGGCGGGCCAACAAAACGCTCTGTCCGTACTTCGTGCGCCCGTAACGGTCGCGCGATTTTTCCGTTTCACGGCGCAGGTCAAACGCGACGCGTGCCTTATCGCCCGCCATAAGGTCGAGCGCTCGCTGGGTATGCAGGTCGAACGATGCGCGAGTGGAGGCAGAAAACAGTGACTCTGCTCGAACATTGATCTGGTCGAGAAGCGAACGGCGCTGGGCGAGTTGGTCTGGAAGCATGGGGACGCGGGAATCGCCACCGGGTAGTGAGAACTTTGGATCGGATGGATCACAATCCAAAAACCACGGGTCGTTGCGCCGGCCCAGAAAGCCAGCATCGGTTCCAGGCCAGGGATCTTGCCCATTGTTGTTAGCAATGCGCAACGGCATGGAAATGGCCGCAGGTAACCCGCCTCGGGACGGGCGAATCGCCTGCACCAAAGCCGCACTCGATGGCCAGTCGTTGGGTTTGCCCGGCTTGGCGTTTTCCCGATTGAGCGGGATATGCGGCATGCCTGTGAGCATCTGGTAACCGCTGCTCGAATGAGCATTGTCGAGCGTTACCATCGAGCGAATCACCGCCACCCGGTCGGTAAGGCCTGCTGAAAGCGGCATCAGTTCGCCAACGCGAAGACCGGGAGTACGTGTGGCAATGGTTCCAAAAGCCCCGCGGATTTCGGCAGGCGCATCGGGCTTGGGATCCCAAGTCTCATGGTGGGGAATGCCACCTGTATTGTAGAGAATGATAACGGACTTAGCCTTGCCTCCCGATCCGTTCGCCTTGGCGCGCAGTAGGCGTGGCAATGTAAGCCCACCGAGGCCGATGCCTCCAATACGCATCCACTCGCGACGGGAAATACCATCACAAAGGCGCGGTGAGTGAGCATTAAGCTGCAGCATGGAGGCCTCAGAGCGAGGAAGGCGGGTTGGCCAAGGGTATTTTGCCTTATTATCGACACGATGCAAGCCCTGAGGCCGATACTGCTGCAAGCAGTTGAGATGTACGCTACCATCAGATACTTGTTGATTCATTCAGCGGAGAAGAGAGCATGCCAGAACTGATGCGCCTTTCCCCTTGGGAAATGGCCGGTTTTCTGACAGGTCTGGCATGCGTTTGGTTCGTGGTCAAGCAACGGATCTGGAACTTCCCTTTGGGTATTGTCAGTTGCGGCTGTTTCTTCATCCTCTTCATGCAGCAGAAACTTTTTGGGGAAGCGACGCTTCAGGTACTGTTCATCGCGCTCGGGTTTCACGGCTGGGCTCAATGGTTACAGCGGCGACAAAATGCCGCCATGCCGGGTGTTACAAGTGTGACCCGAATGGAAACAGGTCTCATTCTGTTAGCATTTTTACCGACCACGGTAATCCTGTGGTGGATTCTCATTACCCTGAGTGGATCGGCCCCCCTGATTGACGCGTTGGTTACCGCGCTGAGTCTGGTAGCGCAATGGTTGCTCAATCGCAAACACATAGAAAACTGGCTCGTTTGGATTGTGGTGGATATGTTGACAATCGGATTGGGAATATCTCGACAAATGTACCTTCTGGCGACCCTCTACATGATATTTCTTGGTATGTGCATGGTTGGCTGGTACCAGTGGCGCCATACCATGATTCCACAATCGGATGGTGATCATGTCTAAAACAGGACTGGTTATTGGCAAATTTTATCCACCTCACCGTGGGCATCACTACCTGATTGATGCCGCGCAGGCAGCGTCAGACCAAGTGCACGTGATCGTATGCGACAGGAAGGGCGAGGATCCGCCGGCGTTGCTGAGGGCTGAATGGATACAGGAAGTACATCCCTCGGCTAAAGTCATGGTTGTTGAAGATCTTTACGACCCAGATGATTCCGAATTATGGGCCAGACTTGTGCGCGGCTGGCTCGGTTTCGCACCGGATCTTGTATTCACATCCGAAGATTATGGCGGACCGTTCTGCCATTTTCTGGGCAGCCATCATGTGCAGGTAGACAAGGCTCGCCGGGCGGTACCCATGTCTGGCACACGGGTCCGCGCCGACCCACTTGCCTGCTGGGAGTATCTTGCACCACCCGTTCGGGCGCACTACGCCGTAAGGGTGATTCTGCAGGGTGCTGAGTCCACTGGAAAATCAACGCTCGCGCAAATGTTGGCAGAAGCTTTGAATACCACAATTGTTCCTGAGTTCGGCCGGGAATATTCGGAACGAAAGATACGCGAAGGCACAGGCTCTACATGGCATACTGACGATTTCACCGCCATTGCATTGAAACAGTCTGCCATGGAAGACGAAGCGGCCCGAACGTGTAACAAAATTTTGGTATGCGATACCGACGCTTTTGCCACAGCTATTTGGCACATGCGCTACATGGAATGTCGATCCGGTGAAGTGGAAGCCCATGTGGCCAGCAGAAAACCACCGACGCTTTGCATTCTGACCGATATTGCCACACCCTTCGAGAACGATGGCACCAGAGACGGCGAACATATTCGGGAATGGATGCACGGTGTGATCAAAGAAGAACTTGTTCAATCAGGCAGGAAATTCATCGAGGTAGCAGGATCCCCAGATGAACGACTCGCGGCCTCACTGCGCGCGATCCAAACCTTGATGGGTCAATATCAAATCGACACGCATCATTCTGGAGCAATCAAACCATGTGGTACCTAACAGACAAGCGGCATCTGGACCACATAACGGGCACGGGGCACCCGGAACGGCCCGACCGCCTGAAGGCTATATGGAAGGCTGTGGAATCCTCCAAGTTTATTGGAAAGACGCAGCCCTTGGAGTATAGGCCAGCACCATTAGAAGCTATTCACCGGGTACACGGCGCAGCCATGTTTGCCAAGGCGCAGGCCCTTGCCAAAAGCGGTGGAGGCCATCTTGATGCGGATACTCCGGTTTGTCCAGCCTCCCCTGAAATCGCCCTTCTAGCTGCAGGTGCTGCTTGCGCCGCTGTGGATGCCGTTGCAAAACCCGATTCCAACACTCGGCGCGCATTCTGCGCCATCCGCCCACCCGGGCACCACGCTACATCTTCCAAGTCCATGGGTTTCTGCATCGTTAACAGCATTGCAGTGGCCGCTAGGCACGCTCAGGCCCGTCATGGCATTGGTCGGGTTGTTATTCTCGACTGGGACGTCCACCACGGCAACGGCACCCAAGACATTTTCTACGAGGATTCATCGGTACTCTTTGTCAGTATACACAGGTATGGAAACGGTTTTTATCCTGGTAGTGGACATCCTTCCGAAACTGGCAGTGGCAAAGGACTGGGCACTACGCTCAATCTTACAGCCCATCCCGGGATCGGTAAGACAGCCTATTTGGGTCTCATGGACCGGGCTGTGGAAGCTGCTCGCCGATTCAAGCCCGAATTAGTGCTGCTAAGCGCTGGTTTCGATGCGTGCATCAATGACCCTGTAGGCGACATCGGTTTGGAGCCTGAAACCTTCGGTGAATTAACCAAGCAGGTTCTGGAACTGGCGAATGACACCGCCGAAGGCAGGGTTATTTCACTGCTTGAAGGCGGTTACAACCTGGATCAATTGACAATTGCAGCCTTGCACCACTTGAATAAACTAGCATCTTGATTACAATGCTTATACGAAAATAGTCTGTCAAAAATGGAGACATCATGTGGGCAATCTTGGAAACGAGAAAGAGTGCTCTCTCGAATCCGTTAAAAGTACTAGCCGCCCTTGGCTCAGCCATGCGGTCCAGGTTTGCCAATCGATCTCATTCGGATTGTGCGGTGGTTGCATCGGGGGTATTTCTTTTTTCCTGATGGATCCCCCCATGCATCCCACGGGTTTTGTTTTTCCGCTGATAATAACAATGTTTGGTGTAGCGGCTGGAATCGGTTTGAGCCTTCCGTTCGTATCTGGCGCCAATGTATTAGAAGGATTTATGTCTGGGCTGGTACCCGAACCGGTCAAGCTGATTTACATGTTATTCGACCAACAAAATGAACCTGCTGAATCCGATCCGCAGGGTATCTATCCGGTGGGAAAGGAATGGGAGCAATACCTGCTGCAGAAAGTTGACGCACTCATCCGGGAACAACCAGTGGACTTTTCAATTGTTGTTACAGTGGTTGATGAAACTCTGCAACAAAACGGATTTTTTGAAGGTCGAGACAGAGTCTATAGAAACTGCAAGGTTTGGATCGCAACGTTACAAGTAACGAAACAAGCCTATTCGATGGGATGTCAGATTCACTGGTACGACGAAAACAGATGCGAAACTGAACCTTGGGCCAATCTCATTGAACGGATTGGTCTGCGCTGGCCGATTGGGTCGGATGAACCACCCCCATACGCATTGTTTTCCCTCAGCCGAGCCAACAGCACCACCAAAGCATGATACTCATGCTGCGAGATTTTCCATACAATAACATATTGACAAGGCTTACGCTATAACGAAAGACTGGATCTATGCCAACACGGCGTCGATGACTTGGCCATGCACATCGGTCAGGCGCCTATCGATACCGTTCTGCCTTACTGTCAAACGCGTGTGATCGATTCCCAACAGGTGCAGGATGGTCGCATGCATATCATAACCGGTTGTTTTGTTCACAGCGGCCTGATACCCCCACTCATCACTTTCGCCGAAAGAAACACCGCCTTTAATCCCGGCACCCCATAACCAACTGACAAATGAACCGCCATTGTGATCGCGGCCTGTGGATCCTTGCTGGAAGGGAGTACGGCCAAACTCGGTGGTCCAAACCACCAAGGTGTCTTCGTCGAGCCCACGCGATTTCAAATCGCGCAGGAGCGTTGCTATGGGCCTGTCAATACTGTGCGCCATGGGAGGCAACTCGGTGACAATGCTACCGTGATTATCCCAATTGTTGCTTGCTCCCTGCGGTCCACTCCAAACCTGAACGAAGCGCACACCACGTTCAACAAGACGGCAAGCAAGCAAGCAACGGCGGCCAAAATCTTCCGTTGCCTTTTCTTCCATACCGTAGGCTTTTCGCAATAGTGCTGGTTCACGACTCACATCGAATGCCTCGGGCGCGCTGGTCTGCATGCGCGCCGCCAGTTCATAGCTGGCCAAACGCGATGCCAGTCGGGAGTCTCCCGGATGGTTCAGCATGTGGGCATGATTGAGGCGGGCTAATAGGTCGAGTCCATCTCCATCAGACTGTTTTGATGTGAAAGGATATGGTTTGGCAGGAAACAGATCGGGTATAGGATTAGAAGCTGCCGCCTGCACAATCATTCCCTGATGCGATGCGGGAAGAAAACCAGAGCTGAAGCAACCTTGCTGATTGTAAGGAAGTCCGCGAGGATCGGGAAGAACAACAAAAGTAGGCAGATTATCGGCAATGTTGCCCAAGGCATAAGAAATCCAAGCGCCCATGCATGGAAAACCGGGCAAGGTGAAGCCGGTAGTCATGAGATAGGCACCTTGACCGTGCACGTTGGTCTTGCTCTGCATGGCCATCAAAAACGCCATTTCGTCAACCAATTTGGCCTGTTCGGGGAACATGCTGCTCACCCATCGGCCCGATTGCCCATACTGCTTGAACGGGAACGGGCTTTTCATCATGGCGCCCGGCATGCCGGTAAAACCCTCGGGTTTCACCTTGGGGCCTAGGTTCTGGCCATGCAGTTTTTCCAGAGCGGGTTTGTAGTCGTAGGTGTCCATGGGGCTGGCGCCGCCATTCATGAATAACTGAATCACACGCCGCACCTTGGGCCGGTGGTGCAAGCCTCCGTGCGCAGGGCGCGTTTCAGCCATGGCATCGCGTGCCAACATATCGGCCATGGCTACGCCCGCGAAGCCGCCCGCCATTCCACCCAGCAGATCGCGCCGCGACACGGGTTGCATCGGCCTACTCCACAAAGAGGAATTCATTGGTATTGAACAGCACGCGACACAGAGCAGCGGCACCGTTCTTCTTGATCAGTTCCGCAGCCATTTTCGTCTCTTCATGTGTGGGAACACGCGAAAAGACGCGGGAATAGGCTTCACGCGCGGCGGCATCAGGTTCAGGTGCCTTCATCGAAATTATCTTGCCTAACATTTCACTGAAATGCAGGACAAACCTATCGTTGTACATGGCCAGCGCCTGTAGTGGGGAAGACGAGTTGCCACGAACAGGGGAAAGCAAACCAAGGTCGGGAAAGTCGAGAACTTCCATAAACGGATCTGGAATACCTCTCCAGACAAACCGGTAAATAGAACGACGATGACGCGGAAGCAAAGCCCAGTCATACGCGGCATAATCGAGAGCCGGCGTCACCTGAATGTAGGCTCCAACTTTGAATTCCCGAGCACCGGGGCCACCCATGGATAAGTCTAGGCTGTCCGAAGAATTCAACACCGCGTCCCGAAACGCGTCGGCATCCAAACGGCGTCGGTTTTGCCGACACAGCAAATGGTTGTCGGCATCCATAGCCAGCGCGTCGGCCCGATGCGCGGATGACTGCTTATACGTTTCGCTGGTAACAATGAGCCTGTGTAAATGCTTGAGAGACTCACCATTATCGCGAAGCGAACTTGCCAGCCAATCGAGCAGTTCCGGATGGCTGGGAACACCTCCCATCCGGCCAAAATCGCTCGGAGTATCGCACAGTCCCCTACCAAAATGATGTTGCCAAACCCTGTTGGCTATCGACCGCCACGTGAGCGGATTACTGTGGCTGGAGATCCAGTTGGCCAAGGCAGCGCGACGCGCTCCCTCGCCAGCACCGAGCGGAATTTCAAAACGTGATTTTAGGCCTTGCACAGCGGAAAGAGCACCAGGAATCGCTTCAGCCCCCGGCTTGTCGATATCGCCACGGCGCAGCACAAACACCTTTCTGGGTTCGGTCAATTGCTGCGGCGTACCCGCGTTAACCGCCAGAATGACTTCCGATTTGACACCAGCGCCATAAACCTGCACCAACGGAGGCAACCGCGACAATTCTTCACGGGCCAACTGAGACAGAACATGGGCGGCAACGTCAAGACGCTGCATTTCCGTGCGTTTCCCGGCAGGCGTAGCCAATGCCTTTTCCACCGATTCCGGAATGGCGATGGCAAGACGCGGATCGCCGCTTGTTGTCGATAAACGCAATCGGCCAATCAGGTGGCCACCACCATGAAGCTGACGCAGAGCAACAGTCATGCGCGTACCAGATTTCAACTCGACGGGCTTGGCGAATTCAAAAACGGCAGCATGCGGCTTGCCCACCTCGGGATAAATACCCCATGCCGTTTCTGGTTTGCCATCGATGGCGCGGGTGATATCCCAGCCTGCTTGATCAAAATCGGCGGTGGCCTTGCTGATGACCAACTTAGAAGGACTTGCCGCTCCCGGTTCGAGCAATGAAACTTCCACTTCGCTCAGATGCAGGTTGCCGTTGGCACAACGACCGGGGCCACGGAATGGAAGTGAGTCATCGGGAAGCACCTCGAGCCTTAGGGCCGTCATTTGCCCGGCAGGCAAAGATGCTCCAATAACATAAGTGTCTTTCTCGGGTGCAAGATCACGCATCAGAAGCGAGCCATCAGCAAGCTGCTCCACCGCCGTTTCATCGGCAGTAGCGCAAGTCTCAGCAACCATGGTGCGCCAACTGGTAGAAGGTTTCCGCCGCGCGGTTTGCTCGCGCACCATGGCTTCATGAACCGGATCGAGCAATACGGTCTTGTTGCGGTTCTGCGCCTCGGTGGCCAATGTGGTCCACCGCTTCCTGCGGGCCGCCACGGTTGGGTCTTCATCGAAGGCTATATTACCCTCGACAACTCCCGCAAATACCGCCTGCAACGCGTAGTAATCTTCCTGCGATATCGGATCGAATTTATGCGCGTGGCACCGGGCGCAGTTGGCGGTGGTGCTTGTAAACGCTGACATGGTCTGATTCACCATGTCGTCGCGGTCGAGGTAATCAAATGTGTTCCGTGCCGTGTTAAAGGCACTGTGATCGAAAAGGCCAGCGCCGAGAAATCCCAAGGCGCTTGTCAGGCCCGGTTGGTCGGGATACAGATGGTCCGCTGCCAATTGCTCACGGATGAATCGGCCCCACGGTTTGTCAGCATGCAGCGATCCAATCACATAATCGCGAAAACGCCAGGCGTGATCACGCGGCATATCGTGTTCGCAGCCATGCGTTTCCGCAAAATGGATGGCATCAAGCCAGTGGCGGGCCCAGCGTTCTGCATGGCGCGGCGACGCGAGCAGGCGATCGACTATGGCCTCGTAAGCCTTTGGATCGGTACTGGAAACAAAAGCCTCCACCTCGGCGCGGGTTGGTGGCAAGCCGACCAGATCTTGATGCAGCCGGCGGATCAACGTGGCACGGTCAGCGGGAGCCGATGGCGCTAGTTTGGCTTTGGCCAAACGCGCGCGGATAAAGGCATCGACCGGATGGCCTCCACCAGCAGGTACTGTTGGGGGTACCAGCGGTCGCAATGACCACCAGTCATCGGATTTGGACGCAGACGTTGCGGTACGTGGATCGGGCGCCCCCTGCAAAATCCAAGTCTCAATGGCAGCCACTTCCGCTGCTGATATCGTTTTTTGCGGCGGCATCGCCTTCACGCCGGGAAGGTGCTTGACGGCCTTCAACAGCAGGCTTTCCGATGGTTTGCCGGGAACAACAGCAGGACCACTGTCGCCTCCCTGAGCCCAACCAGAACGGCTGTCGAGGGTAAGGCCGCCTTTCATGACACCCGCGGCGTGCGAGTGACAACGGTAGCAGTGCTGTTTGAAGACCGGTTCAACATGAACAGCAAAATTGTCAGCAGCACGCGCGGATGACGCCATCAAGGCCAGCATTAACAACAACAATACCGTTCTCATGCCAACGCCTCACGGATGACATTGCCATGAACATCGGTCAGGCGAAAATCGCGACCGGCGTGGTGGAATGTCAAGCGGGTATGATCGAGGCCCAACTGGTTCAATATAGTCGCCTGAAGATCGTATACCTCCACAGGCCGCTCCACCACATGGAAACCGAGGTCATCGGTACGGCCGATCGTAACTCCCGGGCGGATACCACCACCCGCCATCCACATTGTGAACGCTTGCGGATGATGATCGCGACCTTGAGACCTACCCAAAGTAGGGTTCGTTTCAACCATTGGCGTGCGGCCAAACTCGCCGCCCCACACCACGAGGGTTTCGTCGAGCATGCCACGCGAAGCGAGGTCGGCCACCAAGGCCGCGCTGGCTTGATCGGTTACCCGCGCATTGTTCCGCAGATTCCCGGCAACATCGCTGTGGGCATCCCAGCCTTCGTGGAACAAGGTTACAAATCGCACACCACGTTCCACCATGCGCCGAGCCAGCAGGCACGCACGCGCAAACGATGGTTTTTTAGGATCGCATCCGTAGCGTTTTAATGTCGCCTCAGATTCTGTTGACACATCAAAAAGCTCGGGGGCGGATGCCTGCAAGCGGAAAGCCATTTCCGCGGCAGCCAACCGGGTCGACGTTTCAGGATCTGCCTGTGCTGTCAGAATTGGCCGGGTCAGGCCCTCGGCTAAATCCAACGCTGCCCGTTGTGCTGCGCGGTCGATTCCAGGCGGGTTGGAAAGGTGCAAGATAGGATCGCCCTGATTCCGTAGGCGTGTTCCACCGTAAACACCCGGCATAAAACCGTTCGACCACAGACCGGCTCCTCCTGAAATACCAGCGCCGGTGGAAAGCACCATGTAAGCGGGCAGATCGCTTGCCTCGGCACCCAGTCCGTAAAGTGCCCACGAACCAATGCTGGGCCTTCCCGGCTGTGAAAAGCCCGTCTGCATGAGCATCTGTGCTGGCGCATGGTTGAACTGCTCGGTCTTCATCGACCGGATAATGCAAAGTTTGTCGGCAACCTGGCTCAAGTACGGAAATACTTCTGATATTTCAGCACCACTTTGCCCGTGCTTGCTGAAACGGAACTGCGGTCCTAGCACGCCAGCTTCGGGTCGAATGAAGGCGTAACGCTGGTTGCCAATCACCGATGGAGGTAATGGCTTGCCCTGAAGGCGCGCCAATTCTGGTTTGTAATCGAACAGATCAAGCTGGCTTGGGGCGCCCGACATAAACAAGTGAATGACCGCCTTGGCGCGACCATTCGCCATGGGGGAACGAGGTGCCATGGCTCCAGAAGAAGCAGAAACACCATGGTTCAGGCTGGCCAAGGCCAGCGGTGCCAACGAGAACGCACCTTGGCGAAGAAACGCCCGGCGACCGGGTAGGAATGCGGTTGATGCTGTCATGGTCGTGTCACCGCCTCATCGAGGTTGAGCAGAACCCGTGCCAGACTGACACGGGCCGCTGTCTTTGGATTGCCACCATCACCTGCCAGCGCCTTGACCGATTCCGAAGAATTGGAAAGGCGCTTGATTTCGTTTTGAATGTAGTTCTGGCAAAGCTGCGTGTCGGCGTTGCTGGGGTTACGCGTCAGCACGCGCCGAAACATCAAGGCAATGGCCTGATCGTCGTCGGACATGGCAGCAACAGATAGACCAAGTGCGCGTGCCGCCTCGAGGTACATGGCATCGTTGAGCAAGGTGAGGGCCTGCAGCGAAGAATTGGAAGATTCCCGTCGCGCCACACAGGCTTCGCCACTTGGGGTATCAAATGTGGCCTGAAAGGCGAATGGCGCTGTGCGCTTGGTGAAGGTGTAAATGGTGCGCCGATACCGATCAGGCCCACTGCTGGCATTCCACGCCAAGGCCCCGTAGGTGCCTTCGGTGGTTATGCTAGCTGGTTGCGGAGGGAAAACACCTGGCCCACCCGACTTATCCGATAACAAACCGGCTGCCAACAATGCGCCATCACGCAGCATCTCGGCTTCTAGCCGAAATCTGCCAGCACGAGCCAAAAGTGTGTTATCTGGATCGCGGACAGCCAATTCAAGTCGCACCGCAGACGACTGCCGGTAGGTGGCGCTGGTAACGATTTCCCGCAGGATTTTCTTCTGCGACCAACCCTGCTCACGGAAAGTAACAGCCAACCAGTCGAGCAAATCGGGGTGCGATGGAAACGCTCCCTGCAAACCGAAATCAGCAGGTGTGGCGACAATACCCTTGCCGAACAGCGCCGCCCACAGGCGATTGACTGCCACCCGCGCTGTCAGTGGATTTTCAGGCTGGAAAAGCCAGCGCGCGAAAGCAAGACGGTTGACTGACTCGCCCGCGTTCATGCCGGGAAGGAACCCCGGCACACCGGCACTGACTTTTTCACGCGGATCGAGAAATTCACCCCGATGATGGCGATGCGTAGGACGGGGATGATCCGCTGATCTCTCGCGCAACACCAACGTGGTTGGCCCCTGTGGCATGGTGGCTCGCACGGCAGCAATTTCCTTGCGCGCAGCTTCCAACTCGGGGCAGTTTTGCGCAAACCATGTCCGCAATACAGACAATTCAGCTTCTGTCGAAGGTTTGGATGAAGCCAGAATGGTTTCAACATCAACCGGCATCAAGGGCGCGGCGTCTTTACCAGAATTTCCACTGGTCACCGACACGCGGAACTTGCCAAGACTGGCAACATAGTGCCGGCCAAACTCCAACACGAGCCGCCATGATTTTCCAGCAGGAATCGGCTTGTCGGCAAAAAACGATGCGGCATGGCGCTTTCCGGAACCTCCGGCAACGCCCCACCCGGTTTGTAAATTGTCATCCAAGGCTAATGCTGCTGGCGATCCAGCGCTCTGGCTGGTGCGTCCAAAGATAACAGGCTTGCCATCCACTTCCAGCCGGAGGCGCGTCAGCAGGAAGTCGCCTTTGGGACCTTCGTAATAGCTTAAGCCCGGGCCATTGCCGGGTAGGCGTGGATCGGGCAACGCTTCAAGTCGCAGCTCGGTGATACCCGCGAGAGAACCAGTCCCTTCCAGCGTGTAGATATCGTTTTTAGTGGCATCGCCATCCACAAATATGACGCCGTCACCTTCATGATTAAGTCTGGGCAGGTTGCTGGACATCGTTTTGGGGATCAGCGGCAAGCGAGGAATGGCCCTCATCTTTTCCCGTGCCAACCATTCCTGAAACGCTTTCTCGAACCCTGCTGCAGGAAACCGCCCGGGCAGCGCTGCTTCGAGTGCCACGGCCTGACGCTCGATAGCCTCACGCTTGCGCGAGGCCTCGTCTCCGGGCAATTCAAGTTCCGGCTCTTCGGCATTGTCAAGAAACGCGAACAGCCTGTAGTAATCGGTCTGCGTCAATGGATCGTACTTGTGGGTGTGGCACTGGGCGCAACCCAACGTCAACCCCATGAAGGCTGTGCCCGTTGTGGAAACGCGGTCGGCAATCGCATGATAACGGAATTCAAGCGGATCAATTCCGCCCTCCTCGTTGAGCATGGTATTGCGGTGCAGGCCGGTCGCCACCAACTGGTCGCGTGTGGCCCCCGGAAGCATGTCGCCTGCCAGTTGCTCAATACCAAACTGGTTGTAAGGCAAATCACGGCGGTAAGCTTCCACCACCCAGTCTCGCCATGGCCAAATCGATCTTTGGCGGTCTTTTTCATAGCCATTGGTGTCGGCATAACGGGCCAGATCGAGCCACCGTCGCGCCCAACGTTCGCCATATCCCGGGTGGGACAGCAACCGATCCACCAAACGCTCGTAGGCATCGGGGCGGGTATCGGCCACAAAGGCATCTGCTTCCGCGGGCGAGGGAGGCAAGCCGATAAGGTCGAACGATAGCCGACGAATCAGTGTGATTCTGTCGGCTTCGGGTGAGGGCTTGAGTCCCTCGGCCTCGAGGCGCGCAAGGACGAACCTGTCCAACGAATTGCGGCACCAAGTCATATCGCGAACCGCGGGAAGAGCGGGTTTGGTTGGGGTGATGAAGGCCCAATGCTGGCGGTATTCAGCTCCTGAAGCCACCCAAGCACGCAGGACTGCTTTTTCGCGATCCGACAAAACAATCCCTGTGCCGGAGGGTGGCATGTGTGCGGCACCCTCGGCGTCGAGTCGGGCCAAAAGAAGGCTTTCTTGGGGCTTGCCCGGCGTGACCGCTGGTTGCCCCGAGCGGCCACCTGCCCGCGCCGCAACGGCATCATCCAGCCGGAGTTTGCCTTTGCGCGCGGGTTCATCGGGACCATGGCACTTAAAACAGGCACGCGCCAGAATGGGACGCACTTCCCGGGCAAAGTCCGGTGCCGATGGTTGGGCCAGAATCGTCAGCAAAAGGGTCAAGAACATGGGAGGGCACCTGACAATTGGGCGGGAGCTTACAGTTTACCGCAAATCCCGCTGCCATCAAAGGGCCACACAAACAGCCAGAGAGTGGTAGAATATCGGCATGGACCGATACGATCCCTTACCGTTTGGACTCAACCTTGTGGTTGCCACAAGCCATCCGTTGGCTTCTGCCATCGTGGGCATGGTTCTCTACGGTTCTTGGGCACGCGGAGAGGCCACGGAAGCTTCCGACATTGATATTCTCGTGGTGATGGAGTCTACCTTCCCGATTCGCCGGGAACTTTACACGGTCATTGATTCGATTGAAGGGCTTGATCCTAGAATTTCCATTTCGATAGCTCATCTTCCAAAGGAAGAAAAGCAACCAAGCGGCCTTTGGCTTGAAATCTGCCGCGATGGCGTGATTCTTACCGACACCCACGGGCAGATTGCCGAGGCCATGAATAAGATACGCCAATTGGTCGCCTCAGGAAAAATCATCAGGCATGAAACCCACGGTCAAGGGTACTGGGTTCATGCATAACGATGCGCTGACACACGACTATGTCATTCGAGCCGGCAAAAGACTGCTGGCAGTCGAGGTATTGTTTCGTGAATCAAGCTGGGCTGATGTGGTTCGTGAGTGTCAGGAAATTGTGGAGCTCTCGCTGAAGGCTTTGCTCAGATCTTGCCGGGTCGAAGTCCCACGCATTCATGATGTCAGTGGCGCTTTGGAAATCAATAAGGACCGACTTCCAGAACCAGCCCGCGGTGCTCTGGCTAATCTGATCCATGCTTCGAAAT
The DNA here is from genome assembly GCA_945875585.1 of Candidatus Kuenenia stuttgartensis. Taxonomy (GTDB): domain Bacteria; phylum Planctomycetota; class Planctomycetia; order Gemmatales; family Gemmataceae; genus REEB421. The sequence goes on along the minus strand of CAMCLK010000005.1, from coordinate 70,439 downwards.
CCCTACGCCGAGACAGGGAACTGGCTTTCTATGGTTCGGAAGACTTGACTCCTTCCGAATTTTATAATCTTAGCGACGCGGAAGCAGCAATTGCATTCGCGCGGCAGACGCATTCTATCGTCGCCGCGTCTATCAAAACGACTCAATGCTCTGGGTAACGCCCAGTAGTGCCAAACCTATTGAGAATTCACCTTATCGCTGCTGATCGTGCGCGCCACGCGGAAACCGGTGCTAAAACCTTTGTTCGTCAAAACACCTTCGTTGCGTGCAGCCGATCGGCACCATGCCGGACCGTTGTGCCAAGGTCCACCCCGCAAAACGCCATCGGTGTCGTTTGCCGCAGAAACATTAGTCCGCTTTGGCATAGGTGCATGGCTTATCGAACCATGGGCCCACTCCATGACATTGCCGTGCATATCGAACATTCCCAGAAAATTCGGGCGGTATGACCCTCTGGGCATCATTTTGTCCTTGCGGCTCCACGAATAATTCGCGTAGTCGGACAGATGATCCTGAACGTTACCGAAGCAATACGCGGAAACCGTGCCTGCCCTGCAAGCAAACTCCCACTCCACCTCGGTGGGAAGTCGGTAGCCCTGCAACTTGATGAAATCGGGTTTAAGAACGGCTTTAGACATAGCAGAATCGATTTCGTAACACCATTGATCCTCAGGATATTGTGACGCCTCGCTTAATGCGTTGCAAAATCTGGCAGCATCATAGAAAGAAATATCGTTGATCGACGCGTCATGATCAGCGAGCCATTCCTTGCGATATTTAAATTTCGCTTTAGGAATCAAAGAGAAGAATTCAGCCTCGCCAACTTCCTTAGCCCCTATTTCAAAAGAATAGTTTATCTTACGATCCGCTTGGAATTCCAGGTTTTCATTGCGTCCTTGCTCATTTTCAGGACTCCCACTCAAGTATTCCTGGCCACTCGCGATTTTTATCAATGTCATGCCATGCTTGTTGATATACCAACTATACTTCGCTGACTTCATATCTCCGGTACCGGACTCTGGAACCACTTCAATTCCACTGTTTTTCTCGTAGTGCTTGTTCAACTTCCGAAGTAGGCGGTCTGTTCCCGCGTGAACTCCAGGATGAGGATTTTCACGCCATTCTTTTTTAAGCATGGTAACCAAATGCTTCCATTCCACGTTAAGCTCTTCTTTATTTTTTAATTGGGGAGCAAATTCATAAAGCACATCAAGAATGCCACAATTGGTAATGGACCGTGTTGGTTCATTACCAACGTATTGACGCAACAAGTCGGAAATTTCCGGTTTCAGAACGATCAAGCGATTGATCAGCCACGTTCGTTCCGAAGGATCCGGATCAAACCCCATCTTGCTCAAGGCTGGGTCCCATTCTCCCAACATGGCCAATTGCGCCGCAGCATGGGCCCTTAGGCGGTCTGTTCTTTTATTATCAGCACTCAGTAACCGCAAAGCTGCTTTCAAAGCATCGTCATCAGATGTGAAAATCGCTTTGCGCTTGAGCCATGGAACAAGATCAGATGGAACCGAAATAGCGAACCGCGCTCTTTCTTCCGCATTGTTGTTGGTGAATCGGTGCAAATACTCCGCCGCCAAACGCGGCCGATCCACATCATCTGTTTTATTACCCGCCTGAATCTCATTGACCAACACGTTTAGGAATGCCTCGACCAAATGCTTGCCGACAGGCTTGAAAAGCTCAGCCCAATCACCTATGTCGAGAAGGTCTTGGCTCATCAAAAGATCTACTATTTCCTTTGATTTTTCGCCCCATTGCGCATTGTCATGGTCGCAAACAGCAAGAACTCCATAATACCTTAACCGCTGATCACCTTCAACGGTTGCATCGCGAACATTGTTCCACCATAATTTCATAAACTCTTGGATGCCACGATCTTTCATTTCTTCGGCCAAAACCTTCAAATTGAACGGATCTTGAATTTGAATCTTATCGATCATTTTTTTAAACTGCGTCCGATCTCCGCATAGGACTGCCGCCAATTGCAAATTGATATTCGCTGGCTGTTTTTCAAGTGCCTGATTCAGCATTGTCTGGCCATCGTTCTCACGTACCGTTTTGGCCAAATCAGGAACCAACTGCAATACCGTGCTGGGCGCTTCCAGCCTCTTGATGGCTTCTTTGGAAGTCACCTCCGCAACTTCACGCGTTTTATCTTCAAGATCACTGATTTTTGACCGCAAATCCAAGTACAGGCTTGTTGACACTATGGTTCCAGCGATCAGGGCCAAAACTGCGGTTAAAAGCGATGATGCCAGCAACTTGTTGCGCCACCCCCACATGACAACCCGTTCCACCCAACCCACTGGACGAGCATAAATCAGCGGGTTATCCGCTAGTACTGCCTCAAGGTCTTCCGCCAACTGCTCAGCTGTGGCATAGCGGCTTTTGGGATCTTTTCGAAGGCACTTCAAACAAACGGCCTCCAGATCACGGGGACAACGCGCCGCCAGACGTCTGGGAGGAACGGGCATATCTGTTTTCAATCTGCTGATGAATTCACCCAGACTGGGGGCATTGATGGGTACAGCTCCTGTCAGCATTTCATAAATGATCACTCCCAATGAGTAAATATCCGCCGCTGGACCAACCTTGCGAGCGTCATCAGCCTGCTCGGGAGCCATGTACAATGGCGTTCCAACAAATCTGCCTGTAAAGCCTGCTTGTGTGGTGCTTTTGCTCAAAAACTCGGAATTTTTGTCGAGTGCTAGACCGAAATCGGCGATACGCAAATGCTCTATTGAAAGCGCCTCCATTCCGGATATTGGTTCCTTGAGGAGCAGGTTGGCAGGTTTCAGGTCGCGGTGAATCACGCCTTCAGTGTGCGCCTTGCCAAGTACGCGGGCCACATAGGCAATCAGTGTGGCAGCGGTCCGCCAGAGTACCGGCTTATTGCGGAATGCCTCGCCCAATGTGCCACCGGCACAAAATTCCATGGCAATATAGGGGCGGTTATTATGTGTGCCACATTCATAAATAGCCAGTATCCCACGATGGTCGAGGCGCGCTTGCTTGTTGGCTTCATCCAGAAACGCTTTCACCTGAGACTGGGTGGAGTATTCGCCCGCCCGTATCATCTTGATGGCTACTGTACGCTGAGGGTTCAACTGCCGCGCCTTATAAATGACACCTTGGCCACCTTCAGCCACCCAGCCGATCAATTCAAAATTAGCCGGTAATGATGCGTCCGGAGCCTTTGGCGGCTCTAGTTGAGTAATGGTTCCACCCAATCCAAACGTGCTCGGATCGTGATCAGCCGCGCGGGCTTCGAGATTAGAGGACTTTGTATTGCTGCTGGACAACTCATCACTCATGGCAAGGCCCTATTGATTGCATTGCTATCGATCGATGCTAACAGGATTTCATCGGCTCCACCACATTTTTCCTGATTCATTTTTGCCGACAACTTTCACTAAAATTCAGCTTCAGATTAGCAAGCTATAATGCGAATGATACGACTCGATGGAACTGTCAGGTCAACATGCAAGAAACCAGACCTTACCTCAGCAATCATCGCATGTTGCACACCAGCGACCTCAGCGAATCACGTGCTGTGACCTCGCGGATGTGGGAACACCACAGGGTTACTGTACGCGGCACCGATCCATTTGAGACCACCATTAACGGCATCGCCAAATGCGGAATGGGAATTTCCTATGTGGATTGCCTCACACCACTGCTGATGGAATTTGAACCTGTTCAAAACAATTATTACCTGCAAATCGCACTGCAAGGAGCGGTTGAACATTCAGTCAATGGACGCCGAGCCTCAGCGAATTCAGATACAGGTGTACTGTTTGGCCCGGGTCAGGCACTCCGGATGGACGCAACCGCTGTGCATATGCTGCTACTGTCGCCCGACTCAACAGCCTTGTCGCTTGCGATGAAAACCAGAGGTCTTCCCACAACCTCTCTGGAAGACTGGGCGCTTACGATCGATTTCAAGTCGCCAGAAGGCCATGCGTTGGCACACCAATGCCGGTGGGCCGCGCAAGAACTTAGCAACCCCGGCAGCACTTTGGCCGAAGAGCAAGCTTTTAGCCACTTAAGGGCTATGTTCAGCAGTCTGGTGGTCGATGCTTTGGCCAACAACGCACCTAGCTGGAAATCATCAGAAGGCGCATGGCTGGGCGGATGCACAATCGATGACCTGACCGAATGGCTTCGAGCCAACATTCGATCCCCACTAGGAATGGCGGAACTCACCGCCAGAACAGGGGTTTCGTCCCGTGCTGTGCAGAAGGCGTTTCAACGTTATTTCGGATGCAGTCCCACGCGATTCATCACTAATCTTCGTCTCGAAGACGCACGCCGCCAAATCTTTGCACATCCTGATCGTTCGCTGTCCGAAGTAGCCATCAGTCTCGGTTTTCTTCATTATGGCAGATTTGCCTCGGGATATTTTAACCGCTACGGCGAACTTCCATCGCAAACAATGGCTCAGTCACGCAAGCATGATTCTTGAAACAAAAAGCGAATATGCAAAGCGAAATGGTTCGCATTTCGACCTTGCTTCATGGATAAAACGGGGCAAATTATTAATTCGGGCAATTCAGGCAAGATTTACACCTCCTGCGAGCTTATCGTGCACAACCTCTTCTCTCGCCTTTTCAGCGTCAATTCTGAGTCTCGCAAGGCTATCCGCCGCACCTTATTGCGTTGTGAAACCCTTGAAGCCCGCGATGTGCCTGCAGCCACATTGATGACCCAAGGAGGTTTGGCAGGCACCGCGACTTTCGGAACCGTTCCAACATCACCTTTCGAGTCGACTATTGCAGGGTTCTTCACTCCCTACTCCATGGTCAGCAGCGCCATCAACGGCGGCAAAATAGACTTCAACAAGGATGGCTTTGCCGACATCGTTCAAATAGGCACCATAGTAGAATCGATCGGCTACTCATCGAAAGTAAGCATGTTGATTGCCAGCGATCAGGCTGGATTTTTTTAAAGTAGCACTCGGTTCACCCACAGGAATCTCGTTTTTAACCACTGGATCGACAGCTAATGGGGCGAAAGTCGCCACCGACGGCATTGGTGACCAAATTGCAGTCGTTGACCTTAACGGCGATGGCTATCAGGACATCCTCGCAATAAAAGCTGCTACCATTGGCAATTTAGGATCTATCACCAGACGCTATATCTATGATCCTGTGGCCAACAAATTTGGCGCACCTCAAATCGGTGATCCGGTGGCCACCAATTTACCACATTTAGGCGGCAATTCTGGTCAGATGACACTGGGTGACGTCAACTCAGATAGCATACCGGATCTGGTATTTCCTCGTTATGACATCAACAACCCTGTTACAAATCCCAATCCAAGTGTCACCGACCAAGTTATTCCACTCGTTGGATTTGATGTCTATTTAGGCAAACAGGAAACCAACGGTTCGTGGATCGGGAATTTTCAGCCCACACCATATGCCAGCGTCAACCTTCAATCAGCAAGCGCTGATTTAGGGATGACTTTGAACTCCGCCTCTGGTTCCATCGAACCCCCGGTATCCAGTCGTTCTCCCTATGTCGCCGCCATTTTGGCCGACCTCAATGGCGATGGAAAACTAGACATTGCCGCGCCGGAAAACAACGGGGTTTCCGTCTTCGCCAATCCCGGCAATGGTCAATTTTCAGGGTCAGGGGTATTCATTCAGAGCGCGGGTGTGAACGCCAACGGACTGAACCTGGAAGCCGCCGATTTTAATAATGACGGCAAGATGGATCTGGCAACTTCGCCAAATATCCCAAGCACCAATCTGTGGGATAGTAGCACCCGATTTAGAAATTATCTGGTCAATATTGCCCCGGTCAGTCTCTACACCAACAGCTCCGCGGGTAGCGCCCTTTCGTTCACCATGAGTCCTGTAGGCGCCTTCAATGCCAACTCGGGTTGGAATGGCCCCATTCAGGCTGGAGATTTCAATGGTGATGGCAACTGGGATATCGCGGTAGGTGACGCGTCCAACAGTTCACAAAATTATGGCATCGTTGAAGGCGATGGCAAAGGCGCTTTCGGAACACTCAAAATCTATCAAGGATATACAAATACTGCGGATTCTTTCGCCACTTTTAATCGTACTTTCGTAGCGATCGGAACCGGCGATTTTGATAATAATGGACAAATTGACCTCGTCTCTGCAGCATGGAATATCGGCGTAACGGACACCCTCAATAATTCCAACAACCCAGCCGCTGGCGTTTCAGGGGTTTCGTTTAATTTTACTTTTGCCAATCCGGCATTTAATCCTTCAACAATTCTCACGGCTACGCAAGGTGTTCCTTATAGCTTGCAGTTGCCTATCACCGGTGGCGATCCATCGAAGCCTTATGTCTATGCGGTTAACACCAACAGTATTCCGTTGCCTGCTGGCCTGACATTGTCGTCCTCGGGTCAGCTCAGCGGTACCCCAACCCAACCGGGTCCCTTCCAATTGGAAGTACTGGTTACACAGCCCAACGGTCCACGGTCCGTTGCTCCTGTGTACTTGACAGTCAATCCTTCACAGCAGGGCCAACTGACCATCAACCCACCAACACTGCCAAATGTTAGCCCCAATCAGGTGGTAAGCCAACAACTCACTGCCGCTGGCGGAGTTGGCACTATCCGTTTTGCGGTAAGCGCTGGAATACTTCCAAGCGGATTGTCGCTTTCGGGCACAGGCATCATATCTGGAATTGTGACAGCGACAGGTAGCTTCACATTTACCGTTTCAGCAACAGACGCCAACGGCAGCACTGGTTTCCGGCAGTACACCGTGGTGAGCACGGCTGTGCCACTGGTACCGCCATTGAAAACGCCTTTTATTGTTACAGGCCCCGGAAGCGGTGGCAGGCTTAACATCTTCAATGCCAATGGCACACCGCGGTCGAGCTTCCTTCCATATGGCGCTGGTTATAAGGGGGGAATTACCGTCGCCCGGGGCGATGTCAACGGCGATAGAATTCTAGACCTAATCACGGGCACAACCGCTGGCTCATCTCCCAACGTGCGGGTCTTCGATGGAAGGTCACTGGCCCTGCTCCGCTCATTTTTCGCCTATGATCAAGGATTCATGGGCGGCGTGAACGTGGCCGCTGGCGATGTGAACGGCGACGGCAAAGCAGACATTGTCACAGGTGCTGGGCCAGGGGCGCAGCCAAGTGTCAAGGTCTTCAGTGGAGCCAACAATACCGTTCTGCGTTCTTTCTTGGCATTTGATGAATCTTTCCGGGGTGGAGTTTCCGTCGCCTCTGGGGACACGAATGGAGATCGTAAGGCAGACATCATTGTGGGCGCAGGGCCGGGTGGCCCGCCCCATGTGAAAGTATTCAGCGGCGCCAATAACGCCGTCTTGCGGTCTTTCTACGCGTATTCCCCGCAATTTACCGGCGGCATCACAGTGGCAAGCGGCGATGTCAATGGTGACGGCAAGGCTGATATCATCTCGGGAGCCGGCCCGGGCGCTGACCCCCATGTGAGTGTGTTCAGCGGCGCAACTGGTGCAAATATCAAATCGTTCGACGCGTTCCCCACAACTTTCCGGGGCGGCATTTCAGTGGCAGCCGCAGACCTCAATGGCGACGGCAAGGCCGATATCGTTGTTGGCGCGCTCACACAGTCGTCGCAACTCAAGGCATTCAATGCCGTGAATTTGACAGTCATCGACAACTTCTTCGCCTATTCCGAACCACTTGGACTACGCGTTGCCGCCGGATGATCTAGGCTAGATTGAATCCGCCAATGCATGCGGAAAATAACAGGCATGCATTGGCTATTATTCAGGATTGTCACACAATGATGGAGGGTGTTATCTTATCGATTTATTTCGTTCGTTTTGCAAGTGATACCGAAAAATGGCCAAGCCCGTGGTTCTTTATGGGATTTGCGGTGAAGGATTCGGACACTCCGTCAGAGCTAAATCTCTTATAGAACGGCTGGAAGATAAGGCCGTCGTCCATGTTCTTAGTAGTCATGATGGTTATGATTTTTTTGCAAGGCTCAATTATCCCCGATTGCACAGGATTGATGGCATATTGTTCGCAAAAAGAGGCCATTCAATCGATTGGCCCGCGTCCGCCTGGCGCTGCGCCAATTTTATCATGCGCGGAAAAGACCATTTATCCCGGGTGACAGGAATTTGGGATACGATCCGCCCAGATTTGGCGCTGTCGGATTTTGAGCCGCTTGTGCCGAGGATCGCCTTGAGGAAAGGTGTTCCCGTTTTGGCCATCGACAACCAAGCGAAGCTGAGCAAGTGCAAACTGCTGGGCCTGCCTGCTGGCCTTAGGTTCTACCAGAGTATCGTGGCTCCACTGGTTGACTGGTTGGTACCTTTCCAAGTTCCCCGGGTGGTTTCCTGCTTCCATCCGGAATTCTGTCGGCCAGCCAGGCCGGTTCGGGCGATTATCGGCCCCATGTTGCGGAATTCGATAACCCGGTTGAAGCCCACGGACGGAGGATTTGCTCTGATTTATTACAAGGAAGAGGTGGGAAAAGACCTGCTGAAGGTCGCCCGGATTATCGGCATGAGAACAATCGTTTTCGGAGGATGCGGTCACTCCCGCGATTATCCGGAATTCGAGTTCCACCCACATGGCGCTGGTTTCGAAGAGTCCCTTGCGGCTTGCACTATCCTGATCGGCCCTGCTGGAAACCAATTGCTTGGCGAAGCTCGTTTTCTTGGAAAAAAGACAATATGTATTCCTATAAGAGGTCAGCATGAGCAGGCCATCAACGCGTTCTACATGGAGAAATCAGGCCTTGGGATCGCCTTGAAGAATATTTCACGCATGGAAAGTCAGTTGGCTGAATTCCTGAAAATCCCCGGCCCGTCACCAAAGCCATCCGACGGGGCGCAATGCGTGGCCGACTTGGTGCATGCCATGCCGCCATTCGGTTGCGACTCGTCTGATCCCTAGGCGTATCTCGACTTTGCCATTTTGATTGTTGAAGTGGCACCCAGACACGATCGTTGACTTAACAATCGTGTCCAAATGCCCCATGATCTTGGCCTCGTCAATCCGCGCCGCATCCAATACCTTGTCCGACTTCCTGTTTTCATTTAACTTGAACATCGTGATCTATGCGGTGTGATAAGATTGTATAGCGCGTTACTGCCATCACTAACCCCACGAAGATCACCTCGCGAATGCGCGCATGGTCTTGGACTTTATCCATCGGAATTATCTATGTGGTGTTCATGAAACCAAGCATGCCTGCCCCTCCCCTATTTCTTTTCAAAAGGTTGAGGTTGATCAGATTCCTTTCCGCCATCCCGCTGTTGGTGGCCCTGCTTGTTTCTGCTGGCCCTATTGCCGCCCAGCAGACGGAAGAAAGACGGGGTTCCGGGGCCCTTTTGAATCAGGCTGTCGACCAAGCCGATGGTAAATCAGTGCGGTTGGGGGAATTGACAACCGGGAACAGTTTGACAGTCTTGTTGTTTTTGGGCGCAGACTGCCCCCTGTCCCAAAAGGCGGTGACTGAATCGGTGATTGACCTTGCTAAGTCGGGGTCGCCCGCCAAGGTTGGTTTGTTAGGCCTCTTGGTGGCGCGCGACGATGCTCTGGATATCCAGCGGCTGAAGGATGAATTCAAGGCTGCTTTTCCACTTCTTCTGGACCGGAACAACCAGTTGGCCGGCATTTTAGGCGTGACGGTGGTTCCCACGGCTGTGGTGGTGGACCAGCAAGGCAAGGTCCTTTATCAAGGCCGCATCAATGACCGGGTAGAGCAATTGGGCAAGCGGTCCGTGGTCCGTCGCAATGACATGCGCGAGGCCATATCGGATGCGGCCAAAGGCCTTCCGGTGAGGGTGCCAAAAACGCCATCTGTTGGATGTCCGGTGGAATTACGCAAGGCTGTGCCAGATTCAACGGGCAAGGCGGAGTACTACCGGGACATCCAGCCGATTCTTTACAAGCATTGTGCTGTTTGCCATCAGGAAAAAGGTGTCGCCCCGTTTTCCCTCGCGAATTACCAAGACGCCACCCTCTGGGTGGAAATGGGGATCGACCTAATTGAACGGAAAATCATGCCACCCGGGCAAGCCGAATCGGATTTCGCCCTTTCAGATGCTCCTTCTGTACCTTCGCCTCAAGAGTTGCGATTGCTGAGGCAGTGGCTTGAGGAGGGAATGCCCAAGGGCGCGGTTCCGGCCAATACCCGGGCCTTGCCTCCGACCGACCCTGAATCAGCGGACCTTGGAAAGCCCGATCTGGTTCTCAAGCCGGATGGGCCGATGACGTTGGCGGCCTCAGGCGACGACATGTACCGCTACATGGTTTACAAACTGAACCTGAACCGGGAGCTGAAGGTGCGGGCGATGCGTTTCATTCCCGGGAACCAGAAGGTGGTACACCACACGCTCATTTGGTTCGCGGATTCCGCCACTCAGGCCCGCATCATCGCCGACAAAGGCCTGAACGCTTATGGTTTGCTTCCAGATGATTCGGGGCCGGGCTACGGCCAATCGGCGATGCTGGGCAAATACCACAAGATCGACACCAACAAGTCCCGGTTGCCTTTCGAGCAGATTGGAGGCTACGCCCCGGGCCACAGCGTTTGGAAAACCCCAGCGGGTTGCGCGCTTTCGATACCTGAAAAAACCGACCTCGTGGTGCAAATGCACTATCACCGTTCCGGCAAGGTTGAGACCGATTTCTCATCGATCGAACTGTACCTTGCCAAGGGGGATATCAATCCCGCCGAGGATTTCCGGACGACTAACATTAATGACGATAAATTCCTCCTGATGCCCCCCAACCAGCGAAGGCGAACCAACACCGCATGGCCCGTCGAGGATGATTGCCGCATCGTTGGCATCTCTCCTCATGGCCACCTTCTGACCGTATCGCAGACCGTGACACTGGAAAGACCCGACGGCACCCGGAAAGTCTTGTTGAATGTGCCAAGGTTCGATTTCAACTGGCAAAGGATGTACACATTTCGAGAGCCTATTCCCGTAGCCAAAGGCAGCAAGGTGCATGTCTCGTCTCTGATGGACAACACCAGCGGCAACCCCGCCAACCCGTTCAAGCCTCCCAAGGCTATTTTCATGGGTGAAGCCACTACCGACGAAATGGTTTTTCCCTTCGTTGCCCTCACGATTCCCAAGAATTCCCGATGGAACTTGCAACAGGGTTTTTTCAGCGGCTACCGTACTGGCATCATAGCCACCACGTTGAAGCAGCAATTCGGATTGGATGACCAGCCCAACCAAGCGAGCCCCGCTGCAATTTCCGGTGACAAACAGCCATGAGCAAACCTTCAGACGAACACAACGAGATAACAAGGCCACTGGTTTCTCCTTGGACCGGGGTTTCCGACAATTCCCACGCCCCTTGGCGCTTTAAACTTGTGCCGCTCATAAACCGCAAGCCGGAACTTCTGATCGGCCGCAATCCTGACAGCGACATCTGGATCGACCATCCCGCAGTTTCCAGAACGCACGCGTCATTGAGCATGAGGGCCGACGGCCGACTGATCGTGCGCGATCTGGGAAGCACCCATGGCGTCACGCTTGATGGAAAATCCGTGACTGGCGAAGCGGTCTGGGAACCCGGGGCGACGCTGCACCTCGGTCCCCAGGCGCTTTGGATTGAAGACGGCAAGAACCTCGTTGTGACAACCAGGCGCGGGTCGCCGAACTTGGAAGCCGTGGGTTTGACGGTACGGGTTGCCGGGCGGGAGAAACCGATACTTGACCGCGTCTCGTTTTCCTTCAAGCCCGGCGAGTTCGTTTGCATCCTTGGGCCGAGCGGCGCCGGCAAGTCCACACTGGTGAAGTGCATGCAAGGCCTCCAGTCGACTAGCGGGGGAAGCCTCCTTTTTGGCGGGAATCCTTTTCTTTCCAACCCGACCATCATGAACGGCCTTATCGGTTACGCGCCCCAACAGATGTCGCTTCATGAGACACTCACGGTGCGCCAAGTAGTTTGGTTCGCCGCGAAGCTCAGGTTGCCAACCGACACCAGCCCGGAGGAGATCGAGACCCATGTGGACTCGGCCCTGCGTTCCATGGGTGTTGATCGGCTTGGCGGGCAAACCATTTCCTCGCTTTCAGGCGGGGAGCGCAAAAGGGTTGAACTGGCGTCTGAACTGGTGGTCAACCCGTCAATCCTAGTGGTTGATGAGGCGACCAGCAGCCTCGACCCCGCCTCTGAAGCCCGGGTCATGGAGGTTCTGGCCGAGACCGCAAGACGGGGGAAACTTGTCCTGTGCGTTACCCACCACCTAGACAACATCTCCAAGGCCGACACGTTGTTGGTCCTTTCGGATGGCAAGGTGGTTTACCTCGGGCCACCGGGCGGCGCTTGCGCCCATTTCGGCGTGGAAAACCTTTCCGATGCCTTTGTCCGGCTCGAGGACGAAGGTGCGGACAAATGGGCCGCAACAGAAAATGGAGCAACACCCGATGACGGTTCCACAGGTGCATCCGCGCACAAGACCGGTGGAACGGAGATCCAGAGAAGGAGCGTTGGGGCGCGGTTGCGGGAATGCATTCGACAAGCCGGCATATTGACACGCCGGGAGTGCGCATCCGTCTTGAGCGACCGCAGGTTCTTGTTCCTAGCGGCGCTTATGCCGGCCATTTTCGCGCTCATCGTGATTGCCGGTCATTGGATTTCCGATTTCTCAAAACCGATCCTGCTGACCCGAAATCTCAACGAAGAGGAAAAAGAGGCGTTTTCGGCGTTTTGGCCGGTGATCCATGGGGCGGCCCAAGGAACAATAGACGAGGACGACAACCTGAGCATCAAGGCGCAATTGGCCTACCTCTTTTCGGTCAAGCCTGCCATGCGGAAAAACTTGGCCAGTGATGACCTCAATCGCATCGTTACCGGAGCCATCGACGGAACAGAAACGGTTTTCCCGGATAGGTTCATTAAGAATCACATCACTACCCTGAAGTACCTGTCGGTGCAGATGATGGGATTGTCCTTCATGGGAATGCTGTTGGGGCTGACCCTGATGGTTCGTGATGGTGATATCTTTCCCCGGGAAAAATCAGCGGGATTGCTGCCGTTGGCCTACCTGCTCTCGAAGCTGGCGATCCTTCTGCTGGCCACCGGTTTCCAGACCATCGTCTTTGATGGGATCCTTGAGGCGCTTTTCGAAGTCAGGCAATGGACCAACCGACTGGATCCCGTCCCATCGGATTACCGTATCGCTTTCCCGCCGATGCTGCTGGTCCATTGGGTGACCACGCTGGGTTGCGGATGTCTAGGTGTGCTGCTCGGCTCCATCACGCGCAAGCCGGACCGATCGATCATCCTCCTAGGGGCGATGATGTTGCCCCAGTTGATTCTGGGAAGCGCCCTTGGCCTTGCTGCGGCTCCCATGCCCAAGGCTGTTGCCTTCGTCACCTCCCCCACCTACTGGGGACTCCGCGCCACCCAGGTTTCGCCCATGGAAAACGGCATCGTGGCCCTTCCGAGCCATATGTGGATTTTTGGAGAAAGTTTCATCCAATCAGTTCCCTTGGCCTTGGCAGGCCTCGCTGCCCAAATCATCCTTTACCTGTTTCTTGGCTGGCTGTTGCTGCGCCGCTCCAAACCCGCCAGTTCCGAATGAATAGCTGAGAGGTATGCGTGAGCGATCAATTGGCCGCATTTCGAAGTGTGCCGAAAAAACATGCCGATCCTGCCGGGGGAAATCTGCCCGATCCAAGGCGTCATGACCTCGATGCCCTCAGGGCCATCGCCATGCTGCTTGGAATCGCGCTGCATGCATTGATGGCCTACTGCGGAAGTCCGTGGATTGTCATGGACGGCGACATGAACGCGTCTCTGGCCGAGGCCGTGAATTTCATCCATGCGTTCCGTATGCAATTGTTCTTTCTGGTGAGCGGTTTTTTCACAGCGATGCTGGCCAGCCGAAAAGGCGCAAAAGGCATGCTGAAAAACCGAGCGGCACGCATACTGGTTCCACTCCTACTGTGTGTTCTTACCCTGATGCCTTTCATCAAGGTGCTGAGTCTTCTGATAGTGAGCGACACAGCCAGCCATCCACAAATGCCAATCTTTCAGGCAATCCAGCAAGGGGACACCGGGCTAGTGTCCAAACTGGTGGCCATGGGCCCGCCCGGGTGCCTCGAGATGCCCGAGAAACGCATGGTCATGACTCCGCTTGCCTGGGCCGTGCTGTGCGAGTCTGAACCAGTCGTGCGGCAGTTGCTGGACCTTGGAGCCAATCCAAATGCCGTGAACCGCGCCGGGGGCAACCCGATGACAATCGCTTCGATGCTGGGCAGGGTGGACCTCCTGAAACTTCTCATCGATAAAGGAGGCGATCCTTTTCTTGCGACTGCCGCGGGCAAGTCGCCCTGGATTTCCGCCCATCAGGCCGCCGGGGAATCCGCAACGGAAATCTGGCTGGCAAAAGGAGTCTGGCCGGCCGACATAACCGCGCTGGAACGAGGCCGGAAGGATGTGATCGGCTATCTGACGGGGTTGTCTAGAGAACCCCTTGCCGCTCCGGTCTCCCAAGTTGTTCGCGCTGCTCCCGCTGAGGTAGCGGCATTGCCGGGATTCATGCGGGAATATTTCGCTTGGCTGTCTTCCGACATGTTGGTGGCAAAGATCGGGGGCACGGAGATCAACCTGCTGCAGGATAATTTCTTCGATCACCTTTGGTTTCTCTGGTACCTCTGGTGGCTGTGCATCATCTATTTTGGATGGTCTATGTTTTGCAATGTTGAAAATCCAAGTTCCGGTTGGAATCCTAGTCATCTACCCGCGGGCTTGCTTGTGGCATTCGTGCTGACCTGCGCCGCGCAGGCCTTCATGAACCTGGATTATTTCCCGAGAACCCTGTTATCCCGAATAGGGCCCGACCTTTCCATTGGCATCGTGCCCAAACCGCACGTGTTTTTTTACTACGCGGTGTTCTTCTTTTTCGGGTGCTGGTACTACCGGTTGAACGACACCGCCTGCCTGCTCGGGCGGCATTGGCTCATCACGTTGCCCCTGGCCTCGTTGGTTCTTTTCCCCTCGACTTTTTTTCTGACTGGCTGGCTAGTTCCCAATACCGTTGTCAAAGCCCTGTTCACCTGGTGCATGGTTCTTGGCGCTATCGGCTTGGCCCACCAGATATTCCGATCAGGCAACGGCTATTTCCGATATGTTGCGGACGCGTCCTACTGGCTGTACCTGACGCATGTTCCCGTGGTGATTTGCTGCCAGTGGTTTTTTTATTACCTGCGTTTGCCCGCAATGGCCAAAGCCACTCTGGTACTCGGGATCTCGATACCCCTGTTGCTGGGCACCTACCAACTGATGGTCCGCCACACTGTAATCGGCCGGATCCTCAACGGTAAAAACCCGGCCCGAAGCTGAGATCCCTGCTTTCGGCCAGTGAAGCCATAGCCAAGGCCGGTGCCTTATACAGGGGATGGCCCAAGAGCCGATCAACATGCGAATGAATTCAGTAAGGCCAATGGGGCAAATATCATATCATTCGAAGCCTTATAGACAGCCTTAAGGGGCGGAATTACTGTGGCAGCGGCAAGCCTTCATTGCGATGCCATTTTACTCCCCGCATGTTTCGCTTGGTGACGTGTTTTAATACACACAATAACACCGGATTACGCCAAAATCTCCTTCACCACGCGGCACGATTCAACTCCGGTCAAGCGCATGTCGAGCCCCTGAAACTTGTGCGTGAATCGCTCGTGGTCGATGCCTAACTGATGAAGCAGCGTCGCGTGAACATCATGCACCGACACTTTGTTTTCAACCGCATGGTAGCCAAATTCATCGGTGTTGCCATAGCTGAAACCACGCTTGATACCACCGCCAGCAAACCACATGGTAAACCCGGCCAGATGATGATCGCGGCCATTTCCCTGAGCCATGGGGGTGCGTCCGAATTCAGAACCAAACACCACCAAGGTATCGTCAAGCATGCCGCGGCGCTCAAGATCAGTAATCAGGGCGGCAGCACCCTGATCGACCTCCGCAGCCGTTCCGGCAACATGCTCTTTTACCGCTCCGTGGTGGTCCCAGTCGCGGTGATAGAGCTGGATAAAGCGCACCCCACGTTCGGCAAGCCTGCGTGCCAAGAGGCAATTGGAACCGAAGCTGCCGTCTCCGCCTTTGGTGCCGTACAGATCGAGCACATCGCGCGGCTCGCTGGCAAGATCCATCAAGCCTGGAACACTGGTTTGCATGCGGAATGCCAGCTCATATTGGCTGATACGTGTACTGATTTCCGGGTCATCCACTGCACGGTCGCGGAGTCTGTTAAGATCACCCACCGCATCAATCACCTGACGCTGCGCGGGCATGTCCACACCAGCAGGATTCCGCACATAGAGCACCGGGTCGCCCGTGCCGCGAAGTTCAACACCCTGATGTTGACCGGGCAAAAATCCTGAATGCCACTGGCGCGCGGCAATAGGTTGTCGCTGGCCAAACCGGCCTGTGGAAACCAGAACAATGAAGCCGGGCAGGTTTTCCGATTCACTTCCCAGACCATAAAGGAGCCACGAGCCCATGGCGGGGCGGCCGGGAATCATGGTGCCCGTGTTCATGAACGTATGGGCAGGATCATGATTGATCGCTTCGGTGGACAACGACCGCACGAGACAGATTTTGTCGGCGCAGGCAGCGGCGAGCTTTGGCCATATAACCGATATTTCTTGACCGGATTGGCCCCACTTTTTGAATGGATGCTGGGGCGCGAGACAGGTTAGCTTCGCCCCCTGCAATTGAGCAATCTGTTGCCCCTTGGTCACGGAGTCGGGCATTGCCTGACCGTTTAATTGAGCCAGCTTTGGTTTGTTGTCGAACGTGTCGATATGGCTCATGCCACCGGCCATGTAGAGCCAAATCACCCGCTTCGCCTTGGGAGCGAACGGCAACGAGGTGATGGATCCACCCGCGCGGGAGTCGCGTGCCAACATTTGGCTCAACGCCATTCCGCCAAGACTGAGGCCTGAGTGCCGCAAAAAACTGCGTCGCGCAATCGGTGAAGGCAACATATACAGATCTCCTATTCGCGTGTGATGGTTTCGTGGAGGTTGAGTAGGGCCCGGGCGGTACCGGTCAATGCCGCCAGTTCCACCACATCAATTCCAGGAGCAGGTTTGAAACCACCAACGGACACAAGGGCCGCCGCATCGGCTGGCAAGGCTTTGTAATGTTGGCGCTGGCCCGCCAAAAGCGACGCAAGCACACGGTTTTCATCGGGAAGCGCCTGCCGCTGAAGGGCCCAGCGGAACATCTGCTTCAATCTTTCAGCATCATCGCCCTTGATTTCTTGCGCGCGCTGCGCCAGTTGACGCGCCGCTTCCACATGAATGGGGTCGTTGAGCAGCACCAGCGATTGAAGCGGCGTGTTACTGCGCGTGCGCTCGGCTGTGCATTCTTCGCGGGACGGCGCATCGAACGCCGCTAACGATGGATGCAGGTACTGCCGCTGCCAATGTACATACACGCTTCGGCGATGCTTGGACTCGCCCGCGTCGTTGCTCCATTCCCGCGTGGGGAAGTTCAAATATGCCCAATACCCGGGTGGCTGGTACGGAAACACACTGGGGCCGCCGATTTTTTCCACCAACAACCCGGAAACAGCCAAGGCATTGTCGCGCACCATCTCGGCATCGACCCGGAAACGGCCTTGCCGAGCAAGTAACCGATTGTAAGGATCCGCATCGCGAATCGCCCGTGGCGAGGCAGACGATTGCTGGTAGGTTTCAGACAGAACCACCTGCCGAATCAACGCCCGCAAATCCCAACCGGAATCGACCAACCGGCCAGCGAGATAATCGACCAGCTCCGGATGGCTGGGCCAATCGCCCTGCGCGCCAAAATCGTCGAGGCTACGGGATATTCCAGACCCAAATAGAAGCTTCCAGATGCGATTAGCCGTCACCCTCGCTGTGAGCGGATTTTCTGGCGAAACCACCCAATTGGCGAGATCAAGCCTATCGGCCAATGCGGCGCGAGGCTTAAACGCCCCGAGAACTGCCGGTGTGCCGGGGGTCACGGCCTCGCCCTTTTCATCCATCCAGTTGCCACGTGCCAAAATTTTCACGGTTCTTGGCATCACGCGCTCGGTAACAAGCGTGGTGGGAGCAGTAGCAATAATGTCCGCCTTACGTTTTTCAAGGCGGCGCAACTCGGCACCCACTGGTGAGCCATCTAGCATGTCTCTGGCAACGCTGGCTTCAAATTTGCTCACTTCATCCGGTGTTCGTGACTTTGGCTCCTTCGCCAAAATGGTGACAATGTCCTGCGATTGTGGGCGAACAAGCGATTCAACAGCTTGGGATGCCCCCATCAACCGGTATGAACCCAATGTGTGAGCTGGGTTCGGGTGGTTCTGCACAAGGCTGACTTCAAGAACTGTGCCAGCCGGGACAGGGGTAGCCAAGGTGAATTCCGCGGCATTCGCCTGACCTGCCTCCTCCATGATTGCCCAGCCCCAACCCGGACCTTTGGCATCGTTGTCGATCGCGGCTTCAGCAACCCAGCGGCCCCACGGATTGCCCGCAGACGCGCCGGTCTGTTCAAAGGTGGCCCGGGCCGACTTGAATGGCAACAACGGCGCGGCGGCATCTCCAGCCTTGCGAGCCTTGATTTCCGTCAGCACAAAATTACCATTGCTGGCTCGACCGGGACCGCGCCCCGGCAAGCCATCGGCTGGCAACACCTCCAGACGGAGTACGGCTAAACCGCCCGCCGGGGCCACAATTTCCATCACATGGGTGTCAGTTGGCGGGCTTTTGCCTGATGCCAAAATCGATCCTGGGCCTCGCACTGCGAGCTTGGCACCGCCGAGGCTTCGCTGCTTGCGGACTTCAAGAATTTTCCAAGCCTCGAGCGTCTTGCGATACGCTTCCGTCACCCTAGGGTCGCTTTTGGATATTTCAGATCGTGATTTTGAAATATCGGCTTCGATCCTCGCCAGCTCTTCGCGTTGCACCTTGGTAGGGACACGCATGCTTGGCCCCCAGTCGGTGCCGCCGCCGTACAGACCTTTTTCATTGATGTCGGCAAAGAATGCCTCCATGCGGTAAAACTCGCGCGTGGCAAACGGGTCGTATTTGTGATCATGGCATTCAGCGCAACCAAGCGTGACACCCAACCACACACCCGATACATTCCTCACGCGCTCGGCAATGTACTTGGCCAGATATTCCTTGGGCTGCACGCCACCCTCAGCGCTCATCATTCCAAGCCGATTGTATCCTGAGGCGATCTTTTCGCGGTCGCCGGCACCGGGCAAAAGATCACCGGCAATCTGCTCGCGGGTGAACCGGTCGAAAGGCACGTTGGCATTAAAACTATCGATCACGTATTGGCGGAAAGGGTGCACACTCACGGGTTGGTCGCCATGGTAACCCACGGTATCAGCATAACGAACCAAATCTAACCACCACATAGCCAAGCGTTCACCATGCCGGGGAGAAGAAAGCAGCCGATCCACCTGTTTGGCAAGGGCATCCGGCGAACGATCCGCCACAAAGGCATCGACTTCTTCGGGCGTAGGTGGCAAGCCTGTCAGGTCAAACGACAATCGCCGCAAGAGCGTTCGGCGATCTGTTGGACCTGCCATAGTTAAGCCTTTTTTGGCCAGCAATGCCTTCACGAAACCATCTATGGGTTCAGGAGCAACGACTGCTGGTTTGGGGCGCTTGATGGCCTGAAAGGCCCAATGGCCTTCATAGGGCGCACCTTGCTCGATCCAGCGGCGGATGAGTGCTATTTCAGCAGGCGATAGGTCCTTACCAGATTTGGGAGGCGGCATGCGCTTGTCTGGGTCTGTGGAAAGTATGCGTTCCAGCAATTCGCTGGCATCGGGTTTGGAAGGGACAACCGATCCTGTTTCCCCCGGGGCACCCAGAAGGCCTTCCCGGGTATCCAGTCGAAGGTCGGCTTTGCGATGCCCCTTGTCTGGACCATGACAAAAATAGCATCGGTCTGAAAGGATCGGCCGAATATCGCGGTTGAATTCGACTGGTCCGGAAACCAACGGATCAGCCACAACCCCGAAAACCAGTGCCATCAGTAAGAAAGCCACAAGCATTCTCCCTTGTGTTGATCTACGGGCGAACCACCTCAAGCAGTTCAATAGCCGGTTGGTCGTTGCAATACAGGTAAGCTAACCTGCCGTACAGCATTTGGGGCCCGGCCAAAGCAAATCTTTCCAGATCGACAGGCCGAGCCGGAAATCTCAGCAAAGCCGTGTGCTCGACGCGCCTCATCACATTGCGTTCAATGAGTACTCGGCCAAGGGGCTTGCACTCTTCAAGAATTTCCCGGCGGGCCTCATCTGGGACCAGCGACAAATGAATGCGCACGAGTCCAAATAAAACCACAGTTCTGGTGCCACGCAACAACAATTCGATTCGGCGGTGGTACACGTCGCCATCAACACCACTTTTCAGCACAGTCACTTCGACCGGAGATCCATGGTGGCATTCAAGCGCCACCGTCATATGGTGATTGTGTGCCAAAAGTGAAGAATAAGGCTCGGGAACAGACGAAATAAGCTCGACGTCCATGGATGGTTCGTCGGGAAAACAAGCAAGCAGGCTATCCAGATCGGGCCCCATCGCGCATGCGCCCCATCAAGCCACGGGTAAGCTCAGAAGCCCCGCACCCGGTTCCTGCTGAGGTACAACATGTGCCGTTCCATCCAGAACGGAATCCACCAAATATTGCAAAAGGCACCTGAGCGGCTCCGGTTCTGCCGTATCAGCCAGATCCTCGGCCTTGGCCCTGAATTTATCGACAAGGCGCTGGGCTTTGTCAAACACTCCGGCAAGGTCATAAAGATATTTGACTCGTCCAACACGCTCCGCGTCGGAAATAGTCTCGTTGGCAATAAGGCCAAGCAATTCCGTCCGGCGTGTATCGGGAAGTGTTTCGAGAGCAAGGGCCAGCAATACCGTCGGGCGCGACGCCAAGACATCTTGCCCGGCGACCAGCTTGTTGTCGCCGTCAGTATCGAAATCTTTGAGGTCATTAAGGATCTGGAACGCGATTCCAATGTTCTTGCTGAATTCCGTGACCAGCTTGTCGAGTTCCGGATGGTCGCCTGCCAAGCGGATTCCCGCTCCCAGAGCAGCCTCGAACGCCGGGGCTGTTTTCAGGGCATAAATCCGAAGCGCGTCGATTGGTTTCAGGCTCTTGTTGGCAGCGGAACGCCACAGCAACTCAGCACCCTGACCTTCAGCCAGCTTGACGTGGGCGTCGGAAAATCGGGCTAACAAATCGGCAGTCACGGCCGCGCCAACCGCATGACGGTCGCGCGCCAGAAGGCGGTAACCCCAGCCCACAAGATAATCGCCGACATTGATGGCAGGTCCAACACCATGGCGGCGGTGCAACGTCTCCATGCCATATCGGTAAATATCGCCATCTTCGATGTCGTCGTGAATCAGCGAGGCTTTGTGAAACGCCTCAATAGCTAATGCCGCGCGCTTGACGGTATCGGGCAACTCGAATGCCTCGCCGCGGGTTGCCGCCCCGCCTTGCATGGCATCATAGGCAGCCAGTGTGATGAATGGCCGGGATCGTTTGCCCCCCTGCCCCATCCAGCCGTAGGCAATGTCTTCATGGGCGCGCAGGGGATCGGATGGGGAGATGTCGGCGCGGGGACCGGGAGCCAATCGCGAAAGTTCAGCGGGCTCGCAGAGGGCGTTGGCGGAGCGCAGCAGTGGCATGAAGCTACGAGTCTTCACAGGTACTGGCGGCGTTTCCAACTGGATCATGTCCATGACCCAGTCATCGTCCACCGAGGTGTTTTTGCAATTGCTCGACAGCAGTGGTGTGGCAATGCACGGTACACCCGCCAGCAGAATCTTGTCGAAAGCTCGTTCGAGCACGTTCAGACAGGCAACGCCCACAATGGCATCGACATGGCCCGAAACGATAATTTTAAGAACGATGGGCGTTCCTTCGGATACCAACACTTTGTATCCAAGGTCTTCGGCTTTGCCTTTAAAATCAGCAACCGAACAAGCGCCACACTTTCGGCAATCGAGGCCGAATTCGTCGTAATCGGCTGGGCAACCTTCTGCGTGTTTGAGGCAGTGGGGCAGCAGCAACAGTCGGCGATTGAAAGGGACTGCCTGAACCTGCTCGCGCCAGAATTCGTTAGCGATGCAAACGGCTGCAAAGCCCGAATACTGAACACCCATTTCCAGATCGCGCAGCAATACTTCGGCCAGAGCCCGAAGTTCATCCCGGGTGAAACCGCGTGAGCGGTCAAGCTTCGCCGCAAGAATTCGCGCGGCATCGCGCACTTTATCGCGCAATTCCCTGCTTTCGGGAACCGCTTTGATGTTCGCGGTGGTTGGTCGTTTGCGGTCGGCTACGGCTGCCGGTTGCTCTTCGATCATGGTTGACACGGCGACATCCTCAGGCGGGTTTGCGCTCGCATGGACAGGATTGACCGATTCCACCAGTCTCAGGCAAGCACTGGGCCCTGCCTGACGGTGCGTGCCCGTCCCAACGCCGCAACGCTGAAGATTATGGGGTAGAGCCGCTCGGAATACCAGAGACGAGCGAAATAAAAACCGATAGGTGAAGGAACGAGGTGGACACCGTCGAGTATGGCACCCACCAACCACGCCAAACCGCGGTCGATTGCCTGCTGATTGGCCTTGAGACCAATCAACGCGTCGAGAACCAGCGCCGTTTCTTCAACCTGGCCTGAAATACCAGCATCGCCACTCCAGCTGCCATCGGTATTTTGCGTTGACAGCAGGAAAGAAACACCACGTCGCGCCTCGTTCACATCGTGCAGACCTAGGTCCCGATAGGCCATCAGTACCCGAGCCGTGCCAAAGACGGGGTTGGCCATCTCATGGGCATCCTCATGACCAAACCAAAGAGGCAGCCACGATCCATCAGGCCTTTGGTTTCGGGTCAGGTAGTCTAGACCACCTTCAAAAAGCAGGCGAATGTCTGTAGCCACGGGATACAACCGCGGGTCCGATTCCGCATGGTCGCGCCATGGGGCCAACGCGCGCAGAACGTGCGCTGTCAGGTCGGTTCCACTGCGATCAAACGGCAACGTGCCCCAACCCCTGCAAAAGGTAGGCATACCACCGTCACGGTTTTGCAACCCCGCCAACCAACCAAACCCCAAGCGCAGCCAGTCACCGGGCGGAGCACCCAGATTCCGCATGGCTATCAAAGCGCCCGGAGTGTCGTCTGCATCTGGAACACCACCGGGTAGCGGGGTCCATGCCCATCCACCCGGCGCTGCTCCCGTGAAGGGGTGCCTTTCACGGTACTGCTGCGCAATAAGCCATTGTCGCAACGGTTCCTGCGGGCCGAGGCTGTCTACCGCATTACCTGCTGCCAGGGCATTGACTGCGAGTGTGGTCACCCAAGTCGAAAGGTTGGTATCGATCGGCCACGAACCATCTGGCCGAACAGATGCTTCCAGAAATGCGCAACCCTTCACTGCCACAGGGTGCTGGGAATTACCGGAACTTGCCAAGGCCATGGCTACAAATGCTGTCAGCGGAGTAGCTTCCAGAAATCCACCATTTGTCGGTTGCAGGCGTGTCAGCACTCGGAGGCTGGGTGCCTTGCACAACGACCGAAGCCATCTCAACGGAAAAACGCGTGTCGGTCGATGCGCATGGATGCACTGACCAATGGCAATGAGGGCAGGCAGCGCGTAGCTGACAACGGGAAGGCTGGCCAACCGGTACCACGATTGTGGTAAGCATGCCAGCTCAAATGGTAACGATGGCACCTCGGACCAAGGAACAAGTTTAGCAAGAGCACAATTAGTAAGAATAGGTACCGAAAAAGTACGGTCTTTGCCGTAGCTGGCACGCACGGCCTCCGCCCACTCGGCGGGCGTGGAACCAGCTCTGGCAACAATCCAGTCGTGGGCCATGCGCAAAGCGGTAGAATAAAACGAGGCGCGCTCAGTCAAGTGAAATGCCGCCACGACCAATAATGTGGTTGACAGATTTGACTTGCTGGCTGTGGTATCGCCCCATCCACCGTCACTGTTTTGATGGGAAACAAGCCAAGCCAAGCCTGCCTCAACACGATTGACTCGGCCACACAGCGTCAATGCGGAACATGCCACTGCCGTAGACAATGCCGATGACGATAGTTCGCCTTCCCAATACCCGCCTTCGGTGCGGGCACGCATCAGATCTGCGACCACCCTGGCATACGCTTGATCTAGATCTGGTGTAGGCACAATCACCTTACCGACCATCCGGGTTTATTGTTGACTGGATATTCCAGTCGAAACCGTCATCGTCGGATGTGGGAAGCGATTCTAGATCAAATTCGAGTTGCAACTCGGGATCAACCGGAATCATTTTCATTTTCCCGGGCTCACTTTGGATACCCATGGCCAATTCCGCAACCACAATATCGTCATTAATCAGTTCTGCCTCGATATCTGGAAGATCGACCGACATGGCGACCATAGCAGCAGCAGCGTATTCGATCCGAAATTCTACACGGGCCACTCCAAGCCTGTCACCGGGCATGGCGATGGTAGGTTGCTCAACCTTCTGGCCATTCAAAAACGTGCCGTTGCTACTGGCCAGATCCGCTACAACCCAATGGCTGCCATTGAATACCAGACTACAATGGGAACGACTGATAGACGGATCGGGCACACGAATGGTAGCAGCAGGGGATCGGCCAAGTATCAGGCGTTGGGCGCGAAGGGGGATCCGGAATCCAACCGGGCCTCCCTTCAAAATAACCAGTACCCCAAATTGCCGGGGCTTGTTTCCAGATGGGGGTGGAGGGGGAGGAGGCATGCCTGAGTGCACCTGCGCGGGTTCGTGACAAGAAAACAGGCCCGGATCCACTCAGGGTGAATCCGGGCCCCGGGTTATACTCTAGGGGCCAAACAACACTATTTGGCAGGACGGTCAATCAGGTTTGAACCCGTTGAACGGATTTGGCGCCGTTCCGATTCCAAAACAATCTGCGACGTTACATCCATGCTGTTGCGCATGAAAGCCGTCACACGATTCTGATAAACGCGTTCCTTGCTTGTGTCGGTATGAGCCACGCGTGCATCTACCTGAGGCATGATCTGCGAGGCGTTGCCTGCCCCGCCACGGATACCCGACGTTGAACCAGGGATATAAGGTTCCGTCATGCGTCGAAGCGAATGGAACACGTCTTCGCGGCGGTCGCCACCTGCCACCACATCTTCACGTGGGCGGGGAGGAACAACCAAAGCCATTTCAGAACGGCGGCCATCCGCAAGGTTCAAGCGAACGGGCTTACCTGAAGCCACATCCACTTGGAACACTTCCTGCAATTCGCGGTCGGTGCCCTGGAAGCGGATCACACGAACCTGAGCCTTACCACCGGCAGGAACACCCCATGCGGTGCGCACACGGATCTCGTAAGACCCTGAAAATGCCTCGGCAGCAACATACCGCTCAGCCGGGCCATCTCCAGGCATGTCGCCCACAAACGTTCCACCATTCGGCGTGCGGCGCGTCAGGGTGGAGCAGGTGCTGCCTGTTGGTTCTTTCACTTCAAGATCGAGGTCGGCATCGCCCAACCAGCTCAGATGAACCACAAGGTCGCGACGTCCCTGCTCGGCTGCGCTTCCAAGCAAACGTGTGCGATCTTCAGGACGATTCTGCTGGCCCAATCGGTGCGCCATGGCTTCGAGTGATCGCTTAGCCAAGCCCTGAAGTTCCGTGTTACGCTCTGGCCATTCCTGCTTCAACAGGCCGCCTGCAGCCCAAGCCATGCCATCGGCATCGCTGGCAATCTCGGAAAATCGAAGTCCTTGTTCAAGCGCACGGCTGTTCGAAGGATCTACCAGCGCTGCTTGACGGCAAAGAGCCACGGCGCGGTCGAATCGCTTCAGGTTCGCCATGCCACGAGATGCCTTCAGATAACCATCGGCATCGCGAGGTTCGAGGTCGGCAAGTGCCACTTCAGCTCTTTCGATTTCGGCTGGTGCTGCACCACTTTCGCGAAGTGCCAGGGCAAGAGACTCGTATACCCATGGCTTAACAACGATACCCTTGCGCAGATTCGCCTTCAGGAATTCCGTCGCATGATCCCACATCTGGTTCATGGCAAGGAAATCACTGACTGCGATGATCAGGCCCGGATCGTCCACTCCGCGGGCGAGCGCATCCTGCCAGATCTTGCGTGGATCTGCGTCCTTTTTGATATCGCCTGGCTTATTACCAGCGGCCAAGGCACCTGGGCGCTTCACTGGCAAGGCACCCATACCGCCCGGAGCTGCACCACCCACTGGTGCGACAAAGTTACTGTAAAGCTCAGTATGGATATAAGAGGTACCCTTAATCACCAATGCGTTGGCTGGACTGAAGTAACCAATCTGGTTACGTTCCTGCTGGTCACCTGCATTGGGGTCGGTCTGCTGGAGCGGGTCCGCTGCCTGCTGACCGGGAAGAACGATCGGTGCGGCCCAGTCCGACTTGCGACCTACTAGCTCACGGATGGTCGATACAAGCACGTCAGCATAGTTACCGCCCTGAAGGCCGAACTGGCCGCCAGTGTTACCGAACTGACCCAACTGAGATGTACCACCGTTTTGGCCAAACTGGCCAACCTGACCTTGCATACCAACGTTACCAACGGCACCAAGACCGATCTGGCCTCCAAGTTGCTGGGCGCCAAGGGCTCCACCCACGGCACCAGCTTGACCTGCACCACCCACCACTCCAAGCATGGCGGCGCCAGCAGCACCGACCTGGCCAAGGCCGTTCAGTGCGCCGATACCGTTGAAGGAGTTTTGAGCTGCCTGTCCAGCGAAACCGTAGCTACCACCGAACCCGAACAGCGTCGATTGCTGAACAACCGAACTTTGGGCAAAAGAGTTTGGAGCACCGTAAACAATGTCTGCTACTGGATAGGCGCGGGCTACCTTATCTAGAAGCTGGAACTGGCTGGTCGTGATCTCGATGTTGTCGCGACGAACTACGTAGGTCGCTGTGCCTTCAGGTGAGTTGTTCTTGATGCGGGCAATCAACTTGCGAACGATGGTCCCCAGCGTGGCGCGCATGCGGGGTACAGGGTCGCCAATTTCATTGTCGCGCACCTTCTCGATGCCAGCAGCGCGGAAAGCCTGCTCATTGAACTCGAAGCTGATTCCGTGTTCCTTAGCCAAACGGTCCAGCTCTTCGCTGACCTTGGCTGTGGCAACATCGAGACCAGGATAATCGACCACCCGGCTCATCGCGTCGCGAAGCTTCATGGTTGCTTCGGGGGTGTTCGAACCAAAACCTTGGGTATCATATTTGTCGATACGCTTCTTCGACAGATCCGCCCAGTCTTTGTACCGGCCCTTGATGACAGGGCTGGTGGAATCGGGGAAAATGATCGGCGGTTCATCGGGGAATGGCACGTGGCTGCGTTCAACTTCATAAAGAACGGCCAACCATTTTTCTTCGCGAACACGTACCAGATCGCGGAGGTTGCGCAGGTAGTAACCGCGTTGCGCCATGGTGTAAGCAGCCGTCACAGCAGCAGGAACCTCGAGCCCTTGGTTGACAAGGTCTTCGCGGATCTTCTGTGCCTGTTGCTGGGCCAATTCCTCGCGGGCCTGATTCATCAGGGCGTGGAACTGGCGAAGGCGTTCCTTCACACGGTCTTGCTGCGCTGCAAGGCTCCGTTCTTCCTTGCGGCGTTCTTCGAGTGCGATCTGGGCAATCTGACGTTCGCGCTCTTCGCGTTCAGCAGATTGACCACGCTTGTCGAGTTCGCGCAAGCGAGCTTCAATTTGGTTAGTCAATTGGCGGCGCTTGTCTTCTCGAACGTTCGCATCATTCTGAAGACCGCCAAGTTGCTGCTTCAAGCTTTCCTTGGCCTGACCAATTGCATCGGTTCCGACAGCACGACTCGCCTCGCTGAGCGCGGACTTGATTTCTGCCTCGCGCTTTTGAAGGTTGATGTCTGCAAGCTGCTTTTGTTTTTCCAAGAAATCCGCTTCTACTCCGGGTGCGCCAGCACCGGGTTTTTCGGCAGCGGGCTTGGCCTCTTCTTGAATTGCTGCATTGATCTGGCCCAATGTCTTCATCAGTTCTTGCCGGGGCATTGAACCATCAGCAACCTTGCGAGCCAGAGTAAGACCCTGCACCGCTTCAATGTTGGATGGATCGATTCGGCGGGCCTCATTGAAGAATCGGCCAGCCACCTCAGGCCTACCAATGCTCAGTGCAAAGTTTCCTTTGGCCAGAGTTTCTTCCCGATCAAGCCGGCCCTGCGCTGCGGCAAGTGCCAAGGCGCGATCTGCCTGAACCATCGATGGCAGATCTTTGCTATCGCGCCAGTCGGAGACCATACGGCCCAAGAAGAAGTTTTCGATTTCATGGGGAGGAGTTACATGCTTGATCGCCAACCGGCTATCCACACCACGGCTGGAACCATCAATCGACAATTCGATCTGACGGCTACCTGGAACAATGCTACCTACAAGCAAGGTCGGGGCATCGCCACGCAATGGAGGCAATCGGCTAGGGTATACTTCCTTCATACCAGCCACGGCTTGCATCGAACGGGGATAGTAAACGGGGGCATCGATAGCGGCCCGAATACGCTCGCCCAGTGCTTCTGGAGCATCGCCGGCAACAATGCGAAGGCAACGGCCACCCGAGCCCGTCGCCAATCCATGAAGATTGGTAGGGTCCACACGGGCACCCATGGGAACCGTGAACAGTGGCACTTCTTTGCGAACCAGTTCAGCAACCACCTTGGCGCGGTCCGCACCGTCCATTGGGTTGGCCAGACTGATTCCGTCGCCCATGAACAAAATTGATCGGCTGCGGCCAGCATTCGCTTCGATCATCCCTGCTGCCATCTCCACGGCTTTGGGCAGGTTGGTGGCGCCACTCGCATATTCCTGATCAAGCTTGTCGAGGGCAGCAATCGCCTCGGTTGTGGTCACAAGTCCACGGGTGAGTGCAACTGGGTCGAGGTTAGCAACGACCAAACCCACACGGTCGGTGGGCTGCATTTGCTTGAAAAGGCCGCGAATGATTCGGGAAGAACCCGAAAGTGGGCCTTGCGCTTGGCTGGCTGACGTGTCAACCACCACCACCAAGTCGCGTGGAAGGGCTGCACCAACCAGTTCAGGCTGTAGCTGAATAGCAACAAGACCTTCGCCATTGGCGTTTTGGTAACCAATCACCGGCTGGCCCAAAAATCGGGACACGCCTTTCTCTTCGTCGGCGCGCTCTTGAGCCGGCGTTGGAACAGTACTCCGGCGTTCTTTGGTAGCCCTCGATGGGTCTCCCAAGACACGCAGGCCAACCAAGGCAACCCCAAGGCCAAATAGGCCAAAAGTGCAGGCTAGGAGACGGCGATTTTTCATGAGTGCTTCCTCGAGCGATGCGGCTGAGGCTATGAAGCCCCATTCGTCCAACACCAACACGTTCAAACTTTCGAAACTTGCGCTTGTCGGGTAATTGTTTCCGACAAATTCACTCGGGGCAAGAAAACCGTGACGGACTTGTTATCACCTCTCGGCACGACATGTCGGTTATTCCACCGATAACACCTGCAAACCTGAGCGGGTTGATTTTTACAACGGCAACCGTGTAGGTTTCCGGAGTCTGCAGGCCGATGTTGAGAGGACAATGAAGAACTATATCCAAGAAATCTGGCGCACCAGGTACTTCTGGCTAGCACTTGTCCACATGGACATCAGGGCTCGCTATCGAGGTTCTGCTTTGGGCCTTGGCTGGTCTTTACTCAATCCTATTGCCATGACAGGCATTTTTTGCGTGGTCTTTGCCACTTTGTTCCAACAAAATATTGCGACCTTTGCCCCCTATGCTCTTACTGGCCTGACACTCTGGAACTTTGTTTCCCAGACCATGGCGATGGGATGCAATACGTTCCATCAAGCTGAAGCCTACATCCGCCAGCATCCCGTACCGATGGCGATTTACCCACTGCGGCTGGTTCTTGCCAACGCCTTTCATTTGGTCATCGCCTTGGTACTTGCCATTATCCTGTCCACATGGGGAACAGGTTTTGCCGGTGTTCTGCCACTTCTTAGCTTGATTCCATCGTTGTGCCTGATCGTTGTCATGGGCTGGTCAATCGCCTGCCTTCTTGGTTTGATGAACGTTTATTTTCGTGATATTAAGCACCTTACCGATGTCGGCCTTCAGGTGCTCATGTACCTGACCCCGATCTGGTACCCCGAAAAATTGCTCCGTGAAAAAGGCCTTGCATGGCTTGTGAATGGCAATCCTTTGGTTCCTTTCCTTCATCTGGTAAGGGCGCCCCTTCTTGACCATCAAATGCCAAGTCTGGAAACCTACGGCGCGGCCCTGCTTGTGGCTTCAGCCTTCTTCCTGCTGGCGGCATGGAGTCTCAAGGCTAGGGAACCTAAACTCATTTACTTCCTCTAGGAATCTAGAAAAACCATGGCACATATACGTCTGGAAAACATCAACCTGACCTTCTTTGTGAAGCAAGACGCAGGCTTTACACTCAAGGATTTTTTGGTTGGTGGATTCTTCCGCAAACACTACAAACCACCCATGCAGGTTCAGGCTCTCGACAACCTGAATCTGGAAGTCCACGACGGGCAAAAACTGGGTGTTATTGGCCACAATGGCGCCGGGAAAAGCACTCTTCTGAAAATGATGGCGGGAATCTACAAGCCCACGTCGGGAATACGCGACGTGAATGGACGCATTTCATCTCTCTTCGATATCGCCTTGGGATTTGAGCAGGAAGCCACTGGCTGGGAAAATATCCGCTTCCGCTGTTACCTTCAGGGCGAAACCCCCGCAAGTGTGCGATCTAAGCAGAATGAAATTGCCGAATTCAGTGAACTGGGTGAATTCCTCGAGATGCCCGTTCGCTTTTATTCCGCGGGAATGCGCGTAAGGCTCGCCTTCAGCATCGCCACCGCCATTAATCCCGAAATCCTGCTGATCGATGAGGTGCTTTCGGCTGGCGATCTGGCATTTCAGGCCAAGGCCCATGAACGGATGCGCGATATGATTGCCCGCGCGCGATTGATGGTCATGGTCAGCCATGACCTCGATTCCACCGCGAGGCTATGTGACCGGATCGCATGGCTTGAGCACGGCAAGATCCGACAAGTTGGTCCAGCAGCTGAAATGGTCAAAGCCTACCGGGAATGGTCGCACAATCCGGGTGGCAAAGGTAAAAACAAAACGGGTGGAACCGTCACCACCGCCGCCTGAACGACACGGAAATAAACGTCTATGCTTACCGGGCCATTGGTTTTTGAATCTTCTCCACGTCCCATGGTGTGGGGCGGAAGGGATCTAGCCAACGTTTTGAACAAGCCTTTACCCGATCTGCAAATATACGGAGAAGCCTGGGAGGTTAGTGACCATCCCAGACACGGCAGCATTGCTCGATCTGGGGCGAACGTCGGCCAGTCGCTGAGGCGACTGATGGAAGAGCATGCCGAGGCGATTGTCGGGCATAACAGTGCCGATCGCTTTCCTTGGCTCCTCAAATGGCTCGATTGCAACGACTGGCTTTCCGTGCAGGTCCATCCAGATGCGGACCAGGTTAAAACGCTTTGGCCAGGAGAAGGCCCGAAGAACGAAGCATGGTTCGTTCTTAAAACGCGTCCGGGGGCCCGTGTTTGGTCTGGCCTGTTGCCGGGGGTCACCGCCAAGCAGTTGCGGGAAACGGCTGCCGATGGCACCATCTCCAATTGCTTGCATTCATTTGAGCCACGCCCGGGAGATTGCCTCTATCTGCCAGCCGGAACCGTACATGCGGTGGGTGGCGGAGTTCTCATGGCTGAAATTCAGCAGACATCCGATGCCACGTTCAGGTTGTTCGACTGGAATAGAATCGATGCCCATGGGGTTGGCCGTCAGCTTCATCTGGAAGAATCGATAGCCTGCATCGACTGGAACAGAGGGCCCGTGAATCCGGTTCGCGCGGATAACCTTGGAACAGAATCAGAAGCTTCAACGGCCGCCAACGTGATTGATTCACCTTTCTTTTCCTTGGTGCATGTTGCTGGCAATTCAGAAATAGTTCTTCCCTGCGCTAGCCGACTGGGAGCGGTATTCCTGCTCCATGGGAAAGGCACTCTGGCCGACTCTTCTCGCGGTGAGCAACTGATCGCTGGTGACACCGCCATCCTTCCTGCCTGTTCCGATACATGGACATGGAAACCGAACGGACCGTCGGCGCTGCTTTTGGCCATGGCGGTTTATGAACAATGGACATCATCATGACTTTCACGTCTGGCATCGTCGATTCAATCATTTGGAAACCGCTGACACGCTATGCCGATGTCAGAGGTTGGTTGGTTGAAATGTTTCGGACGGATGAATTGCCTCAGGGTTTTACTCCCCAGATGGGTTACGTTTCGCTCACGGCACCTGGAGTTGTCCGTGGGCCGCACGAACATGTCGGGCAATCTGATTGTTTCTGCTTCATTGGCCCTGCAGACTTCGAACTGATCCTTTGGGACATGCGCGTCGGGTCTCCGACCCATGGCACCATCCAAAGGGAACGCGTGGGTGCGAGCAAGCCCATGATGGTAATCGTTCCGCCACGAGTGGTTCACGCCTATCGCAATATTGGTGCGGAAAACGGGCTTGTCTACAACTATCCCGACACGCTCTACAAAGGTTTGGGCCGGAAAGATCAGGTCGATGAAATCAGGCACGAACTCGATCCGGATTCTATTTACAAGGTTTGATAGTTCTGTGAATCAGACGGCATTACGGCCGGCTGATACTACCCGCCAGTGCCCGCCACCGTCACGTATGGGTGGGCCCACATTCCAGCCATGATTGATCATCCAGGCTGCCAGAGAGTCTCCCTGACTGGCGCCGATCTCAAGAACCAGACGGCCACCTGGCACCAAATGCGTCGCTGCCTGACTTACCAGCAGACGCACCAGATCAAGGCCGTCAGCTCCCCCATCGAGTGCCAATACAGGTTCACGCCGCACTTCCGGAGCCAATCCAGCGATATCAAGAGTGGGAATATATGGTAGATTGGCCGTGATCACGTCGTACACTTCACCTTCCTGCAAAGGTTGAAGCAATGAGCCGACGCGGAATGTCAACCGTGTGTTCAATCCATGCGTCGCGGCATTCTCGCGGGCTACATCCAACGCTTCCGGGCTAATATCGATAGCGGCGCCCGTGGTCTGGGGCGCGTGTTTGAGTATCGCCAAAACGATTGCACCCGATCCGGTACCAACATCAAGTACCTTGGCATTAGGTTTGCCTTTGAGCCATGCGCGGGCTTCATCCACCACCAATTCCGTTTCCGGACGAGGCACTAAAACCCGGTTGTTCACTTTAAGTTCGAGACCGTAAAACTCGCGCTTGCCCGTGATATAAGCGACCGGCTCGTGCTGGAGTCGGCGGCGGACCATCTCGCGAAATCGGGCGCGCTCTTCCGCTGTTGCGGATCGGGTGTGCTGGGCATACAGGTCGATTCGTCTGCCCTGAATGGCCGTGGCCAGAAGGATTTCTGTATCGAGCCGTGCCTCGGAAATACCAGATTCCAGCAAGTGGCGGGCGGTCCAGTCGAGCAACTTGCCAATCGTCCAGTCGCTCGCTTCACTGCTCATCGAATGGGCCCCGCTGCCAGACGCGCCAAGCGTTCCTTGCGGTCGTGATCGGTCAACTGAGTAAATAGTTCAAGCATCTGCCCTTCCATCACAAGATCAAGAGTGTGCAAGGTCAGGCCGATCCGGTGGTCCGTGATGCGATTCTGGGGGAAGTTGTAGGTGCGAATTCTCTCGTTACGGTCGCCCGATCCAATCAGGGAGCGTCTCATCTGGGATCGTTCCTGATGCAGCTTTTCCTGCTGGAGATCAAACAGGCGTGACCTCAAAATACGCAGGGCACGCTCATAGTTTTTATGCTGGCTGCGTTCATCCTGACATTTCACTTCGAGCCCGGTTGGCGTGTGCGTAAGGCGGACAGCAGATTCGGTTTTATTCACATGCTGCCCACCGGCGCCCCCAGCCCGCATGCGTTCCCACTCAATGTCTTCATCGCGAAGTTCGACCTGAACGTCGTCTGGTTCGGGCAAAACAGCCACCGTGGCGGCAGATGTGTGAATGCGTCCTTGGGCTTCGGTTGCAGGAACACGCTGAACCCGATGCCCGCCACTTTCGTGGCGCATCGCTTCCCAAGCACCATCGCCCTTCAGACCAAACACGATTTCCTTGAATCCGCCTTGCTCCGAAGGTTGAAACGAGACTTCTTCAACCTGCCAGTGCCGCTCGCGTGCATGCATGGTGTACATGCGGTACAAGTCGCCTGCAAAGAGCGCTGCTTCGGCTCCCCCAGTTCCTGCACGTATTTCAATGATGCAGCTGGCGAAGTCGTCATCGCCAGCAATTAACACATCTTCGAGGTCGCGTTTGAGGCGTTGGGCTTCGGCTTGCAGGCGCTCTACATCATCTTTTGCCAAGGCGGCCATTTCCGGATCATCGCCAGCGGACAACAAGAGGGAATCTGCAAGGTCGGCAGCAACATGCTTGTAAAGGCGGTACGGTTCAATTTTCTTCATCAGCTGACCGTGCTCACGCGAAAGGCGCGCCTGCCTAGCACGGTCTACCACAACGTCGGGATCTTGGAGTAGGTTCTCCACCTCCACCAAACGTGTCTGCATGTTTTCAAAAGCTTCAATCATGGGTGTTGCCCTGGGAACAACCCGCCTATCGACACCAAAAAACAACCGCCCGCCTTGGCACTAAACCTAGGCGGGCGGTCGCATTGATTCGAAACTAAACTGTGCCTTCGGGCTTCTTTTTACCGGCGTAGGCAGCGTATTTCTTCTGGAATCGTTCAACGCGGCCGGTGGTGTCCACGAACTTCATCTTGCCGGTGAAGAACGGATGGCAGCCTGAACAGATTTCCACGGTGATCGACTTTTTGGTGCTGCGTGTGGTGAACTTATTACCACAACCACATGCAACAGTGGCCTCGGTGTACTCGGGGTGGATAGTCTTTTTCATGGTCGCCTCAGAATGATTGACAAGAAATCATTGTACCAGCGCCATGTGTGTATCACAAGGCACGCCAACAGCAAGCGATTTCTGGCAAACTACCCCTCTTCAACCGAATGAGCGGGGCTTCATGAAAACACCACGAATTGCACACACGTTTTTCACCCGAACCAATGTGTGTAAAGCCTAAAATATTTTAATAATCTACAGGGGCACGCAAATGCGGAAGTTCTTTATTTCGATATTTTTGTGTTTTCTTTTTATCATCATTTCAGGCTGCGGATCAGATGGATTGCCTATCCAGCCCACACATTCGACTAAAGGCTCCGTAACGCTCAACGGCAAGCCCGTTGAAAACGTTACTGTTGTCCTGCAACCTGTTGATACCAAAGCGTTCAAGATGAATGAACGGCCACAGGGAAAAACCAACGCTCAAGGTGAATTCACCATTTTCACCTACAAGGAAGGCGATGGAGCTCCTGCAGGTGAATACAAGGTTGGCGTAGCCCTGATTGTGCTTAATGACTCGGGCGATGATCAGGTCAAACGTGAAAAAACGGCAACCTTTATCCCGTACAAGTATCAAAAACCAGAAACCTCCGGTCTGACCGTCACTATCAAGGCGGGCGCCAACCAAATCCCTCCCTTTGATTTAAAGTCGAAATGACTTTTCCCGTGTTCTGTTTCATTCTTTTGGAGTTTATCTATGTCGCGTCGTCAGGCGTTCACCCTGATTGAACTGCTGGTGGTTATCGCCATTATTGCAGTGTTAATCGGCCTACTTGTTCCAGCGGTCCAGAAGGTCCGCGAAGCAGCCAACCGTATGAGCTGCACCAACAATTTGAAGCAGTTAGGTATGGCAACAGCCAATTATGAAAGCACAAATCTGACTTTGCCACCAGCACGTGTGGATGCGCCGGCAGGTTATCCTGTTCCGGCGTTTGGAGTTGCTGCCCCTGCTACAGGAACCCTCCAGCATGGGTCCATAACGTTTCTACTACCCTACCTCGAGCAGGAAGCTCTATACAAACAGTACAACATGGGTCTGACGTGGTCAGATCCGGGAAATGCCACAGCCATTGCCACAATCGTTAAAACAGTGGTTTGTCCTTCGGCTCCAGATGCTCCCCAGTCGAGGCTTGACACAGGCAATACGCCCGGATCAACCAGTGCTCCAAGGTGGAGTTCAGCACCTACTGACTACGCTCTTGCGAACGGTGTGAACGGGAAACTCGGATTTGCGCCTTTTTCAACCATTCCACCTATCCCAGGATACGATCCAACGAATGGTGCAACCGACAAGAATCAGTACACCGGGGGTATTCTTCCTAGCGGTACAATATCTTCATTCACAACCGCCATGTCGCCTCCATTTTATGGTGACATTGGCAAAAAATCGTTAGCCGGAATACTCGATGGCACATCGAACACTGTTGGATTTTGCGAAGATGCAGGACGACCATTCAACTATCGGACTGGAAACGTCAAGTCGTCATCGCGGTCGAGTGGTTCAGGTTGGGCTGATCCAGATGCTGAATACTGGGTAGACGGATATTCTACAGATGGAGCTACTTCCCTTGGGCCATGCACTGCAAATTGCAACAACAGCAATGAAAATTTCTCCTTCCACACCGGTGGGTTTAACGCCGTTTTCCTCGATGGTAGCGTGCGTTTCTTAAAGCAGTCTCTGACCATGGCTCAGGTAGCTGCCATGATCAGCCGCGCAGGCGGCGAGGCTGTCAATCTGGACTGATTTTAAAGGGTCGGCGTGCATCCCTGCTGATACCAACAGCGGGGATGCATGTTAGGAACCATAGGAAGGTCCGGCTGGCAGAAGATCAAATCATCTCAATACATTTGCAAGAATATCCCTTGACATCAGAGCCAGCAAACCTAAGACTGACTTGACAAAGAATTTGATGTTCACTTCCCTGACTTGGGAACAGTAATTTTTTCCGCTGATTGAAGCGGTTCTCCAGGAAACAAGTTGAATGGATTCGGTTGATCCGATGAGGATCCTCCGGGACCCCGAAGTCTATCTGATGGGTCGCCAGGAAAGCCATCAAGCAGAAATCGATCGGTTTCTGAATGATCATGGTGTATCGTGGCAGACCGATTCGGAAGTTGCGGGCGAGTCTCTTGTTGAGGTTGCCGGGCGTGTTTGCTACATGAGTTTCGCCAAGCCAAGGCCTGGTGGAAATCGTGCCTACATTAGCCATATACTTGAAGTAGGTCACGGATCGGTTTTAGAACATGCCGTTTGGAACTTCCTGATCACTGGTGTCAGTCGGTCGTTCACCCATGAATTGGTTAGACACAGAGCCGGGATGGGTTATTCCCAGCTCAGCCAGCGGTATGTGGATGAATCAGTAGCTGAATATGTGGAACCCGACTGCATCGCGGATGATCCCGAAAGCCATGCCATCTGGGTTCGAACAGTAGCTGCGGCACATGTGGGATATCAGGAGCTCGTGAAAAAACTGGCGGAGCGATTCGCCGACGAACCCGATCCCACGACTCGCCGCAAAAAGGCGCGACAAGCTGCGCGTAGCGTGCTGCCGAATGCGACAGAAACCAAG
This sequence comes from Candidatus Kuenenia stuttgartensis, assembly GCA_945875585.1. Lineage (GTDB taxonomy): Bacteria > Planctomycetota > Planctomycetia > Gemmatales > Gemmataceae > REEB421. Next base: position 32,933 of record CAMCLK010000005.1, on the reverse strand, counting down.
ATATTTGTTACTGCCAATGCGCGCGCTCTAAGGCATTTTGTGGAAATGCGTGGCAGCAGGCATGCCGAAGATGAGATCCGGAAAGTCGCCGTAGCCATGGTGCGTATCCTGCAACGCGAGGCACCCAATCTCTTTGGCGATTATGTTCTAGACCCTTTGCCCGACGGAACTTTTGAAGTCAATACCCCCCATCGCAAGGTGTAAAACAGGAATCATGGCATCGTTCAACCGACCCGACCCTCGACGAAATTTCAACGGTGGGCAATCCGGGCCCCGGCCTGGAAGGCCTTATAGTGGCGGCCAGCGACTGAAACCACGCGGTCCATTTCGCAACCAACAACCCGAACCCCAAAACCAAATGCCTGAAGATGGCCTTCCTGAAGCGCCATTACCCGAAGAAACCATGAACTCACGGGGAGCTGGTCCAGTCTACAGAACAGCTCAGTTGCCCACCATTGAAGTGGATGGGGTACTGGAGCTTTCGAAAAAAGGACACGGTTTTCTACGTTCCGCGAAGCGAGATCTCCTGCCACAGACCACAGATCCATTCGTTCCGATCAATTTGATCCAACGTTACAATCTCCGTGAAGGCCTTTTACTGACATGTCAGGCGCATCCCGGCCCTCATGGTCAGGCACCCCGGATTATTCGACTCGACGCAATCGATGGCACCCCTGCTGCCGATTTCAAGCCCCGCGCATTTGAATCACTGACTCCGGTCGATCCGACCGAAACCATCCGTCTCGAAACCGGCGCCGAACCCCTGACCATGCGCGTGATGGACCTCCTCACGCCCATTGGCAAAGGTCAACGCGGCCTGATTGTGGCACCTCCGCGCACCGGAAAAACAATCCTTCTGCAACATATTGCAAAGGCGATCAGCGAAAATCACCCCGAAATGCATCTGATTGTCCTCCTGGTGGATGAGCGACCCGAGGAAGTAACCGAAATCAGACGCACCGTTCGAGGCACCGTCATCGCCTCGAGCAGCGACCACGACGCTGCCAATCACGTCCGTGTTGCCGAATTGGTTGTTGAAAGGGCCCGCCGCCTAGCCGAACAGGGCAAACAAGTTTTCGTGCTTCTCGACAGCCTGACCCGCCTTGCCCGCGCCTACAACAAAAATGTCGGAAACAGCGGCCGGACCATGTCTGGCGGTGTTGATGTCCGCGCATTGGAGGTCCCCAAGCGTCTGTTTGGTTGCGCGCGAGCGTTCGAGGAAGGCGGCAGCATCACGGTCATCGGAACCGCTCTCATTGAAACCGGATCGCGTATGGACGATGTTATTTTTCAGGAGCTCAAAGGCACTGGAAATATGGAGCTTGTTCTGGACCGCAAACTTGCGGACAAGCGCATCTTCCCCGCAATGGACATCAGTCAGTCCGGCACGCGCAAAGAAGAACGCCTTATTCCCGCGGAAACGCTCAGACGCATCCACGCCATGCGCCGGATACTGGTCGATATCAAAAATCCCGCGGAAGGAATGCAAAAGCTTCTCTCGAAGCTTTCAACCTGCAAATCGAACGCTGAATTTTTGGAACTGATCAAGCTGCCTTCGGCCCCCCAACGTTGACACGAACTTCGGGCAATCGGAAGGTCCCATGACTCCCCTTGCTGTTCACGTTGGCCGTTTCTCACCACCCCATCGCGGCCACGAGCGAATCATCAGCGCTATATTAACCGATCATCCCGTCGAAAACTGTTTGATAGTTGTCGGCAGCTCCAATCATCCCCGTTCATTCCGCCACCTTTTTCCGCTCGCCGACAGGCTTCAAATGCTGCGAATGCTATTTCCAGGCTTGAATCTGGCCAGCATTCCCGACCATGAATCCGACTCGGCGTGGCTGACGGACCTGGCCAACCTTGTCAATTGCTGGCGCCATGGCAGGGAAGATCCTGAAAACCGGGATATCACATATCATGGCGGCTGCGAGGAGGACGTCTACTTCTTCATCAAGGCGGGTTACAAAGTCAAAATCAATAATAGATTCGACGGCACATCCATCATCACATCTGCCACGGAAGTGCGGGACTGCCTGGTGCACGGGAGGGACATATCGCGTCTGGTTCCGGATCGCATTGTTGGAATTGTCCGCGAAAAATTCGAGGATAATTGGGACGCGTTCAAGAAGACTTGATCGTTTTCGTCACATCTTGGAAAAAGTGGCCGGTTCTAAACAGCCGGCGCTCATGTCGCCAAAGGAATGTCTGGGTTGCCCGCATCGAGCTTCGACATGGATTCGATTTCCCTAATGACATCTTCACCGGAAAGCCGTGGTGGCGCGAGCCGGAAAAAGTGTTCGGGTGAAACGACAGTCACCAGATTGGAAGCGCCAACCCGCTGCAATTCTAACTCGAGCTTGCGAATCCATTCCGGGATATCCCTGCCGACACCTGCTGGCCGCTCCGTAAATGGGCCCAGTCCCGTCCTTAATAGACCAAGTGCTGGACATCCTTCTTCTTCAGCCATGCTGGAAGAGTCAACACCACGAGGTCTCTGGCCTGCATAGGCCCGCGATTGTTCAAGAACCGGGCGAATAAGCGCGCACAACCGGTCAAGCCCCAGATTTTTGACAAAACGCTCTTCAATACGATCTCGAATGGTTCCCAACCGAGCCCCATGAAGCTTTTCCAACTGCGCCAAACGGTTCACCTGATCTTCCGCTGAAACCCGGGTGCGCTCCTCGAGTGCTTCCTGCCAGACTCGCGCTTCTTCCTGACGTTCCTGCCGAGCCAGAACCTCATGAACCAGCACATGAGGACGCAATTCCCAGGCGCGGCGCTCGTACCCCGATTTCAAAACAAGAAAATCAATAAGGATATTGAGGTTTTCGCCATAGTCGGACAAAGTTGTTGTCGTGTTGTAGTCTTTGAATTCCTCGTAGTTTTCCACCAATGTTTTGAGGATGACCTCCAACCACCGGGAAGAGGTTGCCAAGAAATCCGCGGATTGAAGTTTATCGGCAAGTTTGCTTTTACGGAGCGGGTCATTATCAGCTGCCAACGACTCCAGATATGCCCGTGGACCGCGGTGCAAAATACCCCGCAAATTAGCCAACGTCATGAAACGGGCATGAAACAATTCCCGACCGTGCTCTTTTACAAATCCCTGCATGGCTCGGTAGTCTTTTTCATTCCCAATACCTTCCAATGCTGAAAGTTGTCCCGAACGGCTATGCTCAATCCAAAGAGCCTCAAAGGGGCGGATAAGTTTGTCAAGAATACCCGTCAGGGTGCCAGGCGACGGGAAGCTGTTTTCCCACGCCGTCGATGAATGAATCACCGCCTCTACTGTGGCTTGCAAACCTGCAGAGAAATAATGGACGAATTCTGTAACGCCCGGGCCATCTGGACCGGGACGATCTTCCATCCTGCGTGTCAGCTTGAGAAGTTCGAGTGTGTCAGCGAACAATCCCAAACGCGGGAGATTTGCCAGCAGAACTCGAAGCACCTGCATAGCCATACGTGTACGGAGAAGATTGGCTGGTCGCCCTCCCTGAAACAGATGTGTATGCAGTAACGGCTCATCACGGAAAATGGCGCTGAATTCGGCAAGACTGGTTCGAACCTGTTGTTGATCACGATTAAAGAGCGCGCATCCAACATCGACAAAAGACTTCAAATAAGCTGGGTCACCCGATTCTGCCTGTACTGATTGCTTATGAGACTGCAAAGCCAAAGCCAAAACCAACCCCGCCATCCGCTGTTCCAGACTTGCTATCAATGCCTCATGGGTAAGGCTTTCCCGCAAGCTGCGGCGACGTTCAAATTGCAGGAATGCGTCTACTTCAGCAGACGAGGGGCCTGGCACTTCCAAGGAGTGCATCTGCTCTGCCAAACGCAACAACCGCCCTGAACGATCACAAGCCTCATCGCGCCAAGCAACAATTTGTTCCAACGACCGGGAATTGACCGGTTCGCCTTCAAGCCATCGTGCCCCTTCCTGAATCAATCTTCCGTGTGACGCCTGAAAACGAAGCCTGCTTTCCAAGCTGTCAATTTGGTCTTCCATATCAAATGGACTATCAGGCAATGCTTCATCAGCCAAACCACCCGGTTCCTGCTGGCTAGAAAACCCTTCGCTCTCAAGATCACCTTCACGATCGCTGCCAGGAGCCCCATCCAACAGATCATTCAATGATGGAACTTCCAGAAGATCACCAGCATTCACCGTCAGTTGGCTGAGAAAATGAGCTAGTCGTTTGATCCGGCTTTCTCGAACATCTTCAGCAGCTGAATCACCCAAGGGAAACTGGGTTGCCTGATTCAACCATTGAAAGGCAAGCCGTTGAAATCCATGCTGGCCATCTTCCAACCCAATTTCATCTGCCACAGAAATCCAGTGAACGAGTAAACCTTGCGCCCCAGAAAGATCCCCCTGCCTGAGTAAGGTCTCCACAGCCAACGCGTGTGTCTGAGCCGTTTTCAAATACTTGACCTGCCTCTGCCAGAAAACCATATCAGCAGGTACCGAACCCCTTAGTCGCCATCGAGATAACGCATCAGAAACACCACGACCGGCCTTAAAATGCCGCGATCCCTTCACAGCCCTAACGTCGCTAACGCGGTACGTAGCGAACGGATCCCACCACTGGGCCAACTCTCGCATCTGTTCAGAAACAGAACTGGCACGATCATCATCACCCTTGGCCGCGCACTCCGCCCAAAGGAATGTCATCGATTCAAACAATCGCTCAACCAATGACAACAAATCGTCTAAGCGGCTATCACGAACGGCGTCTTCCCGGGCAGGGCTCAAGGGAAACATCCCCTGAAATCCCAATACATTCCACGGATCTGTTAGCGCACCACATTGAATTCCCTGTTTAACCCGCTGGACTAAATCAGGCAATCGTCCGACCGCAGCATCAAGCCGGCCGAGTTCCCCTTCAAATCGCAAAAGCTTCATTCTGGAAAGAATATCACTCATGAATCTGGGAGCTAAAACCTGTATCCGGCGAGATTCAACAGTACTGCAACCGGGCAATCCAAGCCGGGCGAAAAGCGTCGCCAAAGCTTGTTGCTGAACCTGATGAGCTCGCTGGCGAGCCATCCATGTGTTGAGAAATTGGCGTACTCGCCCAAATGGTTGTCGAACCAGTTTCTCTTCCTTGGCCAATCGCGCCTGATGAGCCTGCGGAAGTCGATCCTGTAAAGTTCGATAAAATTGATCTCGATATTTAGCTATTCCAGGAAGCAAATCACCTAACCGCTTGCTCGAGTCGTGTGCACCAGGGCCCCCACCTGTCACTCCACTTGCCATCAACATCGTGCCCGACAACACGGCCGCACCTTCGGAAATAGCCTCATCCGGATCGTAATCGTCACTACGAATTCGCTGCCATTCCACAATCGCTTCCATGATCAAATGACGAACGACAATACGGCTAAACCGACCTTTGCCATCAACACGGGCAGGATCCCATTCTCCAAAAACTTGATTGGGCCGCAAATTGGCTGGATGACCATGGTCGTAAGACCTCATGTCCACCGCCAATTCATCTATCTGAGATAGATCGAGACCAGCATCTTCGAGCAAACGTCCGGAAGTCGAACCAAGAAATTCAAAAGCACGAGACACAACAGCACTGAATCGACCTACGCCAGCGCCAAGACCACGCAAATACACAGGAACGGGTCGATGCTTCTCATGACCATACGCTTCACCAGACAAGCGGGTTTCAAGAAGCGCGACGGGACGATAACCAACAAAATCATTCAAATCACGAACAACCGCCGAAACCAATGTCGGTGGAACAGGCTTTGAAACTAACGATTCATGCTTGTGGACCTGGCGAAGCACAGATTCAAGAACACGAACAAGGAACAATGGAGCGAACAAATCCCGGTCCGAACAGTGCCCCAACAATTCTGAATGGAAACTTTGATAGGCAGGAAGGACATCAATAAATGTTCTAAGAACAATTGAAGCTTGAGTACAATCACGAAATCCGGCGGCGCCTGCTTCTTGGAGGATTTTCAGGTCCGAAATCCACTGGTGTGGGACAGTCAACCAAGGCCGATCCGCATCTGAATGACTTGCAAAAGAATCGCAAACCATCTGCTGCCAGCGAACATCCTGACGCCCATCTGAAAAATTCAGATAACCCAGAATCTTGTCTGAACCGGAAGAAGAAGCCACGATCTCCCTTCCACTTCCATCGCTCTGATGACCGTGAGGCATAAGACTTATCCTAGTGATTCAATCACCTCCAAGGAGATCCACACACAAACATGTCAACAAGTCAAAGCCACAAGACTACCAATTAATCGAAACCATTAGCCGCAAGTTCACTGTATACAAGAGAAAAACATCCAAACAAAGTCAAACCAACAGGGAGGACCCATGAAACAAGTCTATAGCCAAAGAAAGTGGATACATGCAAGAAATCCTGCCAAACACATTCCGTGGTCCACCATTACCATGAACAAAACATTGAAAAACAAGGAAGAAAACCAAACCAGATTCGACTGCGCAAAAAGAAAAAGGCCCCCAAAGGGGGCCTAGTGGAAGATAAAAGATCAAGTCATCAAGAAACAGAAGGAACGACTGCCTCTTCGCGAGGTGCCCTTACTTCAGCAGGATCAACGAAAGCAATGAGAGCCTTGGCGCCACCATCACCAATACGATAATCAGACATCTTAATGACGCGAGTGTAACCACCCTTACGACCAGCGGCTTCATATTCTGCTGCGCGTTCAAGCAGACGACGCAAGACATTGCTCTTGAGCCATTCCTGCTGAATATTGTCGTTGTCCAAATCCGTTGTCAAAACGGTCTTGGCGGTTGGCCCAAGCCTTGAAACGATTAAACGGCGAGTGGTCACACCATCGCGGCCAGCTTTAGGGCGAGCCAAGGTGATAAGCCGCTCGACATAAGGACGCAATTCCTTAGCTTTCGCGACAGTTGTCACAATCTTACCGTGTTCAATCAACGCACAAGCCATATTGCGGAAAAGGGAACGCCTGTGGGAGGCATTTCTGTTCAGCTTGCGGCCGGACTTCAAGTGGCGCATGTCACAATCCCTCGATTAAATCCCTAGCGGCGGACAATACCAGGGATTCTTTGCCCTAGTTCCATACCGCGTTCGTTGAGTTTCTGTTTCACTTCCTTCAGGGTGGTCTCGCCAAAGTTGCGAACTTCAAGAAGTTCAGCTTCGCTCCGGCTCACCAGATCCCGAACCGTCGTAATACCTTCGGTTTCCAGACAGTTGGTCGCACGGACGGAAAGTTCGAGCTCGGCAAGGCTCATGGCCAACTTTTGCTCAAGCTCAGCATCAGGAGTGCTACCAAGAGAATCTGGGCGATCGTCCATTGCCACTTCTGGACCAGACTCGCTGTACTGAACAAATGGATTCAAATGCTTGCGAAGAATCTTGGCGGCTTCAACAAGAGCAAGTTGAGGAGAAGTGGTGCCGTTCGTCCAAATCTCGAGCATCAGCTTATCGTAATTGGTCTTCTGACCTACACGAGTATCACCAATCTCGTACTTGACTTTAACAACAGGTGAAAAACTGCTATCCACAGGGATAACACCAATTTCACGGTCCTTAAGAACGTTCTCATCGGCAGGGCGGTAACCACGACCGTTTTCCACCGTCATCTCAACATGAAACAACACATCGCCAGTCAACGTGGCAATTACGTGATTAGGATTGATGATTTCAACCGTGGGATCGGTGATGATATCACGGGCAAATACAGTGCCCTTTTCAGATCGTTCAATCCGAATGACCTTGGATTCTTCCGAGGTATTACGAACAACTAAGCTCTTGATATTCAAGATAATATCAATAACGTCTTCAACCACACCAGGAAGGGTGGTGATTTCGTGAGCCACGCCGCGAATTTTAACCTGAGTGATCGCGCTGCCTTCCAACGTTGAAAGCAAAACGCGACGAAGGCTATTGCCAATGGTCACGCCTAGCCCACGCTCGAAAGGCTCAACTACGAACTTGCCATAAGTATCAGACATCGAACCACGCTCGGTTGCGACGCGATTAGGAAGCTCAAGTCCACGCCAACGAATTCGCATGTCGTTCCTCTCCTCGAACAGGAGACCCCGTGCCAACGGGGTCGACAACTAGCATCAGGGCATCAATCCCGTGTTATACCAAAAAATTAACGGGAGCAGAATTCGATGATCAACTGCTCACGAAGTGGACCTTGATCCTCAAGACGCGGATCAACGTCAGTACGACTTGGCAGTCGTGTCATCCGGCATTGAAGAGGATCGCTTTCCGAACCTTGAGCCTCAAGGTAAGGAGGTGCATCCTTGCGGCCAACAACTTCAGCAAGCTTGCGAACAAGACTCAGAGACCGCTCACGACTTTTAACCGAAACAACGTCGCCAGGCTTCACCAGCAAGCTAGGAATATCAACATGCTTGCCATTGAGAGAAAAATGTCCGTGTACCACTAACTGACGGGCTGCAGCACGGCTGCCTGCCCAACCCATGCGGTACACAACATTGTCCATCCGGCGTTCCATCAGCGATAAAAGCTGCTCACCCGTGTTACCACGAGTACGGGAAGCCAAATCAAAGTTGCGAAGGAACTGACGGTCCAAAAGGCCATAAAACCTTTTGAGCTTCTGCTTTTCACGCAGACGAGTTCCGTATTCGGAAAGCTTCGTACGCTTGTCTGCGTGCATGCCAGGAGACTTGTTACGCCGCATGACAGAGCACTTGTCAGACTCGCAACGCGCACCTTTCAGGTACAGCTTACGACCTTCCCGACGGCACATCTTGCAAACCGGATTCGTTGTTCTTGCCATGGTGACCCGCCGATACCCCTTCGATCTCGTGAAGAACCAGAGCACTGCTCTGGTCATTGCCGCCATCAGGCGGCATTAAGAAATCAAACTCTGCGCTTCTTTGGTGGACGGCAACCGTTGTGTGGCAACGGCGTTACGTCTTCAATTGACTTGATGATCATACCAGATGCCTGCAAAGCCGTGATTGCTGACTCGCGACCAGCACCAGGACCCTGAACCCGAACATCCAGATCACGAACACCAAATTTCGATGCCTTTTCAGCAGCAACTTCAGCTGCCCGCTGGGCGGCGAAGGGTGTGCTCTTACGGCTACCCTTGAAACCAACCTGACCGCCCGAAGCGAAACACAATGTGTCGCCCTGCCGATCGGTTATGGTCACAATCGTATTGTTAAAGGTGGCGCGGATATGCGCAACACCCTGATTAACATTACGACGAACCTTACGTTTCTTAGTCTTCGCCACGACTCACTCCCCATCCATCGACTGTTCGCATGACATCCCGACATTACGGGCCTACTGTTTCTTACTTGTCCTTGACGCCCTTCTTGCCCGCAACCGTCTTGCGAGGGCCCTTGCGCGTACGCGCATTCGTTTTCGAACGCTGACCGCGGCAAGGAAGATTGCGCCTGTGACGCATTCCACGATAACTACCAATATCCTTCAGACGAGCAATGTTTTGCTGTACCTGCCGGCGAAGAGGACCTTCTACCGTGTACTCACGGTCTAAGATCGTAGCCAATCGGCTGATATCATCGTCCGAAAGCTCACGGGCACGACGAAGAGGGTCAACCCTAGCTTCATCACACAACCGGAGCGATAAGGCTGGCCCAATGCCATAAATGTAACGCAAGGAAATATGCGTCGGCTTGTCGTTGGGCAAGTCCACACCCAAAATACGCGGCATTATCTACTCTCCGGGGACCCATCGGGCCCGTACTCGCATCTCAGCCTTGGCGTTGCTTGTGACGAGGATCTTCACAGATCACGAGGAGTTTACCCTCGCGCTTGATGATCTTGCACTTCTCACAAATACGCTTCACGCTCGATCGCACCTTCATGTCACGCCCTCCGCGCGAAACCTCGATACTAGACCAATTCAAAGACATTGGCAAGGGATTCCGTACTACGTTACGATCTCATCATCCCTGTCCGAGGTTATTACCCACACACCATCAGCCATTAAACCCAGTGTGTGCTCAACGTGAGCACTCGGTAAGCCATCCCGGGTTACCACTGTCCAATGATCGCGAAGTACCTTGGTTTGCGCAACTCCCATGTTAACCATCGGTTCTACAGCCAATACGAGGCCCGGAACCAAGCGAAAATCATGGTCGACCGTCTCACGGTCGTAATAGTTCGGAACCTGGGGGGGTTCGTGCATTGATTCCCCAATTCCATGACCCACATATTGAGTCACCATTCGGAATCCTGAAGCCTCAGCATGCAGCTGCATCTTGCGTGCCACTTCAGACCAAAGTCCCCGACGCTTCAATCCTGCTGCCAGTTCCTTAATCGCCAGCTGCAACACTTCCTCCGTCACTCGGCACAGCCGTTCCTTACCAGAACTAACCGCACCGACAGGAATGGTGACGGCGGCATCCGCGCACCAACCATCCAGTCGGCAAGCGGTATCTATTTTCAACAAATCACCTTCCTGAAGAACACGAGGACCCGGAAGCCCGTGAACCACCTGCTCGTTAACAGAAAGGCAAGTACTACCAGGATAAGGAACCTTGCCGGGGTAACCTTTGAAAAGAGGAACCGCACCGTGAGAAACAAAATGTTGTTCCACAGCACTATCAAGGTTGATGAGACTGGTTCCGGGAACAGCCATAGCCCGGCAAATAGCCAATGCCTCAGATACCAATTTCCCTGAACGACGCATTAATGCCATTTGAGCATGCGATTTTAATGATATCTGATTAGGCTTCCCAGACTTCACCATGAACAATAAATCCCCTCAGGCTCCAATCAAACAATCGATCGGGCCGCTAGGGCACGACGCATGTCTTGTGAGACAATCGAAATATCACCCTCACCACAAATACGAATCAAGAGACCAGCTTTCGAATAATGAGGAACAAGAGGCTCAGTATCCCGGTGATAAATAACAAGACGTTCACGAACAGTTTCCGGCGCATCGTCGGCTCGTTGAACGAGACTCGTGCCGCAATCAGAACAAATACCGGGCCGGAAAGGAGGATTAGATTCAATATGATAAGTGGCTTTGCATCCAAACTTCGGACAGCTCCAACGACCACTAACCCGATGAACAATTACCTCGTCACGCACTTCCATCATCAAAACAGAATCAAGATTAAGTCCAGCAGCGGTAAGAATGGCGTCAAAAGCGCACGCTTGCGGTAACGTCCGTGGATAACCATCCATGACAAAACGATCAGGGCGATCTGATCTGCTAAACCGTTCCGCGATTAAATCATTGACAAGCTCATCGGGAACAAGATGGCCTGCCTCAACCCGAATACGGGCCAATATGCCAGCGGGAGTCTCACGACGAATTGCATCACGCAACAAATCACCAGTACCGATATGTTCGGCACGAAGATCGTGACATAATGATTTGGCCTGCGTGCCCTTGCCACATCCGGGAGGGCCAAGCAATATCAGCCTCATGCGGGACCTTTCGCATTTACAGGCATGTTGAGGTTCGGGGAAGACCTACCGAACCAATCGATCAATCGTCAGTCAATCCGGGGTAATTACGCATCACCAAGTGACTGTTGATACGCTGAACAACATCCAAGGCAACGCTGACGACGATAAGGAGGCTTGTGCCACCAAAAAACTGAGCAACATCAGGGCGAACTTCCAAGAAACTAGAGACAAGAGTGGGAGAGATGGCAATAGCGGCTAAGAAAGCAGACCCAACGTAGGTAATTCGAAGCAAAACACGATCGATATAATCTGCGGTACGAGCGCCGGGACGATAACCAGGAATAAAGTTACCACCTCGCTTGAGGTTTTCAGCAATTTCCTTAGGGTCGAATATCACGCCAGTCCAAACATAACTGAATATGTAGATCAGGGCGATTTCGCTGACGCAGTAAACCCATCCTTGACGCTGGAAGGCATCAGCTATGCGACGAGCCCATTCCCACGAGGTCGCACTGGCCATGGCCATAAACAGGAAGTAAGGAAGTGTGAGAAGACTACTGGCAAAAATAACAGGCATAACGCCAGCCTGATTAATTTTGATCGGTAAATACTGACGACCAGCGGCACCGAAAGCACGCGAACCACGAACATGCCTTGCCGATTGCATAGGGATACGTCGCTGGGCGCGGGTTATAATGACAACCCCGATGACTACAGTAACAAACAATACAATAAGTGTGGCTAAGCGCTCAAAACTCATGTCCTGACCTGAACCACCAAGGGTCAGAACGGAATCTTTAAATCGCCAACCAGTAGCGGTTTGTTCATAAAGCAAAGTGATAATGGCAGCAGGCAGTCTGGCTAAAATACCAGCCATGATAATGAGACTGACACCGTTACCAATTCCATACTCATCAATCTGCTCACCGACCCACATGAGGAACAAGGTGCCAACCACCATGCTCATGAGCATCGCGACAAAGTAACCGTAAGGAAGCTGTGCCTCAGGTAGGCTCATAGACCCAACAGAAGAAGATTTGTCACCCAATAAGTAGTTGAGATAAAAACCAGCCTGAACCGTACAAATAACAACGGTAAGCAAACGAGTATATTTATTGATCTGCTTTTGGCCAGATTGGCCTTCTTCCTTCTGCAACCTATGCAGGGCGGGAATGACATAGGCCATCAATTGCATGATGATGCCGGCCGAAATGTAGGGCATAATACCCAAGCCGAAGACAGTAGCACCCGAAAGGTCGCCACCAGAGAACATCGAAACGAAATTGAAAACGCTATTAAGGCCGCCTGAGCCGCCCATGCTGCGATTCAATTTCTCCTGATCGATGTACGGCAGGGGAATCGAAAATCCGATCCGATAGATCGCCAGAAACAGGAGTGTGATTCCCAGTTTCTGGACCAATTCAGGAATACGGAAGATATTACTCAACTTGCCCATGAGGGTCCTCGGCGCGCGGGGATCAATCCGTCCGGGGTGGTTTCATCTTGTTGCGGACTGGCCTCTTGGCCAACGGAATCCGTTCAGCAACACCGCCGGATTTCTGGATCTTTTCGAGTGCGGACTTGGTGAAATGGTCTGCACGAATAGTCAATTTCTTGGTCAGCTCACCAGTGCCGAGAATCCTGATACCGTCAGCAGGTCCCTTGGCAAGGCCCGACGAATCAAGAAGAGCTTGGTCAACAACAGTACCATCAGCAAACATGTTCAAATCACGGACATTAACAGCGTGATAGCTTTTATCCCAACTGCCATGACTAAAGCCACGCTTGGGGATCTTGCGGAACAGTTGCATCTGTCCGCCTTCAAAAACCGGACGAGGAAGCTCAGCGCCAGCTGATGCATACTGACCCTTCATACCACGGCTAGCTGTTTTGCCGTGACCAGAGCCAATACCACGTCCAACGCGCTTCTTCAGCTTGCGTTTATGAACACCAATAGAAAGATTGGACAGATTCATTTACAGGGCCACTCCACGAAGTCGGGCCACCGCCTCGCGGGACCGGAGGTTTTCCAGCCCGTCAAGTGTTGCCTTGATCAGATTCATCGGATTCGTGCTACCGTGCACCTTGGTCAGGATGTTGCGAACACCTGCAACTTCAAGGACTGCACGAACACTGGCACCAGCCTTCACACCTGTACCAGCACCGGCTGGAACAAGAATGACACGGCTGCTGCCGTAACGACCTACAATTCGGTGTGGGATGGTGTCACCACGAAGATGAACAGCACGCTTTCGGCGTACCAATTCACGAGCTTCCTTGGTTGCCTTTTCAACAGCAGGCGGAACTTCGTTCGCCTTACCGTATCCAAAAGCAACCTTGCCTTTGCCATCACCAATGACAACAAGGGCATTGAATGTGAAGCGCCGACCACCTTTTACAGTGGTTGAACTACGGCGAACTTTAATGAGGCGGTCCTGGAGGCCATCATCATTGCCCCTGTCACCTCTGTCACGATCACGTTCCTTGGCCATGTCGATTCCCCGCGCCCTTACGGGCTTTAGCGTGTCAGAAGCTTAATCCGCCAGTTCTCGCCGCATCAGCCAGAGCTTTGATCCGACCATGGTAACGGTACTGACCACGATCGAAACAAACCTTTTCCACACCAGCAGCCTTGGCTTTTTCTGCCAACAAGCGGCCTACAGCTTCAGCTGCTGCAGCATTACCACCATAGGTAACCTTGCCCTTGAGTTCCGGACTGACCGTGCTGGCTGAGGCCAGCGTCTGACCACGATCGTCGTCGATCACTTGGGCGTAAATGTGCTTGCTTGATCGGAAAACCGTCAGGCGAGGACGCTCCGCCGTGCCGCGGACGGCTCGACGTACACGATTCCGCCGACGCTCCCGGCTCAGTGCTTTCTGCTTCGTGGCACTCATCCCCGAAATCTCCCATGGGCGACGCTTGTGCCGCCCCAAACTGCGCCAAAAATCAACCGGCGCCCTTGGTCTTGCCTTCCTTACGACGAACAACTTCGCCGAAGTACCGAACACCCTTACCCTGGTATGGTTCGGCAGGTTGAACAGCACGCAGGTCTGCTGCATACTGACCAACCATTTGCTTGTCGGTACCCCGCACTGTGATGCAGGCTACCTTTTCTTCGCCAGATCCTTCGACCTTGTACGATGTTTCGCCAATCTCAACGGTTAGACCGTCAGGAGCACGAACACCAACCGTATTGGCATAACCAACCTTGAGAAGAACAATGCGCTTGTCCTTCTTATCAAGTTCGGCCTTATAACCCAAGCCAATGACCACCAATTTGCGCTCGTAACCCTTGGTCACGCCTTCAATCATATTGGCAATCAATGTACGGGTCAGACCGTGGACCGAGCGAGCAAGACGCTCATCGCTTACGCGATGAACTTCAAGGCTTCGGACCTTGTCATCAAATTTGACAGCAACGAGAGGATGGTGCTGAAGGCTCAGTGATCCTTTAGGACCCTTTACCCCAACATCACGCGCGTTGATCTTAATCTCTACCCCTGTGGGAACAACCACGGGTGCTTTGCCGATGCGTGACACCTTAAACTCCCCCGCCCAAAGGACGGATCAAACGTTGTCTCACCACACCGTGCAGAGAACTTCGCCACCAAGGTTACGCGACTTCGCTTCACGGTCGCTGATAACTCCACGGCTAGTACTGAGCACGCGAATTCCCTGACCATCAAGAACTGCCTGCAGTTCACGGGAAGCCATGTAAAAACGGCGACCTGGTTTGCTAGCGCGGGAAATATGGCGAATAACCTTCTCGCCATCAGGACCGTATTTCAGGTGAAGGCGAAGCACGGTCTTGCCAACACCGATTTGGTCCGATCCAATTTCATGGAAAACAGGGTGGCCCTGCTCATCCAATCCAGGACGACCAACCTGAAAATGAAGAATAAAGCCTTCACGTCGCAGCACTTCAGCAATACCAAGCTTCAATTTGGAAGCTGGCATATCAACCAGTGCTCGCTCAATCCGGTTTGCATTCCGGATTCGTGTCAGCATGTCCGCAATCGTATCAGTCATCATGGCTGAATATTCCTGTCTTCTCTTACCAACTGGCCTTCTGCACACCTGGGATCAGTCCATCGCTGGCCAAGTTGCGGAAACAGATGCGACAAATTCCAAATTTACGATAAACAGCGCGAGCCCTACCGCACATCCGGCAACGCATCTTAATGCGGATGATTTCACGTGGAAGCATCACACGTGACTTGATGCGATCCTCGGGTCGCTTCTGCAATTGGCGGGCATGCTCTTCCAAGCGAGCCAACGCCCTTTTGAAACCTACGTTCTTCGCATCAGTTGCCATATCCGATTACTCCAACGCTACAGCGTCTTATTTGTCCCTGAAAGGCATGCCAAACGCGCGCAGCAATTCACGCGCTTCATCATCCTTGTTCGTGGTCGTCACAAAGGTCACATCCATACCCTGGGTGAAGGTAACCTTGTCAGGATTGATTTCGGGGAAAACATTCTGTTCCACAAGACCAAGACTGTAGTTGCCATTCCCATCGAAACTCTTCGGGTTCACACCACGAAAGTCACGAATTCGGGGTAATGCCAGATTGAGGAGTCTATCAAAAAACTCGTACATCCGCTTGCCACGAAGAGTAACTCGGCAACCAATTTCAATGTTTTCACGCAAACGAAAACCAGAAACTGCGCGCTTAGACTTGGTGATCTGAGGTCGCTGACCCGCAATCTGACCAAGTTGATCAGCTGCCTGCTCCATGCGAGCCTTTTCCTGAACAGCTTTGCCTACACCCATATTCACCACAATCTTCTGCAACCGGGGCAGACTCATTGGGTTGGTGCGACCAAGCTTTTCAGCCAAAACTGGCATGATTTCCTGGCGAAACTTGTCATGCAAACGGGCCATGGCCCCTCACTCCCTGCTTGTGTATTATTGAGCTGCCTTGGGTGCCGCAGCCTTGGCAATCACACGGATCATTCCCGTACGACCTGATTTTTTGCATTTCTTGCAAAACAGAACCTTGGTTCCGTCTGGAAGAATCTCACGTCCCGTACGAACACCAGATTTGCATGCCCCACAATAAAGCATGACATTACTGGAGTCGACTGGGCGCTCAATCGACAACCGTCCACCTTGCATGTTGCGCTTGCTAGGACGAATGTGTTTGAACGTGCGATTCACACCTTCAACCACAACTTTACCTTCTGCAGGCATAACACGAAGGACCTTACGGGTCTTCGAGCTATCAGCATCATTTCCTGATATTACAACGACTGTATCATTCTTGCGAATATTCATGACATTGAGATCCGGTGCGCCATTGACAACGCCTCAGACCACCTCCTCAGCGAGATTAGTGATCTTCGTGAACTTCTTTTCACGCAATTCGCGGGCAACAGCACCAAAGATGCGTGTTCCACGAGGTTCATCTTCCTTGTCGAGCAACACCAAAGCATTGCGATCGAAGCGAACATAGGTACCGTCTGCGCGGCGTGTGGGCTTGCGAACGCGCACAACAACGCCACGTACAACATCACCCTTCTTAACGTCGCCACCTGGGTTGGCTTTTTTAACGCTGGCGACAATTACATCGCCAAGACCAGCATATCGACGCCTTGATCCACCTAAGACTTTAACACACATGCACTCTTTAGCACCCGTGTTGTCTGCAACATCGATATATGTGTACATCTGAATCATTGTCTTCGTCTCCAGGCAATCAGGCCGTCATTTGGATTTTTCTGATTTCTTGTCAGTCACAATTGAAACACCCTTTGTCACCACACGAACAATTCGCCAGTTCTTGGTTTTGCTCAATGGGCGGGTTTCAACGATCTCAACTGTATCACCACTGTTGCTTATATTCTCCTCATCATGGGCAACACAAACCGTTGTCCTGTGAAGAATTTTACCGTAACGCTCATGGCGAACCTGGCGAGGAATCTCAACGCGACGGGTTTTGGTCGCCTTATCGCTGGTCACAAGACCAATAAGCGTGCGGCGACGACCGCGATCGTCTGCAGGATTCTCAACCGTTTTGTCTTTCGTATCGGACATCGATTCACCTCATCACGCAAAATTCAATATCACTTCTTCTTGGCAACCTTGGATTTTGACGACTTCTTGATAGCCTTCTTGATCCCAGCTTTCTTGCGCTCCGTAGCCATCTGACGAGCTTTCTCGTTCTTGGCGCGGATTTCACGATAATCGATTTCAGCCTGCTTGGTAGCCGCAATAGCTGCACTATGTGCATCCTGAGCTGCCTTGGCGGCTGCTGCATGGCGCTCATTCACGACTTTCTCGTGAACAATTGTTTTCAGCCGTGCGATATTACGCCTTGCAACCCGGATCTCACTGATGGCCTCAAGACGATCAGTGGCACGCTGAACCTTAAGGTCCATCAGTAGCCGAGCCTGATCAATCAGGGTTGCCTTACGCTGTTCTTCAGTCATCGACCGCAATGCTTCGGCCTTCAACTTACTGCTCATCTCAATCCCCTTCGAGCGGATACCCGCCCTTCCTGCTATCAGCCGACACTTGGGCGGCGAGTAACAAACCGGCAACGGAACGGCATTTTGTAAGCCACCTTGGCAAACGCCTCACGTGCTGCAGCCTCGGGCAATCCGCCGAGTTCAAACAAAATCATTCCTGGCTTGATAACGGCGGCCCAAAATTCTGGTTCGCCTTTACCTTTACCCATTCGAGTTTCCAGCGGGATGGCTGTAACCGACTTGTGAGGAAACACCCGAATAAACAGTTTGCCTTCGCCGCGAATGGCATGGGCAATTGTAATTCGACCAGCTTCGATGGTTTCAGCGGTCATCCAGCCACCTTCAAGTGACTGAAGTCCAAATTCACCATAAGAAACGGTGTTACCGCGGGTCGCGTTACCTTTTATCTTGCCGCGCTGGCTTTTTCGATACTTTACGCGCTTGGGCATTAGTGCCATCGACCGAATCCTCCGTCAAATAATCGCCGTTGTTCACCCAAACCTTGATGCCGATATTTCCCTGTGCGGTTGACGCTTCAGCGAAGCCGTAATCAACACGAGTTCTGAGCGTCGAAAGTGGGATACTACCCAGCATGCCGCTCTCACACCGTGCCATTTCAGATCCACCAAGACGACCAGACATCTGGATACGAACACCGCGCGCTCCACTGTCCATTGCTTGCTCAAGAGACCTTTTCAGGGTCCTGCGGAAGCTTTGACGCTTTTCCAGATTATCAGCAATTTCCTGAGCTAGGATTTGCGGATCGGACTGGGGGCGATGAACTTCAATCGTTTTGACTTCAATTTCACGATTGAACATGTCTTTCAGCTTTTCAGTAAGTTCATCAATCTTCGCGCCCTTCTGGCCGATGATTGAACCCACCTTGGCTGCGTGAATGAACACGGTGCACTTTTCTCTGGTTCTCTCGATGCGAACGAGAGAAATCAAAGCAGCACGGTATTCCTTCTTGATGAAATCCCGGATACCCTTGTCTTCAACAAGTAATTCCGGAAATTCTTTCTTCGTGCTGGCGCTCCATTGGCTCCGCCAGGTGATCATGACACCAACACGGAAACCGGTGGGTCGAACTTTCTGTCCCATCGTTCAATTCTCCCTGACGGTCAGTCAGACCAGCTCGTCTTCGGTTGCCAGCCCTACGTGAATATGAGCAGTCCGCTTTTTGATCGGGTATGCCGTGCCACGGGCACGGGGCATGCTACGCTTCAGGATTGGTCCGCCATCGACGCGTGATTCGGACACTACCATGTCCTCAACATCGTCGATTTCCTTGAACCGCGCATTGCCGATTGCACTTTTCAGAACCGCCTCAATGAGACGAGCACTTCGAGTGGTTGCATAGCGCAGCAGTTCAAGAGCTTCATCAGCCCTGCGCCCACGGATCAGATCGGCATACAGCCGAAGTTTCCGGGGCGACATGCGCGCGTAGCGGTGGATCGCCTTGACCTTCATCGAATCGACTCCCCTGCTTGGCCGTTATTTGCCAGGACCGCCCTTGCCCTTGGATCCGGCATGGCCCTTGAATGTACGGGTAGGTGAAAACTCACCCAGTTTATGTCCGACCATGTCTTCAGTCGCATACACCCGAATGAACTGCTTACCGTTGTGAACTAAAAACGTGATTCCCACGAATTCAGGCACAATGGTACAATCCCGAGCCCAAGTCTTAATCGGATCCCGATTACCCTTGGAGCGTCCTTTTTCCACTTTGCCCACAAGTCGTTCATCGACGTGTGGGCCTTTTTTAAGTGATCGTCCCATGTCTCATCGGCGGCCTAGCCGCCCTCCTCATCGAAACTGTTGATCAGTTCGCTGTATTACGTGGTCCAGGACGGCGACGTCGAATGATCGACTTCGTTCCTGGTTTTTTCTTCTTCCTGGTCTTTCCGCCCTTGGCCAAAACGCCAGTCGGACCGCAAGGATGACGTCCGCCTGCCGTACGACCCTCACCACCACCCATCGGGTGGTTCACAGGGTTCATCGACACGCCGCGATTGTGTGGCTTACGTCCAAGCCAACGCTTGCGACCGGCTTTGCCAAGGCTGATGTTCATGTGGTCCGCGTTGCCAATCACGCCAATAGTGGCTCGGCAATCACTGCTCACACGACGCATTTCACCACTTGGCAGGGTCACCTGAGCCCACTTGCCTTCGCGGGCTGTCAAGGTACCGCTGCATCCTGCGGAGCGAGCAAGTTGACCACCACGGCCTGGTTGAAGTTCGATGTTGTGAACCGACATACCCAGTGGTACTTTGCGCAGTGGCAAGCAATTTCCGGGCTTTGGTTCCGCTTCGTCACCTGACGAAATCTTGTCGCCTCTGTTCATGCCTTGCGGGGCAAGAATGTAAGCCTTCGTTTGGTCAGTGTACACGATCAGCGCAATGCGTGCCGAGCGATTTGGATCGTACTCGACGGACATTACCTCTGCAAAAATACCGTCTTTACGACGCTTGAAGTCAACAAGGCGATAACGCTGCTTGTGACCACCCCCACGGAATCGTGAAGTGATAACACCTTGGTTGTTGCGTCCACCCTTTTTCGGCATTGGACGAAGAAGCGACTTTTCTGGCTTCTTCTTGCGATCCGTAATTTCCTTGAAGTCGCTGACCGTCATCTGACGGCGACCAGGAGTCACGGGTTTGAATTGTCGAATTCCCATTGTTCGGCTCCCCGCCAGTTGTTTCTCAGAAGAGATCCAGCGCCGGGCTATCCGGCTGCAGTGTCACGTATGCCTTTTTCCAGTGGCTCAACCGGCCCATCTTGAACCTGTTGCCTCGGGTTTTACCCCGCACATTCATGGTCCGTACCGAGCTGATCTTGATATTGAACAGCACTTCAGCCGCTTGCTTGATCTCAGGCTTGGTTGCCAACGGGTTCACTTCGAACATGTATGTCCGTAGTTCATCCGTCAACTGATTGCTTTTTTCGGTCACCAATGGACGCACAATAATCTGGTGCGCGTCCAGTTTCGGGCCGAATGATCTGACGGGCGTTGGCGCCTTGTGAATACTCACGATTCAAATCTCCCGCTTTACGCCTCGACCTTGGTTGATCGCAATGCTTCCAGAGCTTCCCGAGTCAACACCAGACGCTTCTGCCTCATGATTGTCAGCGCGTTGAATTCCTGGATCGGAAGTACCGATACCCCTGGAATATTGCGTGCTGAACGCCATGTGGCTTCATCCGGTCCTGCAAGACCAACCAGACAGCTCAGGCCATCAATACGTCGATCGTACTGAACTTCACCAACAACTTCACGCTTACCGCGAAGCTTTAAATTGTTCAGCAATTTCTGAACTGATTTTGTTTTGACTTCGGGCATGCTCAACGAATCCAAAATAATGGTTTCGTCGTCTGTCAGCTTACTCAAAATTGCCATGCGTGTTGCGATACGCACTGCTTTTTTGGGCATGTGGTATTCGTAATCGCGGGGCTTTGGCCCCTTGGTTGTACCACCACCCACGCGCTTGTTGGTGCGCTTGCTACCCGCGCGGGCACGGCCAGTACCCTTCTGCCGGAATATCTTCTTCGTGCTTCCTGCCACTTCACCCCTTCGCAAGGTTGAGTGGGTACCAGCACGGCGGTTAGCCAACTGCATCAACACGACATCGTGCAACAGTTGACGATTCACTTCGCCACCGAAATCGGCAGGGTTGACCTCTACGGTTCCAACCTCTTGCCCTTCCATGTTGACGACCTTCAGGCTCAACATTACTCACCTCGATCGCCAGTCAGGCATTTACGCCCTGGCCGACAACTAATCCCATGTGCATTCCTGGTCAATTTCCAGGGTGCGTTTGGGGGTTCTTTCCATCCAGTTCATTGAACATATAGGGTCCGGCTAAACCGGACCCAAGTGAAAGAGATTCGCCGGTTTATGCACCAGCTGTCAGTACGCGGATTTTAATGTCCACGCCGGGCGGAAGGCTAAGACCCTTATTCAGGGCCTCCACTGTTTTGCCAGTAGGACGGAGGATGTCGATCAGACGCTTGTGCGTTCTGATTTCAAACTGCTCCCGCGACTTACGGTCAATATGAGGGCTTCGCAGCACCGTGTAACGTTCGATTCGCGTTGGCAACGGAATAGGTCCGTGTACCTGCGCTTCGGTTCGCTCCGCAGTTTCGGCAATTTCTCGTGCCGTGCGATCGAGTACTTCGTGGTCGTACCCTTCCATTCGTATGCGAATCCGCATGCGCTCGTTCATCGCGCGTAGCCCACTTCCTGTTTCTCTTCCCTGTTGTTCTGTAAACCGGGAAGTTCCCAAGCTATCGGGCACCATGAGGGGTGTCAAGGGAGCGCATGCCTTCCCCTTGCTTGCAGACGATTGATTCGACGGTGTTGTTTCGCTTTATTGATGCTGGTTTGCTTCCAGCTGACACTATTTATCTTGTAGGAGGTCAGCACCCTGATGCCCAGACTGTGCACGCGTTCTTGATGTTTTCAAAACCTGATTCATCACTGAGGAATACCGATCCAGACAGCGTTATCATCTTTTTCCCGCATTCTTCCGCACCTGAAAGGGTTCCAAGCGTGCTGAATCTGGTTTTGGCCCTGCCCATTTGAAGTGATCTGAATCCTGGATCAACCGGTAGGCCCAATAACCTACCCCTCTCAATAATGGTTTCACGGGTGGACCGGTCCTGCGCAACAAGA
Organism: Candidatus Kuenenia stuttgartensis; assembly: GCA_945875585.1. Lineage (GTDB taxonomy): Bacteria > Planctomycetota > Planctomycetia > Gemmatales > Gemmataceae > REEB421. The sequence goes on along the minus strand of CAMCLK010000005.1, from coordinate 10,396 downwards.
CCCAAGCGGTAATAGCCAGGCTCCCCGTCCTTCGCTGTGATCGGTTTAAACGCTGATGCGTTCTGAAATATGTCCAAAAGTTGCCGTGCTTTTATTGCTGTTATTTGCATGGTTTTTGCAAGATTCGCCAACTGCGGTTCCAAAGCTGCCAGCTGCATATTCGACAGCGTTGCCAAACGGGTCCCGCGAAGCGATTGCATACGCGCACGTTGAGCTACCAATGAGTTATTTGTCAGCATGGCCCCACCACGGCCACACCCAATGGGCTTTCCTCCCCCAAAGCTGATGACCCCAGCATCTCCCCATGTGCCTAAGAGCTTCCCTTGAAACGTTGCCCCCGGGCATTGGCAGCAATCTTCCACCACGGGAACCTTTTTCTCTCGGCATATGGCCGTAATTTCAGCGATGTCAGCCATTCCCCCATGCAAGTGGCTGACAACCACTGCGGAAACAGGAATTGCGTTAAGTGCGTTTTTAAGTGACTGAGGATCCATCTGGCCCGTGGCGGGGTCTACATCCACTAGATGAGGATGCGCTTTCAGAGCATGTACCGTCAGGAAATTACCCGGGTAGTCGTAAGCAGCAAGGACCACATTGCTGCCCGATACAACACCGACAGCCACTAGCGCCCATTCCAAGGCCAGTGTTCCGCTACTAGTGACTAGTGCGTTTAAAGATGCGAACCGATCAGCCAATGTCTTTTCAAACCTGTCCAAGCGATCGTGGTCGTATAAGGCCCACGAACCATCAAGCAGGCAAGCTTGAACCGCCAGAATCACTGATTCTGGCGCCGGAAACGGTTGGGTCATTGCTTGAACCGAGCACGCCCTTGCATCGCATCCTCGAACGGTGCTTTGGGGACTAGAAATACGGCTCCGGGGTACTTGGAGGCCGTTGCATTCAACGACGCACCTTCAGCCTTTCCAAGGCCAAGGAACACGGGTTCGGTTTTTCCTTCTTCCGTGATTTCTATCCGCATGCCATTTTTAGCCGGCTCAATTTCGTGGGCAGGGTCTGCGTTTCCTGCGTATTTGACAAATCGTTCTGCTTGCAACGCCTTAATGCTTCCAAGCAGGGCATCGATTTTTGCCCCGGCTACAGGGAAATCCTTGGCCGGGTCTTTCGCTACCCATGCTCCATCTTTTCGTTCCACTTCAAGCGTTACGGGCGTTCCGTTGATTCCCTGCCAGCCAATGATTTTGATATGGGCTACTTTGGGCGGATTGAGGTCGCGGAATGGCATCCGGTCTTCCAGTGCGGATTGGAGTGGCACCAGTGCTGCCTTGTCCGTGGCAAACACACGCTCGCCCCCGGCAACTCGCGCATAAACTTCGCCCTTATCTGAAATGTCCGAGCCAAAGTGAACGGTCGCTTGCTCCTTTTTTCCATCTTTGCCAAGCAGCAATGCGGTTACGACAAGTTTGGGCTTGGAAAGTCCGTATTGGTCGAGTTGAGCTGCCGAGGGTGTCTCAGCAATCCAACGACGCACTGGCAGGGAGATCAGCCCTGACAAGGTTGCTTTCACAGCCTCGGGGCTAACAGGCATTGCCTTGCGATCTGCAGGCAGGCTGAAAGCCCATGTCTTGTCCTTGGCTTCCCGCGTCACCTCAACGGAGACATCGTTTTGCGCTACTGTCAGGCCTGTGGCTTCCCCAGCTATGTCTGCTGACGATGCCAACGAAGGCAAGCGCTTTTCCAAGTACCCCAGCGTTCCTTGTTCCGTTATGTCCAGCAGCGGTTTACCAGCCTTCACAAGGGCCACATCATCTCCCCACATCCTGCGGGTGGCTACTTCTTCGCCCATGCGTTTACCGAACACAATGACTGCATCTGGACGCGCTTCCTTGATCCGGGGCTTTTTAGGGGTGCTTTCTTTGCCTTCATCCGGTTTGGCTACGGCGTCTTGAAGGACTCCACCCAAACGGAATGTCACAGACACCTGCTTGTCGGGCGCGCGATCGAGATCGAGTTCCTTTTCCTTGACCTTGGGATCTCCTTCAACGAACGAAATCCGTTCTTTGCGGAATGCCTCAAGGAAGGTAGCCACAACCGTGGTATCTGCTGCCAAGGGTGCCGTTGCATTCAATTTCCAAAGCTGCCAAGCACCTCCAGCAGCCGGTTTGATCAATTCGAAAGACCCCAATCCATTGCGGATTTCAATCACATCCGGTTCACCCGACAGGCGAACCAAGGCCCGGTCGCGAACAAGATCAGGTGTTTCGAGCAATTTCAGAAGTGCTTCCACGGGGCGGGCAGGCACACGCACAACACTGCCAGAACCTTCAATGGTTGCGGGGTAGCCCACCCATTGGGCCGTTGGCCCTTCTTTCCCTTCAGGTTTGATCTCGGCGCGTTTGTCGAGTCCAATCAGTAAGGTCACCACCTTGACACTGGCCTCGGAAGCGCCGCCTTCGACTTTTACGGTTTCCGCTCGGTCTACCTTGATTTTCAACACCCGATTCTTGGTGGCATCCAATCCGTGGCTGGCGAGATCCGTCACGTTGTCGGCAACAAAATCGTTGCGATCCCCGGCACGTTCGCCCACCTGCTCGAGGCGTAGTGCTACTAGATCGCGAAGCAGAGATCCAACGTCTGCGGAACTACCCGGCTGGGCCTGGGCGCCAGCATCTCCCCCTTCGGCGGGTCCAAGGTCAGGGAGGGTGTAACGCCAGCGGCCATCTTTCTTGCGCAAAGCAACGGGACCACGCTTGCCTTCGCTCAATTCAAAGGAATCGATATCTGATTCTGTTGCAGCAACAAGGGCTTTATCGCGCAGTGCTGAAAGTGCCTTGAACAGGTCTGCAATGTCGCGGCGCGACACAATCATCGGCTTGCCAGCGCGATCAGACGATTCAACCACCGTTTGGGGAGTTGTGGCACCGGGGAGGGTTTTGCCTACCTTCAAGGTCCGCGCTACGTTGCTGGAATCGGTTAAAGTGACTGTGGCAACAGGCTGGTCCAATCCAAGGCTTGAAAACGACCCGGTAACATCACGATCGCCATCGCGGCGGGCTTCAACCAGAGCCCGAACTAGGGCGCCCACTGCAAAATTGTCCGCACTTGTTGCAAACGGAGCTTCAAGCTTCCAAGTACCGCCCGTTCCCTGACGTACAAATTCAAGCGTTTCAGCAACGGGTTCCGTGCGCTCTATGCGCAAACGAACAACCGAATCCGCTGGGTTAGCTTCAACGGAAGTCGCCCCATGCCAACCGGGGAAAACATGCCTGCCCTGATCGGAGGCCGCAGGTCCCCAAAACACTGCCAGCCCCACCAGAACCAGCATGGCCAGGAATATGCTTCCAAGAATGTAGGTCGTGCGCGGATTCATTGGTATTCCCTCAATGAGATGGCCAGTGTCAACGGCGGCGGATAAGCCACACGCCAGCGCCCATACCAGCGATCATCAGTACCGCTAGGCAAGGTGGTAGAAATCGCAATCGGTTGAACCCAGCAGTACGCTGATCCATTTCGAGTTTGTAGGTCTTGCGTTCGGTTTTTACCTGATCAGAAGGCTTGGCCCCAAGGTTGGAGCGTTCACGCAACCAGTTCACGCATGTGCTAGCCAGTTCCAACGACATATCGGAACGGGCACGTGTCAGATATTCGTCGTTGAACGCGCGGGCGTTGCCAAGCACCACCAAACGTGGCGTGATTCCTTCCTGAACCGCTGCGCCAATGGAAACTTCCTCATTAGAAGCTGGTGGGTTTTTGCCTTCTTCCCAACCCTTCGACCTCACAAGGGCTTCAAAGCCCTGACTGAGATTGGAAACAGGGCGAGGATCGAGACGCGGATAGGCAATCAAAAACGACTCTGCATTCATTGCTGCAGGCGCAGGCGCACCCGGATCGACCGGCGCCGAAGGAACAGAAGCAATCACGCGGACTTCCGGAAGTTCAAACGGCACCAAGCCGCCATTTCGGCGGAGGGGTTTGGTTAGGCTGCTGGTGACCTTGGGGTTGGCCACACCGATGGTGGTTGTGTGGGGTGGCGGGGTTTCACCTGAAACAACAATCTGGTCCGTAACCTCGACTTTGAATTTACGCAACAAAGCCTTCAGACGGGGAAACGGTGAGAAACCAACCGTACCGTTCACGCGCTCACGTTCAGGCCCGAGTAGGACCAGCAACTTGCCTTTTTTGCCCGAGGCGCCTCCTTGCAGAAACTTCTCGAGGGCATCGAGTGCCGCCTGGCTGGGATCGTTTTTGGGACCTGCCATGATGATGATGTCGGCGTCCGCGGGAATAGTGCCAGACTTGGGGCCCAAGGGCAGCGATTCAACCTTGTAACTGTCTTTTTCGAGCATGGTTGCCAACTGTGCGCAACCACCTGTGCGTTCGAGATTCTCTCGGGTTAATTCGCCATTCCCGGTGGTCAGGTAAAGGGTTGCCTTGGTTTTGTTTTCCGAAAGATACACGAGGGTGTTCAGCAATTTCCCTTCACCCAGATACTGAAGTGTGGAACCAGCCGATGGATCGCCCGGCTGACCGGAACGCTGCTGCGACACGAGTTCTGAAGCTTTGATGAATTCGTGATTACCACCCATCACCACCAATAATCCCAATTCTTCGGGGAACTGGTATTTTTTCCGAAGCTCCTCAAGATCGCGCAGGCCAGATTCCCCGGGTAGTTCGAGAACGTCCCACGTGACAAGTGAAGGTTGTAAACGCCTGCAATTTTCAACAAGTGTAGCGGTTTCAGCACGGGCGAACTGGCTTGAACCACTGAACGGACTGTGGAAGTAATAAAGGCTAACGGGTTCGCGGAGATTGGTCAGGAATTGGCGGGTGCTGGGGGCCAACGTGTAAAGCGATGACTGAGTGTAATCGAAGGTCTGGTTGAAGATATCGAATCGCCCCAGACGCAATGTGCTCAGCACGTTCACAAAAACGAGAATTCCTACCAAGAACAGGCCCGCGACAAGGGTGTTGGCTCCATAGAGCAGGCGACGAACCGCGGGGCTGGCACGCTCGCCACCACGTCCTAGGACCGATGCTGCCAAAAGGCAGGCGATGCCCAAGGCAAGCAGCAGGCCCGTCATGATCAACGGAAACGGACGGGCCCGCCACTGGGTCACGCCACCGGAAATCACTTCGTAAAAGTCGCGCTTCACGCACGGGATGATCAGACCGGCTGCAAACAGCAATAATCCGGTAACGGCCAAGGCGAGAAGGGGGATCACCCGCTCACGTGCCCGGGCTTCTTCCGCTTTCCAATCATTCATAAGTCCGCCACCTCCACGAACGATTCCGACGGGTCAACGCAGGCAACCCTGTATGTTTTATTTCCACTTGCGAGACTCAAGCGCCTTGCCGGCGCAGAACAGGCAAAACACGGTCAAGGATAACGAAAACACCAATTGCCGAGGGATCAACTTCCCTTCCAGCGCGCTTTCCCAGCCGCTGAGGAACGAGATGTGGTTCAACACAGTTCCCCAACCGCTGGTCTCCATCAGCCTGAACTGAAGGATGTAAGGCACGAGCAAGCCGATCATGCCAACCAGCGTGAGCGCTCCCGCCACAAGCTGGTTGCTCGATACGGCACTGAACAGCAGCCCCATGGCTACAAATCCGGCACCGGTCGCGGAAAGCACGACAGCAAAGCTGAGCAAAGGGCGGAAGTCGAAACCGGGCTGCGCCGCCACGGGGAGTGACAACAAATAAAGCGCGAATGGCAGCCACAGCGACATGAACATGACGAACGCCGCCAGAAACTTGCCAAGCACAACTGCTGTCTCGTCGACAGGGGCTGTCAACAATACTTCCAGCGTGCCCGCGCGCATTTCTTCGCTCAGTAACCGCATGGTGATTAGGGGCACGGAAAAGAGCAGACAGATGATCAAGAACAGTTCAATAACATAATAGTTCAGAATGGGTTCAAGCACCCGACCCTCGGCAAGGTTGCCCAGAAAATTCTGGTAACTGAACCACGTCGCCAAGGCGAACGATATCAGAACAAAATAGGCGATCGGCGAGTAAAAGAAAGCTTCCAGTTCACGACGGGCCACTACCAGCGTGGGGCGATCGGACACAGTTGCATACGACGCACCGGCCAACAGCAGCGAAACCAAAACAATGAGGTAACCGCCCGGAACAAAGTAAGCGGAACCCAGCGCGGGCCACCAACCCGCCTCGTGGGCCAAGGAGCGTAGCAAGGCCAGCAGGGCTATCGCCAAGCCACCCAGCGTTGCCAACCAACCCGAGCGATTACCCAGCTCGGATTCCCAGCCTAAAAATCCCAATACTCCCAAAAAGTATGCCCCGCCAAGAGCCGAAAGCACCAGGGGTAAACCAATGTTTTCGAATTCACCGCGTTCGCTCAAGCGGAAAAGCCAAGCCAGCCCGATGGTCAAAAGCGCAATCCCAGCAATCAGCAACCCTCGCGGTACAAACCCAAGAACGGGTTGCTGGGCAGATGAACCACGAGCGACCGACAAAAGCAAAGGCAACGCCACAAATGCGATAATGGCACCAAGGGCACGCCCAGCAACGCTCCAGTCGGACAGAAACAAGACGCCGGTCCCTGCAAGCGCACCCACGACGCCGGCACCAAAAAAGGCCAAACGCAAGGTCGCGTCTTCTTCCATAAACGCATGGACCACCAAGCCTGTCAGGCCAGCGATCATGAACAGAAGTCCAAGGCCTGGGCCAATGGCGAACGAACGGTCCTGCAAGCCGAATCCCACTGCCACAAAACCAATAATCAACGCCATCACCGAGGCAATACCCACCATCCGTGGCATTGCTAGTTCGTCTTCCATCATTTGCGATGGACCCGGGCCATCCAACCGGGGTTCCGAGGATTCGTCGGCTTTGGGTGCGGACAGCATTTCATTCAATTCAGCCATGGTACGGTCTCCGGATCGCGAATAGATTAAATGCCATTGCGCTGTTTTCAGGCGGTTGTTTTCTGCCTGAGCGTCGCAACGTCGCGGTTGTTGATTTCGTTCCAGCGGTCTTGCAGCGATGGACGGTGGAATTCAATATGCCTCAGCCCTACTCCTGCCGTTGACATCCGGCGGACCAGTTCTTCACGCGGATCCATGGCTCCGGGTAACCTGAGTTCCCCCTGAGTCCAGCCATCTGGCAGTTGAGAGTAGGCGATTGATTTGACAGCATCCACAGTAGCGCAGGCATTCAGTGCCGCCTCAACCGCTTTGGCTTCGCCCCGCACTTCGAAACGCAGGGTACGTTCGCGGTTGGCCTCTTCACGAAGTTCCTCGATGCGCTTGTCCAACGCCAGATGCCCTCGGCGGAGAATGACGACACGGCTGACGAGGGTCTCGACCTCGCCCAGCAGGTGGGAGCTGAACAGAATGGTGTGTTCGCGGCCGAGATCGCGCAGCAAAGCCAAAGCTTCCTGCTTTTGGCCAGGATCCAAGCCATCGGTTGGTTCATCAAGAATCAGCAAGGCAGGATCGGCAAGAAGGGCATCTGCCAGACCCACACGCTGCCTGAAACCTTTGGAAAGCGTGCCACACAAACGGCGGCGCACATCCATCAGACGGCACCTGCCCAGCACGCTGTCGATACGGCTTCGGACTTGTGACCGCTGGAGCCCTTTGAGTTGAGCCCTGAAGCGAAGGTATTCCTCCACCCGCATTTCCGGATAAAGCGGAATACTTTCTGGCAAATAACCTATTCGCCTGCGCACATCCTGAGACTGCGTCAATACGTCGAAGCCGTCCACCATGATTCGACCGCTGGTAGCGGGCAAATAGGTGGTCAGCATGCGCATCAAGGTGCTTTTCCCTGCCCCGTTGTTTCCAAGCAAGCCCACGATTTCGTTGGCTTCAATGCGCAACGACACATCGCTGACGGCCAGTACGGGTCCGAAAAATTTCGTGAGATGTTGGATGTCGACCATCATCGGCGATCATTCCCCGGTAGCTTGTGGTGCCTAGGGATCGCCGGTCGCGATCCCACGCATTGCTATACTATTCTGCTAGGAGTCACGCGGCAGGATTCAAGTCCCATCTCCCCCAGACAATCTCATAATCTGCTCTCAGATGACGGAAGCCATTGACCATTGCCCGGTCTACCTCCTAACTATTAATTATACGCTTGACCGATTTTCTCTTGAAGCCTGCGAGGTCATCATGCGCGCGTTTGTCACCCAGCCTGCACCTGTGTTCACTGCCACTGCCGTTGTGGGACACGAGTTCAAAACCATCAACCTCCACGATTACCTTGGCAAGTACGTTGTCCTCTTCTTTTACCCCCTCGACTTCACCTTTGTTTGCCCAACCGAAATCATTGCTTTCGATCAGAAGCTTGCTGAATTCCAGAAGCGCAACACCGAGGTTCTTGGCGTCTCTGTGGACAGCCAGTTCTCGCACTTGGCCTGGAACCAAACGCCCCGTACTCAGGGTGGTCTCGGTAGCGTTCGGTACCCCCTTATTGCTGACCTCACCAAGCGCATTGCCAAGGATTACGGTGTTCTTCTCCCCGACGAAAGCGTTGCCCTGCGTGGCCTGTTCCTGATCGACAAGGCAGGCGTTCTTCGGCACATGCTGGTCAATGACCTGCCATTGGGCCGTAGCGTAGACGAAGCCTTGCGCCTCATCGATGCGTTGCAACAGTTCGAGACCCACGGCGAAGTGTGCCCCGCTAACTGGAAGCAGGGTGACCCAACCATGAAAGCCGACCCTAAGGGATCGCGCGAATACTTCGAGAAAGCCAATTCGTGACGCACGAAGGCTGCTCATCGCATGACCATAACCCGGGTGCCTACCAAGGGCCCCGGGTTGTTGCCATTGTGGGAACTCACGCTGCCACTGGCTTGCCACTGGATCCGTCACTACCCATGTCCGCTGGCTGTCTTGTGATTGGTATCGGTGGGCACATCAATCTTGGCCAACCTCAAGCGAACGAACCCCTCGATGCTCATGCGTGGTCGCAGGCAGAGTCCGCGTGCCGCATGGCCAATGCTGTTTTCGTTCTGGGTGAATTGACGAGCGAATGCGAAGCCTTGGTTGATCTTGCAGACTGGCAGGGAGCCATCATTAGGCGCGCTGCAGACACCTCCGTGGATTATTCAAACCCCCTGATGGAATCATCATGAGTGCACAAATCATCGATGGCAAAGCAGTTGCCTTGGCCATCCGCGAAGAGATTGGTGCCGATACCGCCCGCCTGCTTCAAAAAACTGGAATAGTACCCGGCCTTGCAGCAGTGTTGGTGGGGGAGAATCCTGCCAGCCAAGTTTATGTGCGAAATAAGCGCCAAGCATGCGACAAAGCAGGCATGACCAGTTGGCTGCACCAGATGCCCGCAGATATCAGCCAATCGGATCTTGTTAAGCTTATCAACCAATTGAATGCGGACGTCGCTGTTCATGGCATACTTGTGCAGTTGCCACTTCCAAGTCACCTCGACACTGCAGCCGTACTGGATGCGATCGATCCCGCCAAAGATGTGGATGGCTTACACCCGGACAATCTAGGGCTATTGGCTGATGGTCGCCCGCGGTACCTGCCATGTACACCTCAGGGGGTCTGGCAACTAGGTGTGCGCTCTGGCATTGAATGGGCGGGCAAAAAGGTGGTGATTCTTGGTCGCAGCAGTATCGTTGGCAAAAGCCTCGCCCTTGTGCTCCTGCAAAAGGGCATTGATGCCACGGTTACTGTCTGCCATAGCCGCTCCAACAACATTCCGGGCCTGTTGCGGCAAGCAGAAATCGTCGTGGCTGCACTCGGCCAACCCCGATGGGTTACCGCGGACATGATTCAGCCCGGAGCAGTGGTGATCGATGTGGGCATCCATCGGCTTCCCGACGGAACTTTATGTGGGGATGTTGCTTACGACGAAGTGGCCCGCATTGCCAAGGCTATCACTCCGGTACCGGGCGGCGTGGGCCCGATGACAATCGCCATGTTATTGCTAAACACCCTCCGCGCCGCGGAGGGTGTTTAGGCGACTGCTTCTGGTCACATCAACTGCCGCCTTTGCCTCATAAAATCACTCCATTACTTTGTGGTTGCTTATGTTTTTGAAGTCATATGTGCGGCAACCCAATTACATCGAAGAGCCCCGCACGACTGAGTAAGGGGCCACGCGCCAAGATTCGAAATCTGAAGTCATTGTATTGCCTAACAGGCTTCTGCTAGGGAGTCTGTGGCCCCTTACTCAGTCGTGCGGGGCTCTTCGCCACAGCATGGGCGAAATCAGAATCAGGCCATATTCCATTTGCTTGAACGGCATATGACCGAACAGATATCAAAAAAACCTGAAGCGGAATCACCCACCAACCTTTCCCTGAAGAAAAACCTCAAAATTTGCAGCATCGTCTGTTCCAATCCTCAGAGTGCCCTTCTTGAGGTGCACCACCACGCAATCGCGCCCCCACAGATTCCACACCCAGCCGCCGCGAATGCTCATGTGAATGCCCCAGCCGTCC